>DASXOY010000097.1:0-7578 GCA_036493935.1 Steroidobacteraceae bacterium | reverse complement strand
GCATGTGCCACCATGGGCGCACCGATGGATGAACCGCTAGAAGTTCACGAGCGCCTCACGCGCCACCTAGAGTTGATGCTGGAGTGTCACGAGTGGGCGCTCAAGGCCATGCAGGCAGACGAAGCTGGCCAGCATGTGCTCATGAAGCGCCACTTCAAGCGCGCCGAGAGTACTCTCAAAAGTGCCCGGGCGTTAGAGCGCTTTAGTGGCTCTTAGCCGACGGGAATGTTTGCTGATCGATAGGCGTGTAGGTCTGCTTGCCGCCTCTGCCATCGCACGCACATTTGCGGATTCACCTTCGAGTAAACCAGCAGGCTAGCCTCGATCAACATCGAGACCAGGGAGTCCAAGTACTTGAGCATCGTACCTGGTGGATTGTCGCGTTCGAGGACCAGGCGGATAACGCCGTCGCGCGCAGAGTCGATGTGTCGCGCCTCAATCGTCGCGATGCTGTTGTGACTTTCGAGGCAGAGTTGCCAATATAGGCTCCGGTACTCATTGCTGAGACCTGCGGCGTCCATTCGGTCGTAGTTATTCAAAGGCTGGTATCCAGCGGCTTTCTCGGTGTTCAGTTGCTGCGTGGACTGGGCCAACTCTGCCGCAGGGTCCAGTTGCTGGGCGAGACTCGCGTGATACTGATTCGCAGGATGCGTGAGCATGTCTTGGAAGAGCTTGCAGCGCTGCTCGTAGAGTGTCGCCAGCATCCTCCGCGCGTAGAGGGGATTCCTTGCTAAGGCGTGGAGGTCCGCGTAGGACTCCAAAATCGAGCGCACTACGCCACCTATAGTGATGGTGGGCGCGCGCAGCGCATTCGCTGCTTCGATAGTGGACTGGAGTACTGTGAGGTACACCGCAGCGAGGGTCATGTACTTTGGCTTTGCTTGGAGGCCACTGAGGTCCGCCCTCGCGTCCGCAATCGCGCCATCCAGCATCGCGCGGTAGTCGCCTAGCAAGGTTGCTGGATCAAATTGTGTCACGCGACAACCTTTCTCCTAGTCGGCCTGCGATGGCTTCGAGTCTCGACCTTGACCTTCCCCGCGGCGCCCTGCATGTATTCATCGAGCGCACCGTAGGTCAGCTTCGCCATAGTCTTCGTTAGCTCCTTCGTGCCGATGCCATCGGAATACGTGCCGTACGTGAGGTCATCACGTTCGTGCCCGATGATCTGCTTGGCGACGGGCAATGGCACACCTGCGGCCTCGAAGCGTTGGCTGACAGTGTTGCGGAACGTGTGGAACTTCAGCTTCGTATCAGGGAACCCGTTGTGGCGGATGAAGTACCCGAAGCGTTTGCCGAGTAGGTGTCCGCGCTTTTCGTCCATCCCGCCCGTCAACAGCCCCGGGATGAGGTAGTCGTCGGTCGAGGTCTTGACCAGGCGTGCCACTATCGGGCGGATCGCCGAGTGGATGGGAACCTCGCGCACTGCTGCGTGAGACTTACCCTCGCGGATCTTGAACACATTGCCGTCAACGTCAGCCTTGCGGAGTAGACAAATCTCCTCCCGGCGCGCGCCCGTGTACGCTGCGATTGCTGCCAGCGGGAATAGCGCGTCGTCCTTCGGTATCACCTTCATGAGCGCCAACAGTTCAGCATCGGTCCACGGCCGGCGGCTCTTTTCCTTGCCGCGTTTGGATTCCTTCTTCCCGCCCATGCGGGCCCACGGGTTTGACTCCACGAGCCCACGCTCATCCATCAGCCAGGTCCACAGCGCCGAGAAATGCGACAGCGTGCCCTTCGTGGTCTGGGCTGACACCTGCTTCGTCACCAGTTTCTCGGTGCGGTACTGGCCAGCCATGGCGCGCGTGATCGTGTCTACCTCGACGTCGTGAACCAACCAGGCTTGGAACTCGCTGAACGCGCGCTCCTTCTCTCGGATCGTCTGGTTACGCAGGGGCCGCTCCGCGTGCCGTAGCTCGTTCAGGTAGGCTTTGACCTGGACGGAGAGCAAGCCTAAGGTCTGGCCCGCGAGTTCCTTGTGGGCGAGCCGTATGACGTTCTCATGGGCCGCCCCGATCTTAGGGTTACCTTCGTCGTCCTCGCCGTTCTGCTTCCGTAGAAGCTCTAGGTGGTTCTCGATGGTCGCATCCAGGCCAAGCTCGGCGTCGGCCATGGCGGTGCCAGCTAGGACGGATGCGCGCGCCTCCCGGGCGGCCGCCAGCACGTACTCGCTGGACTCCTTCGGCATCGTGCGGGCCATGTCGGCTTGTGCGATCATTGCCTGTATGTCGGCCAGCATCTGATGCTTCCGACGGTTGGCCACGGCCAGGTCATGGGTCTTGGTGGTTCTGATCAGTTCGCGTTTGCCCATGTGCTGGCGCAGATGAGGCGGGATCACCACGCGGACGAACCAGACGTTATTTCGCTTTCTGAGGTGCTCGGTGTTCATGAGTCGGATCATAGCAGATGGACCATCTACGTGGACCATTGGGGTCACAGGAAACGCTGTAATACAGGGATTACAGGCACCTTCGCAGGTTTAGTACTTTGTCCCTCTTCGGGCACCAGACTTTATTTTCAACGGATCACTCTTGAATTTCTGCAGCAGTTGCGGCTCACCCGTCGAATCCAAGGTCCCCACGGGGGATCACTTGCCGCGTTTTGTATGCACCGGCTGCAATATGGTGCACTACAAGAATCCGCTGCTGGTCTTGGGTTGTGTGCCCGAGTGGGGCACCAAAATACTGCTCTGCCGCCGTGCCATTGAGCCTCGTCTCGGGTTCTGGACCGTGCCGGCCGGCTTCATGGAGAATGGCGAGACCATGCAGCAGGCGGCGGCGCGTGAGTGCCAGGAGGAGGCGCTCGCCGAGGTCGAGGTGGGTTCGCTGCTCGCCGTGGTCAACGTGACCCGCGCGAACCAGGTGCATGTCATGTTCCGGGCGAAACTGCTCGAACCGAAATTTGCACCGGGCCCGGAGAGCTTGGAAGTCGCCCTATATGAGGAAGAAGACATTCCGTGGTCGGCACTCGCGTTTGCCAGCGGCGAGTATGCTTTGCGGCAATATTATGCCGACCGCGCCGCGGGCAGGGACGAACATCATTTCACGGAATTGAAAAGCCGATCGACTGTTTGAAGATCGAGCGGCGAAACGGCTGCCGCCAGCGGATTTCAAGGCTGTGGCAGAATAGCTTTAACGTAAACAGTGTCTAGAGAAGGTTAAGTCATGGCGTTCGTGGTCACCGAGAGCTGCATCAAGTGCAAATACATGGACTGCGTCGAGGTTTGTCCCGTCGACTGTTTCCACGAGGGCCCGAATTTTCTGGTGATCGATCCGGACGAGTGCATCGACTGCACCTTGTGCGAGCCGGAGTGCCCGGTCGAGGCCATCTATTCGGAAGAAGAGATCCCCACCGGTCAGGAAAATTTCAAGGAATTGAATGCTGAGCTCGCCAAGAAATGGCCGGTCATCAGCGAGAAGAAAGCCGCGCCCGCGGACGCCAAGCAATGGGAAGGCGTGCAGGATAAGGTCAAGCTGCTCGAGCGCTAGAATCGATGCGGCGGCGTTATGAGATGCCAATGGATGGCGAACCATGACGCGTAAGCGCACGCAATACCGACCAACGTGAATTTGATCTGGCTGATTCTGCTTATCGCCGGGCGGCGCCAGATGCGCGCGGTCGAAAACACGGCGAATACGCTTAACGCAACCGCAATCACGAACAGTACATCGCCCAAGAGAAAATACTTGTCCCACGCCGAGGTCGGCGGGAGCGTATCGTCGCCAAAGCGGCTGAACAGCGCGGCAAGCACCACGAACAACACCAGCCAGTAAATCACGGCAGTCTTGGTCCATGCGCCCAAAGCGACGCGGTTGGCGGGCGCAAGGGGCTGGGAGCTGCGAAAAATGTAGCGGCGTGCCAGCCGCAACAGCACGTTGAACAGAACGCAGACTCCTACGAGCGCACTGAATCCGAGCGCAGCCATGACGAATTTGTCCCGCTCGTACCAAGACACGCGCTGCAATTGAGCCGCCGCGAAGTAGCCGGCCAGCCGCTCGATGCGGCCGTTCGGACCACGAATAGCAAACATTTTGTTTTGATCGTCCACCTGTTGCCACAAATCAGTGCCGATCGGTTTCCAGGCAAAAGGATGTCCTCGCAGATCCTTGGACCTATCTACATGCAGCACGCCGTCCTTGTCGATCTTTGCGTGCGACTGGCCCATCAAGGCGAATAGCCGAAGTATCGTGCTGTCGGCGCGGCGCGTGCTCTGGTAAGTGCCTTCGATGTCCTTCAATTTGTCTTGGGGCAGCTTGATGAACGGCTGCTGCAACTCCATCGGGAAATACCGGTCGGAGAATGCGTTCAGCAGTTCCGGCCGAGTCTTCGCCGCGGAGCCCGCCGAGTTATAGGAAATGAAGAGCACCAGCTTTTGCTGCGGCTCGACGAAGAACAGGCTGTGAAAGGCGACCAGATCGCCCTGGTGCCCAATCCATTTGAGCTGATTCCGCGGAGCTTGATAGAAGCCCAGACCGATCGCCGGCAATTGATCATTCGCGCGAAACTGCGGTTTCCACATCTCCGCCAGGGTCTCCGGCTTGAGAATGCGTTGGCCGTCAAGCTCGCCGCCGTTCAGCAGCATTTGGCCGAAGCGCCCCATGTCGGCGGCCGAAGACGAGATCCCGCCGGCACCCGCCGGGCTGAACAGTTCGAATCCTATCGGGGCTTCGCGCGTGCTCGAGGGATAACCTTCCGACGGCAGCTTCTGCAACGCGCTCGGCGGCGGCTGGTAGAAGGTTGAATGGGTCATGCCCAGGGGCGCGAATATATGCGCCGCCACATAGTCTTCGAAGCGTTCGCCGCTTACTCTCTGCACGATGTAGCTGCCGAGCCCCACCGCATAATTCGAATATTCCGGAATGGTACCGGGCGGGAACAATCGATGCGGATGGTTCTCGACGAGAAATTCGCGCAAGGCCATGTAGCGCTTCGGGTCGGTGACGATGATATTGCGCACCACCTCCTCGAGGCCGGTCCTGTGGGTCATGAGATTGCGCAGCGTGATCGGCGGCGCGCCCATTGAAAAATCCAAATAGCGATCCACGCCGACGTCAAGGTCCAGCTTGCCCTGCTCAACCAGCTGCATGGCAGCAGTCCATGTGAATAGCTTTGAAATCGAGGCGAGCCGGAACATCGTGGACTTGGGATCCACGGCCTGCTTTTCCTTCAGGTCGCTAAAGCCGTAGCCCTTCTGCAGCAGCACATCGCTGCCTTGCATCACGAGTACCGTTGCACCGGCGACGTCGCTGCGTTCCAGTTGCAGAGGAATGATCCCATCAAAGAATGCTTCCAGGTCCTGGCGATTCAGCTCATGAGCCGCCGGCGCGGCTGCCCAGCATAGCGGCGCCACTGACAGCAACAACCCAAGCACTGCGGATGAACGCTGCACGCCGCCGAATATTCTTTGTCGAAACATCCCGCCTCCGCCTGCGCCTTGTAGCGCTATTACTTTTCGAGGATATTGCCGCGCTTGTCAATCGCTTTGCGCGATACTAAGCCAAAGCGATATGGTGTGTTGCATTTCCCGTTCTCGATGCAGCTGGAGTTCATTGTGAAATCGCAATACTTCGCCCTCGCGGCCGCGGCACTGCTGGCGGGCGCCTCAGCGGCGGCCGGCGAATCGGCGCCGATCTCCGGAATTCAAAACGAGGACATGGACAAGTCGGTGCGGCCTCAGGACGATCTTTTTCAATTCGCCAACGGCACGTGGCTGAAGGATGTAGCCATCCCGCCGGACCGATCCTCGTATGGCGTTGATGCGCTCATGACCGAGCAATCCTTGAGCGAGCAGCGCGATCTGATCGAAGCGGCGCAGATTTCGAACGACCCGCAAGTCCGCAAAGTCAGCGACCTGTATTCCAGCTACATGAACGAAGCGCGCATCGAGCGCCTCGGCATCAAGCCTTTGAACACGGAGCTGCAGCTGGTCGCCGTCATTCGGCATCCGAGCGAGATCGGCATGCTGATGGCGCAGCTCGATCGCATCGGCATCCCATCGCCCATCGCAACCTTCGTTCGTCCGGACTCCAAGCATTCCACGCAATATGCGTTCTGGATGACCCAAAGCGGCCTAGGGTTGCCCGACCGCGATTATTACCTGAGCGAAGACGCCCGTCTGGCGGGATATCGCGCCAAGTACCGCGAGCATGTCGAAAAGATGCTGAATTTTTTGGGCGATGCGGCCCCGGGCAAGCAAGCCGACAAGATCATCGCGCTCGAGACATCGCTGGCCAAGATCCAATGGACGCGGGTTGCCAATCGCGATTCGCAGAAAACCTACAACCCGCAGACGCCGGCGCAGCTCGCGCAATTGGCGCCTGCAATCAATTGGCAGGCCTTCTTCACGGAGTCCGGCCTGACCAGCGCGTTGCCGACTCTGATCGTGCGTCAACCCGACTATCTGCAGGGATTGTCCGTACTGATCGAATCCACTCCGATAGCGACGTGGAAATCCTATTTCCGCTACCGCGTTCTCTCGAGCCGCGCGCCATTTTTGCCGCGTGCCTTCGTCGAGGAAGACTTCGCCTTCAATCAAGGTGTCCTACAGGGAACACAGCAACCACCTGACCGCTGGAAGCGCGGCACGCAGCTGGTCGACCGGCTGATCGGCGAAGCCTCCGGGAAATTGTACGCCGCGAAATACTTTCCGCCGGAGACCAAGGCACGGATCGATGAACTGGTGCGCAATCTGCTCACTGCCTACGCCTCGAGCATCGATCAATTGCGGTGGATGAGCGCTGCCACGAAGCTCGAGGCGCAGGCGAAACTGCGCAAGATCGACGTCAAGATCGGCTACCCCGATCATTGGCGCGATTACAGCAAGCTCAGCATCTTGCCCGACGATTTGCTCGGCAACGTGCGGCGCGCGCAGCAATTCGAACGAAACCGCAAACTCTCGCAGCTCGGAGGACCGGTGGACCGTTCCGAATGGAACATGACGGCGCCGACGGTCAACGCCTATTACAACCCTTCGGTCAACGAGATCGTCTTTCCCGCCGGTCAATTGCAGCCGCCGGCGTTCAATCCGGCCGCCGATGATGCATTCAACTATGGTTCCGCGGGCGCCACCATTGGACACGAAATCAGTCACGGCTTTGACGATCAAGGCAGTCAATACGACAGCGACGGCAACTTACGCGACTGGTGGAGCGCCGGAGACCACGCCAAGTTCAAGGCCAAGACCGAGCTGCTGATCAAGGAATACGACGCGTTCGAACCGGTGCCCGGATTTCACGTCAACGGCGCGCTGACCTTGGGCGAGAACATCGCCGACATCGCCGGCATCGAAATTGCCTACAAGGCCTATCTGGCGTCGCTCCACGGGCGCACACCGCCGATCATTGATGGCATGACCGCCGATCAGCGCTTCTATATCGGGTTCGCGCAGAGTTGGCTGGGAAAGCGGCGCGACGAAAGCACCATCGCGCAAGTCAAATCCGATCCTCATTCCCCGGTGAAATACCGCACCAATGGCGTGGTCGTGCACATGCCAAGCTTTTATGCCGCGTTTGCCGTGAAACCCGGGGACAAGATGTATGTGCCGCCGGAATCGCGGGTGACTCTCTGGTAGTCATGGTTGCG
>DASXOY010000096.1:0-2414 GCA_036493935.1 Steroidobacteraceae bacterium | reverse complement strand
GCGAACGATGGCGGACAACTGGCTCCTCTTTCTCGCCTGGCGCGGCGGCAAGCGGATCGCCTGTTCGCTCATCGTCATCGATCCCGAGCACGGATCGGCATTCGGTCGCTACTGGGGAGCGATCGAACACGTCCACTGCCTGCACTTCGACGCCTGCTACTACGCGCCGCTGGCCTGGTGCATCGCCAACGGCTACCACAGGTTCGAGGGTGGCGCGCAGGGCGAGCACAAGATGGCGCGTGGACTTCTTCCCGTGCAGACCTCGTCGGCGCACTGGCTCGCGCACCCGCAGTTCGCCCGGGCGATCGACGATTTCCTGACGCGCGAAGGCGCCGGCATCGCGCTCTATATGAGCGAGCTGAACGAGCGCCTTCCCTTCAAGACGGCGCCCACGGCGCCCTGACTCGGGTAACTCAGGGCGTCGCTGCGCCGGTGTGACGCGTGTAGGCCGCGATGCCGCTGCGGATTTCGTCGCGCGCCGCTTCCGGCCCGTCCCAGCCCATCGTCTTCACCCACTTGCCGGCCTCGAGGTCCTTGTAGTGCTCGAAGAAATGCTGGATCTGCTTCAGGCGTATCTCCGGCACATCCTCGATGGTTTGCCAGTGGGTGAACAGTGGACAGATGTCATCGGTGGGGACCGCCAACACCTTGGCATCGCCGCCCGACTCGTCTTCCATGCGCAGCACGCCTAAGGCTCGGCAGCGCACCACCACGCCCGGCAGCAGCGGAAACGGCGTATGCACCAGCACATCGACCGGATCGTCATCGTCACCGATGGTCATGGGAACGTAGCCGTAGTTCAGCGGATAATGCATCGCCGTCATCATAAAGCGGTCGACGAACAGCGCGCCGGATTGCTTGTCGATTTCATACTTCACGGGCTCGGAGGCCTGCGGTATTTCTATGATGACGTTGAATTCCTGCGGCACATGCATGCCCGGCGTCACATCATGAATGCTCATCTCTTTAGGGTCCCTTGCAGCAGTTCGCTGCAACATACGCGGATCCGCAGGCAAGGACTAGTCGATCGCGATCGAATGCGGCTGCACGCCCACGGCAAAAGGCGAGCCGGGGACGGGAGTGAGACCGCCGTTGGCCCCGAGCGTGTAGGCGGAAACGTCATTCGAGTTGAAATTCACGGCATAGAGAAATTGCCCTGATGGATCGATCGCCACGGCAATGGGCAACGTACCGGCGGTGGTTCCCGAGGATTGGGTCAACACGCCGGTTGCCGGCGTGATGTTGAATGTGGCGACTTGGTTCGCCGCCTCAGTGTTGGCCGCGAACACATAGCTACCGGTCGAATCGACAGTGAGTGCTTCCGGGCTTCCGCCGGGAGTAATGGGCGACCCGGCGACCGGTGTGAGGGAGCCGGTGCTCGGATTCAACGCGTACGAAGCAATCGTTTGCGCGGTGTTATTGGCCACGAAAGCAAAGGCGTTAGTCGGATCGATGGCAATCGATATCGGAGCTGCGCCGCTGCCGAACGGCGATCCGGAAACCGGGCTCAAGATGCCGCTCGCCTGATCGATCAGAAATACCGAGATCGAGTTGCCGCTGAAATTTGCGACAAAAACAAAATTGCCGTTCGGATCGATGGCCAGCGATGCCGGCCCTTGACCTGCGGTGAAGGGAGAGCCGACAACCGGAGTCAGTGTGCCGCTGTTGATGAGGAACGCGGAGACGCTATTGGAGTTTAGATTGGCAACATAGAGGAAATGATCCGTGGGATCGACCGTAATGGCGTCCGGCCCCGTTCCCGCCGCTACCGGCGCGCCCACAGCCGTCAATACGCCGCTCGCCGCATTGATTGAATAGACGGAGACCGAATTGGAACCGCTGTTTGCGGCGTATAGGAATTGTCCGTTCGGATCGACGGTCAGCGCCGTGGGCGTCGTGCCGGTCGACGCGAACGGCGAACTGCCCAAGGGCACGAGCGCACCCGTCGTTGGATCGATGCCGAAGCCGGAGATCGAATTCGACTGGCGGTTGGCAATGTAGGCGAAGCGCCCGACTTGCGAGCAAGAAACCGTCACGTTGGTGACGCTGGTCTTGTTGATGGTGCCGGTGCCGTTGTGCACCGTGCAGGTTTGAGACGGATTCGAAGGCTGTGCTGCGACGGTGACGGCGTAGGCTGCGTTGTTCTCGAGCCGCGTGCCGAAGACAAAGGTGCCGTTGCCGTTGAAGGTCAAGGTGTCGCCGCCGTTGAGCTCCAGCGCGAGCCCTGATCCGCTCACCCCCGTCACGGTGCCGCCGACGGTGTACTTCGCGCCGCCCGTGATCGGACACCCGGACAGCGCGACTACCGCAGCGCAGAGCGCTGCCATGGCCAGTATTCTCACGAATGGTCTCCGGAATTTTTTACAACTTCCCAATGCGACAACCGCGACGCGAATTCATGCACTTTTTTTAGC
>DASXOY010000095.1:0-1619 GCA_036493935.1 Steroidobacteraceae bacterium | reverse complement strand
CTATCTGAATTGTTCCGCCGATCGGCGGCCGTACTCTTCGTTGGATATAGTGTCTCCGATCCAGCCATACGATATATCGTGGATGCCTTTGCCGCCGATCGCGGCGACCAACACGCACAAGTCGCGACGGCGTACATTCTGACTGACGCGAAGGGCGATGAGCGAGCCTGGAGAAGCCGCGGTGTGGACCCATTCTCTATGACTCGCGTGATCATCACAGGCTTCTCCACGAGACTATAAGAAACTGCGCCGGTCGTTATGGGACCGGCCTATTCGACCGACCTTCGATCATTCTTGAATACGGTCCTCATAGTCCGGTAGGAGCACTTGATCGTACAGCGATTTCTCAGTTGACATGGGCGCTGAATGCGCTTGCCCCCTCGACTGACACAAACAGTTAAGACACAGTTGGCCGTTCGATGAAAAGTACTCGACCGGCAAGACGACATTACAGCATACTGGTGGCCGGCTGGTGAAGCGGAAGCGGGCAATGCTGGGGAGCAACCCGCCGAGGAATAGCCAGCCGGAGACTCATCCAGACGATGAGCGGAGGCGTTGGCCGCAGGGCTGGCGCCTCCATCGGATGGAAAGATTTCCCTATGCCTCGGAAAACTCATACAGAAAGCTGCCGCGCAGCGGCATCCTTTTCGAACCGGGCGGGCGGCACGTAGCCGAGTGAGGAGTGCAGCCGCTTCTGGTTGTAGATCTTTTCGAGGAACTCGCGGATCGACGCGCGAGCGTCGGCCAGGTCGCGGTATTCATTGCGCAGTACCTCTTCGTACTTCAGCGTTTTCATGAAGGACTCGCAGGCGGCGTTGTCCCACGGATTGCCCTTGCGCGACATGCTGATCTCGATGCCGTTGGCTTTGAGTAAGTCCGTGTAATCCTGGCTGGCGTACTGCGAGCCACGGTCGGAGTGATGCACTAAGCCAGGTTCGACCGCGCGACGCGCCAGCGCCATACGCAATGCAGTCAGCGTAAGGGAGTCTTCCATCGTACGATCCAGCGCCCAACCGATCACGCGGCGCGAGTAGGCGTCCAGAATCACGGCCAGGAACACGAACTCGTCGCGTAGCCGGATGTAGGTGATATCGGCCCGCCACAGTTGATTGATCGCGGTCAGAACCATGTCCCGCGCCAGGTTCGGATACACCTTGCGCGTGTGGTTGGAATCCGTGGTGACCACAAACTTGCGCTTGCGCACGCACAGCAGGTTGTCCTTGCGCATCAGCCGGTGGACGCGCTTTGGATTCACCGTCCAGCCGCGCTCGCGCAACTCGCGTGTCACCCGCGGTCGTCCATAGGCGGGCCACTCCACCGCGATCTTCTGAATCGCGTCGCGTAACTCCATGTCGGGATCTGGCCCCGGATCGGTGTCGTCGAAACGATAGAAACCGGACCGGGAAACCCGGCCCAGCTTCACCATGCGTTCGACTGTGAGTCTGCCTCCAGCCTTCACTTCTTCTTGGACCTTTTGGTAGACGGCGGATTTCCAGTCAACGCCTGCAGCATCCGCTGTTCCTCGATGCGCTGCAAGCACCCCTTCAAAAAATCAATCTCCAGGGCCTGCTGGCCAATCTTGCGCTCCAGTTCCGCTATGCGCCCTTCGGCCCAGCGCT
>DASXOY010000094.1:0-20611 GCA_036493935.1 Steroidobacteraceae bacterium | reverse complement strand
ACCGTGCTGACCGCCGTGTGTCCGAGTTCCTTGAGCGCATCCGGAGGCAACAGCACGGCCCCGGCTGCCAACACTACGGCGAGCATGAGATAAAGCGCGGGGAATAGCCGCTTGATGCGACGCCGATAGAAGCCCGCGAGCGAATACTCGCCGCGATCCAGCTCGTTCATCAAAATGCTGCTGATCAGAAATCCTGAGATCACGAAAAAGACGTCGACGCCGACGAATCCGCCCGGCAACAGATTCTTGTGGGCGTGATAGAGCACGACCGAAATGACGGCGATCGCACGCAATCCTTGGATGTCGGCACGAAACCGAGTGTGCGACCCGCGAATTGCGCCGGCAGTTGACGCTTGTATCACAAGGCTTCGTAAAATAGACGGACGACACTTACACGTCCGTAGGCGGATTCCGTCTATCGGCGACAGGAAAGGACTACCGGAAATCGAACCCCGCCACCATCTGCGTCAGGCGGCGGCGAATCTCCGGCGAAGCCGACCAGTGGTGGGCAAACAATCCACCGGGTCCGAACAGCGCATCGACGATTCCGGATTTGCCCCGCCGGCGCCACAGGGTGATGAGCGTCGCGGCCATGGGATCGCCGACCTCTTCGACGCGCGCACGCAAAAAGGCGATCCACGCCGCCAGCGCTTGCAGCAACGCCGGACAGTCCTGGCCTTTTTTGTTCTGTATTTCGAGGGTGTCCAGCCATCGTTGCGGAATTTTCTGCGATCCGTCCATTGCAATTTGCGTCAGTCGATGCCGAAGTGCTGCGTTGGAGAAGCGAGCGGTCAATGCTTGCGCATAGGCGTTGAGATCGAGACCGGCGGTGTGCGCCAAGCTCGGTGCCGCTTCCTTGCACATTAAGCTCTCGATCAGCGGGCGAAGCTCCGGATCGGCCATCGCCTGATGCACGAATTCATGACCGCGCGCCAAGCCAAGATAGGCCAGGGCCGAATGGGCGCCGTTGAGCATGCGCAATTTCGCGGTTTCGAACGGGGCAACATCCGGCACAAATTGCGCGCCGCCGCTCTCCCATCGCGGCCGTGGGCCTGCGAAATTGTCCTCGATTACCCATTGGCGGAAGGGCTCCGTGTTGATGGTCGCCTCATCGCGCAGACCGATGTCGCGCGCGGTCTGCTCACGGTCCGCGTCGGTCGTCGCCGGTACGATGCGATCGACCATGGTGGAGGGGCAGCGGCAGCGATCGTAAAACCACTCCAGCAGCGAAGGATCGGTCTCGCCGATAAATTCGCCAAGCAGTGCCGACAACTGGCTGCCGTTGTCGGCGAGATTGTCGCAGCAGACCAGGGACAGGCCGGGCAATCCTGACTGTTTGCGCATCGACAAGGCGTTTGCCAAGAAGCCGTATATCGTCCTCGGCGCCGCGTCGGCGGCCAAATCGCTGGCGAGATCGGGCAAGGTGCGATCGAGCCGCTCGTCTCGACCGCGGCAATAACCTTTTTCGGTAATGGTGCAGGACACGATCCGGGTATTGGGGTCGGCAATGGCCCGCACCACGGTGATGGGGTCATGAGGCGCCACCAGCACTGTGCGAACTGAACCGATCAAACGGATGGTGGTCGCGCTGCCCTGACTCTCGCGCACTGTGTAGAGCCCATCCTGAGGGCTCATCTGCGCCTGCACATCGGCGTTGAGAAGCGACACACCGACAATGCCCCAACCACGGTCGCCATCGTTCATGGCATCATCGGTGTAGACCGCCTGATGGGCTCGATGAAAAGCACCAAGTCCGATGTGCACGATGCCGCATGCTTGAGCACTGCGCTCGTATCGGGGCATGAGCACGCTTCCGGAGACTTTGTCCAGCGTCGCGGACGACAGCCTCACAACCTATAGGCCCGCTTGGCGAAGGAGTAGGCCAGTTCGACGGCCAGTTCCGCCGCCTCCCATTCTTCAAGGCGATGGTCCGCGATCAATTGGGCCAGAAATCCGCAATCCATGCGCCGTGCGACATCGTGCCGCGCCGGTATCGAAAGAAATGCGCGCGTGTCGTCGTTGAATCCGGCCGTGTTGTAAAAGCCTGCGGTCTCGGTCACGCATTGACGGAAGCGGCGCATGCCCTCCGGACTGTCGTGAAACCACCAGGGTGGTCCGAGCTTCAAGGCCGGATAGTGGCCGGCCAGCGGCGCCAATTCGCGCGCATACGCCGTTTCATCGAGAGTGAACAGGATGACGGTCAAGGTGGGTTCATTGCCATAGCGATCCAGCAGCGGCCGCAGCGCTGTAACATAGTCCGTGGCGCCGGGAATATCGGCGCCCTTGTCTCGGCCAAATCGCTCGAACACCTCGCGGTTGTGATTGCGGAAAGAGCCGGGGTGAATCTGCATCACCATGCCGTCCTCCAAGCTCATTCCCGCCATCACGGTGAGCATGTGGGCGCGAAACAATTCAGACTGTTTATCGTCTGCATCGCCGCGCGCAATGAGCGCAAACAATTGTTCCGCTTCGCGAGGAGACAAATCCGCAGTCGCTGCGGTGGGATGGCCATGATCGCTGGCGGTGGCTCCGTTTGCGGCAAAGAAACCGCGACGACGGCGCAACGCCTCCAAGTATCCGGCGTAGTTAAAGCAATCTTTGCCGGTAAGGTCTGAAAGCGTCTTGAGATTGCCGAGAAAGCCCTCGTATGCCGGATCGACCACCGGGTCCGGCCGAAAGGTCGTGATGATCCGGCCGCCCCAGCCGCTCGAGCGAATCGCTTGATGATGATGCAAGGGATCGAGCGGCGATTCGGTGGTCGCCAATACCTCGATGCGAAAGCGATCGAACAAGGCGCGCGGCTTGAATGCAGGGGTGCTGAGTGCCGCGGAGATCTGATCGTAATGACGATCGGCGGTCGCGGCTTCCAGGCAATCCTTAAGGCCGAAGACCTCGGCGAACACCCAATCGAGCCAAAGCCGCGAGGGAGTGCCGCGGAACAGGTGATAGTTTGCGGCGAACAAGCGCCACGCTGCGCGCGGCTCCGCGACAGCCTTGCTGGCCGCCGACTGCGTGCGGGCGCCAAGTTGGCGCGGACGCACGCCCACGGACTCCATCGCGATGCCTTGGCTGTACAGCATGCGAAACAGGTAATGATCCGGCGTGAGCAACAGGTCGGTGGGGTTGCTGAAATTAGCGTTGCTCGCGAACCACTCGGGATCCGTGTGACCGTGCGGTGAAATGATCGGGAGTCCTTCCACCGATTGATACAGACGCCGTGCAATGGCGCGAACGCCGGGATCGGTCGGGAAAAGACGATCGGGATGCAGAATTAAAGGTCTCGTCATGGCACTACACCGGCAGGCATCCCGGGCCCATTGGCTCGAAGTGCTTGTACGTCAGGATGAATTCCTGGTGGCCTAGCTCCTCGGATTTTGTGTGTTGTCCGCCGGCCACGGCGTGCACCAAGCCGAGTATTTCAGCACCTACCTCGTCAAGGGTTGCTTCGCCGGATAGAATGCGGCCCGCGTTCACGTCCATGTCCTCGCTCAAGCGTCGGTACGTATCGGGGTTCGCGCAGATCTTGATCACGGGCGAAATCGCAGAACCGACGACCGAACCGCGGCCGGTAGAGAACAGCACCACGTGACTGCCGCAGGCGATCAGCTCGACGATTTCCGCATTGTCGGAGATGTTTGGAAATCCAAAACGAACTTCGCCGTCCGGGACCACGTCGAGCAGGTACAGCCCGCCCGACGGCGGAATGTCTCCTGGCTTGATCAAACCAACGATTTCCGACGCTCCGGATTTCGCGTACGCGCCCAGACTCTTTTCTTCCTGGGTGGTCAGGCCTCCTTCGGCATTGCCGGGTGCGAAACTGCCTTGACCGAGCACCGTGTAGTAGCGTGCGGCCTTGTCGACGCACGCGACGATCGCCTCGGCCAGAGCTGGCGTCGCCGCGCGCGAGGCCATGTGCCCCTCGCAACCGATCAGCTCGCCGGTTTCCTCGAAGATGCATGCAGCGCCTTCAGCGGTCAGCCGGTCGCAGGCGCGTCCAATTGCGGGATTGGCGGTCAATCCGCTGGTACCGTCGGAGCCGCCGCAAATCGTGCCGACGATGAGATCGTTCACGGCGACCGGAACCGTTGTCTGCCGATCCAATGCTTCGCGTGCCTGCTGCACCCAGGCGCGCCCTTCAAGAATTGTCGAGCGCGTGCCGCCTTCTGCCTGGATCACCAGCATCTTTACCGATCGACCCGTGGCCGCGATTGCCTCTCGAAGTCCGCGCCGGTCGAATCCTTCGCAACCCAATGAGACCAGGAGCACCGCCCCTACGTTCGGGTGCGTTCCGAGGCGATACATCATCTCGTAGGCGTATTCGTTCTTGTAGCAGCCCGGAAATCCGACCAGGTGTACATCGCGTTCGCGGAAGGGGATGACAATTTCGCGCGCCACGTGATGTGCGCATTCCACCAAGTACGCCACCGCAACGACATTGCGTATGCCCTTGCGTCCGTCGCTTCGCAGCCAACCTTGCATCATGTCATTCCCTCCGCTCAAGAATGCGTGGGTAGGTAATCGCTCTTCATGTTGTGCAAATGCACCACGTCGCCGCGAGCGATGGCGGCCGTCGCCGAGCCGATGGCGGCGCCGTATTTGAAAACTTTATCTCCCGCCGCCAGCCCGTTTCGGGCGATCTTGAATCCCAGCGGCGCGCCGGCACGCATCGACACCTCATGCCCATCGATGCACACGACGTCGCCCTGTTTCAAGTTGACGAGTGCAACAACCACGTTGTCCTGCTCCGACAGCAGCAATAGTCGCCGGTCGACCGCCGCAGTCATGGCGCGGAACGGCTCGCCGCAGAGTTAAGGCGTGGGCTCAGCAAATGGACTAAGCCCAACGCCACGAAGTAGGCGCTGCCCGCGACGACGAATATCGGCGTGTAGCTGCCGAACTTGTCGAGAATGTAGCCGGTGTAAAGCGAGAAGATCATGCCGCCGATGGCTCCCACCGTTCCGCCGATGCCGATGACTGATCCGACCGCACCTCTGGGGAAGAGATCCGACGGCAGGGTATAGAGATTCGCGGAAAACGCCTGATGAGCCGCGGTAGCAACGCCGATGACGCCCACCGCGACCCAGAGACTGCGGAAATATTGCGCGAAAAAAACCGGCGTGACGGCGACGGCGCATCCGAGCATGGTCATCTTGCGTGCGAAGTTGACTGATTTGCCGGCCTTCATCATGCGAGAGGAAGCCCAGCCGCCCGCTATGCTGCCGAGATCGGAAAGCAAATAGATTGCCACCAGCGGCGGACCGAACGTCTTAAGGTCAAGGCCGTACTGCGTTCCTAAAACGCCGGGCAGCCAAAACAGGTAAAACCACCAGATCGGGTCGATGCAGAATTTACCCAGTGCGTAGGCCCAGGTTTCCTTGATTCGGATCAGCTGCAGCCAGGGCAGGGCCGCCGCAGGATCGGGCGGGTCGCTTTCGATCCACGCGAGTTCCGCGCTCGACAGCCGTTTCTCCTGCCGCGGCTTGCGATAGATGGCAAGCCATGCGATCAGCCAAACGACGCTAACCGCCCCGGTAATGACAAACGCCGAGCGCCAACCGTAATTGAGGGTAAGAATGGGAACGACGAGCGGCGTGATGATGGCGCCGACATTGGCGCCGGCGTTGTAAATGCCGACCGCCAGGGCGCGCTCTTTGGCCGGAAACCATTCCGTCGCCGCCTTGATGCCTGCAGGAAAGTTGCCGGACTCCCCTAATCCGAGTCCCGCTCTAGCCAAACTGAACTGCAAGACGTTGCCAACCAATCCATGCGCCATGTGTGCGGCTGTCCAGATCACGAACGCCACCGCATATCCGAGCCGTGCGCCGATTCGGTCAGCGATTTTGCCGAACGCCAGATACCCGACTGCGTAGGCTGTCTGAAACCAAAACACGATGTTCGCGTAGTCCAGCTCGGACCATTTGAGCTCGCTCTGAAGCGTTGGCTTGAGCACTCCGATCATTTGCCGGTCGACGTAGTTGATTGCGGTAGCGGCGAACAACAGACCGACGATGAGCCAGCGATAATTGCCCACCTTCCCAGGAGATCCGCTGGCAGCCAGCGGCTGCGCGGCAGGACTGATCATCGGGAGGGAGCGGGGGACGAGGGCGTGGCGGCACCGATGCTGCAGGAGATCTCCAGACGTGCATCAAAGCGGGCAACCACGCGGTCGCCCGCCTTGACATCATGCACACCCGTGATGGCACCGCTCGAAACCCAGGTCCCAGCCGCGACGGTGATGCCCTGAGCCGCCAGGAATTCGAGTGCGAATCGCACGGATCCTGCGCTGCCGTCGGGAAAGGATGTCGCTCGACCGGCGCCGACCGCCGCGGCGTTGATGGTCGTGGTTACGTTCCAGTTGTCATAGGCGACTTCTCGCCAGTTGGCGATCGCCGGGCCGATCACCAAGCCGTTGTTATTGCCGAAGTCGGAAGCGGTGACGGGCGGCCCTAGCTGATTGATGCCCGCGAATGGAGAACTCGCAATCTCAAATCCGACATGAACTGCGCTGACGTGCTCGAGCGCCTCCTCACAGGACCACTGCCGCATGTTCGGGTCGATGCGCCCATCCAGTTGAAACAGATACTCAGCTTCCACGGCTGCAAAGCCGCCCACGAAGACCGGCATGACGGGCTCATCGCTGGCCTGGCGCAGCGCCGAGGCAAAGATCGGGCCGGCCAAACGATTGGCACCGAATGTATGGTCGAGAGGAGGTAATATTCTGCCGATTTTCCAGCCGGCAATGCGGCCGCCTTGAACGGCAATGGCCCTGGCTTGGATGTCGTAGGCAGTTTGCAGGGTTTGCGGTGCAGTCCCCGGGTACTCGGATAGCGGAATTGCGGCGCGGCGGGCGGCAACAAAACGCTGCGCTATTTGCTGGGCTTCCCCGGCCTCCAATTCCGCGTCCACGATCATTTCCCCGCTCCATTGACCCCTGATTACGCTATAGGAAACCGGTGTCATTGTCCACGGCGTTCTGCTAGGCTACAAGCGTCAGCGGGCACGGAGAGTTGGAATTGGCGGATCGGCGCAGATGGTTACGTGCCAAGGCGACTATCAACGACATTGCTCGCATGTCGGGGGTATCGAAGAAGACAGTCAGCCGTGTGATCAACCGATCGCCGCTGGTGAACGATGCAACGCGCAGCAAGGTGGACGCGGTCATCCGCAAGGCCGGCTACGTCCCCAACCCTCAGGCGCGCGCGCTGGCGTTGCGACGCAATTTCCTTATCGGGCTGATTCACGATAATCCCAACCCGCAGACGGTTTTGACCGTGCAGCAGGGCATTCTCGACGCACTCGCGGGCACCGAGTATTCGCTGCTGGTGCGTCCGGTATATCCGGGCTCGGCGACAGCACTCGAAGATATCCACGCATTCCTTCACCGTCAGCGTCTGCACGGCGTAATCATCATGCCGCCGCTTTCCGAGAATGGCGCGCTGGCCGAGCTGTGCGAGCGCTTTGACTGCCGCTATGTTCGAATGGGGTCGGCACAGCTGGATCGAGGCGACCGCTCGGTCTGCTCCAATGATCGCGAGTTGGTCGGCCAGGCTATTGAGCACCTGATTTCGCTGGGGCATAAGCGCATCGGCATGGTCGAGGGCCCGGCAGGATTTCGCTCGGCACTCGAGCGACGCTCCGGATTCGACGAAGCGATCGCGGCCGCAGGGCTGCCCTTCAGCGCTGAGCTGATCGCACCGGGCGACTATCGATTTGATTCAGGGTTGTCGGCCGGCGAAAAACTCTTGAGCGTCGCGCGCCCGCCGACCGCAATCTTCGCCGCCAATGACGAGATGGCAGCCGGTGTGCTGCATGCGGCGCGCCGGCGCACACTCGAAGTGCCGCAAGACCTGTCGATTGTGGGATTCGACGACACGGCAATCGCCGCGCACATTTGGCCGCCGCTGACGACGGTGCGCTGGCCGATTGCCGCTATGGCGCGTGCCGCAGCATTCAAGCTGCTCTCCGGAACACCCGACGACGATCCGGCGGCTGCGGAGCAGTCATTGTTTCCATCGATGCTGGTCAATCGTGCTTCGGTTGCCCCGCCGAAACGCTGAAAGCGGGCTACCCGTGGTGAAGGAGCCGTGACGATGTTCGACAAGACTTATCAAGCGACGCACCCCGACATGATGGAGGGCGTCAGCAACGAGGCGCTGCGCGATCGCTATCTGGTCGAGGGGCTGTTTGAGGCGGGCCAAGTCAAGCTGGCATATTCGCACAATGAGCGCTTCGTGATCGGCGGAGCGGTTCCTGCCGGAAAGGTGGTTCGACTGCCGGCACAGACCGAGCCGAAGTCAGCCGCCGGCAAGCCGTTTTTGGAGCGCCGCGAAATGGCCGTCGTCAATGTCGCCGAAGCCGGCGCAGTCACGGTCGATGGGCAGCGCAGCGAGCTTCAGCCGCGAGACTGCTTGTATATCCCCATGGGATCGAAGGACGTCAGCTTTGAAGGTTCGGGTGCACGTTTCTATCTGGCTTCACTGCCGGCGCACCGGGCGTGTGCCTTGAAAAAAATCTCGATCGCCGACGCGAATCCATTGGTTCGCGGCGATCTGGCGAACTCCAATGCCCGCACCATTTATCAGCTGGTCATTCCAGGAGTGTGTGATTCCGCGCAGCTGCTGCTCGGCTTGACGATTCTAGAGACGGGCAGCGTTTGGAACACGATGCCGCCGCACCTGCACGATCGGCGCAGCGAAATTTATTTCTATTTCGGCCTCGGTGCCGACGGACGTGTGATGCACTACATGGGAGAACCCGATTCCATGCGCCACCTGGTTGTGGCCAATGAGCAGGCTGTCATTTCGCCGCCTTGGTCCATTCATATGGGATCGGGCACCCGATCGTATGCCTTCATCTGGGCGATGGGGGGCGAGAATCTCGACTACACCGACATGAACGTGCTCGACATTTGTCAGCTGAGATGACCGGTCCGTTCGATCTTGCCGGAAAGGTGGCCATTGTTACGGGTGCCAACACCGGTATCGGCCAGGCGATAGCGGTTGCGCTGGCCGGGGCAGGCGCCGACATTGCCGTTGTGGGCCGCTCGCAAAGCGATGCGACTCTGCACTCGATCCGGGGCATGGGTCGAAGGGCGGCCTACATTGCGGCAGATCTCTCGAGCACGACGCCGCTGCAATCGGTCATCGATCGTTGCTTGGCACAGCTCGGTGGCCTGCACGTGCTGGTCAACAATGCCGGCATAATCCGCCGCGCGAATTCCGTGGATTTTACCGAGGCAGATTGGGACGAGGTCATCGACACCAATCTCAAATCCGTGTTCTTCCTGTCGCAGGCGGCTGCTAGGCACATGATTTCGCAAGCCTACGGCAAGATCATTCACATCGCGTCCTTGCTCAGTTTTCAAGGCGGCATTCGCGTGCCCAGCTACACGGCAGCCAAGTCCGGAGTGGCGGGTCTGACCCGTGCCATGGCCAACGAATGGGCGGCGAAAGGCATCAATGTCAATGCCATTGCGCCCGGCTATATCACAACCAACAATACCGCGGCCCTGCAGGCCGATCCCGAGCGGAACCGGCAAATCCTCGAGCGGATTCCGGTGGGCCGCTGGGGCAAGCCCGCCGATCTTGCCGGCGCGGCGGTGTTCCTGGCAGCAAGCGCTTCGGACTATGTACATGGACACATCCTCGCGGTTGATGGCGGCTGGCTGGCGCGCTAACGCTAAGCGGCTGCTGCGTTGATCGATCGTCGCACCCTGCTAGGAGGCGGCACTGCGGCAGTCAGCACGCTGCTGCTGCCGGCGCATCTCTGGGCAGCGCCAAGCCGCAGCCCGATTGCGTCCGCATCCATCGGCCGCTTTCGCGGTTCACATCTTGACGGAGTGCAGTGTTTTCTCGGCGTTCGTTATGGCGTTGCGCAGCGGTTCCAGCCGCCGCGGGCCTCGAAGCGCACCGCCGGAATCATCGATGCCGCGAAATTTGGTCCATCAGCACCGCAGCGCGCGAGCGCGCTGCCCACCAGCGAAGATTGCCTGTACCTAAATGTTTGGACACCCGAGGCCGACGCCAAGGCTCGTCGTCCGGTCATGGTGTACATCCATGGTGGTGCGTATTCGGGCGGCAGCGGCAGCGATCCGCGGACGGACGGCGCGAAGCTATCGGCGCAGGGCGATGTGGTGGTGGTCACGCTGAACCACCGATTGAATGCCTTCGGCTATTTATACTTGGCCGAATTGTCCGACCGCTTTGCCGATAGCGGCAATGCCGGGCAGCTGGACCTCATTCTCGCGCTTCAATGGGTGCGCGATAACATCGAAGGCTTCGGCGGCGACGCCTCGAAAGTCATGGTCTTCGGGCAATCGGGCGGCGGCGCAAAAATCGCGACCTTGATGGGAACGCCTCGTGCTGAGGGCTTGTTCCATGCCGCGGCGACCATGAGCGGTCAGCAAGTCACTGTCTCGGGACCACTGCATGCCGCACGGCGTACACGAGCGTACATGGCTGCCTTAGGAGTAGCTCAGCCGGAGCAGTTGCTTGAGCTCCCCACGGAACGATTGATCGAGGGCCTGTCCTGCCCCGACCCTGTCATGGGCGGCTCGATTTATTTCGGACCCGTGCTCGATGAGCGAAGCCTAACGCGGCATCCATTCTGGCCGGACGCGAATCCGCAGTCGAACCGCATCGACCTGCTGCTCGGCAATACGCATGATGAAGCACGGGCGTTCTTCGATGCGTCAAAGGCGCCCCTGGCGGGGCTGAGTTGGGAAACTTTGCCGTGGGTGCTGGGGCCGGAACTTCGCGTTGATATCGATCCTAGGCTGGTCGTGGCGCGCTATCGGCAGTGGTTTCCCATGTCTAGTCCACAAGACCTGTTCTTTGCAGCGGTGACGGCGGCTCGATCGTGGCGCGGGCAAATCGAAGAAGCGGAAGCGCGCGCGAGGGCAGGGGCTCCGACTTGGGTGTATCAGCTCGATTTCCCGGCACCGCTGGCACCCGACAAACGTGCCTGCCACACGCTGGACATAGGACTGGTCTTCGGCACCTTGGACGCCCCGGGCTCGATGCTGGGAACGGGTGCCGAGGCGCGTGCAGTCAGCGGGCGGATGATGGCGGTCTTTGCCGGCCTAGCGCATGGCCGGGCGCCCACGTGGCCGCGCTACGATCTTTCACACCGCACGAGCATGCTGTTCGACGTCCACGACCGGATTGTCGATGACCCGCGGCGCGACGAGCGTCTATTGTTTGCCAAGGTGCCCTACATCCAGCCTGGAAGCTAGGTCTGCGAGGGCACCATGAGCGTTTGGTTCTTATGCACACTGTCGAGGATCGACGGCGACTTGGGCGTCATGTCGATCAAGTTCCAATCGTCAGGGTTGAAGCGACGCTGCGTCGGCTTTTCGGGCAGGTAGCCATGAACGTCTTCTTGGCTGTCGATAATCCAGCCACGGCCTTCGGCGACGTCGGCGAGCAAGCGCTCGTCATGGTAGTCGCGATCCCAGGGCCGCGCACCGACGTCGGTGAGCACGGAAACCTGGACGTCAATTGCGGCAATGGGATGCAGATAGGGAGGCCAAACCGGCGGGGTTTTCATGTTGATGATTTGCGCCTTGGAAGTTGTGTAGCGCCCGAACATGGGCAGCGGCCTGCCGATGCTGTCCACCGCAATGTTGTCCTTGCCATAGTATTCAAGATCGCCCGCTCCGCCGATCTCTAAGAATGCCAGCGGCATGGGAGTCGACATACCGGCCCGCAGTACATTGCCGACGGCTGTCATTTCGCCGACCTGATAGGGATGGGTGGTCCATTCATTGGCGATCAGGTTGTAGTGAACCGCGCGCTGACCGGGATCAAAGATCAGATTGTTGATTATCGCGCCGTGCACGCCGCCCTTGAACAAGGGACTTCTCTCTGCGTCGTGGGCGAACAGATTGCGCGCCAATAGAATTTCCGTGGTGTTGTCGTGAATCAACGCGCCCTTGGAGTGCAGGACCTTCCAATGCGTCGACCGGTCCAAAGCCTCTGCAATGATGCTGTTGGAAACGGTGACGGTGTGCGAGGTATGTTTGCGCCATTCGTTCACGCCGTTCCCATCGAAACGCGGCCCGGATACCGCGAAGTTCTTGTTGGTCGCCCAGGTCACGGAACAATGATCGATGATGACATCGTGGGCACCCTCGTCAGTCCTGATTCCGTCAGTCGAATAGCCGCCGGCTTTGGGTTCGCCCGCGTCGCCCGGCCGGATGCGCAGATGCTGCACGATGACATCATGAGTCACGATCGCCACACTTTTCCCACGGATCAGCGTAATGCCGGGAGAGGGAGCAGTCTGGCCGGAGATGGTCAAAAAAGGCTCCGTGATTCTGACGTCGCGCTTGTCAAGATCGATCACTCCGCCGACTTCGAATACGACGATGCGAGGTCCCTTGGTATTGAGCGCCTCGACAAGCGATCCGGGTCCCTCTGCTTTAAGAGTGGTCACTCTGATGATTTGTCCGTTGCGTCCGCCGGGTGTAGTGGCCGCCCACCCCATGGCGCCGGGAAAGGCCAGCAGCGGTTGCGGTGAGGCGGCTGCGGGAGCGGCTTTGGAAACCTTGGCGGGAGCGGCAGCGACAACCAATGAGGCGAGCAGAAGGGCGGCGCCGAAGGCCGCCGTAAGTAGTCTGTGAAGCTTGCTCACCATTGGTTTTCCCCGGTGTTTTCGCAGAAATTGATAAAACGTTTGGCCGCATTTGACAGATGCGGGGACGGAACGACTGCGCAAAATGACACCGATTACCAAAAATCGCAAGGCAACGCGCGGCGCCCCGGACGTCCCTTTGCGGTGGCGCTGGTAACCGGTGTCAACCTGCGCTAAGCTCCGGGCGTAGAGAAAGACGGTGCAGGGGAGCACTGCACGGGGCCAGGGAAAAAACCAGCTTATTAGCCAAAAAATGCTACCGGTGTCAGTCGAGGCGCAATTCAATTGGGGGGCGTCAATGCAAGCTCGAGGCAAGTCAGTTTCGATCATCCAGTTCCTAAGAGCGCG
Organism: Steroidobacteraceae bacterium; assembly: GCA_036493935.1. GTDB lineage: Bacteria > Pseudomonadota > Gammaproteobacteria > Steroidobacterales > Steroidobacteraceae > Bog-1198. The sequence goes on along the minus strand of DASXOY010000094.1, from coordinate 7,630 downwards.
CGTTCCGCGCCGCGTCCGTTTAGCGGCGTGCGGAGTTCTCACGGTGGGCGCGCTGCTTGATGCGACCGCGCAAGCTCAGACCGTTGATGCAACGGGACCGGCCATGCAGGAAGTGGTGGTGACCGGTTATCGAAGCAGCTTGGAGCAAGCGATAAACATCAAGCGCGACATGGCCGCGGAGATCGATACCATTTTGGCCGAGGACATCGGCAAGTTCCCTGACCAAAATCTGGCGGAATCGCTGCAGCGAATTCCAGGTGTCGCGGTTACGCGCGAGGAGGGAGAAGGCCGTGAGATCACCGTGCGTGGACTGGGTCCGCAGTTCACGCGCGTGCGAATCAACGGCATGGAGACGCTGACGACCACCGGCGGCCCCGACAACGAGGGAGGCGTCAATCGTACCCGGGCGTTTGACTTCAACATTTTCTCGTCCGACCTTTTCAATTCGCTGACCGTCCGCAAAACCGCGGAGGCATCGGTGGACGAAGGCTCGCTCGGCGCCACAGTGGATTTGCACACGGCGCATCCGCTGGACTACGGCCGGTTCGTGCTGATCACGCAGGCGAAAGCAAACTACAACGATCTCTCCAGCTCCGTCGGACCGCAGGTCTCCGGCCTGATCTCGAACACCTTCGCCGACGGCAAGTTCGGTGCGCTGGCATCCGTGTCCTGGATCAAGCGCGACTATCTCGACACCGGTGCGAGTACTGTCCGATGGGATCAGGCGCAGGTGCTGAAGACCGGCACCACGCCTTTCGGCGCATCGCCATACGGGTTCGCCTCCGTGCTAGGCACGGATTGCATCGGGACGGCGGCCACATTGCCGGCCGCGTGCCAGCAAGCCGATTCCGCCTTCCATCCGCGCTTTCCACGCTATGACTATTTCCAGGACAGCGAAAGCCGCTTGGGCGCAACAGCCTCGCTGCAATGGAAGCCCAACGATGCGAACTTGTTTTCACTCGACGTTCTGCATTCTTACTTTCAAGAAGGGCGTGAAGAGCAGTACCTGGAAGCGCCCGGGCTTTCCGGACAAGGCTCCTGCACGAATCCGGCGACCACCGCCAGCGTCGGTTGCATCAACGTCCTGGCCGAGAACATCAACGCTCAAGGAGTCATGACCTCCGGCACCTTCAGCGGCGTGGATACGCGGGTCGAGGACAGAATCGACAGTCTGCACACGAACTTCACTCAGGCGACGTTGGCCGGGCAGCACACTTTGGGCTCCATGTGGAGCATCGACGAACTGATCGGATATTCGGATTCCCGTTTCGCGAATCCCGTGCAGACTACGCTGGGCTACGACCAGTTCAATCAGACGGTCAGCTACGATTTCGCCTCAAGAATTCCGTATCTTAATTTCGGATCCGAAAACGTCGGCACGACCGGGCCGTGGCTCCTGACCGAAGTGCGTGAGCGCCCCCAGACGACGACCAACCAGTTCAAGAACGTCGAGCTGAACGTTCATTTCAAGCCGAGCGACAGCGTTAATTTGGCCGGCGGTCTGCAGGCGAAGGAATATACCTTTGAGGCCACGTCGTTCCGATTGGTGAACGGCGAATCGGTGACGGCAACGAACGTTTACGCGCCATTGCGTGCAGTGCCTGTCCCGAGTTACGCGCAGCCGATCAATTTCTTGAGCAACTCAGGGGTCAGCGTGCCGTCCGGGAGCACCACCACCTGGGCGACGCCCAGCGTTTCTCTGGCGCAGAGCGCTCTCGGCATCTATTCCAACCCCACGCTGTTCGCATTGAGCACCACGGGGGATCTTGGCAACAACGTGGATGTCCGGGAGAAGGATTACGGCGGCTACCTGCAGCTGAATTTCGACGAGAAACTCCTGTCGCGCGATTTTCGCGGCAATGTCGGTGTCCGTTATGTGAGCACTAACCAATTTTCACGCGGCTTTTCATCGACCTTGTTGCCGATTACGGCCAATCGCACCTACGGCAACGTACTGCCGGCGCTCAACCTGGTCTGGTCGCTCGCTCCGAATTTCTTGACGCGTTTTTCATATTCGAAAGATCTATCGCGGCCGAATCTGACCGATGTGGCCGCCAGCACGAGCGTGACCGTCTCGGGAACTCAGTTCAATGTGAAGACCGGAAATCCGAACATCGAGCCGTTCCTCGCCAATGCGTACGACCTATCTTTCGAGTGGTATCCGACGGCCGGCACTCTGGTATCAGTGGCGCCGTTCTATAAGGACGTGCTGCGATTCACGTCCAGCCAGATTACCAACACGGTGTTCCACGGGAACCCGTTCGGAGTCCCGGATTCGCTCGCCATTGCGGCCTGCGGATCGACTCCAGGGTGCAGCCCGAGTGCGACTTGGGCATTCTCGACACCCGTGAACTCGCCGGGCGGCAACGTGAAGGGCGTTGAATTCAACTACCAGCAGCCGTTTCGCTTTCTCCCCGGACTGTTGAGCAATACGGGTGTGCTCTTCAATTACACCTACGTGACCTCAAAGGTTAAATATCTGACCAGCGCGACCACCTTCGTGACCAATCAATTGACCGGGCTGTCCAAGAATACCGGGGGCGCGACGCTTTACTACGAAGACCCGACCTGGAGCATCCGCGTCTCCGGCGCGTATCGCAGCCGCTACCTGACTCAGGTTCCCGGCGCGGAGGTGGGCACCAGCGCAGACGGCTTCAATGCGACGTTCAACCTCGATGCGTCCCTGCAGTACAACATCAGCAGCCACTTCAGGATTACCTTGGAAGGGGCCAATCTCACCGATCAGTACGAAAGCGAGTTCAACGATACTTCGCGGGACCTGGTGTACTACTACCACCACACGGGCCGGCAGATTCTGTTGGGGGCAAGGTATCAATACTGATTCCGCGCAATTCCGCGGCGCGCTGCCGGGATAGAAGAGGCCAGTCCCGTCCCTTAGGGGACGCGGCGTCTGTTATGGTGTTGGGATGACGCGCGTCGTCTGTATTGGCGAGTGCATGGTGGAACTTCGGGCGGTGGGCGAGGACAGCTTCGCGCGATCCTATGCCGGAGATGTCTACAACACCGCTGTTTATCTCAAGCGCTCGCTTCCCCAAGCGCAAGTGCAATTCGTGAGCGCCGCCGGCGATGATGCCATGAGCGCGACGATGCGTCGGGTCTGGCGCGCGGACGGCATCGATGACTCTCTGGCATTCACGGTAAGCGGCGGATCGCCGGGACTCTATCTGATAGAGACTGACGCCTTCGGCGAACGTCGTTTCCAGTATTGGCGCAGCCAATCTGCCGCGCGCCGCTGGCTGGCGCTGCTGCTAAAGGAAGGCGAATCGCGTTTGTGGGGTGCCGACATTGTCTATCTCTCCGGCATAACACTGGCAATCCTCGCCGCCGAGGAGCGCCAAGCAGCCATCGACTTGATGAACCGGCTGCGCGCCCATGTGGGGCGCATTGCCTTCGATCCGAATGTGCGGCTAAAGCTGTGGGAGTCTCCGGCGATTGCGGCGGCAAGCATCAATGCCGCAATTTCCGCTTGCGATATCCTGCTGCCGAGCACGGAGGATTTGGTGTGGCTGCTTCAGGTCGATGATCCATCGCAACAATTGCAACTTCTGCGCGCAATGGGCGTCAGTGAAGTCGCGCTGACCCTGGGTGCAAAGGGCTGCGCGGTTGCCGACGCCGAGACACACGTGCGAATGGTGAGCCCAGCCGTGGAACGCGTGTTGGACACCTCGGGTGCCGGCGATTCTTTTAACGGCGCCTATCTGGCCGCCCGCCTTCAAGGAAATGTTCCGGCGAAAGCAGCTGAGGCGGCAATGCTGATCGCGTCCCGAGTCGTGACGCATGCCGGAGCCATCGTTCCGGCAGTCGTGTCGCACCCTCAAGTCTAACGTCCGTGTGTGAGCATCTATGAACATTCGAGAAATCGTCGGTATGGGACCCGTCATTCCCGTGCTCACCGTGAGCGACGTTGCCGATGCCGTGCCGTTGGCACGCGCACTGGTGGCGGGAGGATTGCGCGTCATGGAGATCACTCTGCGCACGCCGGCCTCTATCCCTTGCGTCGAAGCGATCCGGGGCGCCGTGTCCGATGCCATTGTCGGTGTCGGTACGCTCACACGCGCAGTGGATTTTGCAGCTGCCGGCCGGGCGGGTGCTCAATTTGGCGTGAGTCCTGGCTTGACGCCTGAGCTTGCGGGTGCAGCTCGCGGCGCGCGCTTCCCATTGTTGCCCGGGGTCATGACTCCGACCGAGGTGATTGCGGCGCGCCACGCCGGATTCAATATTCTGAAGCTGTTTCCGGCGCAACTGGCCGGCGGGACCGGCATGCTGCGCGCCGTTGCTGCGCTCTTTCCCGACGTCTTATTTTGTCCCACGGGCGGCATCACGCGCGCCAGCGCGCAGGAGTATCTGGCACTGCCGAATGTCATCTGCGTGGGCGGCTCGTGGATCGCGCCTGAAAATTTGCTGCAGTCGCGCGACTGGCCGGCTATCGAGGCGTTGGCGCGGGACGCGGCGGCGCTCAAGAAACGCTAGGCCGGCGCACCCGGCCCCGGCCAGACAGACATCAACTCCGCCCAAAGCGCCGAATAGACCTGCGATGCCGCGCTTTTAGGTGCAAAGGCTGGTATTGGGGCACGACGCAAAGTCATGCGTTCGATCTCGCTGGAATAGGGCACTTCAGTTGTAAGCAGAGCCGGAAACTGCTCGCGGGTCTTGGCGATGACTTCATGGTGCAGCGATTTGCGGCGATCGACCATCGAGAAAAACGGCAACAGTCTTAGGTCGGTCCAGCCCTTGTTCGCAATGAAGTCCTGCAACTGCACCAGCATGCGTACCGACAGCGGCGTGGGCAGCAGCGGCACGATAATCGCATCCGCGGCGTGCAGCACATTCTCCGACAACAGAGAGATGCCGGGCGCGCAATCTAGGAATAGCACTGAATATGTTTCTCGCAACGATCGGCTCATTTTAAGAAGCCGCTCGGTGGGCCGCTTTCGCTCAGCGAGATGCACATCAAAATTTCTATAGGAAAAGTCTGCCGGCAGGAGATCGAGATTCGGATAGCCCGTCGAGAGGATGAGCTCGGGCAAGTGACGCTTGCCGCTCAGCAATTTCTTGGGGGTTGCACGTTCCAAGGGATCGCCCTGTAACGTGTAGCTTGCGGCGCCCTGAGGATCTAAATCCCAGAGCAGAGTGGGACCTATGCTCGCAGCGCACAGATAAGACAGGTTGACGGCCGTCGTCGTCTTGCCGACCCCGCCTTTGATGTTGGTGACGGCGATTATTTTCATCGCCTCAGCCTTTTTACCGCTCGCGCCTAAATCCCCGGCGGCGGCGCCGGGGGTTGTCGCGTTTGGCGTCACCTCATCCGGCGATTCCACCAAACTCTGCTCCGTTGGGTTGGAGATCAGGCATGTCGCTTCAATGCCGCCTCAGCGGTTTCGAAACCCGCGCAGCATGCGCGGAGTAGCAAGCCACGTGAGCGCTGCGCGGCCGACTCGAGCCCTACCGCCAAATGACAGGCAGGCCACCGCATTTTTCTTCATTTCGATCGGCAATTCGCTGCCATCGTTTAGAAGACAAGCGGCAAGCAACGCCGAAAGATCCGGTTGATGACCGACGAGGGCAATCCGTTTGCTGCGGTCCCTACTCAACCAAGCCAGCACCGCCACCGCGCCCTTTCCGGGAGTAAGCTCAGGCGCGATTTCGGCCGGTGGCCAGCCGGCGACCTCCGTCAGAATCTCCGCCGTCTGCCTGGCACGGACCAGGGGGCTGCTTAGAAGGCGGTCCGGGACCTCGCAGAGATCTCTGAGTCCGGCCGCCGCTTTGCGCGACCGCTTGATCCCAGGGGGAGATAGAGGCCTCTCGGCATCGTCGGCCCAACGACGGCGGTTACGCTCGAACGCGATCGCATGTCGGATGATCAACAATTCCATGGCTTCAGGACGCCGGTGTCGGCGCAGGGATTGCGGCCGACTTTTCGAATTTCGTCCGCAGCTTCCGCCATCTTTCCCGCACTTTTCGATTGCCGGTTGCGCAGCGCTTCCGCGCCTGCCTGCCTGCGGCGACGTGCCGCTCTGCAAGGCGGCCCATCAAGAACAGGGTTTCCGCCGGAATTCCCTTAGGCTTGGCGCCGGCGAGAGCATTTAAACGTTCTATTGCCACAGCCGCGTCCTGCTGTACACCGAGGTCCTCCTGCCAACGGCGCAGTGCTCGAATCATGTGGGCTGCAGGTTTACCGTAGACGCCTGCCACTGCCTCCAGCGCGTAACGCAACTTCTTTACCTGGCCGCGAACCTCGTGATGCTCCTCCGTGGAAGAATCCGCATTTAAGAGGTCGGCGCGCTTGCGCAGCTTGCGGAATCGCCGCCGTATCAAGCGAGGGGAAGCATGCAGCGCCAGTTCCGCTGTTGAGGCTTGGGATTCCGAGACGGGTGCGGTCAGCAGCAATGTCAATTCCTGCAGACTTTGCTGCACCCAGATCGAGTCGAGAACGCTCAACATTTGCGAGCGCGCCCGGCCGCGTTCCAACATCAAGTGTTCCTTCAAGGGTCCTACGCCCGCCCGATCTGATTTTGGCAGTTCGCGACTGAAGTCTTGCAGCTCGCCCAAGGCAACGTCGAGGTCGCGGGCATGACCCAAGGCCGTCAATACGGTTTTTAGCGTTCTACGAACCTTCAAGAATTCAGGAGGCAGAAAGGATCGAAACTGTCGCAGAATCGCGTCGAGTCTGCGGCCGGCGATGCGCAACTCATGCAATTCTTCGGGATCGTCTCCCAATCTGGCGCCGGGCTCATGCAGTAGCCACGCTGCCATGTAGTGGCGCAGATTTACCATGGCGACCTCGACGATGGTCATGCCGGCATCAACGGCCGTTGCGGCCAATTCTTGCGTCGGCGGCGCCAATCCCACGGACTTGAGTCCGAGCGAGTACTTCGTATCGGATGCGGCCTCGAGCGCACAGTTGCTGCGAAGGGTCTTCACCAGCGATCGCAGAGGCCCGTGCGTTTCAGTGAGCGCTTCGACCTCGACGCGAAGCATGCTTGCCTCGGGTTCACCATGCGGACGAGAGATCACGGTTTCATCAAGGGCAATCTCGCCGAGTTGCCGCGCCTCGTCAGTCTTACGGATCGAAAATCTCTGCCGCGAGGTGCGCAGCTCGAACAGCGGCAATAAAGTGCGCGCTCCGCTCACTGCGCACACGCGTTTCCCGACGGGCCCAATTGAATCTCGGATCGCATCGCTGTTGGAACTATTCAGCGCTTCCGTCAGCTCCCGGCGGTCTGCAACCTCCGTACTCGCTGAATGAAGCGACTTGAGCGTGGCCTCTGTGGTTCCGGATTCGGAGCGGATGCGAAGCGCGAAGCCCGCACGGTGTATTCTCCAATCATCCGTGTCCAAGTACGTGTCGAAGATCTGCTGCGTGGAGCATGGCTCGAGGGTCAGCCCATCGATGGTGCCGTGGTCGTTCAGCCAACGCCGAACGGAACCAAGATCGGCACAGGCGAGCTGCCATTCGACTTCGCGCCCATCCTTGCGAGGCTGCGTGTCGAGTGCCGAGGCAGGAGTGGATGACATATAAGATCAATATTACTTCATAACATAATGATGTTACTGATATTTATATGGCTCCCCGGGACGGATTCGAACCGCCGACCAACGGATTAACAGT
>DASXOY010000093.1:0-27160 GCA_036493935.1 Steroidobacteraceae bacterium | reverse complement strand
TCGTTCAGAACGATGCCTCTCTCGCGGACGTAAATCAGGGTGTTTGCGGTTCCAAGATCGATTGAGAGGTCATTGGAGAAATAACCTCTAAGGCGTTTGAACATGGGGAATTTTCTTGACTATTTGGGGTTAAAAAAAGATCGGCTAATGTAACAACCGACACGACATATCACAAGGCAACGTGTATCATCCCCTAGGCTTAAATTGCGTGAGTTGCTGCGCATTTTGAGCACCAACCCTATGAGCCTAACCCGTCAAGACGTCGAAAAAATCGCGCACCTTGCGCGACTCTCCATCACAGACCAAGAGATGCCGGTGTACGTGAGCAGCTTGTCGAGCATCGTCAATTTTGTGGACGAGCTGGCGCGCACCGACATTGAAGGCGTGCTGCCAATGGCGCATCCGCTCGATGGCCAGCACCAGCGGATGCGCGAGGATGCGGTCTCCGAGACCGACCATCACGAGAAATACCAGCGCAACGCCCCGGCCGTGACTGCCGGCTTGTACGTCGTGCCAAGGGTGATCGAGTAAGAGCCTGCTATTCTTGAGAGATGCATAACCTTTTCATCGGCGAGCTCGCCGAACGCTTAAAGAACCGGCAAATTTCCAGCGTGGAACTCACCCGGCACCTCTTGAGCCGGATCGAGCGTTTGAATCCCGCACTCAATGCCTTCATTACCCTGACGGCGGAGCGGGCGCTGGCCGATGCCGCGGCGGCCGATGCTCGGCTCAAGGCCGGCGAGAGGGGCCCATTGCTCGGCATCCCCCTCATTCATAAAGATATTTTCTGCACCGACGGGGTCAAGACCAGCTGCGGTTCGCGCATGTTGGACAACTTCGTTGCCCCCTACGACGCCACCGTGGTGGCCCGCTTGAAGGCGGCCGGGACGGTCATGTTGGGCAAGTCCAACATGGACGAGTTCGCCATGGGATCCTCCAACGAGACCAGTTATTACGGGCCGGTCAAAAATCCCTGGGATACCGGCAAGGTGCCCGGCGGATCCTCGGGCGGATCGGCAGCCGCCACGGCCGCCCGCCTGACCCCCTTCGCCACCGGCACCGACACCGGCGGTTCCATTCGCCAGCCGGCGGCTCTGACGGGTGTGACCGGACTCAAACCCACCTACGGGCGGGTGTCCCGCTACGGCATGATCGCCTTTGCATCCAGCCTCGATCAGGCGGGGGTGTTTGCGCGCAGCGCCGCCGATGCCGCCGCGGCCCTGCAAGTGATGGCGGGGTTCGATCCGCGCGATTCGACCAGCGTCGATGCACCCGTGCCGGACTACTCGGCGGCCTTAGGTCAGCCCCTCAAGGGATTGAAGATCGGCCTGTTGCGCGAATTTTTCGATGGCTTGGAGCCGCGCAATGCGGCGCTCATAGAAGACGCGCTGAACATCTACACCGGCCTGGGCGCGGAGACCCGCGAGGTCAGTCTGCCGCACCTGCCGCTGTCCGTGCCGACTTATTATGTGGTCGCGCCCGCCGAATGCTCGTCGAACCTGTCTCGCTTCGACGGCGTGCGCTTCGGGTACCGCTGCGAAAATCCCAAGGATCTGTTGGACCTGTACAAGCGCTCGCGAGGCGAGGGATTCGGCGCCGAAGTGAAGCGGCGCATCATGACCGGCACCTATGTGCTATCCGCCGGCTACTTCGACGCGTACTACCTGAAGGCGCAAAAGGCACGACGGCTGATTACGGACGATTTTCGTTCGGCGTTCGAAAAAGTCGATCTGGTGATCGGGCCCACCACGCCGACGCCGGCTTTCGACATCGGCGCCAAGATGAATGATCCTGTGCTCATGTACTTGAATGACATCTACACCATCGGCGCGAATTTGGCGGGGCTTCCCGGTGTATCGGTGCCCTGCGGCTTTGTCGACAACTTGCCCATGGGTTTGCAGCTGATCGGACCGCACTTCGCGGAGGCAAAACTGCTGAATGCGGCGCACCAGTACCAGCAGGCCACGGATTGGCACCGGCACGCACCGCGCGGGTACGAATGATGCGCGACTGGGAAGTTGTCATCGGGCTCGAGATTCATGCGCAGCTCGCGACGCAGTCGAAGATCTTTTCCGGGTCCGCGACCGCCTATGGCGCGCCGCCGAACACCCAGGCGAATTTGGTCGACCTGGCCTATCCCGGCGTGCTCCCGGTGTTGAATGCGCGCGCCGTGCAGATGGCGGTGAAGTTCGGGCTCGCGGTGGACGCCACGGTCGCGCGGCGCTCGGTGTTCGCGCGCAAGAATTACTTTTATCCGGATCTGCCGAAGGGCTACCAGATCAGCCAGTACGAGCTGCCGGTAGTTTCGCGCGGCACGTTGAAAGTGATGCTCGACGACGGGGCAGTCAAGATCGTCGGCATCACGCGTGCGCACCTGGAAGAGGACGCCGGCAAGTCGCTGCATGAGGGGTTGGCTCATGCCTCGGGCATCGATTTGAATCGCGCCGGCACGCCGCTGCTCGAAATCGTCTCCGAGCCCGACATGCGCTCCGCCAAGGAAGCGGTGGCGTACATGAAGAAAATCCACACGCTGGTGCGCTATCTGGAGATTTGCGACGGCAACATGCAGGAAGGCTCTTTCCGCTGCGATGCCAACGTGTCGGTGCGCCTGAAGGGCGAGGAAAAATTCGGCACGCGCGCTGAAATCAAGAACTTGAATTCATTCCGCTTCGTCGAGAAGGCGATTCAGTACGAGGTTGCCCGGCAGGTCGAGCTGATCGAAAGCGGCGGCAAGGTGGTGCAGGAGACGCGCCTCTACGACTCCGACAAGGATGAAACGCGCTCGATGCGCTCCAAGGAAGAAGCCAACGACTACCGTTACTTCCCGGATCCTGATCTATTGCCGGTGGAAATCGACGCGGAGTTCATCGAGGCGGTGCGCAAGACCCTGCCCGAGCTTCCCGATCAGAAAGCGGCACGCTTTGCCAAGGACTTCGGGCTCTCGGCCTACGATGCCGGCGTGCTGTCCGCCAGCCGCGAGCTGGGCGCATACTTCGAGGCGGTGGTGGCCGGCTTGAGCGCGGGCCACGCGAAACTTGCGGCGAACTGGGTGATGGGTGAGTTGTCGAGCGCACTGAACCGCGACAACGTCGACATCGAGCACTCGCGCGTCAATCCGCTGCAGCTGATCGGTCTCTTGAACCGCATCGTGGATGAAACCATTTCCGGCAAAATCGCCAAGGAAGTGTTCGAAGCCATGTGGTCCGAGGGCAAGCCGGCCGATGCCATCATCGAGGCCAAGGGCTTGCGGCAGATCACCGATGCCGGCGCAATCGAGGGCGTCATCGATGCCGTCATCGCCGCCAATCCGAAGCAGCTGGCGGACTACCGTTCGGGGAAGGATAAATTGTTTGGTTTCTTCGTCGGACAGGTAATGAAGGCCACCGCGGGCAAGGCGAATCCTGCGCAGCTCAATGATCTGCTCAAGAAAAAGCTGGGCGGCGGCGGACATGCATGACCGCGATACGCTGCATCGCTTTCTGTTCGAGCGCTTTCCCATTCGCGGCCACCTGGTCCACCTGGATGCGGCCTGGCGTGCGCTGATCGAGCATCGCGCGTATCCGGATGCGATTCGCGAGACATTGGGCGAAGCCGTGGTGGCCTCGCTCTTGCTCGCGGCAACCATCAAATTCGAAGGTGTCCTGTCGCTGCAGCTGCAAGGCGACGGTCCCATGCATTTACTGCTGGTCCAGTGCACCAGCGGCCTCGGGGTCAGGGGGCTTGCGCGTTATCGCGATCTCGGCGCCGACGCCTCACACAAAATCAGCGATCTGGTGGGTGCCGGAAACCTCACGGTGACCCTGGAAACCGATGAAGGTGCGCAACGCTATCAAGGCATCGTGCCCATTGAAGGCGAGCGCCTGGCGGCCTCCCTGCAGGGCTACTTCCAGAACTCCGAACAATTGCCGACGCGCTTGTGGCTGCATGCGGATGAAATGGGCGCCTCCGGCATGCTGCTGCAAAAACTTCCCGGAGCGGAGGCGCTGCCCGCCGCCGATGCCGCCGCGCTCGAGGATGCGTGGCGCCGCGTGCAGATCATCGGCGACACCCTGACGAAGGAAGAGCTGCGAACGCTTGCGGATGCGGAAATTCTGCACCGGCTGTTCAACGAAGACGATCTGCGTTTGTTCGAGCCTTCGCCCGTGTATTTTCGATGCCGCTGTTCCCGCGAGCGGGTGGCCGGCATGCTGCAGGGTCTTGGCGAAGCCGAGACTCGATCAGTGATCGAGGAGCGCGGCAATGTGGAAGTGCACTGCGATTTTTGCAACCGCGCCTACGTTTTCGACGCCGTCGATGTCGAGCAACTGTTCAAGGCGCCCGTTGCCGCCGATCGCGGCAGTTCAGTGCACTAATACGGTCATCTCGCCTCCATGCAAGACTTGCATCGCCGCGTTTACCGGTGTGATCGCGCTGGTCGGTGCAATGGCGCTCGGCGCGGACGATGCCAGCCGCACCGACGACACCGCACGCGCCGGCGCTCGCACTCCCTTCTATGCCGACAGCTTTGAGCGGCATCCCTCCGCCGCGGCGCTCACCGCGCTGGGCCGCGAGCTGTTTCTCGATCCTGCGCTGTCCGCGTCCGGCAAGCTTGCCTGTGCCACGTGTCACGATCCCAGGCACGACTTTGGACCGCCCAATGCGCAAGCCGTGCAGCTCGGCGGCGCGGATGGGCGCAGCCCCGGCGTACGCGCAGTGCCGTCGCTCAAATACACCCAAAATGTACCGCCCTTCACTGAGCATTTCTTCGACGACGAAGGCGATGACAGTGTCGACCAGGGGCCCGCCGGCGGGCGAACCTGGGACGGGCGATCGAAATCCTTCCACGATCAGGCCCAGCTGCCTTTGTTTTCCCCATTTGAAATGGCCAACGCCGATGTTGACTCCGTGGTCGCGAAAGTGCAGGCCGGCTACGCGGGGAAATTTGCCCAAGTTTTCGGTGCCCGAGTCTTCTATGACAAGGCTCTGGCATTCAAGGGCGTGCTCATGGCGCTCGAGGCTTACCAGCAAAGTCCCGCGGAGTTTTATCCCTACAGCAGCAAGTACGATGCTTACCTTCGGCACGAAACGTCCTTGAGCGCGGCGGAGTTGCGGGGTCTTGCCGCATTCAACGATCCGCAACGCGGCAACTGTGCCCGCTGCCATCCCAGCGGCAAGCAAAAAGGCGCCTTTCCCCAGTTCACGGATTTCGGTTTTGCGGCGATCGGCGCGCCGCGCAATGCCGCCATCCCGGCGAACGCAGAGCGCAAATACCATGACCTGGGGCTGTGCGGGCCGTTGCGGGCGGATCTTTCGGAGCGGCACGACTACTGCGGCCTGTTTCGCACTCCCTCGCTGCGCAATGCCGCGCGACGGCCGGTGTTTCTGCACAACGGCGTGTTTCATTCCTTGATCGACGTGGTGCGCTTCTACGCCGAGCGCGACACCCAGCCGCAGAAGTGGTATCCCCGCGCGCGGGACGGCAGCATCGAGAAATTCAATGATTTACCCGCGGCGTATCGCGCCAATCTGGACGCCCAAACGCCGTTTGATCGAGGCGTGGGCGAAGCGCCGGCATTGAGCGGACAGGATATCGCAGACATCGTTGCGTTCCTCGAGACACTGAACGACGGTTTTCGGTGATGCGCTAGAGCCAGCGCTGCACCGCTTCGGCGCTGTCGGCAGGCGTTGAGTTGAAGCAGATCTTGGCGTTCGGCGCATGCGCATGCACGAGATTCAATAGCTTCTCGAACAGCAGCAGCTGCGCGGGCGCGTGCAGGCCGGCGCCGATCAGGACGCAATCATACGAGTGCGCCGCAAGGCGCTGCGCGAGAACCTCGGCCGCGGTGTCGCCTAGGTCCACCAGACAGCTGTCGACCTCGCAACCCAGCGCACGCACGCGCGCCAGCTGCGAGTCGATGAAGGCCCGAACGAGTTCGGGCGTGAATTGCGGAGTCTCTTTGAGATCCACGAACTTGGGGTCGAGCCCCAGAGCAAGGACGCGTTTCGTCATGTGAGCATGGTGCTAATCTTGCGGTTACGCCGCAAGGTCCACGAACTTTAAGTCTTCAGGGGAAGCCATGATCAAGCGCAAGCAGCGCATTCCGATGCGCGATCTCTCGCAGTTGTCCGGCGACGATGCGGACACCGCGGCAAAACATCGCGTCAACGGCCGCGACTTGAATCTTTTCAAGGTGCTCATGCATCACCCGGACCTGGTGCGGCGCTGGACCGTGTTCGCGGGCCACGTGCTGCGCAAGCAATCCTTACCGGCGCGCGATCGCGAACTGTTGATTTTGAGGATCGGCTGGTTGAATCAAGCCGAATACGAGTGGGCGCAGCATGTGGAAATCGCCAAGCGCGAAGGCATCAGCGAGGCGGAGATCGGACGCGTCAAGCAAGGACCCGCCGCGGGATGGAGCGCCGACGATGCCGTGCTGCTGCAGGCGGCCGATGATCTGTATGAAAACTCAGTGGTGTCCGACGCGACCTGGAACGCATTGTCCAAGAAATATTCGATCCAGCAAATGATCGACCTGGTGTTTACGATCGGCCAGTACAATCTGGTTTCGTGGGCGTTGAACAGCTTCGGCGTGCCGCTCGATGACTATTTGCCGGGTGCGCGGTGAGGCTCAAAGGCAAGGTGGGCATCGTCGTGGGTGCGGGTCAGACGCCGGGCGACACCATCGGCAATGGGCGCGCCGCCGCGGTGCTGTTTGCGCGCGAGGGTGCGCGGTTGCTGCTGGTTGACCGGGATCTTGCGCGCGCGGAAGAAACTGCGGCGCAGATCAACAAGGAGGGCGGAGAATCGCGGTGCTTCGCCGGCGACTGGACCCGCGCGGCCGACTGCCGGGGATTCGTCAAAGCGTGCGTCGCCGCCTGGGGCCGGATCGATTTTTTGCACAACAATGTGGGCACGGGAAGCGGCGATGGGCCGCCGGCCGATGTCGCCGAGGAGCCCTTCGAGCGCATCATGCGCGTCAACCTGAGGGGATGCCTGCTGTCCTGTCAGGCGGTGCTGCCGGTCATGCGCGAGCAGGCATCGGGCAGCATCGTGAATATTTCTTCGCTGGCCGCGGTGGCCTACGCGCCGGGATTGACTGCTTACAAGCTGTCGAAAATCGGCATGAACATGCTGGGCCAGCAGCTGGCGCTGACTCATGCCAAGCACGGCATTCGCGTCAACACCATCATGCCCGGCCTCATGGACACGCCCATGGCCATCGAGGGTCACGCTGCGGCGCGTAATATTTCGAAGGCGGAATTGCGCGCGGAGCGCGACAAGCGCGTGCCGCTCAACGCCAAGATGGGAACGGCGTGGGATGTCGCGCATGCCGCGCTCTTCCTGCACTCCGACGAGGCCGCCTTCATCACCGGGGTCGTGCTGCCCGTGGACGGCGGCCAGAGCGCGCGGATCGGCTAGCGTTGACGCGGGATTAATCCTGACTCAGGTTGTCAGGATATGACGCGTAGACTTTAAGGCAATGAAAATTCCGCAACCGGTAATGACGCTGTACTCAGGGCCGCTCAGCATGTTCGGCGCGAAGGTGCAAATTGCTGCGCAGGAGAAAGGCCTGGATTTTGACTTGGTGATGGTGCCGTACGACTCGGATCGGGGTTACACACCCAAGCACCCGGAGGTCTTGCGCGTCAATCCCAAGGGCCAGGTCCCCGTTTTGACTCACGGCGCGATCGAGCTCTTCGATTCAACCCAGATTTTCGAGTATCTGGAAGACCTGCGGCCCGATCCCCCGCTATGGCCGCAAGAGGTCGCCGGCCGTGCGCGGGCGCGCCGCCTCGAGCATGAGTCGGATGAAATTTATTTTCCGCACATCATTCGGCTGATGAGCCTGCAAGAGCGCCTGGATGACCCTGCCGCCGTCGCCAGCATTGATTCCGCAAACGATTACTACGCACAGATGGAGAAAATCCTGGCCACCCAACCATGGCTGGCCGGCGGTTATTCCTTCGCGGACATCGCCTTCTACATGGCCGCATTGTTCGGTGAGCGTCGCGGGGCTCCGGTCACCGCTGCTACACCGCGCTTGCTCGCGTGGCGGCTGCGCATGAATCAGCGGCCGGCGGTGCGCGAGGTCGCAGGCGCCATGGCCCGCTGGCTCAAAGCGGCTGGCGGGGAAGTTCCGGCGTTCATGTCGCGCTTATAGCGATGAAACACCCGCGAGCTGGGTGAGACTTAAGGTTCGGGTCAGGGCGATGAACTCTCTTATATAGGCGGCTTCGGCGCCGGCATGGCTCGTCGCTGCATAGAGTTCGCAGCGCAATCCCGATTGGCCGATGGGCCGCGAGACCACATAGCCTCGCTCTATATAATTGCCCACGGTCCAGGACGGCAGCGCGGCAATGCCGCGGCCGCTCGCCACCAGCTGCAAGATGGCCACCGTCAATTCCGCGGTGCGCCGCTTGGGGTTGATGGCGGCCGGCGTCAGGCAGTGCTTCATGACATCCAGCATTTCGTCCGGCACCGGGTACGTAATGAGTGTCTCGGCGGCGAAATCCGCCGCGTCCAGCCAAGGTTTGGCGGCCAGGCGATGCCGCGGGCTCATCAGCGCGACGCTTTCATAGCGGAACAGCGGACTGAAGGTGATGGTGGGGTGGGCCTCTTGGCGGTCATGGATGATGGCCAGTTCCGCATCGCCCAGATCGAGCAGCGGCAAGGGATTCATGAGAAATCCGGAAATGATGTCGAGCTCGACCTCGGGCCACAGGGTCCGATAGGCATCCATTGCGGGCATCAGCCAATCGAAGCAATTGTGGCATTGCACCGCAACCCGCAGCGGTCCGGCATGGCCTTGCGCCAGTCGTGCCACATCGCGCCCGGCCTCGGCCACCTGCGGCAGCACTAGCCGGGCCAAGGCCAGTAGTCGTTGTCCGATGGCCGTGAACCTTAGAGGGCGGACATTCTTTTCGACCAGCGCGGCCCCATAGTGTGTTTCCAGCGTTTTCAGTTGATGCGACAGCGCGGATTGGGTCAGGAACAGGCGCGCCGCCGCTTTCGACAGGCTGCCGCATTCGGCCAGGGCCAGTAAGGTCTCGAGGTGCCGGACTTCAAGGGCCGTGGACGACATGAGCCTAATTCATTCCTGCTATTAGAATAATGAGATTGAATCAAATCGTAGGCTTTAGCATGCTGAATGTCGAGGTAGTCCCTTAAGGGTCCTGTATGTCCGATCCAGCCGTATCGTTCGAGTTTTTCCCGCCCGGGGATGAGGCCATGGCGCAGCAGCTGTGGCAGTCCGTGCAGCGGCTGGCCCCGTTGCGGCCGAGTTTCGTGTCAGTGACTTATGGTGCCGACGGCTCTACCCGGACCCGCACGCACGAATTTGTGCAGCGGGTTCAGCGCGAAACGGACCTGCGGGTGGCGCCGCACCTGACGTGTGTGGGCGCCTCGCGCCAAGAAGTTCTGGATATCGCGCGCGTTTATTGGGAGCAGGGTGTGCGCCACTTGGTCGCCTTGCGCGGCGATGCGCCCGCCGCCAATTTGAGCGCCGAGGGCCGCTATCGGCCGCACCCCGACGGATTTGCGTATGCCTCGGACCTGGTCAGCGGCCTGCGCCAGGTCGGCAATTTCGAAATGTCCGTCGCGGCCTATCCCGAGGGCCATCCCGAATCCGGCGGACTCGAGGCGGAACTCGACAATCTCAAGCGCAAGGTCGATGCCGGTGCCCGCCGCGCCATCACGCAGTTTTTCTTCGAGACGGATTTATTTCTGCGCTATCGCGACCGCTGCGCAGCGGCCGGAATTGACGCCAACATCGTGCCGGGCATCCTGCCCATCACGCGCTTTCCGCAGTTGCTGCGCTTTGCGGCGCGCTGCGGCGCGAGCGTGCCGGATTGGCTGCGCAGCCGGTTCGACGGCTTGGACGATGATCCGGACACGCGGCGCATGATTGCCGCGAATGTGGCCATCGAACAAGTGCAGCGGTTGCGGCAGCATGGGGTGGATGAGTTTCACTTTTACACGCTGAACCGCGCCGAATTGGCCTACGCGATCTGCCATGCGTTGGGGATCAGGCCGCACGTCAGTGAAGCCCGGGTGGCCTGATGGCGGCACCGCGCACTCCCGCCAGATCTGAAGCCTTCGCCGCGCTGCTGAAGCAGCGCCTGGTGATATTCGACGGCGCGATGGGCACCATGATCCAACGCCACCGCTGCAGCGAAGCGCAATTTCGCGGCGAGCGCTTCAAAGAGTGGCGCAGCGATCTGCGCGGCAACAACGATCTGTTGAGCATCACGCAGCCGCAGATCATCGCTGAGATTCACCGTGCCTATCTCGATGCCGGTGCGGATGTCATTTCCACCAATACCTTCAATTCCACCGCCGTTTCGCAGGCGGATTACGGCATGCAGGCGTTGGTCGCCGAGTTGAACCTCGAAGCGGCGCGGCTGGCGCGCCGGATTGCGGATGAGGTCGGCGCCGCCACCGGTGTGCAACGATTCGTCGCCGGCGCCTTGGGTCCCACCAACCGCACGGCCTCGCTGTCGCCGGATGTCAATGATCCCGGCTTTCGCAATATCAGCTTCGACGAATTGGTGGCGGCGTATTCGGAGGTCACGCGCGCGCTCATGCAGGGCGGCGTCGACATGATTTTGATCGAAACCGTTTTCGACACCTTGAATGCCAAGGCGGCGCTCTTTGCCGTGCGCCAGGTCTTCGACGAGGTGGGCGCGGAACTGCCTATCATCGTGTCGGGCACCATTACTGATGCGTCCGGGCGCACGCTGTCGGGCCAGACAACGGAAGCGTTTTGGAATTCGATCCGTCATGCCAAGCCGTTGGTGGTGGGCCTGAATTGCGCGCTGGGCGGCAAGCAGCTTCGCCCCTACGTGGAAGAGCTGGCGCGCATCGCGGATACCTACGTCTGTGCGTATCCCAATGCCGGTTTGCCCAATGCCTTCGGCGAATACGATGAAACCGCGCGGGAAACGGCGGAAACCTTGCGCGATTTTGCCGCGAGCGGATTTTTGAACATGGCAGGCGGCTGCTGCGGCACGACTCCCGAGCACATTCGTGCCATCGTGCAAGCGCTTTCCGGCCTCGAACCGCGCGTCGTCCCTACGATCGAATCGGCCTGCCGCTTGAGCGGCTTGGAGCCTCTGACCATCGATGCCGGCAGCTTGTTCGTCAATGTCGGCGAGCGCACCAACGTCACCGGTTCCGCGAAGTTTCGCAAGCTGATCGAGGCCGGCGATTACGCGGCTGCGGTGGACGTGGCGCGGCAGCAAGTGGCGAATGGCGCGCAAGTCATCGACGTCAACATGGACGAGGGCATGCTCGACTCGCAGGCGGCCATGGTGAAGTTCTTGAGCTTGATCGCCGGCGAGCCGGATATCGCCCGCGTTCCCATCATGATCGACTCCTCGAAGTGGTCGGTGATCGAGGCGGGACTGAAGTGCGTGCAGGGCAAGGGCATCGTCAATTCCATCAGCTTGAAGGAGGGCGAGGAAGCTTTTCTGGTGCATGCCCGATTGTGCCTGCGTTACGGTGCCGCGGTGGTGGTGATGGCCTTCGATGAGAAGGGACAAGCGGACACCATCGATCGCAAGGTGAGCATCTGCGAGCGCGCCTATCGCATTCTCACGGAGCGCATCCAGTTTCCGCCCGAAGACATCATCTTCGATCCGAACATTTTCGCCGTGGCCACCGGCATCGAAGAGCACAACAGATACAGCCTGGACTTCATCGAGGCAACCGCGGCCATCAAGCAGCGCATGCCTGCGGTGCACACCAGCGGCGGCGTGAGCAACGTGTCGTTCTCGTTTCGCGGCAACGAACCGGTGCGCGAGGCAATGCACTCGGTGTTCCTCTACCATGCCATTCGTGCCGGGCTCACCATGGGCATCGTCAATGCCGGTCAGCTGGCGATTTATGAGGAAATCGAGCCCGATCTGCGTGAGCGCGTCGAGGATGTGATTTTGGCGCGGCGCACGGATGCCACGGAGCGCCTCTTGGAGATAGCCGAGCGCTATAAGGGCGGCGGCTCGCAAAAGCGCGGTGATGATTTGGAATGGCGCAAGTTGCCCGTCGCCGCCCGCTTGCAGCATGCCTTGATCAAGGGGTTGGATGAGTTCGTCTTCGAAGACACCGAAGAGGCGCGATTGCAGGCCAAGCGGCCGCTCGATGTCATCGAGGGGCCCTTGATGGACGGCATGAACGTGGTCGGCGATCTGTTCGGCGCCGGTAAGATGTTCCTCCCGCAAGTGGTCAAGTCGGCGCGCGTGATGAAAAAAGCCGTCTCGGTCTTGATCCCGCATATCGAGAAGGAGAAGTCCGGCGAGAGCCGCTCCAACGGCAAGGTAGTGATCGCCACCGTGAAGGGCGACGTGCACGACATCGGCAAGAACATCGTCGGTGTGGTGCTGCAATGTAATAATTTCGAGGTCGTCGATTTGGGCGTCATGGTTTCCTGCGAGAAAATTCTCGAGGCTGCGACGCGCGAGGGCGCGAACTTGATCGGCTTGTCGGGACTCATTACCCCTTCGCTGGATGAAATGGTGCATGTCGCCAAGGAAATGCAGCGCTTGGGTTACAAGCAGCCGCTGTTGATCGGCGGCGCGACGACTTCGCCCGCGCACACGGCGGTGAAAATCGATCCGCACTACAAGGGCGCCGTGATTTACGTGAAGGATGCTTCGCGTTCGGTCGGGGTCTGTCAGCAACTCGTTACCAAGAGCACGCGCGAGGCGTATGTGGCCGCCGCCAAGGCGGAACATGAGCGCCGCCGCGAGCAGCATCGCAACAAGGGCGCTAAGGCGCCGCAGCTGTCGCTTACCCAAGCGCGCGCCAAGAAATTCAAGATCGACTGGGCATCCTATGCGCCGCCGGTCCCCACGTTTCTGGGCGTGAAAGCCTTCGAGGACTACCCCTTGCAGGAATTGGTGTCCTACATCGATTGGATGCCTTTTTTCAACGCCTGGGAATTCGCGGGCAAGTTCCCCGACATCCTCAAGGACGAGATCGTGGGCGAGGCGGCACGCAATCTCTATGCGGACGCCACCCGCATGCTGAGTCAGTTGATCGAGGAGAAATGGCTCAAGGCTCGCGCGGTGGTGGGATTTTTCCCCGCCAATAGCGTCGGCGACGATGACATCAATGTCTATGCCGATGACACCCGGCAAAACGTCGCACTGCGCTTGCATAATTTGCGGCAGCAAAAATCCAAACCGCAGGACCAGGCCCAATTGTGCTTGAGCGATTTTGTCGCGCCTGCGGCCACGGGACGCGCGGATTACCTGGGTGCGTTTGCCGTCACGGCGGGCATCGGCATCGAGTCGCATGCGGCGCGATTCGAGGCACAACACGATGACTACAGCAGCATCATGCTCAAGGCCCTCGCGGATCGTTTGGCCGAAGCCTTGGCGGAGCGGCTGCACGAGCGGGTGCGGCGCGAATTGTGGGCCTACGCCCCGCACGAAAAGCTCGACAACAGCGGCTTGATTCGTGAGGAATATCAGGGGATCCGGCCGGCCCCGGGATACCCGGCCTGCCCCGACCACACCGAAAAGTCGCTGCTTTGGCGCCTGCTGGATGCAGAACGCACCGCGGGAATTCGCCTGACCGAGTCCTTTGCCATGTTTCCCACCGCGGCCGTGAGCGGGTTTTATTTTTCGCACCCGAAGGCGCATTATTTCGGCGTTGGCAAGATCGACCGTGACCAGGTCTTGAGCTATGCGCAGCGCAAGGGATTCACCGTGAACGAAGCAGAACGTTGGTTGGCGCCGCTTTTAGGCTACGAACCCGACGCCGGAGATGCGGCTGATGCCGCCTAGGTCGGGGCGGGCAGCATTCGTCACGGGCGGGACCGGCTTCGTCGGTCTGAATTTGGTCAAGGAACTGATGATTCGCGGCTGGGATGTGACCGCCCTGCATCGCCGCTCCTCCGAGCTCAAATTGCTGAAGCGATTTCACCCCAAGCTCGCGGCCGGCGAATTGAGCGATCCGAATTCTCTGCTGGCGGCAATCCCGGCCGACACCGACACGATTTTTCACGTCGCCGGCAACACCAACATGTGGCGCGGCGGAAACGCTCAGCAAACCAAGGACAATGTCGACGGCACGCGCAATATCGTGGATGCGGCGCTGGCGAAGCGCGTGCGGCGACTGGTGGTGACCTCGTCGATCTCCGCCTACGGAATGGTGGACGGCGAGATTGACGAGGAGACGCCGAGTCTCGCCGCCAAGTCCCGGGTCAACTATCAAAAGACCAAGTGGCAGGCACAGGAACTGGCGCGCGCCGCCATGCAGAAGGGTCTCGAAGTCGTCGTCATGCAGCCCGGCGCCATCATGGGCCCATACGATATCGGGACCTGGTCCCGGTTGTTCGTAATGGTTCGGGACGGCAAGCTGCCTGGAGTGCCGCCTTCGCTGTTGACCTTCACGCACGTGCGCCAGGTCGTTGCCGCACACATCGCCGCGGCCGACAAGGGACAGAATGGCGCCTACTATCTGCTCGGCGGCGAGAACAAGACCATGATGGAGTTGGTGGGGGAAATATCCGCGCTGGTCGGCAAGGCCGCGCCCCGAAAGGAAACCTCCATGCTCCTGCTGCGCACCGTTGCCGCTTTCGCGGATCTGGCGAGCCGTTTCTCCGGCAAGGCCCCGCCCATCACTCCGGAAATGGCCAGCTTGATGAGCCGCAAGGTCAGCACCACATCGCTCAAGGCGCAGCGCGAGCTTGGGTATCGCGTGTTGCCGCTGAAGCAAATGGTGAAGGACTGTTACGACTGGATGGCGGCGGAAGGGCGCATCTAAGCCTGCTGCGTGGCTTTGCGTTCCACGCCCAAGTAGTTCAAAAACGCCCGCGTCAGCTCGAGCTTGAGCGTCCGGCCGTCTTGGGGCAGGAGACCCCTCCATAATTTGATGTCGCCGGGATTCAGCACGACTTCCCACAGGGTACCGTTGATCATCATGAGCCCGAGAACCGCGGCGGCGCGGGGATTGTCATGCTTGATCTCACTTGAACGCGCGGCGAAAAGGTCGGCCAGATATTCAATCGTCCGTATTTCGAGCTTGGAGGCTTTTTTCCAAAAGGTGCTGCCCTCTTTCTCCTGCAAGAACTGTCGCACGGCACGCAACAAACGTGCGTTGACGCGAGAGCTGACTACCAAACTGCTGATGATTTGCTCCGCCAACCGCGGCAGAGGGATCTCTGCGGCGGCCTCAACGGGAAGCGACATAAGCAAGAGCTTGTTTTGATCTTCCAGTATGCGAAGAATTGCGGTTTCCAGCAGAACGTCCTTGTTACGAAAGCGGCGGTAAACGGCGCCCGGCGTCAACCCGGCGTGCGCCGCAATGCGAGGGATGGTGGTCCCCGCGACACCTTGCTGTCCCAAGACCTCGACCGCGGCCTTGAGCAGTTTGCCCAGGGATTCCCGGCTGCGCGCCTGCTGCGGCGCCAATGTGTTTCGCGCTTGACCCATGTGTCGATCTTAGTTGACTTTTGGTTGAATGTAAATGTAAATTCACATTTACATATAAGGGATGAGTTACATGAGCAGTTCAGACGCGCGCCACCCATTGTTCAATCGCGACTTTCGTTACCTTTGGATAGGCAACACGCTCTCGGGGTGCGGCGACCTGTTCTTCCTGGTGGCCCTTCCGTGGCTCGTGCTGCAGTTGACTGGATCGGGCGCGGTACTCGGCGGAATCATGATGGTGGAAGCGATCCCCAGAGCGGCGCTGATGCTGATCGGCGGCGCCGTCACGGATCGCGTTTCGCCCCGCAAAATCATGATTCTTACGGCCGCCTGCCGAACCGTCCTGGTGGCCGCATTGGCGGCTCTCATCTGGACAGGTCATGTGGAAATATGGCAAATCTACTTGCTGTGCTTTCTCTTCGGCGTCGCGGACGCATTTGCCGCGCCGGCCGCGCAGACTCTGTTGCCTTCTCTGGTCGCCCCCGCGCAATTACCGGCCGCCAATGCGCTGTCCCGGGGCGCGCAGCAGGTTGCGATGCTGACCGTGCCTGCACCGGCCGGCATCATCGTCGCGGCGCTCGGTGTCGCCTCCGCATTTTTCATTGACGCCGTCAGTTTTCTTTTCATCATCGCGGCGCTGCTCATGCTTCGCGACCCGCCGCGGGCCGAGTCGGCCGTTCGCCGCTCCAACATCGCCCACTCCATTCTTGAAGGCTTACGCTACGTCAAAAACGATGTCGCGTTGCGTACTCTGTTGCTGGTGGTTTCGGTGTTGAATTTCTGCGTCACCGGTCCATTGAGCGTCGGCGTGGCGTTTCTGGCCAAGAATGAATTCGGTTCATCAGCGGCATATGGCCTATTGATGTCTTCGGTCGCAGGAGGAAGCCTGGCCGGCCTGCTTTTGGCCGGCGTGCGTCAGCAGCGCAATCGGGGACGGCTGCTCCTCGTGGTCTGCGTGGTTGTAGGAATCTGTACCGCCTCGATTGGATTTCTTCGCCAATTGTGGTCGCTGTTGCCGGTTATTTTTGTCATGAGCGTCAGCGCCGGATTTCTCAACGTGCATTTGTTGGCCTGGTTCCAACAACGCGTCGACCGTGCCATGCTGGGGCGCGTCATGAGCGTTCTCATGTTCGCCAGCCTCGGACTCATACCGCTATCGCTCGCGGCCGCGGGTGCCGCAGTCCAGGAGAGCCTGCCCGGCATGTTCGCCGGCGCCGGGGCTTTGGTTCTGGTGGTGACGCTGGTCGCCGCTTTGCAGCGTCCGGTCCGCGAGATCGACTAAAAGCTAAATGCCGGCCGCCATCAAGGCTTGGCCGCCGACAGAATTTCCGCGGCGAGGCCCGCGTAATTGCCGTCGAAATGATGGCCGCCCTTGACCTTCACGATTTTGAATTTATTTGGATCCAATTTCGGACATAGCGAGTCGTGCTCATCCTCGCCGTAAATGCACAGCACCGGCATGCCGGTGATGCGATTCACTTCCGGCAGGGTCTCTGGGCCTGAGTTGTCATCGGAAATCCAGCTGCTGACGTGAAATTCGAATAGTGCGTGCTCGGACATGCCCAAGATCGCCACCAAAGACACCGCGGCTTTGGTAGCCGCCGGCAGACGATTCACCGCGAACGGCAAAACATCGGCGCCCTGGGAGTAGCCGATGAGCAGCACGCGCTTCTTGCCGAAGTGCGAAAGGTAGTAGCGAATCAGACGGTCCGTATCCGCTGCCACTCCATCAGGCGTGCGCTTGGTCCAGTAATAACGCAGAGAGTCCAAGCCAACGACGCGCACGCCTTTCGCGCTCAACGCAGCCGCGATGCTTTGATCGATTCCGGCCCAGCCGCCGTCGCCGGACATGATGACGGCGAAGGCATCCGCGGGCGGCGCGTTGGGCGGTACGGCTACTTCGACGACCGGCAGGTCACCCAACTCGGCGGGGGGCGCCACGGAGCGATTTAGATTCGCCGCGGCAAGCTTGTCGAAAGCTGCATTGACGGGCCGCTCGCTTAAACTCGCCAGCGTAGCAACGCCCGCGCCGCGCACACGCGACACAAAATCGCGGTTGGCCTCGGCGGGACAGGCCGGATTCTTGGAGTCCTGCAGGACTACCCAAGGGTTATTCAGCGATTTAATCGGCAGCAGGCTCAAGCCGGAACCGCGCGCACCGTGCGTCAACTCGAGTCCGGAGCCTTTGCAAAGCGGCTTGTCCAAATTTAAATGCGGACAGAAGCCGACGCTGAGCGCACCTGCAAAGGTGTCTTGCGGCGCCTGCGCCAACACCGCGTAGGCCATGCTGCCGCCGGCGTCGATGCCGACCAGGAGCGGCGCAAGATAGCTTGAATTGTGAAAATAAGCCTGCACGAAGTGACTCAAGTTCTCCAGATCGCCGTCCGGGAAGACACAGTCGCCGCCGTCTGCCTCGAGCACCGCCTTGAATTTCGGCAGGTCGATGCCCACGACCATGGCACCCTGCTGCGCGAGTTGCGCCGCGAGCGCCTCTGCACGGCCATTCCAGCCCTCATCGCCCGACAGCAACAGCACCAAGCTCGCAGGTTTAGCCGGCGGAGCATAGACCAGAAGATCCTTGAAGCGTCCGTGGGCCAGATGCGAGGGAGCCGCGGCAGCCATTTCGCCTAACAGCATCAATGCCGCAAAAAGCAGTAGAGATTTCATGGGTTGGTCACACTTACAGCTCAGAATCGGCGTGAATGACAACGATTGATCTGGTGTACGTCAATGCCGGGGGCGGACATCGCGCGGCCGCCATCGCCCTTGAGATGGCGATTCGCGAGCAATCCAGAGGCTGGCAGGTCAGGCTGGTCAATCTGTTCGAAGTCCTCGATCCGCAAGATGTGTTCCGCAGGACCACCGGGGTCAAGCCGGAAGATTACTATAACGTGCGCCTCGCGCGTGGCTGGACCTTGGGGTTGGCGCAGGAATTGCGCATACTCCAGATGCTGATTCGCCTGAGCCATAAATCGTTGGTCGCGCAACTGCGCCGTCACTGGCAGGCAAGCCGGCCGGATCTGGTCGTCTCCATGGTGCCTAACTTCAACCGCGCCATGTATCAGGCGTTGTGCACGGCGCAACCGCTGGCACGGTACGCAACCATTCTTACGGACTTTGCCGACTTTCCGCCGCACTTCTGGATTGAACCGAACCAGGCGCAGCACTTCATCTGCGGAACCCCGCGCGCGATGGCGCAGGCGAGGGCAGTGATGAGCAAGGACGCCTGCCTTCACGAAACCTCGGGCATGATCATCAGCCCGAACTTCTACCGCGACTCGAACCTCGAGCGGCGCGCCGAGATGCGCAAATTGGGCCTGGACCCCGGACGTCCCACCGGCATGGTGATGTTCGGCGGCCATGGCTCGCGCGTCATGCGCGCAATTTCCAAGCGGCTCGATGATGTGCAGCTCATCTTGGCGTGCGGCCACAACGCGGTCCTCGCCGGGCGGCTGCGCGCCATGCAGGCTTCGGCGCCGCGCGTCGTGGTGGGCTTCACGTCGCGAATCGGCTCGCTCATGCAGCTATGCGATTTCTTCATCGGCAAACCCGGTCCCGGCAGCATCAGCGAGGCCGTTCAGCAGGGACTGCCGGTCATCGTGGTGCGCAATGCCTGGACCATGCCTCAGGAGCGCTACAACACCGAATGGGTGGAGGAGAATGCGGCGGGTGTGGTTCTCGATTCCTTCAAGTCGATTCGCAAAGGCGTGGCGCAGGTCGAAGAGCATATCGACCTGTATCGCGCCAGCGTCAGGCGCATTCAGAACAGGGCGGTGTTCGAAATTCCGGAAATCCTGGAGCGAATATTAGCGGCGCCGGCTCGGGTAAGCGTCGATCTCGCTCAGCATCTCCGGTCCACCGAGGGCCTGCATCTGTCCTAGGATCCAATCGCGACGCTGCTGCACATAGGTTGACGGCGCTGCGGCCAGCAACCGCTCGGGATTGGGCAGCACTGCCGCCAGCACTGCAGAATCGTCGCGCGTCAGGCTTGCGGCGGGCTTGTGGAAAAAGCGCTGCGCGGCGGCCTCGGCGCCGTAGGTACCGTAGCCGAACTCGGCGACGTTCAGATAGATCTCTAAGATACGGCGCTTGGGCAGGCATGCTTCGATCAGCACCGTGAAGTAGGCCTCCAGTCCCTTGCGAAAATAGCTGCGCCCCGACCAGAGAAACAAGTTCTTGGCAACCTGTTGGCTGATGGTGCTTGCGCCGTGCACGCGATGACTGTGCTGATTCATCGCGTACGCCTTCTCGATGGCTTCGACGTCGAAACCCCAGTGTGCGGGAAATTTCTGATCTTCGGACGCGACCACGGCAAGAGGAAGATTGGGTGAAATCTTATCCAAGTCGACCCAATGATGGCGAAAAACATAGTTGCGGTCGCGTTTGGACCACGCATCCATTTGGGTCTCGATCATGAAGGCGCTCAACGGCGGATTGACCCAACGCAGCAGGGCCACGCTGAGCGCGCTGACCACGAAGAATGCGAATACCAACCCGAATAGCGACCAGAGCAGCCGCCTTAAAAATGATTTCTTCTGCGCCACGCTCGTTAGGCTTTCGCCCGCCGCACGCTTTTCATGGTGACCGCTTCCACGGGCACATCATCGAAGCCCCGCTTGCGGCCGGTCTGCACCGCCGCGATCTTGTCGACGACATCCATCCCCTCGGTCACCTTCGCGAAAACCGCGTAGCCGAAGTTGCCGCGCGAGTGATCGAGAAAGTCATTGTCTTTGAGATTGACGAAAAACTGCGACGTGGCGCTGTTGATGTCATTGGTGCGCGCCATCGATAAGGTGCCGCGCTTGTTCTTCAAGCCATTGTCGGCTTCGTTCTTGATCGGCGGCTTGGTCTTCTTCTGCGTCATGTCTTCGGTGAAACCGCCGCCCTGGATGACGAATCCCGGGACAATGCGGTGGAAGATGGTGCCGTCGAAGAAGCCGTCGTCGATGTAGCGGGTGAAATTGGCGACGGATTCCGGCGCTTCTTTCTCGAATAGCTCGATGGTGAAGTCGCCCAGGGTGGTTTCGAAGCGGATCATGGAGGTTCCTAGTGTTGTGTGTGAACGCCCAGCGTGACGCGGGGCTTGCCTGAGAAATCGGGAAACGTGCTAATCGAAGCAAAGCCGCGGCGCGCGAGCAACTGTGCGACTTCTTGCGCCTGAGTCAAGCCATGCTCCAGCGCGAGCCAACCGCGCGGGTGAAGGTGTTCCGGTGCCTTCTCAATGATGGCACTAAGCGCCTCCAAACCGGTGGGTCCGGAGGTCAGCGCCATGAGGGGCTCCGCGGAGAGCGACTTGAGAGCCGGGTCGGCCGCGGAGACGTAGGGCGGGTTGGCGACGATCAAATGAAATCGCTCGCCTTGCACGGCATCGAACCAACTGCCCAAGCGCCATTGAATTCGCGGCAGGTCAAGCATTTGCGCATTGTGCCGGGCGACTTCGAGAGCCGCCGAGGACAGATCCACGGCGGTCACCGACCAGCGCGGCCGTTCGTGAGCCAAACCTAAGGCAATGGCGCCGCTGCCGGTGCCAAGGTCCAGCACCGTGCAGGCGTCTTCGCGAGGCAAAAGCGCCAAGGCCTGCTCGAGCAAGGATTCGGTTTCCGGGCGCGGAATCAGCACAGCCGGCGATACCTTGAGCGGCAAGGACCAAAATTCGCGGCGGCCCGTCAGATACGCTACCGGTGTTCCGCCGGCACGCCGGCATACAAGTTCTGCGAATGCGCGCTGCTGGTCGGGTTGCAGCGTTTCATTGCCGCGCGCGATCAGGGCAGAGCGGGGCAGATCCAGAATGGTGGAGAGCAGAATCTCCGCGTCGAGGCGCGGCGATTCGCTGTGGGCATCGAGCCTTTGCGCGGCGCTCTGCACGGTTTCGGCGATCGTGGCGTGAATACTCATTCGACTTGGTTCGCGAGTTCCTCGGCTTGGTGCTCCTGATTGAGCGCGCGCACCAACTCATCGAGGTTGCCGTTCATGACGTCATCGAGCTTGTACAAGGTCAGATTGATGCGATGATCGGTTACGCGCCCTTGCGGAAAATTGTAGGTGCGTATCCGCTCCGAGCGGTCGCCGGAGCCGACCTGCAGCTTGCGCGACTGCGCTTGGGCGCTCTGCTGCTTCTCGCGTTCGGCGGACAACAGCTTGGCCTTGAGGAGGGACAGGGCGCGCGAGCGATTTTTGTGCTGCGAACGCTCATCCTGGCATTCGACCACGATTCCTGTCGGCAGATGCGTGATGCGAATGGCCGAGTCGGTCTTGTTTACGTGCTGGCCGCCGGCGCCCGAGGATCGGTAGGTGTCGATGCGCAAGTCCGCCGGATTCAAGTCCACCGCTTCGACTTCTTCCAGCTCCGGCAGTATCGCCACCGTGCACGCCGACGTGTGAATGCGCCCCTGAGCCTCGGTGGCGGGCACGCGCTGCACGCGGTGGGTGCCGGATTCAAACTTGAGCAGCGAGTACGCGCCGCGTCCGATCACCCGGCTGATGATCTCCTTGTAGCCGCCATGCTCGCCCGGGCTCTCGCTCAAGACCTCGACGCCCCAACCCTTGGATTCGGCGTAGCGGGCATACATGCGAAACAAATCTCCCGCAAAGATGGCCGCTTCGTCGCCGCCCGTGCCGGCGCGCACTTCCAAGAAGATGTTGTTGTCGTCATGCGGGTCTTTCGGAACCAGCAGGCGCTGCAGCTGGAGTTCCTCGTCCAGAATCCGGGGATTCAACGCGGACAGTTCTTCCTCGCCCATGGCGCGCGTGGCGGGATCCTTATCAGCAGCCAGTTCCCTTGCGGTTGCCGCGTCGGCTTCGAGCGCCAGGAAGCGGCGGTAGCGGCCGACCAAATCCTCGAGCCGCGAATACTCCATGGAGAGCTCGCGAAACTGGTTTTGCTTGGAAATGACGCCGGCGTCGGACAGCAACCGGCTTATTTCCTCAAAGCGCTCATCGAGTTTTTCCAGCTTGCGCCGGATGGATTCTTTCATGGCCGCGGATTATAGCGGCCTTGGCCGCCCGACAGGCTGCTTAGGGTTACTGCCGATCGCGTTCTTCGGTCAAAAGGCGGGTAACGGTCTCCGCTAACGCCAAATCTGCCGACTCCGCTGCCTGGCGCAAGGCTTGTGTCGGACCATGCAGCAGTCGATTCGTGAGTGTATTGGCGAGAAATTCAATCACTTCGTCGCTGGATTTACCCGCCGCCAGCATGCGCCGCGCCTGTTCCACGGATTGCTGGCGAATGGCCTCGGCCTGCTGACGCAGTGCACGAATGGCCGGTCCCGCATCCTGTGCGCGCGACTCGGCCAGAAAGCGCGCCACTTCTTCGTTGATGACCAGCCTCGCGCCGCCGGCAGCCAGTTCGCGCTGCTGAATATTCTCATTGACCAGCTGCTGCAGGTCATCGATGGAGAAAAGATACACATCCTCCAGGTCCGCGACGTCGGGTTCGATATCGCGCGGCACGGCCATGTCCACCATGAAAATCGGCCGACGGCGCCGGGCGCGAATCGCGGCCTCGACCGCATGCTTGGTGATGACGGGGACAGGGCTCGCCGTGCAACTGATCACGATGTCGGCGTCGGCCAATTGCTTGTCCAAATCGCTCAAGGGAGCGGCGAGGGCCTTGAGCTCTGCGGCGAGCGCTTCGGCCTTCTCCAAGGTGCGGTTGGCAATCACCATGCGTTTGATACCCGCGCTCTGAAAGTGGCGCGCCGTCAGTGCATTCATGTCGCCCGCGCCGACCAGCAGGGCGTTGTGAGCGCTCAAATCCTCGTATACACGCCGTGCCAGGCTGACCGTCGCCGAGGCCAGTGATACGGCGTTGGCGCCGATGCGGGTTTCGGTGCGCACCCGCTTGGCGGCCGAAAAAGCGGCTTGGAACAGCTTGTTGAGTATCGGCCCCGTGCTGCCGCTCTCCTGCGCGACACGATACGCGTCCTTCAGCTGGCCAAGAATCTGTACCTCGCCTAAAACCATGGAATCGAGGCCCGACGCCACGCTAAACGCATGCTCGACGGCGCGCGACTCCTCGTGAACATAGAGACTGCCGCCCAAGTCGAGGTTATTTCCATGATGGCGCTCGAGCCATCTGGACAGCTCCGTGCCGCTCACCGGACCGGACCAATACACCTCGGTCCGATTGCAAGTGGACAGAATCACGGCTTCAGCGACCCCCAGCTCCTCGCGCAGTGTCTGCAAAGCCGCGACCAGCCGGTCCTCGCCGAACGCCACCTTTTCGCGCAGCGCGACGGGTGCGGTCTTATGGTTGATGCCGAGGATATTGAATGGCATTGAAGCGCTTTGGCCCAAGTCTTGAGGGATTCTGGTGTATGACGCACCGCTAGATCAAGGATGAATCCGCGGCATCAGGTTATTCATTTCGCTATAGTGCGGCCGTGTTCTCGTTTTCCGTCATCCGCGGGGCTGGTTTAGGGCTTGGCGTGCTCGCCTTGAGCGCCTGCGCGGGTAGTACTCATACCAAGCCGGACGTGCAGGCACCGCAGTCATTTTATACCGTCACGGGCGAGTTAGCCCTCGCACGTCAAGAACCGCGCGTGGCTGCGATTCAATATGCGACGGCGGCAGCACATGAGACCGATCCGGAAATCCTGAAGCGCGCGACCGAGGTGACAGCGGAGACTTTGCAACCCTCGCTGATGGCGGGAGTCGCCGCGCGCTGGCTCAAAGTCGATCCGAAATCGCTGGAAGCGCAACGCGCGGCGGCCAGGGCGGCCCTGGCACTCGACAAAGTCGATGAGGCCGCCGCCCACTACCAGGTTGTGCTGATGAATTCGCCCGCGGGGGTCGACGCGGAATTCGCGGACGTCGAAACGGACCTAGGGTCTGATGAGAACGTGTTCGGCGCGCACCAACTCGCGGACCGCCTGGCTTCGTTTTTTCCCACCTCGCCGTCCGCGCTTCGCATCCAGGGAATCGCCGCCATGCGTGCGGATGATCCGGCCGCCGCCGTGCACAGCTTGAGCGGCGCGCTGGCCATGGAAGCGGCGAGCAAGGAGTCGGGGCGCCCGACGCACAAGGAATTGGCGCAGACGCTGCTGCGCGCGCGCATCATGGCGGGCGATGTCGATGAGCCGCTACGCACCGCCAAGAGCCTGCTGGACACGGACGCCTCGCCCACCAATCGATTCAATTATGCCGCATTGCTGATGACGGCCCAGCGGCTGCCGGAAGCCACGGAGCAACTGGAAACTCTGGCGCGAAACGCCGAATCCACCGCGGTGGCGCTGCGCTTGCTGGGACTGATCGAATTTCAGCAGGGACACTTCGATGCGGCATCCGCCCGATTCAGACAGCTTTTGACGGCAGGAAAGTTCGGCGACGACGCGTTTTATTACCTGGCGATGATCGCGGACCGCAACGGCGACCCTGAGCGCGCATTGCGATTTTTCTCCCAAGTGCAAAACGGTGAGAATGTGGTGCCGGCGTTGCTGCGCGCCGCAGCTTTGCTGCATAAGCACGGTGCTCCGAGCGCTGCGGAGGAACTGCTCGATCGACTGATGGAAGACGAACCGCAGCGCGCGCCGGAGATACTCACGGCGCGAGCCCGCATGTATGCGCAGTCCAGCGATCTGACCAAGGCATTCGCCGTGTTGGAGAAAGGCGCCATGGAATATCCGGACAGCGTGGAATTGCGCTACGCAACCGCGTCCGTCTACGAAGAGCAGGGGCAAGTCTCGGCGGCGCTGCGTGAATTGACGCTGGTCGTCAAAGCGAGGCCCAACGACCCGGCGGCCCTGAATGCATTAGGATTTACGCTCGCCGATCACACCAAGAAATTGTCGCAGGCCCGCAAGCTCATCGAGCGCGCCCATGCTGCGGCGCCGAGAAATCCAGCAATTTTGGATAGCCTGGGCTGGGTAAATTTCCGGCAAGGGCGCGCGAACGAGGCGTTGCCGTATCTGCGGGCCGCGTATGCAGACGACCGCGATGGCGACATTGCGGCACACCTCGGCGAGGTGCTGTGGCGGCTCGGGCAGCAGGAAGAGGCACAGCGGATCTGGTCCGAAGCCAGTGCCATGGACGCCGACAATATTTTGCTGAAGTCGACGCGACATCGCCTGACCTCAACAAACTGATTCAGCATGCGGCGCGCGTTGACGATGGTTTGTTGTTGTGCGCTCGCAGCTTGCGTGAGCACGCGTCCGTTGCCGATGGGGCAGAGGTGGGAGCAGCGCCTCGGCGAACTGCAAAATGCCGCGGCTTGGCAACTCGATGGGCGTGCTGCGGTTGCCTTGGGGCAGCAAGGCTGGCAAGCCACTCTGAACTGGCGGCAAGCCGACAACACAGCTGAAGTTCATTTGTCCGGTCCCTTCGGCATCGGTGCTCTGGTGCTGAAGCAAAGCGCCGAGGGGCTGTCGCTGAATGGCGCGCCGCCGAGCGATGCGGTGCTGTCGCAAGTCCAAGATAAATTGGGATTCGACCTGCCGATCGAGAATCTGCACTACTGGCTGCTGGGCGTACCGAATCCGGGTTCCACATTCGATCTGTTGCGTAACGGTCAAGATCGCGCCGCCTCCTTGAGCCAGGCCGGCTGGAGCATTGCCTATGATCGCTATGTGCCGGCGGCAGGCGACTTGTTGCCGGGACTCTTAGTTCTCACCCGCGGCAATGTACGGGTGCGCATCATCATCGATCACTGGGAATTCCCGAAATGAGTCCGGCGCAGTCGGTGTGGCGGGCGCCGGCGAAGCTGAATTTGTTTCTCCACATCCTGGGCCGGCGGCCCGACGGCTACCATCAGCTGCAGACCTGTTTTCAATTCGTTGATCTATGCGATGAGATCACCCTGGAAGTGCGCGCCGATGGGCAAATTCGGCGAGCCGTGGACATACCGGACCTGCCGGCCGAGGCCGATCTTTGCATTCGCGCCGCCCGCGCATTGAAAGACGCCGCGGGCACGACTCTGGGCGCGGACATCCATTTGCTGAAGCGCATTCCCATCGGCGGCGGCTTAGGGGGCGGAAGCTCCGATGCGGCAACCTGTCTGGTCGCGCTCAACCAGTTATGGGGAATTCACTGGCCGCCCGAAAAACTGGCCGCTTTGGGCCTCAAACTCGGCGCGGATGTCCCCGTCTTTGTGCACGGCCGGGCGGCGTGGGCGGAAGGGGTGGGGGAACGCCTGACACCGCTGTATGCATCGCTGGCCCCGCCTGAGCCTAACTATCTGATTTTAAAGCCGAATGTCTTCGTCAGCACCGCAGCGGTGTTTCAAGATCCTGAATTGACAAGGAATTCTGCGCCCATCACAATTCACGGTTTTCTCGCGTCCGGCGGTCGAAACGATTGCCTCGAGGTGGTGCGGCGCCGATATCCCGAGGTGGCGTGCGCGATCGATTGGCTGTCGTCGTTCGGCACTGCTCGCCTCACCGGAACGGGAGCGTGCGTTTTCATGGTGTGCGAGCCCGCGCAGGCGCGCCGCATCTTGACGCACCTGCCGGCGGGGTGCGAGGGATTTTCGGCCCGCGGATTGAATGCGTCGCCCTTGCTTTCGAGGCTGGCGGCTTCAGGTGCCGGCGCCGTCTAGATTTATCAAGTTGGGGTGTCGCCAAGTGGTAAGGCAGCGGGTTTTGATCCCGCCATTCGGAGGTTCGAATCCTCCCACCCCAGCCAGTTAGGGTCCCGTGAGTTGAGTATGTCGCGAAGTAGCAAAGAATTCGATTCTCCGACCATATCGGTGTTCGCCGGAAACGCGAACCCGTTGCTGGCGCAGGAGATCACCCGTCACCTGCACGTGCCCTTGGGC
>DASXOY010000092.1:0-26287 GCA_036493935.1 Steroidobacteraceae bacterium | reverse complement strand
CCCGGCATTTCGAGCAGCTGATCGACGTCCACTGCGTGCTCACGGTCGAGAAAATGACCCATAAGGCGGAAGCCACCTTGATGGTGCGCGGAAACAAGATCTACGCGGATGCCACCGAAGAAAATATGTATGCTTCCATCGACGCTCTCGCCGACAAGCTCGACCGCTGCGTCAAGAAACACAAGGAAAAGACCTCCGACCACCGGCCCGAGGAAGTCCTCAGGGCGCGCTAGTTTTGCCCGGGAAACCTGTCCATGTCGATGCGGCTGATCATCGTGAGCGGGCTGTCCGGCTCCGGAAAGAGCGTTGCTCTGCACATGCTGGAGGATATCGACTTCTACTGTGTCGACAACATTCCCGCCGCACTGCTCAAGCCCTTCATTTCCCACACGGTCCGCGGCATGGGCGACACCTATCCGCGGACCGCGGTGGGCCTCGATGCGCGCAATCGTCCGAATGAAATCGAGACCATCCCCGCCCTAGTCAAGGAGCTGCGGCGCAGCGGCATCGATTGCGAGGTCCTGTACCTGCATGCCGCCGAGGAGGTGCTGCTCAAGCGCTATGCGGAAACCCGGCGCAAGCATCCTCTGGTCACGGGCGAAGTGGGCCTGCGCGAAGCCATCGCCTCGGAGCGCAAGCTGCTCGAACCCATCATCACGGCGGCGGATTGGGTAATCGACACCTCCAACATGGGCGTGCACGCACTGCGCGAGCTCATTCGCGAACGCATCGACCGCCGGCGCGAGGGACGCCTGTCGCTGATGTTCGAGTCCTTCGGCTACAAGCACGGCATCCCCGGCGACGCGGACTTCGTGTTCGATGTGCGCAGCTTGCCGAACCCGTACTGGGAACAGGCGCTGCGCAGTCTCACCGGCCGCGACGCCGCCGTGATCGAGTACCTGGAGGGCTACGCCAGCGTACGCAGCATGATCGCGGATTTGAGCGTATTTCTCGAAAAACGCATCAGCGAATTCTCGCAGGCGAATCGCAGCTACCTGACCATCGCCATCGGCTGCACGGGCGGCCAGCATCGTTCGGTGTATATCGCCGAGCAGCTCGCGGAACATTTTCGCGGCGCCCACCCGCAGGTGCTCACCCGGCACGACTCGCTGCAGAAGCGCTAGCTGCGCGCCGCCCGGAATTGCCGCGCGCTCTCCAGCTGCAGAAAATCGCGAATCTCCCCCGCCCGCGTCCTGGCATCCTGGTAGCCCATCTCGATCATCTCGCGCGTGAAGCCGCGCTCGAACAGCAGGTAGGAGAGCAGCAGCGAATTCGGCGCGTTGTGCGCGCCCAAGGCGCGCAGCAGCGTGCGCAACGCCCGCGGCAGTTCACTCACGTGCCGGCGCGCAACTTCGTTGACGTCGCGCGACGGCGTGATCACCAGCGTGTCGATCGGCTGCATGCCGGCGCTTTCGTTATAGCGGTTGATGCGCTCGAGGCTGGCATTGAGGGTATCCATGAACAGAGAATCGAGCATGAAGCCGAACATCTGGCTGAAGGTCGGCTCGACCGGCGGCCGCGGCGGATGCGCGCCCGAGGGCACCGGATCGTTGACGCCGATGATCACCAGCCGGGTCGCGCCGAGCAGGATCGCCGGACTCAAGGGCGAGGTCTGGCGCATCGCGCCGTCGCCGAAGTAAGCGTTGTTGAGCAGCACCGGACGAAACAGAAACGGAATGGCGAGGCTGGCCATCAAATGATCCAGCGTCAAGGTGGCGCGCACTCCCCTGCGGTACACCCGGGTCCACGGTTCCGCGGTGGGCTCGGCCGCGAAAAACGTCACTGAATCCGCATCGCCGTAGCATGTCGCGCTGATGCCGATGGCGTGCAGGTGGGTCTTGTAAAGGCTGCGTGGAATGCCGTCGAAGTGCAGGTGCGTGCGCAACAGTTCCCACAGCGGCGAGTTGTCGAACAGCGAATGCGGCGGCTGCACCAGCCAGCCGCCGGTGAGAAACGCCAGGAACCAGTGAAGCCCGGACTTCAGCATGCTGACGGCGTCCGCCTTGAACACCTGGTGCACGCGGAACTCGCGCCACACTCTCTCGATGGCGTAGATCGAGCGGCGGAAATGCGCCGCATCGGATGCCAGGGCGACCGCGCTCACGGCGCCCGCGGAAGTACCGGTGATGATCGGAAACGGGCAGGCCGATCCGCGCCGCAACAGATCCGCAATGCCCTTGAGCACGCCCACCTGATAGGCCGAGCGGGCGCCGCCGCCGGTCAGTACCAAGCCCAGTTGGCGGGGTTCGTGGATCACGTCAGCGCGTCGATGAGGTCGTCGAGTCCCGCGAGGGTCAAGGGATACATGCGTCCCTCCAGAAGATCGCGCGTCATATCGATCGAAGCGGTCTGGCGCCAGCGCGACTGCGGCTGCGGATTGATCCAGCCGAATTTCGGGTACTGCTTCATCAACCGTTCGAGCCACAGGCTGCCCGGCTCCGGATTCCAATGCTCCACGCTGCCGCCGGCGTGCGTGATTTCGTAGGGGCTCATGGTGGCATCGCCCACCAGGATCAGCTTGTAGTCGGGACCGTAGGTGCGGATGATCTCGGTGGTGCCCACGTGCTCATTGAATCGGCGCCGGTTGTCCTTCCACAACGCCTCGTACACGAAGTTGTGAAAATAGTAATGCTCGAGATGCTTGAACTCGCTGCGGGCGGCGGAAAACAGCTCCTCGCAGGTCTTGACGTGATCGTCCATCGATCCGCCGATGTCCAATAGCAAAAGAATCTTGATGACGTTCTTGCGCTCCGCCTGCATTTTGATGTCGAGCCAGCCCCCGGAACGCGCGGTGGCATCGATGGTGTCGGCCAGTGCCAGCTCATCGGGGACGCCGCGCCGCGCAAAGCGCCGCAAGCGGCGCAGCGCGATCTTGATGTTGCGCGTGCCCAGCTCGACCTTGTCGTCGAGATTGGCGAACTCGCGCTTGTCCCAGACCTTCACTGCGCTGCGATTGCGTCCGCCATCCTGTCCGATGCGCACCCCTTCGGGGTTATAGCCGTAGGCGCCGTAAGGAGAGGTGCCCGCCGTGCCGATCCATTTGCTGCCGCCTTCATGGCGCTTCTTCTGCTCCTCCAGACGCTTCTTGAGCGTCTCCATCAGCTTCTCCCAGCCGCCCATCGCCTCGATCTGCGCCTTCTCCTCGTCGGTGAAGTCGCGCACCGTCAACTTTTCCAGCCAGTCGGACGGCAGCTGCCGCTCGAGCATCGCGAACACATCCTCGACGCCTTTGAAATGCGCCGCAAAAGCGCGGTCATAGCGGTCGTAGAACTTCTCGTCTTTCACCAGGCAAGTGCGCGCGAGGTAATAAAAGCGTTCGGCGCTCAAGTCGCCCAAGCCGGCCTTGAGAGCCTCGAGCAGAGTCAGCAATTCGGTGATCGAAACCGGTACGCCGGTCTTGCGCAGAAGAAAAAAGAACTTAACGAGCATTCCGGCGGTGCAGGAACACGAGCTGCTCGAACAGGTGCACATCCTGCTCGTTCTTCAGCAGCGCGCCGTACAGCGGCGGAATCAGCTTCTTGGTGTCGTCGCTGCGCAGCGCTTCGGGGGAAATATCCTCGGTCACCAACAGCTTGATCCAATCGAGCAGCTCGGAGGTGGTGGGCTTCTTCTTCAGGCCGGGCGTTTCGCGGATCTTGAAGAACGTCGTCAGCGCTTCATGCAGCAGCTCGCGCTTCAGGTCGGGGAAATGCACATCGACGATCTGAGTCATGGTCGCCGTGTCGGGAAATCGGATGTAGTGAAAGAAGCAACGCCGCAGGAAAGCGTCCGGCAGCTCTTTTTCGTTATTGCTGGTGATCACGATGATCGGCCGGTGCTTCGCGCGCACCGTCTCGCGCGTTTCATAGACATAGAACTCCATGCGGTCCAGCTCGCGCAGCAGGTCGTTCGGAAATTCGATGTCCGCCTTGTCGATCTCATCGATGAGCAGCACCGGCTGCACCTCGGAATCGAAGGCCTCCCACAAGTTGCCCTTGAGGATGTAGTTGCGGATGTCCTTGACCTTGGGATCGCCGAGCTGCGAATCGCGCAGGCGCGAGACGGCATCGTATTCGTACAGTCCCTGCTGCGCCTTGGTGGTGGACTTGATGTGCCATTCGAAGAAAGGCTTCTGCAAGGCGCGCGCGATCTCGTTCGCCAGCAGCGTCTTGCCCGTCCCCGGCTCGCCCTTGATGAGCAGCGGCCGCGACAGCACGACGGCGGCATTGACCGCGGCCATCAGCTCCTCGGTGGCGATATATCGTTCGGTGCCGCGGAATTCATTGGCCATTGAAAGCTACTTTCGCGTGACGCGCAGGATCTGCATGGAGTTGGTGCCGCCGGATATGCCGCTGAGCTCGCCCTTGGTGAGAATGATGTGATCTCCATCGAGCACCAATTTCTGGCCGAGCAGCAGGCGGAAAATCGAAAAATATACCGCTTCGCCCCGATCCTCGACGTCGTAGGCGATTGGATAGACGCCGCGATACAGGGTCACGCGGCGCCGGGTGCTTTCATGCCGGGTGAAGGCGTAGATCGGAATGTCGGAACGCACCCGCGACATCCACAAGGCCGTCGAGCCCGACTCGGTCAGGGCGACGATGGCCTTCACGTGCAAATGATTGGCGGTGTACATGACCGCGGAGGCGATGGCTTCATCGGTATGCGCGAAGAAACCGCTCTGCCGCTGCCGCGCGCGCACATGCTCCACTTCATATTTTTCGGCGCCGACCACAATCTGCGCCATGGCCTCCACGACCTTCGCCGGATGCCGGCCCGAGGCGGTTTCCGCCGACAGCATCACGGCATCGGTGCCGTCCATCACGGCGTTGGCGACATCCGAGACCTCGGCCCGCGTCGGTATCGTCGCCGTGATCATCGACTCCATCATCTGGGTCGCCATGATGACCACTTTGTTCTGATGGCGCGTTTCCTGGATGATCAGCTTCTGCAGGCCCGCAAGCTCGGCATAACCCATCTCCACGCCCAGATCGCCCCGCGCCACCATCACTCCATCGCTGGCCTTGACGACGGCGGCGAGATTCTTGATCGCCTCGGCTCGCTCGATTTTCGCGACCAGCAATCCGTGGCCGCCGGCCTGGCGCAGCAGGCCGCGAGCCTCATCCATGTCGGCCGCATCACGCGGAAAAGAGATGCCGAGATAATCGACCTTCAGGCGCGCCGCGGTGACGATGTCTTCGCGGTCCTTGTCGGTGAGTGCGCCGGCCGACAAACCGCCGCCCTGCCGGTTGATGCCCTTGTTGTTGCCGAGCTCGCCTCCCACCAGCACCCGGGTCTTGATGCGCGGTCCGTCGATGCTCAAAACTTTCAGGCTGATTTGCCCATCGTTGAGCAGCAGCACGTCGCCCGGGAAGACATCCGTCGGCAATTTCTTGTAGGCAATGCCGACCGAATGCTCGGTGCCGGCGTCGACCGCCAATGAGGCGTCCAAGGTGAATTCGGCGCCGTCCTTGAGTTCGATCTTTCCGGCCGCGAAGCGGTCGATGCGGATCTTGGGGCCTTGCAGATCGCCGAGCACGCCGACATAGCGTCCGGCCTGCCGCGCCGCCTCGCGCACCAGCTCGACCCGGCGCGCATGATCGGCCACGACGCCATGCGAGAAATTCAGGCGCACCACGTCGACGCCGGCCCGCACCATATCGGCCAGCACTTCCGGATCGTCCGTGGCAGGCCCCAAGGTCGCGACAATCTTGGTGCGGCGTAGCCTTAAGTTCATGCCGCGCGCTGCTCCAGAATTTCGACGGCGGGGAGCTTCTTGCCTTCGACAAATTCCAGAAAAGCGCCGCCGCCCGTTGAGATGTACGAAATGCTGTCCTCGATGCCGTATTTCTCGATGGCCGCCAAAGTATCTCCTCCGCCGGCGAGCGAGAAGGCCTTGCTGCGCGCAATCGCCGTCGCCAAGGTGCGCGTACCCTCGCTGAACTGAGGGAATTCGAACACGCCCACGGGACCGTTCCAAAGAATGGTGCCGGCCGAGGCCACCAGCGAGGCAATCGCTTCGGCCGAGTCCGGGCCGATGTCGAGAATCATGTCGTCGGCCGACACCTGCCCCACTGCCTTGACGTCGGCTTCCGCCTTCGCGGAAAACTCCCGTCCAACCACGACGTCCGTCGGCATCGGTATGACGATGCCGCGCTTCTTGGATTGCTCCAGCAAGCGCTTGCAGATATCCAGCATATTGGGCTCGTACAGCGACTTGCCCACATTGAAGCCCAATGCCGCAAGAAAGGTATTCGTGATGCCGCCGCCGACGATGAGCTGATCCACCTTGCTCAACAGCGATTCAAGCACGGTGAGCTTGGTGGAAACCTTCGAGCCCGCCACGATGGCGAGCAGCGGCCGCGCCGGCTTCTCCAGCGCGGTTTCGAGCGCGGATAGTTCACTGACCAGCAAGGGACCGGCGCAGACGACGGGAGCGTATTTCGCGACGCCGTGAGTGCTCGCCTCCGCGCGATGCGCCGTGCCGAATGCGTCCATCACATAGATGTCGCACAGCGCCGCCATGCGCCGCGACAGGTCTTCGGCGTCCTTCTTTTCACCTGTATTGAAGCGCACGTTCTCCAGCAGCACGACCTCGCCCGGACCGACCTCGACCCCGTCGAGCCAGTCTTTCTTGAAGGCCACCGACATGCCCAGCAGCTGCGCCAGACGCTTGGCGACCGGGGCCAAGGAAAATTCCTCCGCGGGCTTGCCCTCCTCCGGGCGTCCGAGATGCGACATGACGAGCACGCGTGCTTTCGCATTCAACGCCGCCTGAATCGTGGGCAGCGCCGCGCGGATGCGCGCATCGCTGCTCACGGAACCGCCCTGAATGGGAACGTTCAAGTCCTCGCGGATCAGCACGCGCTTGTCGCGCAGATCCAAGCTGGACATTTTTGTGATCTTGAGGGGCACGCGTTTACTTGGCCTTCGACCAGGCCAGAGTCGTAT
The DNA here is from genome assembly GCA_036493935.1 of Steroidobacteraceae bacterium. Lineage (GTDB taxonomy): Bacteria > Pseudomonadota > Gammaproteobacteria > Steroidobacterales > Steroidobacteraceae > Bog-1198. Next base: position 19,357 of record DASXOY010000092.1, on the reverse strand, counting down.
CCAGCATGCGGTTGGAGAATCCCCACTCGTTGTCGTACCAGGAGCAGGCCTTCACCAGCGTCCCTTCGATGACTTTGGTGAGCGTCGCGTCATAAGTCGACGAGGCGGGATCATGGTTGAAATCCACAGACACCAGCGGCTGGTCGTTGTAGGCCAGAATGCCCTTCAGCGCGCCGTTGGCGGCCTCCTTGATGGCATCATGAATCTCCTGCACGCTGGTCTTGCGCGCGGCGGTGAAGCTCAAGTCCACCAACGAAACATTGATGGTGGGCACGCGTACCGCAAAGCCGTCGATCTTACCCTTGAGTTCGGGCATCACCAGCCCCACGGCGGCTGCGGCGCCGGTCTTGGTGGGAATCATCGACATGGTGGCGGAACGCGCGCGGCGCAGATCGGAGTGATAAACGTCCGTCAACACCTGATCGTTGGTGTAGGAGTGAATGGTGTTCATCACGCCGGCGAGAATGCCGACCTTTTCGTGCAGCACCTTCACCAGCGGGGCCAGGCAATTGGTGGTGCAGGAGGCATTTGAAATCACCGACATGCCCGATTTCAGAACGCCGTGATTCACGCCGTACACGATCGTGGCGTCCACATCGTCGCCGCCCGGCGCGGAAATCACCACTTTCTTGGCGCCCGCGGTCAGGTGCGCGGAGGCCTTGGCTTTGCTCGTGAACAAGCCGGTGCACTCGAGCACGTAGTCGACGCCCATTTCGCCCCAGGGCAATTTGGTTGGGTCGCGCTGCGCGACCACGCGGATGCGGTCGCCGTTTACCACCATGGAGTCGCCCTCGACATGCACCTCGCCGCGAAACCGGCCGTGCGCGGTATCGAAGCGGGTCAGGTGGGCATTGGTATTGGCATCGCCCAAATCGTTGATGGCAACGATCTTGAGCCCCTCGCCGTGCTTGCTCTCATACAGTGCTCGCAGAATATTGCGGCCAATGCGCCCATAGCCGTTAATGCCCACTTTGATTGCCATCTTATTTGAGACCCTCTTTTTTCAGTTAGCCGGCGGTCTTTTCGACCGCCTCGATCACTTTCTCCGGCGTAAACCCAAACTGTGGGAATAACACTTTGGCAGGCGCCGAAGCGCCGAAATGATCGATGCCCACAACCTGCCCTTTCAGTCCCACGTAACGCCACCAATCCGAACGTACCCCGGCCTCGACCGCCACGCGGCGCGTGACGCGCGCCGGCAGCACGCTTTCCTTGTAAGCCTCGTCCTGAGCATCGAAACGGTTCGTGCTCGGCATCGACACCAGACGTATCTTGCGCCCTTTGCCGTTGAGGGTGCGCACCGCTTCGGCTGCTATCCCGACCTCGGAGCCCGTCGCAATCACGATCGCCTCCGGGGCGCCGCCGGCTGCCTCGATCAGCACGTAGCCGCCGCGAGTGATGTTCGCCACTTGCGCCGGCTCGCGCGCCTGATGCGTGCACGCCTGGCGGGTCAAAACCAGCAGGGTCGGTCCGTCGCGGTTATCCGCCGCCACGCCCCACGCTACCGCCGTTTCCACCCCGTCGCAGGGGCGCCACAGGTCCATATGTGGGATGACCCGAAGACTTGCAAGATGCTCGATGGGCTGGTGCGTCGGGCCATCCTCTCCCAAGCCGATCGAATCGTGCGTGTAGACGAATATCACGCGAATGCGCATCAGGCAGGCCATGCGCACGGCATTGCGCGCGTAGTCCGAAAAGGTCAGAAAGGTGCCGCCGTAGGGAATCAGGCCGCCATGCACGGCAATGCCGTTCATGATGGCCGACATTCCGAATTCGCGTACGCCGTAATGAATATAGTTTCCTGCCGGAGCCGTCATCGGCATCAACGTCACCGAATCCTTGCGCCAGGTACCGTTGGAGGGCGTGAGATCCGCCGATCCGCCGAGCAGCTCAGGCATGCAAGGTCCAATGGCATTCAGCGCCGCTTGCGAGGACTGGCGCGTGGCGAGCGCCTTGCCTTCCGCTTGAACGCCGCTCGCAAAATTCTTGATCAACTGATCGAATCCGGACGGCAGGTCGCCCGCCATGCGCCGTTGCAATTCGGCTGCGAGGTCGGGAAATTCGCGCTTGTAGGCGGTAAATTTGTCGTTCCAATTGCGTTCCGCGGCCGCGCCTTTTTCGCGCCTATCCCATGCGGCGCTGATATCGGCGGGAATTTCAAATGGCGGCGAAGGCCAGTTCAGGGTCTTGCGCGCGATGGCGATGTCATCGACGCCCATCGCCTCGCCATGCATGGTCTGGGTGCCCTGCTTCGGTGCGCCGAAGCCGATGATGGTTTTGGCGCAAATGAACGATGGCTTGTCGGTGACCGCACGTGCCGCGCTGAGCGCGGCCGCTACTGCCTCGCTGCTGTGACCGTCGACATGCGGGATGACATGCCAGCCATACGCCTCGAATCGATGCGCGGTGTCATCATCGAACCAGCCCACCACCTTGCCGTCGATCGAAATGCCGTTGTCGTCGTAGATCGCGATGAGCTTGCCGAGCTGCTGCATGCCCGCGAGCGAGGCCGCTTCATGCGAAATGCCTTCCATCATGCAGCCGTCGCCGACGAACACGTAGGTGTGATGATCGATGATGTCGTGGCCCGGCCGGTTGAATGTGGCGGCCATCGACCGCTCCGCCAAGGCCATGCCTACGGCATTGGCAAATCCCTGCCCCAGCGGCCCCGTGGTGGTCTCGATGCCGAGATGGAGTTCACGTTCCGGATGGCCCGGCGTCTTCGAGCCGAACTGCCGGAAGTTCTTGATTTCGTCCATCGACAGGGGATAGCCCGTGAGATGCAGCACCGAATACAGCAGCATCGAGGCGTGCCCATTGGATAGCACGAATCGGTCACGGTTCAGCCATGTCGGATTGCCGGGATTGAACTTAAGCACGTCCCGCCAGAGCACTTCCGCGATGTCCGCCATCCCCATCGGTGCGCCCGGATGGCCGGAATTTGCCTTTTGCACCGCATCCATGGAAAGCGCTCTAATGGCATTTGCGAGGTCGCGGCGGGTGGGCATGGAGGGGCTTCTTATTCAGCGAGAGAAGCCGCATATTGTCACCGATGCGCCCTCTGCCAGCAATGCCGCGTGATTTTGGTCGCATTACTGCCTAGTAGTCGAATTGCGACGGAACGCTGTCACATAACGGCAGTCTGTTTATGTATAACGCGTTGAGGCGTTGCCATGACCCAGTTCACCGTCGTCGTGGAAGTGCTTTGCTACCATTTACGTGATGCAAATTCTACAAGTCACCGACACGCATTTGTACGGCAGCGCCGGCGGTAGATTGCGCGGCGTCGAAACCGATCCGAGCTTGCACGCAACGCTCGAGGATGCGTTCGCGCGCGTGCGCAACTTCGAAGCGGTGCTCGTCACCGGTGATTTGGTGCAGGATGACAAGGCCGGTTATCTGCGCTTTCGCAGCTTTTTCGGCAATCTTGCAAAACCCGTGCTGTGCATTCCGGGCAACCATGACGAACCCGAGATCATGCGCCAGGAACTCAACGCAGAGCCGTTCAAGATCTGCGGTGCGCACACCATCGGCGATTGGACCTTCGTGATGCTCGATAGTTACGATCCCGGCCACGTCGGCGGCCGTCTCACCAAGAATGAGCTCGCGCGCCTCGATGCGGCTCTTGCGCAAGCCCCCAAGCATGCCATGGTGTGCCTGCATCATCACCCGATTGCCATGGGCAGCCGCTGGCTGGACGGCGTGGGACTCGCCGAGCCGGAAGCTTTCTGGGAGGTCATCGACGCGCATAAAAATGTGGGCGCGGTGGTGTGGGGACACGTGCACCAAGCGTTCGACGGCAAGCGCGGCGATGTCCGCCTGTTCGCGACGCCTTCCACGGGGGCGCAATTTCTGCCGAAAAGCGATCGCTACGCGGTGGATTCGCGTCCGCCGGCCTACCGAAGTTTCGATCTGCATGCCGATGGGCGTATCGACTCCTCCGTGCACTGGGTAGAATCGACGCAGTTGCGGCAGACCGCGAGCTAGGCCACTTAAATTTTCGATGCGACGACCCTTCTTCAGCCGGCGTTTGCTCGGACTCGCGCTGTCCTGCGCCGCCTTTTCCGCCCCGCTTCTTGCCGATGCTCCGCTGCACGCGCTTTGGGAATTGCACGGCAAGCACAATACGGTCTACCTCTTAGGCTCGATTCACGTGCTGCGGCCGACCGACTATCCGCTGTCGCCGGCCGTGCTCAATGCCTACCGCGATGCCAAGGCGATTTTCATGGAAGTAAACCTGGCGGAAATCGATTCGCAGCGCATGCAGACGGAATTGCTCGCGAGCGCGCGCCTGCCTGAGGGCCAAACGCTGCTCTCCATCATGGGCGAGCATCGCTACCAGCGCGCCCAGGTGCTGGCGCAAGAGGTCGGCATCGACATCGGTATCTTCGATGCATTTGCCCCATGGTTTGCCGCCGAGGCAATTTCGCAGCTGCAGCTGCAGCAGCTCGGCTTTCAGCCGAAGTCCGGCGTCGAAATGTTCTTTCTGGAGCGGGCACGCAACGACGGCAAGTCCGTCGCCGGGCTGGAAACCGTGCATGACCAGATCGCGCTGTTCGATGCCTTGTCCATGGATGAGCAATCCGATTACCTCGTGTCGAGCCTCGAGGAGGCGCACGACCTGCCCAAGGAAGTGGATGCCATGGTGCACGCCTGGGTCAACGGCGACACGCAATGGTTCGCAGACCAGATCAAGTCCGAGATCGGACGCGACCCGGTGCTATATCAATCGGTGCTGGTGGCCCGCAACCGCAAGTGGGTTCCCAAAATTGAGGCCTTGCTCAAAGATGATAGGAACTACCTGGTGATCGTCGGTACCGGGCATCTGGTGGGACAGGGCAGCGTGATCGAGCTGCTCAAAAAAGATGGGATCGTAGCCGCCCAGCGATGAGGCTTGAGCGGCGACGACCCTTACGCTGCTGAATCAACCTTGATGCATGCGGGCTTGCATGCGCGCCTGCATTTGCGCCTGCATCGTCTTGAGCTGCGCTTGCTGTTCCGGCGTCAAAATCTTGAAGATCTGCGCACGCACCGCTTCGCGCTGCGTGATCATCTGCGAGTGCAGCGAGCCGTTGGCCTGCGTGACCTGCGCCACGACGCTGGCGTAATTGGCGTCGTTCGGTTGCGTCTGCCGCAGCTTCAAGGAATTGCCGCGCATCTCCTGACGAATGCTCTTCATCTGCGGACCGGCATTGGCCATGATGGTCTTGACGGAAGCCTGCTGCTCCGCACTCAAATTGAGCTTGGACAGCCAATGTCCGGCGCCGCGGTGATGGTGCCAACCATGCGCGCCGGCCGCGGCGGGCGTTGCAGGAGTTGCGGGGGCCTCATCCGCCGCAGCGGCGATCGAAATGCCGGCGGCGGCCGTCAACAGCGCTCCGGCCGCCAGTAGACCTGCCGGAAGCAATTTGCGATTCGATTTCATGTGCGTAGCTCCAAAACGGTGAATAAGGGGTACAGCTCTATCCTAAGCTGACAACGTGCAAACATGTGTCAGAGGGTACATGCGCTTCTGTTAAGAATTGTAAATTCGGCGTCCGGATTCACGTCCCGGCGCCGACTGTGACAGAGTATGCGTATGACGATCGATTCCGCGGCAATCCAACCACGCGTGCTCCTGGTCGATGATGATCGGGAGCTGTGTCAAATGCTGTCCGAATATCTGGACGCCGAGCACTTCGACGTCAAGAGCGTGCACGACGGCGGCGACGCGCTGACGGAATTGCAAGCTGGCGAATTCGAGATCGTGATACTCGATGTGATGCTGCCCAGCGTCGGCGGCCTCGACGTGCTGCGCAAGCTGGGCGCGTCCTATACGACGCCCATCTTGATGCTCACCGCGCGCGGCGACGACGTCGACCGCATTGTCGGTCTCGAGCTGGGCGCGGACGACTATTTGAGCAAGCCATTCAACCCGCGCGAATTGGTGGCTCGCATCCGCGCGATCCTGCGCCGCGCCAGCACACGCTCGGCGCGCGGTGCCGCTCCGGACGAGCTCTCCGTAGGGCCCATCACGCTGAACTCGGGAACACGCCAGGTGCATGTGGCGGAGAAATCGGTGGCCCTTACCGGCGCCGAGTTCCGTGTGCTCGAGCTGCTGATGCGTTCCGCCGGCCAGGTCATTTCGCGCGACGCCATGACTGAACAGGCGCTGGGCCGCAAGCTCGCGGCCTACGATCGCAGCATCGACACGCATATCAGCAATCTTCGGCGCAAGCTCGAGCTCGAGGCCGGCGGCAATCCGGAGATCAAAAACGTCCGCGGGTCCGGCTATACCCTGACCATGGCGCATGCATAGCCTATTCTTAAGGATCTTCCTGCTGTTTCTGCTGGCAATGACGCTCATCGTCGGCAGCAGCATCGCCACTACATTCACCATCGCCTCCCGCGACAGCGATTCACTCGAGTATCAGCGCCGGCCCTCGGCCGCCATCCAGGCCTCGGAGGTTCTCGGGCGCGGCGGCGTCGGCGCGCTCAAGACCTGGCTCATCGCAAATAAAACCGTGATCGGCGACCGCGAGCTGTTCATCATCGGACCCGATGGCCAGGACATCCTCGGAAGGCGCCTGCCCGAAAACATATTGCGGCGCTTAGGGGTAAGCCGCGAAGTGGTGCCCGGAAATTTTCGGCCGTCGCGCTCGGCGCCGCAAATCGTCGCGGCCGACGGAGCCGTGTACAACGTCTTCACCTCGCCGCGCCGTCCCAGCATTTTCGGCGCGCTCAGCTTGCCGGCCATTTCATTGACGATACTCGGCATCGCACTGGTGGTGAGCGCCCTGACCAGCTGGTGGCTGGCGGAGCATCTCAGTGCGCCGATCCGCCGGATCCAAGCGGGGGCGCGCGCGCTGGCCTCCGAGAATCCGGCGGTGCGCGTGAGTTCGGGTCTCGAAGGCCGCAAGGACGAACTCGCGGTGCTGGCGCGCGACTTCGACGCCATGGCCGACCAGTTGCGGACCAATCGCAGCGCGACCACGCAATTGCTGCGCGACATTTCGCACGAGCTGCGCTCGCCGCTCGCCCGCATGCGCGTCGCATTGGGCTTGGCGCGCCAGCCTGAGGCCGATTTCATGCGGCAGCTCGACCGCTTGGAACGGGAAATCGAACGCCTCGATGCCATGATCAGCCAGGTGCTGAAGCTGGCGCGGCTGCACGGCACCGATGCCCTGCTGGAGCGCGAGCGCTTCGAGCTCGACGACGTCATCGAGGAAGTGGTGCGCGATGCGAACTTCGAAGGCGCCATGAAGAATTGCCGGATCAAGCTGCACGGTGCGGCCAACAACACGGTGCTCGGCAGCCGAGAGCTGCTGCGCAGCGCGATCGAAAACGTGCTGCGCAACGCCGTGCGCTACAGCCCGAACGACGCACCGATCGAGGTGCAGATCGGAAAATCCGGCAACGGCGTGGAGATTCTGGTTCGCGACCACGGTCCCGGCGTGCCGTCCTCGGATTTGGAACGCATTTTCGAGCCGTTTTATCGGGTCGCCGAATCGCGCGACCGCGACAGCGGCGGCGAAGGCATCGGCCTCGCAATCACCTCTCAAGTCATGAAAGCGCACGGCGGCTCCGCCCGAGCCGCCAATGCCGGCAGCGGCGGCTTGGAAGTCAGGCTTTGCTTGCCCGGGACAGCCATCGCTGTTTGAATAGCTTCGCAATGAGTCTGTTTCAAGAAGCCTGTAGGTACATTCCCGGCGGCGTGAACTCGCCTGTCCGGGCGTTTCGCGGCGTCGGCGGCGAGCCCATTTTCCTCAAGCAGGCCAAGGGCGCGCACGTGATCGGTGCGGATGGCCGGCGCTACCTCGACTACGTCGGTTCCTGGGGACCCATGATCTTGGGGCACGCGCATCCGCAAGTGATCAAAGCCGTGCAGGATGTCGCCGCCGACGGCTTGAGCTTCGGCGCTCCCACCGAGCTGGAGACCCGGCTCGCGCGGCGCGTGGTCGAGCTCATGCCCTCCATCGAGCTGGTGCGCTTCGTCAGCTCCGGCACCGAAGCCACCATGAGCGCCATCCGTCTCGCGCGCGGATTCACCAACCGCGACACCATCGTGAAGTTCGAGGGCTGCTATCACGGTCATTCCGACTCGCTGCTGATCAAGGCGGGGTCGGGCGCGCTGACGCTGGGTGTGCCGACTTCTCCGGGCGTGCCGAAGGCGCTTGCAAATCACACGGTCACGCTCAACTTCAATGACATCGATCAGGTGCAGAAGGTCTTCCGGCAGATCGGCGAGCAAATCGCCTGCGTCATCGTAGAGCCCGTCGCCGGCAACATGAACTGCGTGCCGCCCGCGCCGGAGTTCCTGCAAACGTTGCGGCGCGAGTGCGACCGCAGCGGGGCGGTGTTGCTGTTCGACGAGGTCATGACCGGCTTTCGGGTCGCTCTCGGCGGCGCGCAGGCACTGTACGATGTGCGCCCGGATCTCACCACGCTCGGAAAAATCATCGGCGGCGGCATGCCCGTGGGCGCCTTCGGCGGCCGGCGCGACATCATGCAGCAGCTCGCACCCCTGGGCCCGGTCTACCAGGCCGGCACGCTCTCCGGCAATCCGGTGGCGATGATCGCGGGCCTCACCACCCTCGACCTCATCGCAGCGCCGGGCTTTCACCAGCACCTGGGCGCCATGACCGACATCTTGATGGAGCGGCTCGCCACCGCGGCCGCCGGCGCAGGTGTTGCGCTCGCGACCAATCACGTCTGCGGCATGTTCGGATTCTTCTTCACGTCCGAACGGCACATCGATCGCTACGCGAAGGTGATGGCCTGCGATGTCGAGCGTTTCAAGCGCTTCTTCCACGGCATGCTCGACGCAGGAGTGTATTTCGCGCCGTCGGCTTTCGAGGCCGGCTTTCTGTCGTCGGCGCATACAGCCGCGGATATCGATGCAACCGTGGCAGCCGCGGCGCGGGTGTTCGCGTCCATGCACGACTGATGCGGGCCTTCGCCTGGTTCATCGGCGCGTTGCTGCTCGCGGGATTGATCGGCGCGCTGCTCGCCTACCCGGCCTACGCATTCACCTCGAGCTTTGCAGGTTGGGCATTTCACCGTGTCGCCAGCCGCGTCGCGATGCTGGTGCTGATCGCCGAACTTTTCTGGCTGTGCCGCCATTTGCGCCTCACCGCCAAGCGGGATTTCGGCTACGGGCTGCCCTGGCGCCGATTCTTACGGGTCAGCATTATCTGGGGCGCCATCGGCGTCGCCACCGCCGCCGTGGGGGCCGCGTTCCTGTTGTCCACGCACTTGCGTATCCTCAACGCGGACTTCACGCCTACCGCACTGGGAATAGCGCGGATTTTCCTGGTCGGGCTGGGGTCCGGCGTGGCCGTCGCGCTCATCGAGGAAACCGTGATGCGCGGCGCGATGCACACGGCCATCGAGCGCGAGTCGGGCCCTTGGACCGCGGCATTGCTGACCGCACCGTTGTTCGCGGTCGTGCATTTCTTTGCCAAAGCACGGATCGCGCCTGAGGATGTCGGCTGGGGCAGCGGATTCGACTTGCTGATGCGATCTTTTGCGCCGCTGGCGCAGCCGAGCTTGGTTTTCGACTCCTTTCTCTCATGGCTCATTGTCGGATTGATCTTGAGTCTCACGCGCGTGCTCACCGGCAACATCGCGGTTGCGATCGGCCTGCACGCCGGCTGGGTGATCGTGCTGCGCATGCTGCAAGAGGCGACGGCCAGCGGCGCGGCACCGTCCTATTCTTTTTGGGTGGGGCAATTCGACGGCCTGCTCGGCTACTGGCTTCTGCCGTGGGGGCTGTGCATCGCCGCCGCGCTCTGGTTCAGCCGCGCGCGCTGGGTTCCCGGAGCACGTCGAGACGCCGGATCGGATCGCTGAGCTCGAGACAGAATTGCTTTTCCGTTGCCGCGATGGGCAAGATTTCCGCGAGACGATGCCCCACCCAGGACGCATCCTCCAGGTGCATCTCGATGCCCGCATAGACCTCGCCCAATTGCGGCAGCACGTTTTTCAAGAGCTCGGCGAGGGGCGCATGCCGTTCCGGCACCTGCATCTTGGGTTCCGGCGCGATGCTCTCGATCTCGGCCAAATTCAGGCCATCCGCTTGACGGCGGCGGTCTAGGATACGAAAGCGCTGCTCGCCGACGCACGAAAGCCCAAGAAAACCATCCGACAGCTGATGGAAGTCGACGATTCTCGCCATCGTGCCGACATCGAAGGTATCCGCGGGACCCACTTCGCTGCCCTCGCGGATCAAGGCGACCCCGAAGCGCTGATCTTCATGCATGCATTTTCGCACCATGTCCATGTAGCGCGTTTCAAAGATGCGCAGCGGCAGCCGGCCTTCGGGAAACAGCACGATGTTGAGCGGGAACAGCGCGATCGGCGGCAGCGCCGGCATCAGCGCGCCCGCAGCGCGGCCAGCAGCTTATCGTGCAGACCGCCGAAGCCGCCGTTGCTCATGATGAGAACATGGTCGCCGGTGCGCACTTCCGCTGCCAAGCCATTCACCAGATCTTCGACAGTGCCCGCCAGGCTGACTCGATCTCCCATGCTGGACACCGCGCCTTTCAAATCCCAGCCCAGGTCCTCGGGCGCGAAGAACCAGCTGCGGTCGGCCAACGCCAGCGACGGCGCCAATTCATCGCGATGCACGCCCAGCTTCATGGTGTTGGAGCGCGGCTCCAGCACGGCGATGATGCGTTGTTCGCCGACGCGGTCGCGCAGGCCCCTGAGCGTGGTTTCGATGGCGGTGGGATGGTGCGCGAAATCGTCATAGACGGTCACGCCGTCGACCACGCCGCGCACTTCCATGCGGCGTTTGACGCCGCTGAAGGCGTTCAAGGCTTCTGCGGCACGCTGCGGCGCGACGCCCGCGTGTGCGGCCGCGCCGATCGCCGCCAACGCATTCAAGACGTTGTGTTCGCCGATCAGGTTCCACGCCACGTCGGCCACCGCGCGACCCTGGAATTGCACACTGAACCGGCTTGCAGCCGAGCCGGGAACGATGTGTGCCGTCCAGTCGCTTTGCGGCGCGCCGGCCACGCTCAATCCGAAGGACTCGCGCGGCGTCCAGCAGCCCTCTCGCAGAGTCGCCGCCAGCTCCGGATCCGCGCCGTTCACGATGAGCCGACCGGCGCCCGGCACTGTGCGCAGCAATTGGTTGAATTGCCGGCGGATCGAAGCCACGTCGGGATAGATATCCGCGTGATCGTATTCCAAATTATTCAAAATCGCGGTGCGCGGCCGGTAGTGAACGAACTTGGCGCGCTTGTCGAAAAAGGCAGTGTCGTACTCATCCGCTTCGATCACGAAGAACGGCGCGCGCCCTAAGCGCGCGCTGGAATTGAAATTGCTCGGCACGCCGCCGACCAGATATCCCGGCTGAAGACCCGCGTGCTCCAGTATCCAGGTAAGCATGGCGGTTGTCGTTGTCTTGCCATGCGTGCCGGTCACGGCGATGACGTGCCGGGAGTGCAGCACTTGCTCGGCGAGCCACAAGGGACCTGATGTATAGGCCATACCCCGGTTGAGCATGGCCTCGATCACCGGGCTGCCGCGGCTCAAGGCGTTGCCGACCACGACGACATCGGGCTTCAAATCCAGCTGTTCTGCCCCATAGCCTTGAACGAACTCGATGCCGAGCGCCTTGAGTTGCGTGCTCATGGGCGGATAGACGTTCAGATCCGACCCCGTGACCCTGAAACCTGCCGCCTTGGCGATGGCAGCGACGCCGCCCATGAAGGTGCCGGCTATGCCTAGAATATGTATGTGGCGCGTCATGATTGCGGCAGCAACTGCCGGTCAATGATCAGCGACAGGATGAAGTATCCGATGCTGATGAAGCAGCCCAGAAGCAAGCCGGAGTCAAACGCGGCGCGCCAGATATGCGCGCAGGCCAGCCAGTACCAGATGAACACGACGATCCAGAGAAATCCGATGATCCACAAAAATTTATCTTCGCCCATGACGCCCAGCAGCGAATCCAGCGGATAGAGAACGAGTGCCGCGAGCGCACCCACGCCGAGAAGCGCGGTGGCGGTCTGCAAAAAACGGGCTCGGCGTTTCGCCAGCGACAACAGCGCCCAGGTGAACGCCAGCGGCACTCCCAATCCGAGAACGATGCGCATGAGGATCTCGTCATTCGGCGGCGGCGGAAGCAGTGCGCCCATCACTTCCGTCAACGCCGATACCGCGGCCACCAGCACCAGGAGAAACAGCGACGCCGGCAGATGCGCCGGTGTTTTCCGCCAGAGTGCAATGTCTAAAAATGCTTTTGCGAGTCGCAGCATACCGATTCAGTCATACTTCACGGTTAAATTGTACACGTAGGTTTGTATGCCTGACGCGATTTGGATCGATCGCAGCGATGAGCTCGCCGCGCTTGCGCAAGCTTTGGACTCGCAGGAATCGATCGGCCTGGACACCGAATTCTTGAGGGAGCGCACTTTTTTTCCGAAACTGTGCCTGCTGCAGCTGAGTGCGGGAGGACGGATTTGGTGCGTCGATACGCTGAAAGTAGGCGGTCTGGATGCTCTGATGCCGGCGTTGACCGCGCCGCGCGTGCCCAAGCTCATCCATGCGGCGCGCCAAGACCTTGAAGCGCTGTACTTGACGGCGCAGCGCGTGGTGTCGCCGGTGTTCGACACGCAGATTGCCGCGGCCTGCATCGGCATGAAGCCGCAGGTCGGCTACGCCGAACTTGTGAAGACATTGCTCGACGTCACCATTCCGAAGGGACAGACCCGCACCGACTGGTCGAAGCGGCCGCTCACGCGTGCGCAGCTGGAATACGCCGCGGACGATGTTCTGTACTTGGGCGCGGCCGCTGCGGAGCTGCAGCGGCGCCTCAAAGAGCTTGGGCGAGAGAACTGGGTGCGCGAAGACTGCCTGGAGCTTCAGGAACGGCGGCTGTATGAACCCAACCCGGAACAAGCGTGGGAAAGGCTGCGCGGCATCGGACAACTGAGCGCTGAGCCGCGCGCCCGCGCCAAAGCCATCGCGGTCTGGCGCGAGAAGGCGGCACGCGAACGCGACCTGCCGCGCGCCTGGATTCTGCCGGACGCCGCAATTTTTTCCATCGCACACGCCAACCCCGCCTCGCCCGCCGCGCTCGAAGCGGTGCAGCCGCTGAACGAGAAGTTTGCCGCCGCACTGCTTTCGGTGCTCAGCAGCGCGCGCCCTGACTCGACCGATTCGGAGCCCACGCAGGATTCACGCCCTACTCCCGAGCAGAAGGCTCTGCTCGAGCGGCTGGTCAAGGTCGTGGATGCGCGCGCCTCGGAACTGCAGGTCAGCGCCGAAGTGCTGGCGCCTCGCGGCGAGATCAAAGCCCTCGCCGTCGCGCACCCCGGCACGCCGCGCGACAGCCGGGCTTTCCGCGGCTGGCGCAAGGAGGAAATCGGCACGCGCTTGACGGCAGCGCTAGGCTAACGCCGCCTGAATGTTCTTGAACACCGTGTTCATGTCGGCGTCCGCATCCACGACGCGCAGCAGTCCCGCCGCCCGGTAGTGATTGACCAACGGTTTGGTCTGCGCCTCGTAGACATCGAGACGCTTGCCGATGACCTCTTCCTTGTCGTCGTCGCGTTGGATCAACTTATGCGCACCGTTGCCGCATTTCTCGCTGACCATGCCCGGCGGCGAAGTATAGATGTTGAACACCTGGTTGCAGGTCTCGCAAATCCGCCGCCCCGTGAGGCGCTTGAACAAAATCTTCAGATCGAGATTCAAGAGCACCACCGCCTCGAGCGGCGTACCGAGCTCGGCCAGCATTTTCTCCAATGCCTCGGCCTGCGCGATGTTGCGCGGAAATCCGTCGAGGATGAAACCCTTCTGCGCATCGGGCCTGCTCAGGCGCTCGCGGATCATCCCTAGGACGGTGGCATCGTCCACGAGCTTGCCGGCATCCATGGCCGCCTTGGCCCTACGCCCGAGCTCGGTGCCCTTGGCGCGGGCCTCGCGCAGCAGGTCGCCCGTGGATATCTGCGGCACGCCATAGGCTTTGATCAGCAGCTGGGATTGGGTGCCTTTGCCGGATCCCGGGGCGCCCAACAGGACTATTCTCATGCGTTCTTTCGGTAGTAAAAGCGCGCTACCGTACCAGAGGACGCGCCGATCGGCTATTCTGCGCGGCTTGAAAGTAAGGGGGCATTGTGGCCAGGAAGAACGCGTTTTATGCACAATCCGGAGGCGTGACCGCGGTCATCAACGCGTCCGCTTGCGGTCTGATCGAAGCCGCCCGGCGGTACCCCGCCAAAATCGGCAAGGTCTACGCCGGCAGGCACGGCATCATCGGCGCCCTGACCGAAGACATGATCGACGTCAGCAAGGAAAGCGCCGCCACCATCCGCGGCCTGCGCTACACGCCGGGCGGCGCCTTCGGCTCGGCGCGCTACAAGCTCAGCAGCCTCGACAAGAATCGCGCCCAGTACGAGCGCCTGATCGACATATTTCGCGCCCATGACATCGGTTACTTCTTTTACAACGGCGGCAACGATTCCATGGACACCGCGCAGAAGGTGTCCGAGATTGCCGTGCAGATGAACTACCCGATCATCTGCGTCGGCATTCCCAAAACGGTCGACAATGACTTGCCCATCACCGACTGCTGTCCCGGCTTCGGTTCGGTTGCCAAGTACATCGCGGTCTCGACGCGCGAAGCCGCGCTCGATGTCGCGTCCATGGCGCGAACCTCCACCAAGGTCTTCGTGCTGGAGGTCATGGGGCGGCACGCCGGCTGGATCGCGGCCGCAGGCGGCCTGGCAGGAGAGAAAGCCGGAGATGCGCCCCACATCATCCTGTTCCCGGAGATCGCGTTCGACCGCGAAGCCTTCTTGGCCAAGGTAAAGGCCACCGTAGAGCAGCGCGGCTACTGCGTCATCGTGGTTTCCGAGGGCGTGCAGGATGCATCCGGCAAATTCCTGGCCGAGGCCGGCACCAAGGATGCCTTCGGCCATGCCCAGCTGGGCGGCGTCGGACCCGTGGTCGCCCAGATGACGCAGCAGGCGTTCGGCTACAAATTTCATTGGGCGGTAGCCGACTACTTACAGCGCTCGGCCCGCCATGTTGCCTCGAAGGTCGATGTCGATCAGGCCTACGCCGTCGGCAAGGCAGCCGTGACGCTGGCGCTCAAGGGCAAGAACGCCGTCATGCCCGTCATCGTCCGAAAGTCCTCCAAGCCCTACCGTTGGAGCATCGGCGAGGCGCCCCTGTCCGCGGTTGCCAATCAAGAAAAAAAGCTGCCGCGCGAGTACATCACGCCCGATGGATTCGGCATCACCGCCGCCTGCCGGCGGTATCTGTTGCCGCTCATCGGCGGCGAAGGTTACCCTCCGTACCGCAACGGCCTGCCGGCTTATGTCACATTGAAGGGTGCCGGCGTTGCCAAGCGCTTGCGCACACCGTTTGTGATATAGTTGTTTGTTTTCAATAACATAAGACTCACAGGGAAACTCCATGACTCTTGATAATTCGCTATGGCTGGCCATTGCAGCCGGTGTTGTCGCAATCCTCTACGGCATGTATTCGGTGAGCTGGATTTTGAAGCAGCCGGCCGGCAATGCGCGCATGCAGGAAATCGCCGCCGCCATTCAGGCAGGCGCCCGCGCCTACTTGAACCGGCAGTACTCCACCATCGCGATCGTCGGCGTCATTCTGTTTCTAGCGATCGGCATCGCCCTGGACTGGGCCACCGCCGGCGGCTTCGCGGTCGGTGCCATCCTCTCCGGGTTGGCGGGCTATATCGGGATGTTCATATCGGTGCGCGCCAACGTGCGCACGGCGCAGGCGGCCCATAACGGCATCAATGCCGCACTGAAAGTGGCCTTCCGCGGCGGTGCCATCACCGGCATGCTGGTGGTGGGCTTGGGATTGCTCGGCGTTTCCGCTTACTACTTCGCGATGCGCACCGTCTTGGGTGACTCCGACGCGGCGCTGCGCTCGCTGGTCGGCTTGGCCTTCGGCGGCTCGCTCATTTCGATCTTCGCGCGCTTGGGCGGCGGCATTTTCACCAAGGGCGCCGACGTCGGCGCGGACCTGGTGGGCAAGGTCGAAGCCGGCATTCCCGAAGACGACCCGCGCAATCCCGCCGTGATCGCGGACAACGTCGGCGACAATGTCGGCGACTGCGCCGGCATGGCCGCCGACCTTTTCGAAACTTACGCGGTCACCCTGGTCGCGACCATGCTGCTGGGCGGCTTGGTCATGACCGAATTGGGCGCGCGCGCGATCCTATTCCCCTTGGTGCTCGGCGCGATCTCCATCGTCTCCTCCATCATCGGCACCTTCTTCGTCTCGACCCGCGAGGGCGGCAAGATCATGAACGCGCTCTACAAGGGCGTGATCGTTTCAGCCGTGATCTCGGCGATCGCGTTTTACTTTGTCGCGCACAACATCATGGGCGAGCACGGCATGCGCATGTGGCTGTGCACGCTGGTCGGGCTGGCCCTGACGGCCGCGATGATCGTCATCACCGAGTACTACACCGCGACCGAGTACAAGCCGGTGCAGCACGTGGCCGCCGCTTCGCAGACCGGTCACGCCACCAACATCATTGCCGGCTTGGGCGTGTCGATGAAAGCCTGCGCCCTGCCAGTCATTGCCGTGGCCTTGAGCATCTGGGCCTCGTACCAGCTCGAGGGGCTGTATGGGATCGCCATCGCGGCCACCGCGATGTTGTCCATGACCGGCATGATCGTCGCGCTCGACGCCTATGGTCCGATCACCGACAACGCCGGCGGCATTGCCGAAATGGCACACCTGGACAAAAAGGTGCGCGATGTGACCGATCCTCTCGACGCTGTCGGCAACACCACCAAGGCGGTGACCAAGGGCTACGCCATCGGCTCGGCCGGCCTGGCCGCGCTCGTGCTGTTCGCTGATTACACCCACAAGCTGGGCGAAGTCTTAGGTCACCCCACGACCTTCGATCTGTCGAATCCGGCGGTCATCATCGGCTTGTTCATCGGCGGACTGGTGCCGTACTTGTTCGCCGCGATGGCGATGGAAGCAGTGGGCCGCGCCGCGGGTGCCGTGGTCAATGAAGTGCGGCGCCAATTCAAGGAGATCGCCGGCATCATGGAAGGCACTGCGAAGCCCGACTATTCGCGTGCCGTGGACATGTTGACCAAGGCAGCGATCAAGGAAATGATCATTCCATCCTTGCTGCCCATTCTCGTGCCCATCGTGCTGGTATTCATCATCAACTGGCTCATGGGACCCGGGTCCGGCATTCAAGCCCTCGGCGGCTTGCTGATCGGCACCATCGTCACGGGCCTGTTCGTCGCCATTTCCATGACCACCGGCGGCGGCGCTTGGGACAATGCCAAGAAGTACATCGAAGAAGGCCACTTCGGCGGCAAGGGATCCGATGCGCACAAGGCGGCGGTGACCGGCGATACGGTCGGCGATCCTTACAAGGACACCGCCGGACCCGCGATCAATCCGTTGATCAAGATCATCAACATCGTCGCGTTGCTGCTGGTGCCGGTGATCGGAAAGATGCTTACGTAACGGCCGGTTCGGCCGCCACCCTTTCGAGCATTCGCCTGCGCATCGGCTGAAGCACGAAAATCGCCAGCACCGCGGCAACGATCGGCAGCGCGCCCGCAATCCACAGCACCGGCACCCAACTGCCCGCGGAAGACTTGAGCACATTCGCCAGCGGAATGAGCAGTGACGAAGTGCCTTTGGCGGTGTACAGAAAGCCGTTGTTGGCCCCCGCAAACTTCGGTCCGAACGTGTCGCCGCAGACCGCCGGGAACAGCGAGAAGATCTCGCCGTAGCCCAAGAAGATCATCGGCGCGAAGATCAGGAAGCCCGTGGTTGAATGTCCGAATTGCATCAGGCCCCAGATGGCGAGCCCCTCGACCGCGAAGACCAGCACCATGGTGTTCTCGCGGCCCAGATGGTCGGATAACCAACCGGTCAGCGGCCGCGTAAAGCCGTTGACCAGGCTGTCGATCGACAGCGCGAGCGTCAAGAGCGGCATCGTGGCCCAGAAAAAATTGACCGGGGTCGTTGCGACGCCGTAATCCTTGGCGATCGGGGCAACCTCGGCGGCCGCCATCAAGCCGCCTGAAGCCACCAGCACCATGCAGAGATACAGCATCCAGAACACCGGCGTCTTGAGCATTTGGCCCGGCGCGAAGTTGCGTCGGGTCAGCGGATTCACCGCACCCTTCAGTGCCGCGACAATGGCCGTGGTGGGCGGGCGGATCAGGAACAAGGCCACCACAAACACCACGATGCCTTGGAGCAGCCCAAAGTCGAAGAAGGCCTTGTCGTAGCCGCCCGATTTCACCATGTTGGCAATCGGAATCACGGTGAGCGCGGCACCGGCGCCGAAGCCTGCCGCGGTCAAGCCCGCCGCAAGTCCGCGCTTGTCGGGAAACCACTTGAGTGCGTTGGCGACGCAGGTTCCGTACACGGCGCCGGCACCTATGCCGCCGATCACCGCGGAAAAGTATAAAAAGCCGAGAGAAGTCGCGTAGGAATTCAGTATCCAGGAGATTCCCGCCAGGATGCCGCCCGTGAGCACCACCGGCCGCGGACCGAAACGGTCCATCAACCAGCCCTCGACCGGGACCAGCCAGGTTTCGCACAGCACAAAGATCGAGAACGCGACTTGGATCGCGGCCTTGGTCCAATGGAATTTTTCCGACATGGGATTGACGAACAGCGTCCAACCGTATTGCAGGTTGGCGACCATTGCCATACAGATGATTCCCATGACGAGCTGGGCCCAGCGGTTTTTCAAGCCGGTGTTTTTCATCGGGTCGTGAGTCTCTATTGTTGTATTCATGTCGAGGTAACTCCCGCAGAAGATTTTTAAGGAACTGAAGCAGCCTGCCAACCATACCTTATATACCAAATATCAGAGAGGACAAGAGGAATGTACTTTGCTGTGCAAAGTTACGGCGCGCGCGCGGGTGCAGCGTGCCGGCGCCGGCGATTCTCCGATAATGCAGCTTTCGCTGCTAAATATCGAAGTAGATCGCGTCAGGCTCCGCTGCGCCGTCGCGTGTCGCGACGCGCAGCTCCGGCTCCTTCAAGGAAACACGCGAACGCGGCGGCACGCTGCGCGTCAGGAACACCGATCCGCCGATGACGCTGCCGGCGCCCACCACGGTCTGACCACCGAGCACCGTGGCGTTGGCATACAGGGTCGAGCCATCCTCAACGGTGGGATGGCGCTTCTTGCCGCGGATGATTTGCCCGCTGGCATCCCGCGGCAGCGACAAGGCACCGAGAGTGACGCCTTGGTAGATTTTGACACCTTCGCCGATGTGAGTGGTCTCGCCGATCACCACACCGGTGGCATGATCGATGAAGAATGCCGGACCGATGGTCGCACCGGGATGAATGTCGCAGCCCGTCTTGGAATGTGCCCACTCGGTCATTA
>DASXOY010000091.1:0-108561 GCA_036493935.1 Steroidobacteraceae bacterium | reverse complement strand
AAGGTCTCTAAAGGGCCGTCGAAGACTACGACGTTGATAGGCTGGGTGTGTACGCGCAGTAATGCGTTTAGCTAACCAGTACTAATTGCCCGTGAGGCTTGACCATATAACACCCAAGCGATTTGCCTAACGTCGAATCGTATTGGAGTGATCCGATCAACTCGGAATGCGACAAATCCTGGATTCAATTCTGGGGTCGAAACAAATTGTACGAATAGCTAAGGGGGCTAGACATGACTAGCCCCCATTGCGACCGGTTTGCCTGGCGGCCATAGCGAGTGGGAACCACCCGATCCCTTTTCGAACTCGGAAGTGAAAACGCTCTGCGCCGATGCTAGTGTTGGCTTTGTCAATGCGAAAGTAGGTCACTGCCAGGCTCTTAATTTGATGAAATGAAACCCTCACCGACGCTAAGTTGGTGAGGGTTTTTTCGTTTCAGGGGGCTTAAGCTGCTGCTACTGATGGAAGTGGAACGATGGCAAAGCTCGACTTCGATGCGGTAAGGACGATAGGTCTCGCCTTACCCGATGTGATCGATGGCACCGCGTACGGCGCTCCGGCGCTGAAGCTCGCCGGCAAGCTCGTTGCGTGCGTTCCGTCGAATAAGTCGGCGGAGGCGAACAGCATCGTTGTTCATATCGACCTCGAACATCGGGCGGAGCTGATTAGACAAGCGCCCGATGTCTACTACGTGACCGATCATTACGCGCCGTACCCCATGGTGCTCGTCCGATTGTCGAAGATTACTCGAGCCGACATGACGGAGCTGCTGCGCGATGCTTGCCGATTCGTGTTGTCCTCGGCCGCAAGAAAACGTTCCCAGTCGAAGCGCCCAAAAATCGGGCGCCCGTAAACTAATCACCTTCTTAACGTCCCGCGGTCCCTTATGAGCGCAGCTGCGCGGCGAGCGTTCTCATGGCGGCATTTTCGCGGCTGACTTCGCCGCGCTCTTGACCGTGCAAAGCTATCTCCGCGGCGATCGATCGCCCGAGAATTCGCTGGTCAATACTGCCGTACGGCCCCGGCACGAGTTTTCCCAACCACCCGACCCAGCCCGGCGTATGAGCATTGCCGACGATGATGCCGGGGCGAAAGATGGCGAGCCGCGCAAAGCCGACGTCGCGCACAGTGTCTTCCTTCATACCCATGATCCGGGCGTACCGAATCCGGCTCCGCGGTGTGCTTCCTGCCGCGGAAAGCAGGCAGAACTGGGAGATTCCGGCGTCGTGGCAGCCACGCGCAAAGGCACCGACGACACCGATTTCAAGCCGCTTCAATTCCTCTTCGCTCCAGCGCATCGACCCGGAGCCGACACCCACACAGCTCACGGCGCTGGCGGGACCTTGGCCCAAAACTTCGCGGGCAAGCTCTGCGGTGCGTTCGGCAAAATCGGCGGCGCCAGTATCCAGAACGATGTTTCGCACCCGCGATTGCGCGTCAATCGGCTTTCTGGTGACCATGACCACTTGCCGGCATTGCGGTATCGCCAGCAACTCTGCGACGGCCGCGCTCCCCACTTGCCCAGTGCCGCCGATGATGACCGCCGCGAAATTCTGCTTCATGAATCTTAGATTGATGCTGTTAGGTGCGCTGGGCAGCAGGAAGTCCGGAGCGGGCCGGCCGTGCCGGCAAGAACCGGCTGTTGCGCAAGAGCGCGGCCGAGATCAACGAAACCAGCACGCCGACCGGGAAGATTTCAATGAAGGTCATTGGCCAGCGATACAGCGGATTCGCGTACTGAACTTTGAATTGCTCCATTTCCGCGGTGATCTTTGCCAGCGCTTGGGCGCTCACACCCTTGGCCTGCGCCTGCGCGATCATGGCCTTGGCGTAACTGCCGGCGAAATCCAGATGAGCAATCGCGCACGCCGCCTCCCAGGAAATTACATAGAGCACCCCGGCGATGAAACTGATTCCGAGCCCTAAGCCGAAGGCGGGCCAAAATTTGATGACGCCGCCCAGATCCGCATCCCGGTGCCGCTTGATGGCCACGAACACCGTGCTCAGCCCGACGAGCATGATCAAATAGCCGATGACCATGCCGTAATGCATCATCGTGTGAGCGCTCATGGATATGGTGATCCAGGACATCGGAATACCGACCACCAGGCCGGCCATCAGGCCATAAGACAGAATTTTCTTGAGCATCGATTTCTCCCGAAATCAGTTTAAGGGGTCGCCATCGAGCCTTAAACAATCGCGCAAAACCATCGTACAAAAGGGTGATTCGTCAAAAATCACCCTCTCGGGGCTTCATCTCAGGACACGATTCCCAATTCACGTGCCTTTTTCACGGCATCGGTGCGCCGTTTCGCGCCCAGCTTCTCGAACAGCCGCGCGGCATGCGTCTTTACGGTGTTCGGGGAAACCTTAAGACGCGCCGCGATTTCCTTGTTAGAGCGTCCCGCCGCGATCTCCTCCAGCACCGTCATTTCGCTTAGCGTTAGCTTGAGCGCCGCCCGCGCCTTCGGATTGCCGTCAAAATTCGCAGCCGGCGGCGGGGCGCCAAGAAGGCGCGCCCCGACAAATACGCCCAGCGCCAGAAAAGCGGCCGCAATCAGGAATATGTAGATATCGTTGGAATGTACGCGCGCCAGTCGCAGGTAATCCAGCCATTGCAGGCCTAGGGTTCCGGCCGCCAGCAGCGCGCCGTAGATTGCCGCCCGCTTCCACATCGATCCTCCCGACGCAGTTTTCTTGGATCTTAACCCCAATTTGCTGAGGCGTTCGCATCGCTCCGGCCTAGGCTGCCAGCAGGAGTTCCGCGGCCCGCATCGCACCGTTGCCTCGAATGGTATCGGCAACTGCGACCGCTTGCGCGCGGGTTTCGGATGTCAGCGCAGACTCAATCGCGGCCGACAGCGATTCGGCTGTCGGCGTCGGACCGTCGTGCGCCGAACCGATCCCCAGGTCCGAAACGCGGCCGGCCCAGTACGGCTGATCCGCTATCTGCGGCACCACCACCTGAGGGACGCCCGCTCGAGTAGCTATCGTCGTGGTGCCGGCGCCGCCGTGATGGATCACCGCCGCCAACTGAGGAAATAGCGCCTGCTGATTGACCTCGCCGACGATGAAGCAGTCATCGCGATCATCGGACGGCGCGAGA
This sequence comes from Steroidobacteraceae bacterium, assembly GCA_036493935.1. Taxonomy (GTDB): domain Bacteria; phylum Pseudomonadota; class Gammaproteobacteria; order Steroidobacterales; family Steroidobacteraceae; genus Bog-1198. Next base: position 105,455 of record DASXOY010000091.1, on the reverse strand, counting down.
TCCGCCCATCCGCGCGAGATGAGCAAGCGGCGCCCTTGCGCGCGCACGGCCTCGATCGCCGTCCGGCCGAAATCCGTCGGCGCAGGCAAGCTTCCTAATCCCAAGTACACCGGCGGCGTGCCGGCCTCGAGAAAGGCCCGAAGTTCCGACGAAAGAGGCCGTTCATCCGGCAGGATCCACGCTCCGGTCTGCACGACATCGATATTTGCGCATCGCCGCCATGGCGCGAGCACCGGATCGGCAGCGAGCCAGGGCTGATCGGTTAAGACATGATCGCGCACGTTGTCGACCTGCGGCAAACCGATCGAGGCGCGAAGATTGTTGAATCCCTCGCCAAACAGAACGTGCATGACCTTTGCATTGAAATCCCACAGCTCCTGATTGTCCGTCACTCCCGCAGGATGTGGATGGCTCAAGTATTCATAAGGCCGATGATGCGGGGACGGTATGAAGAACGGACAGTAGGCCGCGAGGGCGTAACGCAGCCTCATCTTTTCCGCCACCGCCTGTGCCGCAGCCGCGCAGGAAAAAAGGCCGGTCGCCACCAGCACATCGCACCCTCGCGCCGCCGCGCTGACGGCCGCGTACTGGGCGGCCATCACCTCGGCCGCCAGCTTGCGCAAGTCGAGCGTCTTGCGTTTCGGCAGCATCTCCGCCAACCACGGACGTATCGGCGAAAAAGCAGGCAGCAAAGGCACGCCCGCGGCGTCGAACAGCTGTGCGAATTCCTCATCTGCGGGTGCACAGACGCGCACATCTGCGCCAAGTGACTGCAGGGCAACGGCGAATGGGATCAGAGGCTGCACATCGCCGCGAGAACCGAAGGTGGTCAATAACACACGCATTTCACTAGCTCCTGTAGTGGCAAGGCGCGCGATGCTGCAGCACGACCGGGGGCTTACGGCAAGCCCCCCGATGCGGTATATTCTTAACACGAGAGACGCAGGAAAAACGGCGTCTCGCAAGCCCGCCGCGTTCTTTGATCTAAGCTGGGCCCACGCGAAAGGCGCAGAGCTTGTTGCCATCCAAATCGCGGAAATAGGCGGCATAAAAAGCCTGTGGGCCTTCTTCGCCGCGAACGCCTGGGGACCCCTCGTCCGATCCGCCGAGCTGCAAGGCTTTCTTGTAAAGGGCATCCACTTTGGACCGTTCCTTGAGAACGAGTGCCAGCATGTTGCCGTTGCCCGGCATTGCCTTCTTTCCATCGTGAGGAGGTGTGATCGCGAGCGCCGGCCGATCCAATCTGGCCCCATACATGGTGAAGCCGTGGGGCAATTCCATCAATCGTTTTGCTCCAATTTCCGCGAGCAAGGCGTCGTAGAATGCTTGCGCACGAGCCAGATTATTTGTACCGAGAGTGGCGTAGCCAATCATGAGTCGCTCCTTTCGAGTTTAGGTTTTTACAAGTCTAACAATTGTTCTCCGGGAGAAAACACCTCATGCGGTACTTGAAGATCGGCGCGGCCGCGCTCGCGGCACTCGTGCTCGTCGGCCTGATTGCAGTGATCGCCAAGGATTATTTAAGCCAGCCGGCTGCACCGTCGCGTGCGAGCCTGATTGCTGAGGCGGCACGCTACCATGCCCGCATCCAGCGCGATCATTTTGGGGTGCCGCACATCAGCGGGCCCACCGATCCCGACGTGGCCTTCGGCTTGGCCTTCGCTCACTGCGAGGATGATTTCGCCACGATTCAGCAGGCGGCGCTGATCGCGCGCGGCCAGCTGGCCAGCGTCGAGGGCGCCAAGGCTGCGGTCACTGATTATTTGATTCGCCTCTTGAAGGTACGCGAGACCGTGACAGCTCACTATCACACCGCGCTGCCGACCAAGGCGCGCGCGGTGCTCAGCGCGTACGCGGATGGAGTGAACTATTACGCTGCCCTTCACCCGGAGCAGGTTGCGCGCGGCCTGTTGCCGATGACCGGCCAGGACGTTGCCGCGGGGTTCGTGTTCCGCACGCCATTTTTCTATGGACTCGATCACGTGTTCGGAAAGATCACGACGCCTGTTCCCCCAAAGCCCGCGCGAGTCGCAATGACCGAATTCGCGATGACCGGTGCTTTACCGATCGGCTCAAACGGCATTGCGGTTGCGCCATCGAAATCGGCGGACGGTGCCACGCGGCTACTGGTGAATTCGCACCAGCCGTATACCGGCCCGGTGGCCTGGTACGAGGCCGTTCTCGATTCCGGCGAGGGCTGGCACGTCGCAGGCGGCTTTTTCCCCGGTTCTCCTTTCATGCTTCACGGTCACAACGCACATCTTGGCTGGGCCAACACGGTCAACGCGCCTAATCTGTCCACTGTTTATCGGCTGGATGTGAACCCGAACAATCCTGACCAGTATCGCTTGGACGGCCAGTGGAAAAATTTCGAGAAGGGCGACGCGGCCATACGCGTGAAAATCTGGGGCCCGTTGATCTGGACGGTGCACCGGCCGCTGCTGTGGTCGGTGCACGGTCCAGTTTTTAACACCGATCATGGGACGTTCGCGGTGCGATACGCCGGCATGAATGAGGTGCGTCAGGCGCTGCAGTACTATCGGCTGAACAAAGCGGGCAATCGGGAGGAATGGTTGGCGGCCATGCGTCTGCAGGCGCTGCCCAGCATCAACTACATTTACGCTGACGAGAAAGGGAACATCGGCTATATCTATAACGGCGAGTTCCCGGTTCGCGCCGACGGAAGAGATTGGACTCAAATCCAGCCCGGCGATCGTTCCGACTTGGTTTGGCAGGGCTATTTGCCTTTTGACCGCGTGCCGCAGGTTTGGAATCCCAAATCCGGCTACGTGTTCAATTCCAATAACACTCCATTCGAGGCCACGGGAGCAGAAGATAATCTAAAGGCGTCTGATTTCAGCTCGAGCATGGGTATCCAGACCGACATGACCAACCGGGCTTATCGCGCCGAGGAAACCTTCGGCGCCGACCCAGCCATCAGTGCCGAGGCGTTTCGCAAATACAAGTTTGACCTCGCCTACAGCGAGCGCTCCGACGTCGCTCGCGAGATTGCCGACGTAGTCAAAGTCGATCCGGGTGCCGACTCTGATCTCAGTGCAGCAGAGGCACTGCTCAAGGCCTGGGATCGGCGCACCAATATCGGGAGCCGGGCCGCGGCGCTCGCAGTGATGATGCGCGCGGAAGCCGCTCACACGGACAGTCATCCCGACGTGCCGCCCATCGATGCGCTGCGCCACGCCATCAACAATCTAAAGACGCACTTCGGCCGCATCGATCCCGAGTGGGGCCAGGTAAATCGCATACGCCGGGGCACTCTCGACTTAGCGATCGACGGCGGCCCGGACACGTATCGCGCCGTTTACGGCGTTGCGCAGCCGGACGGCACTTTGAGCGCGGCCGCGGGCGACACACTCATCATGTTCGTGACCTGGGACAAGTCGGGCGCCCTGACTTCGGAGAGCATCAATCAGTTCGGCTCGGCGACATTGGATTCGCATTCTCCTCATTACGCCGATCAGACGCCGCTGTTCGTGGCCATGAAGACCAAACCGGTTCTGTTCACCGAAAGCCAACTCGCTGGGAATGTTGAAGCCGACTACCACCCGGGCGATCGAGAAAAGGCGGCGCACTGACTTAAGGGCCGCATCGAGCGTGGCGCTTTACTCCGGTGCTGCTCACGACGGTCAGCAATGATTTTGCGCATGGGACGATTCATCTGACACGCCAATAAAACCTTACGGACATGGCAGCCCTCACCGACGATGGTGAGGGCTTTTTCATCTCCGGGATGCGAAAATCCAGGCGAAACGCACGCCGGAGAGTGTCATGGATTCGAATTCCGTACTGGACCTAAAAGCATTCTTGCCGGCCAAAGATTACGCAGTAGCGAAGCAATTCTATTTGGATCTGGGCTTCACGATCGCCTGGGAAGGCGATGGATTGGCGGCGTTGCAGGTCGGTGAGTTCCGCTTTCTCCTGCAGAACTACTACGTCAAGGAATGGGCCGGAAACTTCATGATGCATCTCATGGTCAAGGATGCGGATGCCTGGTGGAAGCACGTCCGGGACATCGGGCTCGCGGAGAAATATCCCGGCATAATGGCCAAGCCGCCGACGGCCCAGCCGTGGGGTCTTCGCGTCTTGTACTTGAGCGATCCCACCGGCGTTCTGTGGCACATCGCGGACGATAGGAAGACATAAAGGAGAACCGATGCGCATCGCTGCCCTAGTGACTTCGATTTCGATCTGGGCTGCGTGCGCCTGCGCAGCTAGGGCTGAGGAGCCGACTCCGGCGGAACCGGTCAAGACCAGCGTCACGGCAAACGGACTGGTCGCGGATTTCTACATGCCGGCGAATGCGCACGGCCGGCTCGCAGCGATCATCGATATCGGAGGGTCGGAAGGGGGCATGAGCCCCATCGTCGCTAAACATGCGCGTCTCATCGCTCAGCACGGCTACGCAGTGCTGCAATTGGCGTATTTCGACGCACCGGGTTTGCCCAAGGAGCTGGGATTGATCCCGCTCGAGTATTTCAAGGGCGCGATCGATTGGCTTCGCAGCCAGCCGAACATCGATCCCGAGCGCATCGGAATAGAGGGCACGTCGATCGGCGGCGAGACCGCATTGGTCGTGGCCGCGCACTATCCGCAAATCAAAGTTGTGGTTGCCGCGGTGCCCTCCAGCGTGGTGTGGCCCGGCATCAGCCGCACCAATCAGAATCCGCCCTCTACCTTTACGCTAGGCGGCAAGCCCCTGCCGTACTTGCCTTACGGCTGGACCGGTCCCTTCAAAAGTATTTTCGCTCTCTATGACGACGGGCTAAAGCAGCTGGCTGCACATGAAGACGCGGTCATTCAAGTAGAGCGCATCAAGGGCCCAGTCATATTGATTTGCGGCAAGAATGATTCTCTTTGGCCCTCGTGCCCGATGTCGGAGCAGGTAAGTGCACGCCTGAAGGCGAAGAGATTTAAACCTGCCGTTCGCCTGCTTGAATTCGAGGATGCCGGCCACGGCTGCTTTGGGCCGCCCGCTGATCCGACCAGTCCGAACTATCCTAATCTCGGCAGCCTGGGCGGCAGCCCCGACGGCAACAACACGGCCCGCAAGCAGGACTGGCCGGCATCGATCGCCTTTCTCGATGCGGCGCTAAAGCACTAGAATAACTGTCAGGGATCGTGGTGCGCCGCTCCGTGCGGCGGGAGAGGAAAATAACATGGCAAGGACTGCGCGCGTTGCGTTGCGGCAGCTGATCGCTTCGCTCATCTTCTGCTTCATGATACCGGCGGCATTAGCTGCCGCGGCCCCGCCCCCGGCCGAGGTCTTCGGCGCCATGCCGGCGCAGAGCGATGCAGTCTTGAGTCCCGACGGGCATTGGCTGGCATGGCTGGATCGTACGGAGCCAAAACCCCGCGTCATCATGTTCGACGTGGCGGGCAGAAAGGTCCAACGCATTCTGGCGGTTCCTGAGAAGGTCAAGCTTCGGGAACTCGTGTGGCACGACAATGAGACTCTTCTGATCCTGCTCAGCCAGACCAGCGAAAGCAAAGATAGCGAAGAAGTTTCGAGCGAGTACTTTCGTGTAATTGCACATGATGTCTCCGGCGGCGACGGCAGAATGCTGCCGATGAATCCGATGGCCAACACGGGCGCCAATAGACATGACGCGATGCTCGCATATCTGGTCGCAGCGCATATTTCGAAGCCGCATACCGTCATCATGGCGACCGCTTACCCCTACAGATGCCTCTGGGAAGTGGATACGCGTACAGGGATGGGCAGCATCATCAGGCACGGCAATGTATTTACAGCAGCATGGGTCGCGGACAGGGACGGCCGCGCCGTGGTGCGCGAGGACTGGGATTGGCATCACCATGCTTATCGATTGCTTGCGCTCGGCGCGGAGGAGAGCGACAAGCCGAGAGAGATCCTTCGCAAGGACGACAGCGAACACCCGACGCTCGCCGGTCTTCTCGCGGATGGAACTGCCGTCGTGGTGCTTGCCGCCAACGGGCGACCTCATCAGGCTGCGTGGGCGCTGCCTCTCGACGGTTCACCCATGAGGCTCCTAGCCGAGGACCCCGAGGCGGATATCACCAACGTATATATGGACAGGCAGACCGGCGCGATTGTCGGTGTGTACGTCAGCGGCAGCGTTGAAAACATGCATTGGCTCGACACGTCAGTCCAACATCGACAGGAAGTGCTGCAGCGTTCATTTCCAGGTCGTCAGGTCTCGATGCGCGGCTCGACTGTCGACGGCACAAAAACTCTGGTGCGCGTTGAGACCCCATCAAGCCCGCCCGTGTATTACTTGGTCGACTTCACCGCGCATCGCGCGGATATTGCAGCCGAGGAGTACCCCGCACTGGCAGGCGTGGCGTTGGGAAACGCAAAGGAGATCTCATACAAGGCACGCGATGGCACTGCCATCCCTGCCTTTCTGACCACTCCTGCGGCAAAGCCGAATGGGCCCATGCCGCTCGTCGTGCTCCCGCACGGAGGCCCGCAGGCGCGGGACTACCTGGCATTTGATTGGCTGACGCAGTTTCTTGCCTCGCGAGGCTATGCCGTTCTTCAGCCGCAGTTTCGCGGTTCAACGGGATTTGGCGACGCCTTCCGCGAGGCAGGCTACCGGCAGTGGGGCGGTCTGATGCAGGACGACGTTACCGACGGCGTCCGCGCCATGATTGAACAGGGAGTGGCGGATCCGCACCGCATCTGTATCGTGGGAGCATCCTACGGCGGCTATGCCGCGTTAGCGGGCGCAGCTTTCACGCCGGACCTCTATTCCTGTGCCGTCAGTATCAGCGGAGTGTCGGATTTGCCGGCACTGATGCGAGAAACCGTTCCCATTTATGGGGGCACGCTATCCACGTCGCTGTCCATCTGGAAGGCACGTATCGGAGCGCCAAACGATTCAAACCTCGCCGCGAAATCCCCAATCAACGCGGTGAAAGCGATCAAGGCGCCGGTACTCATCATCTATGGAACGGGCGATGGCGTAGTGCCGAACGAACAATCCGAGCGCATGGCACGGGCGCTCAAGGCTGCCGGAAAGAATGTCAGCGTCGCGGTGCTGCAGGGCGAGGATCATTGGCTGTCGCGCACCGAGGCGCGTGTTGGGGTGCTGAAGGAACTCGACTCCTTTCTAGGAAAGAATCTCTAATGTGATCGGGCTAGGCGTGCGGCCGATTTCCGCGCCTCCTCTAACGGTCGGCCTGCGCGACCCCAACTTTGATCGGCGCGCTTTCCGGCAAGGCGTGCAGCGCGATCAATCCGACCAGCACGCCGCCGATCATGTACCACGCAGGCGCAAGCGTATTGCCAGTGAGCCGCGTAAGCCATGCGACCATGAATTGCGCCGACCCGCCGAAGATTGAAATCGAGATCGCATAAATGACTGCAAACGCCCCTGAACGCGCCCGGTGCGGCAGCGATTCGTTCACCGAGATCAGCGCCGAGGAAGCGGCGAGCGTCGAGGCACATGCCAGTATCCCGCAAGCGAGGTAGAGCGCGAAGCTGCTGCGCTCGTGCTCGAGCAATGTAAAGCAAGGGAAAACGGCAACCGCCAAACACGTCCACGGGATGATCATGACGGGCCTGCGGCCAAACTTGTCCGAGAGCCAGCCTCCCAAGGGGTCGCATACCACCCCGCACAGGCCGATCACCGCAGTTGCGCCAAAGGAAATTCGGGCGGACATTTTCAAGCTCGAGCTTGCATACGTCGTCATGTAATTGAGCAGGTAGCTCGTGGTGGTTCCGGAGGCCAGCAGCGCCAGACCCGCCGCCGCGACGCGGCGGTAGTTGCGGATCTTAGGAATTTCGGTCGGATCGTGTGCCGGCTGCAATGTCTCGACCAGTGTCCGGCGCAACACCAAACCCACGGGGATGATCACGGCTCCGGCCAGGAGCGCAACGCGCCATCCCCAGCTGTCGAGCGCAGCGGCATCTAAGACGCTCGCCAATCCCACGCCGACCAAGCCCGCGACCATCACGGCCACGTCTGCGCTGGTGGCTTGCAGTGAGATGTACAAACCGCGCCGCAACGGCGGAGCGGCCTCCATCAGGAACGCGGTGCTGGGTCCTACCTCACCGCCCAGCGCAAATCCTTGTATGAGCCTAAACCCAATCGCGAGAATGGGCGCGAGAATGCCGATGGAAGCGTACGGCGGTATCAGGGGCAAGCCGGTGACGCCCACCCCGATCAGCGTGAACGAGAGGATCATTGCCGGCTTGCGGCCAAGGCGGTCGCCGAGCCTTCCCAGCACGAATGCACCGAGAGGCCGCGTTAAAAACCCGACGCCGAACGTCGCGAGCGATGCAAGCAGGCTGGTTCCGGGCGTATCGGAGGGAAAAAACGCGCGGCCGATCTGAGCCGCAAAGAACGCGTATGTTACGAAATCGTAGAATTCGATTGCATTGCCGAGCGCGACGGCGAATACATGTCGAGCCGGCAAGCCGGTTGAAGGTGTATTACTGATGCGATTCTCGGCGCAGCTCCCTGATTGCGCACTATGGCGGGTAAATTGGAGTTTTGATAGTCCGTGCCCGATACTCGCCCGCTATTGCGCGAAAGCGAGCCGGAGATTTCAAATGCGATATCTGATCCTGTCCCTGTTGTGTGCGAGCGGGTTGCTCAGCGCCTCGCCTGCGGACAACAAGAAAGATGCCCTGTCGGTTGCACCTGAAGTGTACAAGCTCGCATTCGAGAATGAGCGCGTTCGCGTCTTGAAGTTCGACGCGCAACCCGGGCAGAAATGGGCAGTGCACTCGCACCCCGACAGCGTCGCCGTGGCTTTGAGCGAATACAGCGTGCGCAACTTGGTCGCAGGCGAAGCGCCGAGCGAGCTGCACAGCAAGCCCGGCGACGCGCGATGGATTCCGGCGACCACGCACACCAGCGTGAACATGGGGGCCACTGAAATGCGGGGTATCCTGGTTGAATTGAAGGACCCGGTGCCGAGCGCCTCGATCGAGGAGAAGGCGGTGCTCGCGAGTTTCCAGGCGATGCTCGATGGGCTCGGCAAGCGCGACAAGGCCGCGATGATGGCGCAATTGCTGCCCGGCGGAAGCGCAGTGCTGATGCGCAAAGGCAAGCCGGCGCAAATGAGCTTTGAAATGCTCACGGATCGGTTGTCGCAGCCGGGTCCCGCCACTCACGAAGAGCGCATCCACGATGCCGTGGTTCATGTGGATGGCGATGTTGCCACGGTGTGGGCCCCGTTCGAGTTTCTTGTGGACGGCAAAATGGATCACTGCGGCCGAGACATCGCCAATTTGGTCCGGATCGACGGCCGCTGGATCATCGCCTCGATCGAGGACAACGGCCGATCGGATTGCGGCGATCACTAGGAGGAATGCTGACACAGACGATTTTCATCACAGGCAGCTCGACCGGGCTGGGGCGGGCCGCAGCTCTGCTATTCGCTCGCAAAGATGGCAGGTCATCGCCACCATGCGCGACCCATCCAAGGAGCGCGAGCTTACGAGCGTGCCTGGCGTGAAGTTGCTGCCGCTCGATGTAACCCAGCCTGCACAGATTACCCAAGCCGCCAAACGCGCCCTCGAGATCGGACCGGTCGATGTTCTTTTCAACAATGCCGGTTACGGACTGGCGGGTCCCTTTGAAGGCGCGACGGATGCGCAACTGACCAACGAGATAGATACCAATCTACTCGGCGTAATGCGGGTGACTCAAGCGTTTCTGCCGGCGATGCGTGAGCGGGGCTCGGGCTGCATCATCACCACCACCTCCATTGGCGGCCTGGTGACTTTCCCGTTCAACTGCGTTTATCACGCCACCAAATGGGGCTTGGAAGGGTGGAGCGAAAGCCTGGCTTTTGAGCTCGCGAAGTTCGGCATCAAGGTAAAGACCGTGGCTCCGGGGGGAATCCGCACCGATTTCGCCACCCGCTCCTTGGTGCTGACTCAGCACACTGCCTATGCGGCGGAGATTGCCAAAACCATGAAGACTTTCATGGATCCCAAGCGGCGTGAAAAAGGCTCGAGTGCCGAACAAATCGCCGAGGTGGTCTACGAGGCCGCCACCGACAACAAGGATCAAGTTACCTATGTTGCCGGTCTCGATGCCAAGGAAACGTACGGCCAGCGTCTCGCGCTCGGTGCCGAGAAATTCCGGGGCGCGATTGCCGAACGATTCTTAGGCTGACGGAATGCGGCAAAGCAAAAAATACTGCCCAGTTCTAGTGCGCCGCGATCACCGCCGCGGCGCCGGCCATCATGGTCGCGCTGGTGCGATTGGCGATCTTGACGGCCTTGCGGCTGGTGAGCATACGGCGCGCGCGCACGGCCAGGAGCGCCCAGGCGAGATCGACTGTCATTAGCACGATGAGAGTGACAACGATCAGCTCCGCCCAGGCGGTGCCGCGCACGTGATTTAGATCGACGATGGTCGGCAGAAGCGCCAGGTAGAACACCATGATCTTGGGATTGCCGAGCGTCACCATCAGGCCGGCGCCGAACATACGCCACGCCGACCGGCCCGACGGCAATTCTTCCTGCGCGACTTCAGTCGGCGCGAACCACATCTTCCAGGCGAGATATAACAGGTAAGCGACGCCGATCAACTTGATCGCCAGGAACACCATGCCGAGCGTCTGCGCCACCACGGCCAGCCCCGCGACGGCGCAGCAAAGCCAAAGCGCCTCGCCGAGCCACATCGCTGCCAGGAACGGCAACACGTCGCGTAGCCCGTTGGTGAGGACGCGCGCAATCAACGCAGCGATGCTCGGACCGGGCGAGCCGGCCGCGACAGTCAGTGCCAAGGCGAAGACCAACAAGTTCGTGAGTGTCATGGGGTAACGTTCCGACCTCATGCTGCGATGACTCGAGAGTATGGATGTACTCAAGTCAACGTTCCAGGGTCCGTGGCAGCCATTGCTTCTTCGTCTGATGGTCGGATATGGGTTCATGGAGCACGGATTCGCGAAGATTGCCCGAGGTCCCGAGCACTTTGCCGCAATCTTGGCGGCGATCGGAGTTCCGGAACCTCATTTGATGAGCTGGATGACGATTGCGGTCGAAGTGATCGGCGGACTCGCAGTGCTGCTCGGCGTTTGCCTGCGCGCTGCTACGGTGCCAATGGCGGTCGTACTGGCCGTGGCTGCCCTGTCGGTTCATCTTCCGAACGGCTTCAGCTCAATCAAGTTATTGAGCGTGGACTCGTCTGGAGCTCATTTTGGCCAACCGGGATACGAGACGGATCTTCTCTATCTCACATGCCTGGCAGTACTCTTTCTCGGCGGTTCTGGATCGTTTTCAATCGATGCCTGGCGGCGCGGAATTCGCGAGCGTAATGCCGGCGACCGGGCATAGCCGGGTCCCCATGCGCATCGACAGGCGTACGTTTCTTGCCGCCTCAGTGGCCTCGGTCTTGGGCGCGCGAGCCACGGCGGGGGACGACAACAGGCAGGCGCGAAAACCGATAAAAGCGATCCTATTCGACGCGTTTCCGCTGTTTGACCCGCGAGTGGTCGTCGCACTCGCCGAAAGACTCTATCCAGAGAAGGCTGCGACGCTCGTTGCGGCTTGGCGGGCTCGGCAATTTGAATATCAATGGCTGCGTGCGCTCGGTGATCGCTACGTCGACTTCCTGGAAGCGACGACGGAAAGCTTGACCTATGCCGCGCACCAGAGCGGGCTCTCGCTGACTGAAGAGAACCGCGTTAAATTGATGAGCGCATACACAGAGCTTCACGCGTGGCCCGATACGCAAGAGATATTGCCGAAGCTGCGGGAACTGGGCATCTCGCTGGGCATCTTGTCGAACATGACCATCGGTCCGCTTGAATCCGGTTTGACGAGGGGCAATTTGCGTACGTTGTTCTCTCACGTGCTCAGCACCGACAGCGTTCGGTCCTTCAAGCCGAGCCGCCGCGCCTACCAGCTCGGAATCGACTGTCTAGGGCTCGACCGAGAGGAGGTGCTCTTTGTCGCCTTCGCGGGATGGGATGTTGCCGGCGCGGTGTGGTTCGGCTACCCGACGTATTGGCTCAATCGACTCGGGAGCGTGCCGGAAGAGTTGTCTGCGTCTCCGTGGGGAACGGGCACCGATTTGCGCTCGTTGCTCGGCTTTCTCGAGGCGAAAATGCTTAGGTCGTAGCAATGAGTTCCCGTGCACTGCAGCTGCACGCTCGTCCTCTACCAGCGGAGAAACCGACGGCCGGCTCCGGCCGATGCGAGGACGATGACGGCAATGGCTGCCGAGTACCAGGTAGCGATGAATAGCGGGCTGTCTTCAGGGCAGGTCAGCGCGTAAACGGTGGCGGCAACCGCCCCGGCCGTCAGTCCGGCGGCGGCTCCGGCCAACGCCGGCCGATTGGGAGCACCGTACCGGAGCGCGAGTAAAAGGCAACCGAGCGGCGCCAAGGAAAATAGCAAAATGCACATGAGGCAATGAACTGGGTTGTGCCCGAGCAGATGGGCTCGCCAGTCTTGAGCCGGCACGGTCGCCAACTCCACCATCACGCCGGCGGCCAGAAGCAGCAGCGACATCAGCAGAGGCCAATGCACGCGGCCGACGGCCACGGGACGCGCTGTGTTCACCAGCAATACCGTCGCGGCTGCGGAGACCGACAGCAGAAGAACGAGCTTGAAAATGAATGGAGCGGTGGAAAATGCGTGAATGAGATCCGGGCGCGGATGGCGAATGAGCAACGAGAGCATCGCCAACACGGAAGCCGCACCCAAGGCCTTCAATAGCTTGCGCCCGATGGGGATTACCGGCTGCAACCCGTCCGCGACGAGTGTCTGAATGAAATTTTCAGTGTTCATTGAGCACCGTGCCGAAGGTAGCGGCTAAAACTTTCAAGCTCCTGTGCAGCGCCACGCGTACCGCACCCTCGCTCATGCGCAGGCGCGTCGCGGCCTCCTGTGCGGTGTGACCCTCGAGAGATACGGCGTGTATCACCAGACGCTGGCGAGGAGGCAGTCTCGCAAGCGCTCGCTCCAGGTCATGAGCCTGGTCCTGGTAGCGGGATTCATCAAAGCCCAGTGTCTCCAGCACACTGTCGATCGGCACCTCCTCGCGGCGGCCGCGGCGCCGCAGCGCATCCACAATCTTGTTGCGCGCGATGGCGGCGACCCAAGGGCCGACTGGAGTGCCGCGCACCCACGTGCCCCTTTTCAGATGCAGCGCAAGGAGGACCTCTTGAACGACGTCCTCCGCTTCAAGGCCGGCAAGCCGCACCCGCCCGCGCACGGCATTCCGCACGGCCACGGTCAGCAGCACCAAAAGCCGCTGATAGGAATCGCCATCGCCTTCCAGCGATTGGTCCATCAGCTCGCCCCAGTGCTTGTCTCGCTCCGAAATGTTCACGTTGGCCTTCTCTGCGCACAGGTCTGTGACATGCACTAGACCGGACCCCGCGGCACTTTGTTGCAGACTCATCTATTTCGAGGAACCGCTGTAACGGCACGCGGGTTCGGAGCGATGGCACTGGCATGAAGGGCACCCAAAATATGCTTGGCGTGATGGCAGCTGAAGCGGCGCTGTCAGCGCTTGATGCTGAAATTCCTCTGCGAGTCGCCCAGGCCGATGAGATCGAGACGCTGTGCGACATCGATCTCGATGCTTCGCGGCTCTTCGATCAAGTTGGCCTGGAATTGACCGCTCAGAATAGTGCCGAGTACGCAGCACTGGAGCGCAGCCGTTGGCTTGAGTGTCTAGAGTCCGGCACCACGCTGATCGCGTCAAATCGATCAGGGCTGCCCGTCGGGTTTGCAGCATTGCGAGCGCTGGATGGTGAACCGTATCTGGAGCAGCTCTCTGTGCGGATGAGGGCGATGCGTAATGGGATTGGTACTGCTCTGCTGAGGGTGGCCGAGAGGTTGAGCGCAAAGACGCAACCCGCGACGCTTTGGCTCACGACGTACCGGCATTTATCGTGGAACGCACCGTTCTATGAGAGAGCCGGATTCGTCCCGGTCTGCGCCGAGCAATGCGGAAACGAAATGCTGCAGGAATTGCTGTCTCAACGGCGGCTGCTACCGAAGCCGAACATGAGGCTGGCAATGAGAAAACGGAGAGGGTTATGAGAAACAAGATTTCGAAATGGTCGATGTGGTTGACGCTGTTCGCCGTGACGCCGCTGTTGGCGGCGACGAGACCTGTGACACTGTCGACGGCGCAAATGACATCGTTTGTCAGTTATGTAGGCGGTCCGCAAACAGCCGCCCAATGCGTCGTGCTGGTGCATGACTGGTTCGGCGTTTCGCCTTCCTACAAGGACGCTGCCGAGCGGCTCGCGCGGCGGGGGTATTGCGTCGTTGCGGTAGATTTGTACGACGGGCGCTCCGCTACCACGCATGAGCAGGCCGGCGCGCTTCTTGGATCATTGGACGCCAAACTTGCCGGCGAGAAGATTGACGCGGCCATAAAGTCGCTTAGCGACCGGCCCCGCAAGATTGCCGTCATGGGCTTCAGCATGGGCGCGCGGCACGCCCTGTCCGCTTCGCTGCGCAACAAGTCGGTACGCGCGACCGTGCTTTGGTACGGAGACACCACTAAGGATGTCGATCAGCTGGCGAATCTTTCGGGGCCTGTGTTGCTCGTCGTAGGCTCAAAGGACGGAACAACCCTGGATGATTCAGCGGCCTTTGTGAAAGCAGCGGATGCCGCCGGCGCAGGCGCCGAGGTTTACGTTTACCCGGGCGCGGCACACGCATTTGCGCAGCCGCTGTTCAACCAGGGCAAGACCTATGATCCCGTGGCCGCGGAATCGTCGTGGCGTCTGACCGAGGACTTCTTGGAGCGCCGCCTGCATTGATCACCTAGGCGTTTCCGACAGATGCAGCAATGGATACGGTCTACCGTCCTCGTCGGTTTCTGATCTCCCTGAAATAGAGAAACCCTTGGCAAGATAGAAGTTCAAAGCCGCTTCATTTTGCTCATTGACGTCGATAGTGAGCCGCGGGTGGAGTGAACGCGCGTGCCGGAGCAGCGCGCTGCCTCCGCCCATCCCTATCCGCTCCGGCGCCACAAAGAGTGCGTCAATGTGGGATTCCTTCAGCACTAAGAAGCCCACAGGTGTGCCGCTGCATTCGCACAACACCCACGTATTCATCGACCCGGCGTACGATTTTATTTCGCGACCGGCAGGTCGATGTAGCTTGCCGCGTCCGGCTTGTGAAACACCCGCTGCGTCGCCTTCACATAGTCCGAAGGCTTGGCGAAGAAAATGTTGGGCACGAAGGCTTGCGGGTTGCGGTCGTACAAAGGAAACCAGCTCGACTGGACCTGCACCATGATTCGATGACCCGGTAAAAACACATGGTCCGCGTTCGGCAGCTTGAGGGTGTAGCCGACGACCTTGCCGGCGGGAATCGCCGACGGATTCGCCGGGTCATCGCGGTAGCGGCCGCGCAGAATGTCCATCGCGACCGGCAGCTGGTAGCTTCCCATGTGCACGTCGCCGGGCACTTCGTCCGGATAGACATCGATCAGCTTCACCACCCAATCGCTATCGGTGCCGCTGGTCGAGGCGAATAGATGGGCCACGGGCTGGCCCGCAATGCGCAGCGGCGCCGTCAACACTTCCGAGGTGTAGGTCAGCACGTCGGTGCGGTCCGCGGCGAAGCGCTGGTCATCGACGAGCCAGCGTCTCCAGGTCGAATCCGACGCATAAGTCGGCCTGATTGGGCGGGGGCGATACGTAACGGGCTTCGCAGGGTCGGAGACGTACTCATCGAAGATTGCAGGGCCGGCGGGTTGCTTGTCGAACGACAGTTTGCCGCCGGCTTCCAAATACAGCGGCGCCGACTTGAAAGGGCAGCCGCTTGCGCATGACTGAGGCCACTGATCATATCGGCGCCATACGTTGGAGCCGGTTTCAAACGCCGTGACCGTCGCGATATCGGCTTTCGCCGCACCGTCCTTCAAATGCGAATCAAAAAACGGCAGCAATACATGCAGCCGAAACCAATGACCCGTGTCGCCGTCAAATTTGATCTCGCCCAAGGACGATCCGTCGCCGTTGCCGCCGCCGTGCCGCCATGGTCCGATGACGAGGAATGAATTGTCGTGACCGGGCCCGGATTGCGAGCGAGTTGCGGCAAAGGCCGCCGTCGCACCGTAGATATCCTCCTGGTCCCACTGGCTATGAACGTACAGGGTCGGCACGGTCAAGGGGCGCGCAGCCAAGATTTTATCCACCGCCTGTTCGCTCCAGTAGCGATCGTAGGCTGGATGAGCGGTCAGGCGCTGCCAGAAAGGCAGCTGATCCATTCCCAACGCTTTGCCGAGCGTGCCGGCGGAACCGATGGAAAGCCACGTGTCATACGCGTCGTAGCGGGGGGCGATCCATTTGTCTTCGGAAGACTTTTCCGCGGTTTGTTCGAAAATATAGTCGGCATATGTTTGGCGCAGCGCGCCGTTGTGGAACCAGTCATCGCCCTTCCAGGTGTCGACCATCGGATTGAAAGGGGCAGCGGCCTTTAAGGCCGGATGAGGATTGACCAGACTCATCAGCACCGTGAAGCCGTCGTAGCTCGTGCCCATCGTTCCGACTTTGCCGTTGGATTGCGGCACGTTCTTCACCAGCCAGTCGATCGTGTCGTAGGCATCGGTCGAATGATCCACGGGCGTATGGTTCAAGTCGCCCGACAGCGGCCGGTTCATGACGTAGTCGCCTTCGGACTTATATTTTCCCCGCACGTCCTGCACCACGATGATGTAGCCGGCATCGGCGAGTTCGCCGTAGCTCAAGGGCAAGACCAGAGCGCGGCGGGGACTCTCCGCGCTGGACGTGAACTTGCTCGCGTTATACGGCGTGCGGTCCAGGATCATCGGCGCGTGCGCCGCGCCCTTGGGGATAATGATGACGGTATGCAGCTTCACCCCGTCGCGCATCGGAATCATTTCGTCCCGCTTGATGTAATCGTCCGCGTCCGTGACGATTTTGAAATCCTTGGGGATATCGCCGCCGCCGGGCGGCGCGGGCACTTGGTCCGCCATGATCGACGCGGCGCTCAGCAGCCAGGTGCTCGATGCCAGCGCGGCGAGCAATGTCCGGACTTTCTTGGAACTCATGATGTGTGATCCCATCCCAGTGTGAAAAATAGAATCTTATGCCTGACGCAATCCCGGCGACACGTCCGGCGCGGACGCCTCATGCGCGTGAGCCGTCTTGATGCCGATGAAGGTGCTTCGGCCCGAGGTGCGATAACTGCCCTCGGTCATCTCGAATGCGATGTTCCGCCCGAGACTGTCGAACTGCTCGAGCACCAGGTCGAATCCTGAATCGCGCATCGCTTGCAGCAGATATTCGCGCTGTATCCAAAACGACTGCTTGTTGTTCCACGACGCCCAGCGGCGATTTTCGCGGTCGTTAAACGCGCGCTTGCTGCGAAATTCCGGCACCCAGCGGCCGGGCAAGCCCTCGTTGCGGCTCATAAAGGAGAGCTTGTGGGTCGTGGTTCCCGTGTTCTTGAGCGGCAGCACTTTTGCAAGTGCGCGCCGAAAGCGCCGTGGCCGGATGAAGCTGGGCGAATCCTTCGCTTCCGAAAAATGCGTCTGCAGGATCAACAAGCGCTTTGTCACCTGCGACATCAAATTGAGAAATTCGCGCGGCTTGTCCAGATGATAAAAGAGCCCGCAGCAGAACACCGCGTCGAAACTGCCGTGGGCTGCGAGGTTCCACACATCGTCGCGCACGAAATCCAGGTTCGGCAAATTCACCTTCGATTGAACGTAGCGGCAGGCCTCGATATTCAGCTCACGCACATCGAGCCCCAACGCCTGCAGTCCGAGGCGCGCAAACTCGACCGTGTATCCGCCCTCGAGGCAACCCAAGTCGGCGATGCGCAAATGCTGCTTATCGCCGGGAAATGTCGCGTCCAGAATGCGTTTTGCCGCAAGAAACCAAGGATGCACGTCCATCGAGTAGCCGGCGTCGGGCTTGGTATAGCTGCCATCGTCCAGGCGGATATTATGTGATGTAAAGCTGACGGGCATTCACGCTCCAGGGCGATTCTCGGCGCGGAATCTTAACCCCTTTTCGGCGGCCGCATCGATTCAGGTGGGACATACAACACCGGAGGTCGATATGAAATTCGCTGGGATTGGAGCCTTACTCATTGGCCTGGGGGCTATCGGCGTGCGAGTTGACGCGCAGGCGGCCGGCAGGCTGGCGGATGTCCAAATCATCGACCGCGACTCGGGCAGCGTGCTGCCCATGTACCGGTCGCACGGCGAGTACTGGGTCGCCGGCAGACCCGGTGCTCGATATTCGATCATGATTCAAAATCGCCGCGGCGAGCGCATTCTTGCGGTTACCGCGGTGGACGGCGTCAACGTCATCAGCGGTGAAACCGGCGCCTGGAGCCAGAGCGGCTACGTGTTCGCTCCAGGGGAGAACTACGAAATTGCCGGCTGGCGCAAGAGCGATGCGGAGATCGCCGCCTTCAACTTCACGTCCTCGGGCAGCTCTTATGCGGCGCGAACCGGCCGCCCGGCCAATGTCGGCGTGATCGGAGTCGCGCTGTTTCTCGAGCGCCCGGTGCGCACTCCGCGTTACGAGTCCTACGATCGTCGATCCGAGCAGTCGGGGTACGCGCAGAATCGCATAGAGGGCGCTCCCGAGGCCGACAGCGCAGCGCGCGAAGCGGCTCCCATCGCGGGAGCAGTATCGCCGGCCCCGAAGCTCGGAACCGGACACGGCGCACGCGAAACCTCGTATGTGCAGAACACCACCTTCGACCGCATGTCGAGCACGCCCAATGAAGTGATCAAGATCCGCTACGACAGCTACGCGAATCTGGTGGCGATGGGTGTCGTGCCGTCCCGCCCGTGGCAGTCGGCGCCGAATCCCTTCCCCGATTCAGTTGTACCGAGGTATGTACCGGATCCGCCCGGCGGCTGATAATGGGGTAAATGAGCCTGTCGCAGGAGAGCGATGAGAACTTGATGTTGCGCTTCGGACGCGGCGAGGGCGCCGCGTTCGAATTTTTATATCAACGGCACGAGTCGCGGGTGTTTCGCTACCTGCATCGCAACGTCAGGAACGAGGCGAGCGCGAACGATCTGATGCAGGAGGTGTGGTTTGCCGTGGTGCGCGGCGCAGCCAATTATCAGCCCAGCGCCAAATTCACGACCTGGTTGTTCACGATCGCGCACAACCGCATGGTCGACATGATTCGCGCCAATCACCGGCTGCAAAGTCTGGATGCCGGCGATGATGCGGATCCGGAGGGATCGAGTCTGCTGGATCGTCTCGCCGTCGACGGGAAACTCGAGCCCCCGGCGCAGGTCCAATTGCAAGACGAAGCCGCTGCATTGCTGAGCGCAGTGGCGCAGCTGCCGCCCGAGCAGCGCTCCGCTTTTTTACTGCAGGCGGAAGGCGGCCTGAGCGTCGAGGAAATCGCCGAGGCGACCGGATCCTCCTTCGAGACGGCCAAGAGCCGGCTTCGATACGCCAGGACCAAGCTCCGTCAGTTGCTGTGGGAATACGCATGACGTCGAAAGACAGCGAACAAGATCAGGAATTGCTCGATCGCTACCGGCGGGCCAGCGACAAGGACGCGGCCGCGCCGAGCGACGCCGTGCGCAGCGCGATTCTTGCGGAGAGCCGCCGGGTTGCCGGTGATCTCGCTGCCAAGCGATCGGCGCATCCCTTTGATGTCTCGCGCCCGGCAGCCAACGACTCTCGCTGGAAAATCACGGCCTTCGGCACTGCCGGCGCCGCATTGCTCGCGGCGCTGCTCATCGCGCCCCGCTATTGGGAAAGCTTGCCCAGCACGCAAAAAAGCGCGGCGCCGGTTGCGGCGCGCACCGCCGCTGAGGCCCCGCAACCCAAATTGGAGTCCATTGCCCCGTCGCAACGTTCCGAATCGATGCAAGAGTTGGCTGCGCCGCCTGACAGCGCGCGGCAATCTGACGCCCGGTCCTACAAGCGCGCGCAGAATTACGCTCCCGCGCCGCTCGCACTTAAGCCGTCGGCGGCGCCGCCTGCCGTTTCGAACGCCATTGTTCCTGCGCCGACGCCAATGCCTGAGCCGGCGCTGGAGCCGGCGCCTGTCTTGGCAGGCGTGCCCAGCGCACCTCCCGCGAACCTGGCGCGCGCTTCCTCGGGGGCGCTCGCCATGAGCGCCGACCGCGCGGCTCGCGCCTCTCGCGAACTCAATGAGACGGAACCGGCCGCTCTACAGACGGCGGCCGCAGCCGGCGACCTGGCTCAAACCACGCGGCTGCTCGATCAGGGCGCAACGGTGAATGCGCGGGATGCACTGGGCCGCACGCCGCTGTTGCTCGCGGTCGCCCAAAATCGGCTTGAAGCGGTGCGCTTGCTGCTGGCGCGCGGCGCGGATCCCAACGTCGCGGACAACGCGGGCGTCACGCCCCTGCAGCTGGCAAAAGACAAGGGTTTGAGGGACGTTGCTGCGTTGTTGGAGCAGGCCGGCGCTCATTGAGTTAGCAATCAGTTCCCCCTCGGCTACAATTGCGAGCCTATGCATCTCTCTCCGCGTCTCCTCGCAATCGTGCTTCTAGGTCTGCTTTCGAGCGTTGCTCTCGCCGGGCGAAAATCAGGTGCCGGTCCTGGGGCCGCCGCCGCACCCGCGGCAACGTTGAA
Source organism: Steroidobacteraceae bacterium (assembly GCA_036493935.1). GTDB lineage: Bacteria > Pseudomonadota > Gammaproteobacteria > Steroidobacterales > Steroidobacteraceae > Bog-1198. The sequence goes on along the minus strand of DASXOY010000091.1, from coordinate 84,908 downwards.
AATCACACTGGTCGATTTGATGCGCGCGTCGGTGGAGATACCCGCGGACGGCATCTGGGCTGCAGAGGGGGCCGATAAGCTGTCGGAGGAAGATTGGCAATTAGCCGATCAAGATGCGGTCAATTTAATTGCCGCCTCCGCGCTGATGTCGCACGCGGGGACCGGAAAGAACGACGCCAAGTGGGTGGCGAACGCCGACTGGCAGAACTGGGTCCGCGACATGGAAAAGACCTCGCTGCAGATTCGCGGCGCGGTCAAAGCCATGGATCAAAAGAAATTGGCCGCGGCCGCCGATCATTTGCAGGAAGTTTGCGAGAGCTGCCACACCAAATACCGGCCTCAAGCGCCTTCCGACGGCGTGAGCCGCTATCCGTTCTATCCGAAGCGCGAGCTGGTCAAATAGCTGGCCGGATGATCTAGCCTTAGGCGCTGCTTACTGAGCGAATGCGCGCCTGGCTTTGCAATGCCCACCATTCTTCCGCGCTGGCGGTGAGACCCGCAAGATCGAGACCCGCTCTCGCTAGGCAGGTATCGCGCGTCCCGTGCTCGATGAAGCGGTCCGGTATGCCGATGTGCAGCGTCGGCAGCTGCAACCCGGCGGCGGCAAGGACTTCGCTGACTCCGGCGCCGGCTCCGCCGATGATCGCGTTCTCTTCGATGGTGATGAGGGCGCGGTGGCGCGCCGCGATCGACACGATCATTTTCTCATCCAACGGTTTCACGAAGCGCATGTTCACCATGGTGGCATCCAGCCGCTCCGCAATCTTTTGCGCAGAGTCCACCAGCGCCCCGAAGGCGAGTATCGCCAAGCCGCTGCGGCCCTCGCGGCGCAGCTGCGCCTGGCCTACCGGCAATGCAGTCATTTCGGCGACGAGCGGCACCCCGGGCCCGGTGCCGCGCGGATAGCGAATCACCGACGGCGAGCTCAAGGTCGTGCCGGTGTACAGCATCTGCCGGCACTCGTTCTCATCCGCGGGCGCCATCACCACCATGTTGGGAATGCAACGCAGGAACGACAGATCGTAGCTGCCCTGATGCGTGGCGCCGTCGCTGCCGACCAGGCCCGCGCGGTCGACGGCAAACACCACCGGCAAATTTTGCAGGGCGACGTCGTGAATGAGCTGATCGTAAGCGCGCTGCAAGAAAGTCGAATAGATCGCGACGACCGGCTTCAGTCCTTCCACCGCCATGCCCGCCGCCAAGGTCACGGCGTGTTGCTCGGCGATGGCAACGTCGAAGTAGCGCGCCGGGAATCGCTTGGAGTACTCGACCAATCCTGAACCTTCGCGCATCGCAGGCGTGATGCCGACGATCGCCGGATCGCGCTCCGCCATGTCGCACAGCCACTTGCCGAAAATCTGCGAATAAGAAGGCCCGCTGCTGGTCTCCTTGAAAATCTGGCCGCTGGCAGGATCGAAGGGGCCGGGTCCATGCCACTTGATCGGGTCCGCTTCCGCGGGCGCGTACCCCTTGCCTTTGCGCGTCACGACATGCAGGAATTGTGGGCCACGCAGCTTCTGCAGGTTGCGCAAGGTGCTCACGAGCGCTTTGACGTCGTGGCCATCGATGGGCCCCACGTAGTTGAATCCCATTTCTTCGAATAAGGTGCCGGGGAGCACCATACCCTTGATGTGCTCTTCCGATCGGCGCGCGAGTTCCCACACGGTCGGCATTTGCCGCAGGACCTTCTTGCCGCTCTCGCGCAGGTGCGAATACATCCGGCCGGAGAGGGCGCGCGCCAGATAATTCGAAAGCGCGCCGACGTTTTCGGAAATTGACATATCGTTGTCGTTGAGCACGACCAACAGATCGGCAGGGAGCGAGCCAGCGTGATTCAACGCCTCGAACGCCATGCCCGCCGTCAGGGCGCCATCGCCGATGATGGCGACGACCCGGCGGTTTTCCCCGCGTTGCGCCGCCGCCACGGCCATGCCCAATGCCGCGCTGATCGAAGTGCTGGAGTGCCCGACGCCGAAAGTGTCGTATTCGCTCTCGCTGCGCGTCGGGAAGGGTGCCAACCCTGAGTCCTGCTTAATGGTATGCAGCTTGTCGCGGCGCCCGGTCAGCACCTTGTGCGGATAGGCCTGATGCCCGACGTCCCAAACCAGGCGGTCATCGGGGGTGTTGAACACGTAATGCAGGGCAATTGTCAGCTCGACGGTGCCTAAGCCAGCCGCAAAATGGCCGCCGCGGGTTGCCACGCTATGAATCAAAAATTGACGCAATTCCTGTGCCAGCTCGGTCAATTTCGCCGCCGGTACCTTGCGGAGGTCCGCCGGGGAAGCAATGGTCTCGAGCAGGGGATAGCTGGCAGTCGGTACGTCCATATCGCTCCAGTTTATACTGCCGGGCCCAAGTAGTGGCAATGGACTACAGGGCCTGTTGCGGGTTTGCCCAAGGCCTAACTGCCTGACATGATGCTATTTTTGCGGGTTTCCGAGATACTGCCAGCATGGATTCCCACACCTCGGATGAGGTCTACCAGGATCAGATACTGCCGCATGTTTCGCGCACTTTTGCGCTGACCATCCCGCAACTGCCGCCTGCCCTAAGCATTCCGGTCACCAGCGCTTACCTGCTGTGCAGGATCGCCGATACCATCGAAGATGAACCGGCATTGTCGGCGCCGGAGACCCTGGCATTTCTGCAGCGTTTCAGTGCCGTCGTCGGCGGAACCGGCGAACCGGGCGCCTTGGCGCGTGATCTCGAGCACCGGCTGTCCGACCGGACCCTGCCGACCGAGCGCGATCTGGTGAGCAACATGGATCGGGTGGTTCGGGTCACCGCCAAGCTGAGCACAGGCCAGCACGCGGCCATTAGGCGCTGCGTCGAGCTCATGTGCTATGGCATGCCGCGCTTCCAATTCAACGCCAGCCTCAAGGGGCTGGCCCGGTCCGGCGATTTGGATGACTACTGCTACTACGTGGCGGGAGTGGTGGGTGAAATGCTCACCGACCTGTTCTGCGACTATTCGCCCGACATCGCACGCCACCGCGCCACCTTAAGCGCTCTGTCCGCGTCGTTCGCTCAAGGCCTGCAGATGACGAATATATTAAAGGACGTATGGGAGGACCGCAGCCGAGGCGCCTGTTGGCTGCCGCAGGATGTGTTTTCCCGTCACGGCGTCGATCTTGCGCAGGTTTCCAGCGGCGCCAATGACCCGCGCTTCAGGGCAGGCATGACTGAGCTGGTGGCCGTCGCGCATGCGCACTTGCGCAACGCGCTGGATTACACTTTATTAATCCCGGGCCGCGAACGGGGTATTCGCCGCTTCTGCCTCTGGGCGATCGGACTTGCGGTCCTGACGTTGCGAAAGATTGCGCATAATCCCGGCTTTACCGCCGGCGCGCAGGTCAAGGTCACGAGGACTGCCGTCAGCCTGACGATGCTCATGACCAACACCTTCATCGGCAACGACTGGGTTTTGCGGCGGCTATTCGCGGCCGCGGCGCGCGGCTTGCCGCTCGCGCGGCTGCCGGAAATGCGATGGCCGCGGCCTGCACCGGTGCTGCACGACCGCGATGCCGACGCCGACGGCGAACAAGAGCACACGCTGCGGCGCTACGGGAGTTCCGGGACGTGAACCGAACCGCTCCTAAACCCGCTCCGTTCCCCGCGGAGCTCAAGGACGCGCGCAGCGAGATCGTCTCGCACACGCTGAGGCGGATCACGGATTCCTCGCCGCTGGACCGCGCGATTGCCGAAGCCCGCGATGCGCTCATAGCGCGTCAGCACGAAGACGGTTACTGGCTCTACGAGCTCGAAGCGGACTGCACGATTCCGGCGGAGTACATCATGATGATGCACTTCCTCGACGAGATTGACGCGGCGCTGGAGGCGAAGATCGCCCATCATTTGCGGGCGCGGCAGGCTGAACATGGCGGCTGGCCGCTGTATCACAACGGTGAATTGGATTTGAGCTGCACCGTCAAGGCCTACTACGCCTTGAAGCTCGCGGGCGACGACGTGCAGGCGCCGCACATGGCGAAGGCCCGCGCCGCCATCTTGGAGCGCGGCGGCGCCGCACGAACCAATGTGTTCACGCGAATCGCGCTGGCGTTGTTCGGCGAGCTGCCTTGGCGCGGCGTGCCCTATATCCCCGTGGAAATCATGCTGCTGCCGAAGTGGTTTCCATTTCACATCGACAAGGTCTCGTACTGGTCGCGCACGGTGATGGTGCCGTTGTTCATCCTCTGCACGCGCAAGCCGACCGCCAAGAATCCGCGCAAGATCGGCATCCGCGAGCTCTTCACCACGGCGCCGGAGAAAGAACGGCATTATTTCCGGCGCGCAGGGCTGCTCGCGAAGGCGTTCCTGCTCTTCGATCACATCGGCCGCCTCATCGACCCGTTGGTTCCCGCACGGATGCGCGAGCGCGCGACGCAGCGCGCGGAAGAATGGTTCACCGGCCGCTTGAACGGCGAGGACGGGCTCGGCGCCATTTTCCCCGCCATGGTCAATGCCTTGGAAGCGATGGTGATTCTCGGTTACCCGGCCGACGATCCGCGGCGCATCACCGCGAAACGCGCATTGCAGAAGCTGCTGGTGCTAGGTCCGTCGAGTGCTTATTGCCAACCTTGCGTTTCCCCGATATGGGATACGGCGTTGGCGACGCTCGCGATGCAGGAGGCGGGCGATGATGCAGCCCGGGATGCCTCGACGCGTGCCCTCGACTGGCTGAAAACCAAGCAGTTGCTCGATGAGCCAGGCGACTGGCGCGTGCGGCGTCCCAACCTTCCGGGCGGCGGCTGGGCATTTCAATTCGCCAATGACTTCTATCCCGACCTCGACGATACCGCGGTGGTTGCCTGGGCCATGCACCAGGCGCGCGATTCGTCGCGCTACGCCGAGAGCATTCGCCGCGCACTTGATTGGCTGGTGGGAATGCAGAGCCGCGACGGCGGCTTTGCGGCGTTCGATGCGGACAATACCTGCTACTACTTGAACAAGATTCCCTTTGCCGATCACGGCGCATTGCTGGACCCTCCCACCAGCGACGTAACCGCGCGAGTGGTGACGGTGCTCGCGCGCATCGGGCGGCCGCAGGATAAGCGGGCGCTGGAGCGGGCGATCGGTTACTTGCGCAAGCAGCAGGAAGCCAACGGCTCTTGGTTCGGCCGCTGGGGCACGAACTATGTTTACGGCACGTGGTCGGTGCTCATGTCGCTGGCGCAGGCGCATATCCCGACCGACGATCCCATGATGAAGAGAGCGGTGACGTGGCTCAAGCAAACTCAAAATAACGACGGCGGCTGGGGCGAGAGCAACGACAGCTATGCGCTGCAATCGCGGCCCGCAGAAAGTTTCGGCAGCACTCCTTACCAAACCGCATGGGCCCTGCTGGGGCTGTTGTCGTCAGGCGAGGCGGCCTCCGATTCGGCCCGGCGTGCAGCGGAATACTTGTTGCACACGCGGCAAGCCGATGATCTTTGGACGCATCCCAGCTACACCGCGCCGGGCTTTCCGCGGGTGTTTTACCTGCGCTACCACGGCTATTCGGCCTACTTCCCGCTGTGGGCGCTTGCGGCTTATCGCAACCTGACACGCCACGGAACGGCTCATTGAGGCCCGGAATCCATCCTTAAGCGCCGTGGGCGTGGTCGCCGCGCTCGCTTCCGAGGCACGTGCGTTGGGTCCCTCGCTGCCGCGCGGCGGCGCCATTCCCTTGAGTGAACTGGCATTGCTGGGCGGCGGCTCGCTGCTGGCGGTGAGCGGCATCGGCCGCGTTGCGGCGGAGGCGGCGGCGGTCGCGCTGGTCGAGGCCGGCATGCCGGCGCTGATCACTTTCGGAATGGCGGGGGGACTGGATCCGGCGCTTAAAGCCGGCAGTGTCGTTCTGCCGCGCGAATTGATTTCGCCGGAAGGCAGACGCTATGCAGCCAGCGCGAGCTGGCGCGAATGGGTTGCGGCCGCTGTCAGTCCGCTGCGCGCCGTGACTGAAGGCAACCTCTTGACCAGCGCGCAGGCGATCGACACGCCCGCGGAAAAGGCCGCCGCATTTCACGGCACGGGTGCGTCGGCCGTCGACATGGAGAGCGCGGCGGTCGCAGAAGTCGCCGCCAGGCACAATCTGCCTTTCATCGCCGTGCGCGTGATCGTCGATACCGCCGCGGACCGGTTGCCGCGCGCGGTGGTCGCCGCGAGCCGTGCCGGCCGCGTGCAATTCGGCCGGTTACTGATGGGCGTGCTTTTGTCGCCCGGCGAAATTGCCGCTTTGATTCGGCTGGCGCAGCGCTATCGAATTGCCATGCGCACGCTGCGTGCGATCGGTCCGCATCTCGTATGAAGGCGCACCTCGCATGAAGGCGCTGGTGACCGGAGCCACGGGTTTTGTGGGCGCAGCGGTTGCGCGCGCGCTGATCGACCGGCACTGGCAGGTGCGTGCGCTGGCGCGCAAGCGATCGGATCGCCGCAATTTGCGCGGGCTGGATGTCGAGGTGTGCGAGGGCGACCTTGGCGAACCGGATTCCTTGCCGCGCGCGGTCGAAGGCTGCGAAGCGCTGTTTCATGTTGCCGCGGACTATCGATTGGGCGCGCCGGACCCGGCGCAGTTGTATCGAACCAATGTCGACGGCACTCGCCATATTCTCGATGCCGCGCACCGTGCGGGCGTGCGTCGGGTGGTTTACACCAGCAGCGTGGCCACCATCGGTATTCCTGCCGACGGCGCGCCGGGCGATGAACAGACTCCGAACTCGCTCGACAACATGATCGGCCACTACAAGCGCTCGAAGTATTTGGCCGAGGACGTCGCACGCGAAGCTGCGCGCGCGGGAGTCTCCGTCGTCATCGTCAGCCCTTCGACCCCGGTGGGTCCCGGCGACGTCAAACCCACGCCCACCGGTCAGCTGGTGCTCGATGCCGCCAGCGGCCGCATGCCGGCCTATGTGGACACGGGCTTGAACATCGTTCATGTCGATGACGTCGCGCAAGGGCACCTGTTGGCCTTTGAGCGCGGCAAGAGCGGGGAGCGCTATATCTTGGGCGGACAGGACATGAGTCTGCGCGAAATTCTCCGCGTTATCGCTGCATTGGTCGGACGCGCGCCGCCTCGCGTGCGGCTGCCCTACGGCGTGGTGCTTCCCATCGCCTATCTCGCCGAGGGCATTGCCAGGGTCTCTGGGCGCAGCGGCCGCATCACCTTGGAGGGCGTGCGCATGTCGCGCAAGCGCATGTTTTTCTCGAGCGCCAAGGCGGTGCGCGAGCTGGGATACTGCGCCCGCCCTGCAGTGCAGGCGTTCGAAGACGCCATCCGCTGGTTCCGCGACAACGACCTGCTGAAGTAGCATTTGCGCATGAACACTTTGGTATCGGATCCGGACGCGCTGATTCTGGTCGATGAGGCCGATCGCAGCTTAGGGGTGTTGAGCAAAACGTTATGTCACGAGGGGCGGGGCATTTTGCACCGCGCGTTCTCGTTGCTGATCTTCAACGAACGCGGCGACCTCTTGATTCAACGGCGCGCTGCCGCCAAGCGCCTCTGGCCGATGTACTGGTCCAATAGTGTCTGCAGCCACCCGCGCGCGGATGAGTCCATGGAAATGGCAACTCAGCGGCGCCTGTACGAGGAGTTGGGGATTCGCTGCCCGCTGCAGTTTTTGTTCAAATTTCAGTATCAGGCTCAATTCGATGCCACCGGCGCGGAGAATGAGCTCTGTTCGGTGTTTGTAGGACGTTGCCGCGAGCCCATTAGGGCAAATTCCGACGAAATTCTCGATTGGCGCTGGATCGCTCCCGAGGCGCTGCAAAGGCAAATTGCAGCGGAGGGAGGCCGAACTTTTACCCCCTGGTTCATGCTGGAATGGCCCAGAATCTGGCGCGACCACCGGCAAGCGGTGCTGGTAATATAGCCAAATGGCCATCCCACTCCTGCAAATGTACAAAGTCGCCCGCTACATCGCTGGGCGCAAGCTGCGCGGCAATAAGCGCTATCCGTTGGTTTTAATGCTGGAACCGCTGTTTCAGTGCAATCTGGCTTGTGCCGGCTGCGGCAAGATCGACTATCCCAAGGAGATTTTGCAGAAACGGGTCGGCGTGGAAGATGCCTTGCGTGCCGTTGACGAATGCGGTGCCCCGATCGTTTCGATACCCGGCGGTGAGCCGTTGATTCACAAGGAAATGCCGCAAATCGTCGCCGGCATCGTGGCACGTCAGAAGTTTGTGTACTTGTGCACCAACGCCATCCTCTTATCCAAGCACATCGACGAGTACACGCCCTCGACTTATTTGACGTTTTCGATCCATTTGGACGGCAACAAAGAGCGTCACGATGAATCGGTGTGCCAGGAAGGCGTGTTCGAGAAAGCAGTTGCGGCCATCAAGCTGGCCCGGGACAAGGGTTTTCGGGTTACCGTGAATTGCACCCTGTTCAACGGCGAGGATCCCGACGATGTCGCCGAATTCTTCGACACCGCCATGGAGCTGGGCGTCGAAGGCATCACGGTGTCGCCGGGCTATAGCTATCACCACGCCCCGCGGCAGGATGTGTTCCTGGGACGCAATGCCAGCAAGCAGCTGTTCCGCAATATATTCAGCCGCCGCCGAAGGCCTTCGGGGAAGCCCGCATGGTCATTCAATCATTCCGCGCTGTTCCTGGATTTCCTGGCGGGGAATCAGACCTATCAGTGCACGCCCTGGAGCAATCCCACCTACAACGTGTTCGGTTGGCAGAAACCTTGCTACCTCTTGTCCGACGAGGGCTATGCGCCGACCTACAAGGCGCTGATCGAGGACACCGAGTGGGAGAAGTACGGCGTCGGCAAGAATCCGCGTTGCGACAACTGCATGGCGCACTGCGGGTTCGAGGGAACTGCCGTCAATGATGCATTCAGCAATCCGGTCAAGGCACTGTTGACCTCCTTGCGCGGCCCCAAGGTGGCGGGTCCAATGGCGCCGGAGTTGCCGTTTGAATACACCGATGGCGGCGCGCGCTATGCGGCTGTCACCGCGATCCCGGTCAGCGACATCAAGCGTGTGAGCCGAGGGCCGTGAACGACTCAGCTGATCGGCGCGTCCTTCAAGAGGATGTCGACGATTTCGGCAACCAGCTCGAAACTTGGCGCCTTCGCATGGAAAGCGCGTTGGCGGCCCGGCTGCCGCAAAGCGATGTGGTGCCCGCTCGTTTGCATGAGGCTATGCGCTACAGCGTTCTCGGCGGCGGCAAACGCATTCGGCCGGCGTTAGTGTTCGCCACGGCGCGTGCGGTGGGCCTTTCAGAAGATGAGGTTGAGGCGGCAGCTTGCGCCATCGAGTTGGTGCACGTGTACTCTCTCGTTCACGACGACCTTCCGGCCATGGACAATGACGATTTGCGGCGCGGCCGGCCCACGTGCCACAAGGCCTACGATGAGGCGACGGCGCTGCTCGTCGGAGATGCTTTGCAGCCGCTGGCGTTCCAGCTCCTGGCGCGCGACCCGAAGCTGCCGGCCTCTCCCGCTATCCGCCTGCGCCTGATCGATATGTTGGCGCAAGCCATAGGCACGCTGGGAATGGCGGGCGGCCAGGCGATCGACCTCGCGGTGCAAGGCAGGCGGCTCGACATCAGTCAGGTGGAAGACATGCATGCGCGCAAGACCGGCGCGGTCATTCGTGCCAGCGTTCTGATGGCGGCAGAGTGCGCGCCGCCGCTGGATTCGAACCTCTACGGTGCTCTGTCACGATTTGCCAATGCGGTGGGGCTCGCGTTCCAAATCCAGGATGATTTGCTCGATGTCACGGGCGACGCCGCGATGCTGGGCAAAGCCACGGGCGCAGACAGCGAGCGCGCCAAGCCGACTCATCCGGCGGTCATCGGCATCACCGCATCACAGCAGCGAGTCAAGCTCTTGCACACGCAGGCCATCCAATCGCTCGCGCCATTTGGTGCACGAGCTGACGCGCTCCGCTCTTTAGCCCATTGGCTTTTGTCGCGGCAGTATTGATCACCCCATCCCGTGCGCGCTCTCCTCGCCGCCGGCCTATTGATCTGGCTTCAAGCTCTGGCCCCCGCGCAAAGCTTCGCAGCCGAAACGGTCATTAAGTTAAGGGCCCTGGCGCCCTCGGAGACGCATCCAACGGCGCAAGCCGTCGCGAGCGGTTCGCTCGATGAGCAATTTCAGCCGTTCTCGAAGGCTCCGGGACACAATTACTGGCGCGATTACTGGTTGAAAATCAGTCCGCAAGATCCCGGCGAGATCAAGGGACTCCCCGTCGTCGTCTTGAATACCACGCGCGGCCTGAGCGCCGAGATTGTGGCATTCAGAGACGGGTCCGCCGTGCCGCTGCCGCGCATCACGCAGCTGCCGGCGTTCCTGGGCGGCCGCGACAATCTGTTCACCTTGCCGGAAGGCGTGCCCCCGACGCAGCCGCTATACGCTCATCTGACGTCGAACAGCAGCACGCGGCAGTACCTGACGGTGTCCTTGGGCTCGCTCGAGAAAACGCTCGCGGTGGGCACCGAACGGGCGCGGATGATCGCCCTGACCTTCGGCGCACTCATGGCCGTGTCGCTCGCGGCGCTGCTCATTTGGTTCGTGCTCAAGGATCCGCTGTTCATCTTGTATGCCACCATGTTCTCGCTGCAGGCGTTGTACGTGGCTTTTATTTCCGGACAGGGATTCGATTGGCCGGTGCTGTCCTATGGCACCAATCTCGACGCCTTCGCCTGGAATGTGCCCGTGGGCTTGAGCGGGGCGGTCGCGTGCCTGTTCACGCGGGAGATCGCCGACGTCAAGCGCTTTTCGCCGCGCGTCTACAAAATCTTCGGCTGGTTTGCCGTGGCCTTCGTCGTCATCACGGCGGCGAATGTCGCCGACTTCGTTGGTCTTCTGAATGTCGTGAATGTGCTCGGCAACATCATGTTCATCATCACGCCGATATTTACCGTGATCGTGTGCTTCCTCGCCTGGCGCCGCGGCAACCGCGCGGCGGGTTGGTTCCTGATCGCCTGGTGCTTGCTCGAAGGCTTCACCATCACCGCTGCGGTGCGCCTGCTGGCATCGTCCGCGGACTCGGATATCTTGTATTACTACGGCCTGCCCTTGTCGATGGTGGCTGCCTCGATCCTGGTTGCGCTCGGCGTCGCCGACCGCTTGCGCGCGCAACGCGTGGCGTTGTCCGAGGCGGAGCGCCGTGCACAAACCGATCCCCTGACCGGCGTGTTGAACCGGCGTTCGTTGATCGAGCGGCTTGATGCCGCGTGCGCGCGCGCCAAGGCGCGCGGTCTGCCGATCGCACTGTTGTTCATCGACCTCGATCACTTCAAGCAGATCAACGACACTTTCGGACACCAGGCCGGAGACGCGTGTCTGCGCGCCATCATCGAGCCCATCCACGCGGAATTGCGTCAGTCGGACGTCATCGGCCGCTACGGCGGCGAGGAGTTCGTCGTGATATTGAGCAGCGCCGACGCCGCCGCGGCAACGCCAATCGCGCAGCGCATCTTGGAGCGCGTGGCCGACGTGCGCGTTGCCGGTTTCGGCGAGCCCATCGGCGTCACCTGCAGCATCGGCATCGCCACCAGCGACATGCTCGGCATCTGGGGCGAACCGCTGCTGGCGCAGGCCGATGCGGCCGTCTATGTTGCAAAACGCTCGGGGCGCAATCAGATCCATCTCGCGCCGCCGGTGCTCGCTTAAGGTTGTCCTACACCTGGCGCGCCTAAATCGCGTCTGTCCTACACGGCGATCCTCTTCGTCGCGCCTTGGCGACTCTTATTCATTGCGTGTGTTTGCGCCTAAGCTTATCTTTCAACATATTCACTGCGATGCCGTCGGCATTGCGAGGGGAAATTACTGGTGCAACGCAGCGCGTTCAGTCACGCAAGACTCATGCGCGAATCCACGAATCGCATCGAAGGGGCATTGCGCAGCAAGGACGCACAAGAGCACTTGGTCGCGCAACGCATTCTCGCCAGTCCCACCGCTTGGAATGCCTGGGAGCTCGAGCACTCCGGATTGATGCGGCAAGTGGCGGATTTCGTCGTCTTGCGCAATCAAGCAGTGGCGCTGCGGCACGCCGCGCTGCGGCTGATTCACGGCAAGGCGCTGTTCGAGTATCTGAAGAAGCACAGCCTGCGAGGCGATGCGCGCGCCAGGGTCATCGCGCACTTCCATCAGACCCTTGTGTACGAACACGCTGTCGTGGCCGAACACACGGTGTACGTGCGCAAGTCGGCCAGCTTTTTATGCGCCAGCCATCTCGGCACCGAATTGGTCCATGATCCCGCCTTCTTGGATCCGATGGTGCAGTACGAAACGCTGTTCACGGAATATTTCGAACTGTACTGCACGACGCTGCTGCCGCAAGTCGATGGGGACGCGAGCTCCGAACCGGCGCTGTTGCCGCTGCTCAAGCATCAACTCAACGAGTGGCGCTGGATCATCCTGAACCCGAAGCAGGCGCTGCCTCATTTGCAGCGCGAATCCGAGCTGCGCAGGCCCACCGGCGATACCCAGAAGCTGCGGCTGCTCAAGTTCCAGAGGCCGGCCAACAAGTAAGCCTGCTTTACTTTATGATGCGCCGGATCTAAGGATTAGCCGAATCCATCCGTGCCTCCAATCCGAATAAGCTCCAAAGGCAACCGATGAGTCCGTCCATGCTTCAGCGCATCGCGAGCGGTGATGCCGCCGCCGTGCGGGAATGCATGGACCAATATGGTCCGCTGGTGTGGAGCATTGCACGGCGCTTCTCGCGCACGCCTTCCGATGCCGAGGACGCGACCCAGGAAATCTTTTTGGACATCTGGCGAAGTGCTGCGCGCTTCGACGCATCGCAGGGCTCCGATAAGGTGTTCATTGCCATGATTGCCCGGCGCCGCCTGATCGACCGCCTGCGAAAATCGAGCGCGGAACCGGCGATGGATCCGATCGACTCCCTCGAAACACTCGCCTGGGCAGACTCCGGAAACGCCTCGGAGACCTCCATCGAGGCCGAGCAAGCCGCGCGAGCCATGGCGGAGCTGCGTCCCGAGCAGAGGCAGGTATTGGAGCTCGGCCTGCTGCATGGATTGAGTCAGTCGGAAATCGCAACCCGGCTCGGAATGCCCCTGGGCACTGTGAAGTCGTTTATGCGCAGGGGCTTGATCAAGGTGCGTGAATTCATGAACGTAGACGCCGAGGGCGTCTTGAGGGAGGGGTGATGTCGGACACGCGTCCTCCAGGTCAACCCGACGAAGCCATGCTGGACCTGCTGGTCAAGCAGGTCGCCGAAGGTCTGTCACCGGATGAACAACGGGCGCTCGACGTCCTCGACAGCGAAACGGCGAGCGCTTGGTTGCAGGATTTGGAACGCGCCGCTGCCGCCGTCACCGTCGCCGGCACCCGCGGTGATCAGCCCCTGCCCGAGATGCTGGCGGCACGCATCGCCCGTCAAGCGGCGGAACATTTCACGCCGGCCGCCACAGCGCGCCGCGATGGTGGATACGGCAGGGCCGCATACGGCTGGCTCGCGGCCGCCGCGTGCTTGGTGCTGGCGATTTTTGGGTGGGTGCGCCCACCTTCACTGCCGGGGCCGCCCACCGCGGCCCAAGAACGCGCCGTGCTGCTCGCAAAATCCGGCACGCTCAAGATTTCTTTGGGAGCGACCAAGGACCCGGCAGCGGCGGGCGTGAGCGGCGATGTCGTGTGGGATCCCGCCACGCAGCGCGGTTTCCTGCATTTCGCCGGATTGGCCGCCAACGATCCGGCCGTGCAGCAATACCAAATATGGATCTTCGATTCGGGCCGCGACGACCGCTATCCGGTGGATGGGGGCGTGTTCGACGTGCCGGCCAACGTCGGCGACATCGTGATTCCGATTCGCGCCGCGCTCATGGTGCGCAAGCCCGCGGCGTTTGCGGTGACGATCGAGAAGCCGGGCGGCGTCGTGGTGTCGGGCCGCGAGCGCGTGATCGCGCTGGGCGCGACCGGCTAGCAAACCTATCCCAGCAGCGACCTGCGATCCTTTACCGGCGGCGGGACATATTGATAGATCCAGGTTTCGGTCAGCGGCCTGCCGTCGATGCGCAGGTACAAGCGCAGGTCGATGACTTCATTGCTGTCTTCAGGCGGCCTGATGTCGAACAGGGCCCGATAGCCCTTGAACTCGTCGATGTAATGCGCGGTCACGTGCTCCGTGGTGCCGCGCGAGGCGCTGATCACCGCCTCGACATTGGCGTCCCTCGGAAGTGCGCCGAGCTCGCCGCCCGAGAAGTCGACCGCGAAATGCCAGGAATAGTATTGGCGCTTTTGGCCGATGGTCCCGCCCATGCCGGTGCGCGTGGCGATAGTCTGTGCCAGCGGCGATGAGTACGGCATGCGCGTTCCCCAATACAGCCGATAGCCGAACAGCAGTTCCTGTCCGGCCTTGGTTTTCTCGCCGGGATTCCAAAACGCCACGATGTTGTCGAACGTTTCATCCGCCGTCGGGATCTCGAACAATTGCACGGCACCCTTGCCCCATCCGCCGTGGCTCGCCGCTTTGGGCTCGACCCACAAGCTGGGCCGCCGATCGTAATAAACGCCGTCATCCTGGTAGTGATCCCAAACCCGATCCCTCTGCAGCAAGCCGAAGCCGCGCGGATTTTCGTCGAAGTAGGAACTCAAATGATTCTGCGCCGGATTGGTGAGGGGCCGCCAAATCCACTCGCCGCCCCCGGTCAGCATCGACAAGCCATCGGAGTCGTGAACCTCCGGCCGCCAATCATTCACTGAACGCCGGTCGTTTTCGCCGTAGTAGAACATGCTCGTGAGCGGGGCGATGCCCAGCCTGTCGATGGGCTTGCGCGGATACAGCGCTGAATCGATATCCATCACCAACGTGCCGCCCGGTTCGATAAAGAAGCGCAGCGCCCCGGCAATGCTGGGCGAGTCCATGAGCGCGTACATGGTCAATGTATCCGAGCCCTTCGGCGGCCGTTCGAACCAAAATGAGGTGAAGCGCGGGAACTCCTCGGGCCGCGGGTAGGCAGTATCGACCGCGAGCGCGCGCGCCGACAATCCATATTGGCGTGTATCGCCGCCCACGGCACGAAAATAGGCCGCGCCCAGGAATGCGGTGACGTCGTCTTTCCAATCGGTCACGAACTGCACGCGAAATCCGGCGAATCCCGCGTGATCGCGCATCACCGCAGGGTCGATGCCGGCTTTGTCGAACTCGAACATCGAGGTGTCGTAAAGAATCTCGCGCGCCTGGCCATCGACGACTTCATAGAGATGCACGGCCTGCGCGAAACCTCGGCCGACGTGGAAAAACTGGATTCGGAAGGGCAATCCCGCATCGCCCCAAAGCGCGTGATCGGTGCGGAATCGCAAGGACTGATATTGGTCGTAGCTCAAGGCCGCCATGCTGGGGGGCAGCGTCTCCTTGGCGGCTTGAAAAGCGTTGCCGGCGAGAAATCGTGCCTGACCCTTGAGCCAGGCATAGTCGAAGGCCTTTGCCGGGCCGCCGCCGGCCGCGGCGGACGATTTCGCTGCAGCCGGTTGCGGCTGCGGCTTTTGCGGTGCGGCTGAACGCGCAAGTTCAGCGTAGGGCAGCTGCCCTGCGGCCAGCACCATGGCGGTTTTCAAAATTTCGCGGCGACGAACCATGAGTTTAAATCCTAGATCGAGAACGTGGGTTGTATCGAATCGGGAAGCAGGGCGAGCTGATTGAGGAACCGCGGATCCGCGGCGACCTCGACGCACTCGATCGGCGTCAGCCACTGCAAGGCCTCGTCCAATGATCGCGCATCCATCAATTTCTGTTCTGCCGTGAGGGCGTGCGGATCCGGTTGGCCGCGCGGATCGGCCGGCCGCGGCAGGTTGCCGCTGACGTGGGCGAGCCGCGCCTCGCGATGACGCGCCAGGTAGCGCAATCCGTGGGCCGGCAGCTGCTCGCTACCGCGTACCAATTCCTCGCGGCGCGCAACCACAGCGGGCATTTCGACTTCTTCCGGCGTGCGCAGCAGCGCGAGCCGCGACAGGAACGAGCCCAAGCCCTCGCTGCCGCTGAGCCGCGACAGCGGCACGGCGAGAAACAAGCCCAAAAGTGCCGGCGAGACCCAAGCGAGCAGCGACGGCGAAATGAAGTACACGATGACGGCCGTAACGCAGCTCAAAGCCATGTGGCGCCGGTGAAAGCGCCAAGCGTCGCTCCAAGTGGTCGAGTGTCCGGCGTCGCGGCGCTGCGTTTTCCAGCCCGAATCCCGTCCCATGAACACCTCGAACACATGGCGGCACTGCACGATCATGAGAATCGGTGCATACAACGCCGATAGGATGGCCTCGAGAAAGAAGCTGGCCGTGATGCCGATGACGCCGCCGGCGCCGCGGCGGATACGCCGCGACAGCAGCGCGCGCACCAGGCCGAGCATCTTCGGTATCAGCAGCACGAGCATGCTGAACCAGAACAGCGCCATCATGAGTGCAACGTCGAACCGCGGCCAGGTAGGGAACAGCTGAAAGTCATGGCTGAAATATTCGGGACGTATCAGGCGCGACTGAATCGCCAACGCAAAGCCGATGCCGATCATCACCAGCCACATAGGCGATGACAGGTAACTCATGATGCCCACGCCCAAATGCATGCGGCTGATGAACCGAAGTCCCGCGCTGCCGACGATCTTCATGTGCTGCAGGTTTCCTTGCGCCCAGCGGCGGTCGCGCACGGCAATGTCGATCAGGGTCGGGGGAGATTCTTCCCACGAGCCGCCGCAATCCGTGGCCATGCGCACCTTCCATCCGCCGCGGCGCATCAGCGCGGCTTCGACGAAATCATGCGAAAGCACGAAGCCGCCGAACGGCTTGCGGCCTGGAAGCTTGGGAAGCCCGCAGTATTGCGCGAATGCCGGTACGCGGATGATGGCGTTGTGGCCCCAATAGTTGCCGCTGTCGCCCGACCAAGCGGACAGGCCGCGCGTTATCACCGGACCGTAGACGCAAGCTGCGAATTGCTGCAGCCGGGCAAAGAACGTGCGCGCACCGATCAGCTGCGGAGCGGTTTGCAATATGCCGAGCTTCGGGTCGTTCTGCATCGTCAGAACCAGCCGCTTGAGCGTGGGCGCCTCGATCAGGCTGTCGGCATCCAGCACGATCATATGTTCGTAGCGGCCGCCCCAGCGCGTCACGAAGTCCTCGAGATTGCCGGATTTGCGCGCGACATTCTGCCATCGGCGCCGATACCAAACCGGCATGATCGAGCTCAGCGCGGCGCGCAGCTTGGCGACGCTGATCGTTTCGCGGATCCACGCATCGGCGTCGGTGGAGTCGGAGAGAATGACGACCTCGAAGGCGCGATGCGCATCGATGGCATGCAGCGCTTCCGCCATGGCCTGCAGCCCAGCCGCGGTACGGGTTGGGTCCTCGTTGTAGATGGGCATGACCAGCGCCGTGTGCGAGGTAACCGACGGGGTGAGTTCCGCCGGAACCGGATCGCGGCGTTTCGACGCGCCCGCCAGCACCGAACCTGCAGCGAAAGCAATCCAGCCCAGCGACACGGCGAAGAAAAAAATCATCGTGCCTTGCAGCAGCGTCATGCTCGCGAAGCGCACAACTTGCAGCATTTGATACACGCCATAGGTGGTCACGCCGACCGTGACCACGATCAGAATGAAGCGCGCATAGAGCACTGCGGCTGAGATTAGATGCCGTTCAGTTCGCCAGGATTTGAAGCGCAGATCCTGAGCGGGCATGCTCAGCGGCGCCTCCGGCGGCATGGCGCCCGGCGCAACAGCGCTTTCAAACGTCGCCGCGGGATTTAGCTGGAGGTCCATCGATACAACCAGGTTTCAGATGCCGGGTTATCACCGCGCATGACGCGCAAGCGCAGCTCAATCAAATCCGCGTCTTTCGGGTCGAGCTCGAAACTGGCCCGCAGCCCGTGCAGCGCGCCGTTCGACACCAGTGTCGAATTGGAAATCGCGCCCGCGGAAGAGCTCAATTCCAGGCGCAAGCCGTCGAGCTTTTCGCCGGCCCCGACGATGTCCAGCATGAAGACGCGCCGCTTGCGGTCGATGCTGGCGCCGGAGCGCGTTGCAATCACTTTGCCCAACCCCTTCGGCAGCGGAGGCTCATCGGTCCAGGTAATGTCATACATATACTGCGCGGGATGCCCGGCGGTCAGCGGCTGCGTGGGACGCCAGAAAGCGACGATGTTGTCGTTGGTCTCGCGCCCCGAAGGGATCTCCACCAGTTCCACGGCACCGTTGCCCCAGTCGCCCTTGGGCGTCACCCAAGCGCTGGGGCGGCGCTCATATTGCATGTCGATGTCCTGAAAATCGCTTTGTTGCCGCGATCGTTGCACCAGTCCGAAACCCTGCGGCACTTGCGTAGTGAAGGCGGAGACCTGCAGCTTGAGCGGGTTCGCCAGCGGACGGAACAATTGCTCGCCGGTTTTGGTGGTGATCTGCAGTCCATCCGAATCGTGCACTTCGGGACGATAGTCGTCGAGGCGCCCGCGGTTGGTTTCATCGAAAAGGAACATCGAGGTGAGCGGCGCGATACCGACCACCCGCATTTCCTTGCGCGGAAACAGCGTCAATTCAACCTCGGTGTGCGTGTCCACGCCGGGGGTTACGGTAAATTTGTAGGCGCCCGTGGCGGATGCGCTCTCGAGCAGCGCGTAGATCACCAGCGAATTGGCGCGCGGCCCAGGCCGCTCGATCCAAAAATGCGTGAATACCGGAAACTCCTCGCCCGCCGGCTCGCCGGTGTTGATCGCCAGGCCACGCGCCGACAGGCCGTACAAAAGATTTTTGGCAACGGCGCGAAAATAGCTGGCGCCCTGGAACACCAAGAACTCATCCCAGACCTTGGGCGAATTGATGCGGCTGCGCACCCGGAAACCCGACAGCGGCAGTGATACCTTGCTGAGATTCGCAGGTATGGTGCCCGACATTTGAAACATCGCTGGCGTTGCCACCAAGTCTTTCGCGACGCCGTCCTCCACGGTGGAAATTGTCACCGGTGTCGGCAGGTTGGGCGCCGCGCGCAACAGCTCCAGCCGGAACGGGAGTTTTTCCTCGCGCCATATTCCCGCATCCGGATTGAAGTGAATGCTGCGATATTGTTCGGGACTCAATTTATCGAGAGCCGAGGGCACGCTATTGCGTTGCGGAGAATAGGCCGTCGCGGCCAGCCGCTTGGCATCCTCCAGCAGCGTATCGAAAGTAAAGGGATACGTAGCCACGGGTCTTACCGGGGGCTTGGGCGCGGGTTTCGCGGGTGCCGGAGCTTTGGCGCCGTGCGCCTGAAGGGCAAGCAGCAGCGTCAGCAATCCCAGAGAATTGGCAATCGTTACCCGCAAGGCGTCCCTCCAAAATTAGCTAGTATAGTGCCTGCTCTATGTCGGTCGCAGATCACCCTGGGCAGGAACCGCAAAGCGCCGGGGCCGTGCTCATGGTGCGGCCGGCGAGATTCGGCTGCAATCCGCAAACTGCCTCCAGCAATGCCTTCCAGGCAGATCCGCCGCCGGGCGCGGGAAATGACCCGCAGCGCGACGCATTGCAGGAATTTCAAAGCCTGGCCGATGCCCTCGAGCGAGCCGGTGTCGAGGTGCTCATCGCCCACGACAGTGCCGTTCCACCCAAGCCGGACGCCATTTTTCCCAACAATTGGGTGAGCTTCCATCATGACGGCACGGTGGCGCTCTATCCGATGCTGGCGCCCAATCGACGCTGGGAGCGCCGCGATGAGGTCCTGGAGCTGGTGGTGCGCACAGGCGGCTTTCGCGTTACCCGTACCGTGGATTTAACGTATCGGGAGTCCGAGGAGAAGTATCTCGAAGGCACCGGCAGCGTGGTCCTGGATCGAGTGCACCGCGTGGCCTATGCCTGTTCATCGCCGCGCACCGACCTGGATGTGCTCGGCGAGTTCGCGCAGCAACTGGACTACGACCTGATGACCTTCGATGCGGTGGACGCGGACGGCCGCGCCATATACCACACCAATGTCTTGATGGCGATCGGCACCGGCTTTGCCGTTATCTGCGGCGAATCGATCCAGAACGAGGCACATCGCACAGCCGTGCTGGCCAAGCTACGCTCCACCGGGCACGAGGTCGTCGACATCAGCCGGCAGCAGATGCTGAACTTCGCGGCGAATGTGCTGGAATTGACGTCGCCCCGGGGTCATCTCGTCGCGCTCTCGAGGACGGCGTTGACCAGCCTGTCGCCGGCGCAGCGCCGCATCCTGGAAGCGCATGCGGCGCTGATTCCGGTGGAGATTCCCACCATCGAAAGGATCGGGGGCGGAGGCGTGCGCTGCATGCTGGCTGAAGTTCACTTGCCCAAACGCCGCACGGCGGGCGCCTAAAGTTCAGTCATAATCTTTCCATGGTCGAACTCGGCGTCAAGCTTCTCCTGGCCTACCTGCTCGGCACCCTGCTGGGCAGCCTGATATTGGGGCGTCTGCGCGGGGTTGACATTCGCAGCATGGGAAGCGGCAATGCGGGGGCAACCAATGCGTTGCGGACGCAGGGCAAGGCGTTCGGGTTTCTGGTTCTGCTCATCGACATCGTGAAAGGCGTGATTGCGGCACGCTGGCTTCCATCAGCGGCCTTGCCGGGCATCGGCATCGATGCCGACGTGTCGCGCGAATGGCTGACGGTGGCGTGTGGTTTCGCGGTGATCGTGGGGCACGTTTATCCGGTGTGGTTCGATTTTCGCGGCGGAAAGGGTGCCGCGACCGTGGTCGGAGTAGTTGCCGCGCTGGAGCTGCGCTTGCTTTTGCCTTTGCTATTGAGCTGGTTCGTGGTGTTGCTGCTGTTCGGCTACGTCGGGCTTGCCACGATGCTGGCGACCGTGGCGCTCGCCGTCGCGGTCCTCGTGCTCGAACCCAATAATCTTCCGCTGTGCACGTTTTGTGCCGCGGTCGCGGCGTTTGTAATTTTTACTCATCGCAGCAACATCGCGCGAATGCGCGCGGGAAAAGAAAACCGTGTCCGGCGGCTATGGCTATTTCGCTCGCGAGCGGCATAGGGCATCCGCCCCTGCTGGTGCTGCTGGCCGACGGCGAAGTGCATTCGGGCGAGTGGCTGGCGGCCGAGCTCAAGCAAACCCGTGCGGCGGTGTGGAAAGGCGTGGAACGCTTGCGTGCGATCGGCATCGAGGTGCAAGCGTTGGCGCGGCGCGGCTACCGTTTGGCAAAACCCATTGAATTGCTCGACGCTCAGCGGATCTGCGCCGAACTGGCGGCGCAGCGCAAGCCGCATCTGCACCGCTTGGAATTGCTGTTCGAAGTCGAGTCGACCAATACCCGGTTGCTCAGCAGTTCTCCGCCGCCGGCGAGCACCGCCGATGTCTGCATTGCTGAACTACAGCATGCCGGCCGCGGGCGCTTGGGAAGGCCTTGGATCGCGCCCTTCGGAAGCGGCATTGCGATGTCCTTGGGATGGACGTGCAGCGATGTCGTACGCACCTTGCCGGCACTCAGCTTGGGTGTGGGCGTTGCCGTGGCGCGGGCCCTGGCCCGGACGGGAGCGACGGGAATCTCCCTGAAATGGCCCAACGATATTTGGTTCAAGGATCGCAAGCTGGGCGGTGTGTTGATCGAGCTGCGTGCCGAAGCAGGCGGGCCGGCGCACGTGGTGATCGGCGTCGGCGTCAATGTATCGTTGCCGGAAGAATCGCGCCGGCAAATCCAGGCGAGCGGGGCGGCGGTCGCTGCGGTAACGGATGCCTGCAAGCAGCCTCCCTCGCGCAATTTGGCCGCGGGGGCCATCTTGGACGAACTTTTGAGTATGCTGTTGCAGTACGAACGCTTCGGGTTTGCCGCGTTTCGGGACGCCTGGACGGCTCTGGACGGCTTGAGCGGCCGCGCGGTGAAGCTGCTCGTGGGAGAGACCGCGGTTCACGGCATCGCGCGAGGCGTGGATTCGGATGGAGCGCTGCTGCTCGAAACCGGCGATCGCATGCAGCGGTTTGTATCCGGGGAAGCTAGTTTGCGCTTGGTTCATGGGTGACGCTTGACGCTATTGAAAACCCTTGTCGTAAGCTTGGTGCTGGCCAACGTGTGCTACTTCCTGTGGCAGCACGGCGTTGCCAAAGCACCGGAAAGCGTACCGGCGCCGGCGGCCGCGCTGGGAACCCTGAAGCTCGCATCCGAAAGCCCCGAGGCAGCGCGCAGCGACACGAGCGGCAGCGCTGCGCCTGCGCCGACGGCTGCGGGCAATACGCCGGGCGTCTCCGAGACTGCTCACGACCCCGGCAGCCCGGGACTTTTGACGAATGTGAAGCGCTGCATCAGCGTGGGACCGTTCCGCGACGTGTCGGAAGCGGCGCACGCGGCGTCGACATTGCGCAGCGGCGGGTACGACCCGCGCCAGCGTGTCGCCGATGGCGAGGTGTGGGCCGGCGTCTGGGTCTACTTGCCGTTGCCGGCAACGCGAGCCGTGGCCGAGCAAACGTTGGCCAAGCTGAAGGCCGGCGGTATCGACGATGCGTTGGAAATGCCCGGGCCCAACGAAGGCTCGGTGATTTCATTGGGCTTGTACAGCGAGCCGAAGCGGGCCCAGAGCCGCGTGGCGCAGGCACAGGCGCTGGGGTTCAATCCGGGCATCGCCGATCGCAAGCGCAACGGCAACGTCTACTGGATCGATATCGACTTGAAGCCCACCGATAGCTTGTTGAATCCTTCCGATTTGCAGGGCGAATCCGGCCGCATCGTGCGTCTCGAAGTCAAAGGATGCCCGTCCACGGGGGGCCAGACATGAGCGTTCGAACTGTGTCGTTGCGCGTAGTCGGCGGTGTGGGTGCCATTGTCGGCTATGGATGTCTGGCGGCATTTCTGTATCTGATCAGCATGCAGTTGTATCGCTGGTTTCGCCAAGGAGAGTGGACTCACATCGGCATGGGCGACGGCATCCGCGTCGGCTTGGTCCATTGCTGCGTTAGAAATGACGGCATTGGCCGCATCGCCGCTTTCTTGCAATGGTGGGAATCTCCCACCAGCTGGTTGGGTCTGCACAAGGTATTCGAGGTGGTTCCGGCCTCGCTGGCCCTGTTCGCCGTGAGCATCGCGGGGAACAGCTTGTTTATCTTTTGCAGGGACCGGCTCATCGCGCGCAGCCCAGGCGCGCGCTGATCTGCTGATCTATGGAGCCTGGGCTTCGCTGCGTTTCTTGAGTCCCTGTGACTCGGTCGCCACGTATTCTTCGATCAAGCTGCCGTACAGGCGCGCCACCAACGGCGCGATCAATCCGGACATCTCGAACGACAGCGCCACGCGGCTGCCGTTTCCCGAAGGCTCGATCAAGTGTCCCGCCTTCATTCGGAGGCCGGCAGAGCGTGTGGTCCAGGTGAAATCGCGGTTTTCCTCGAGCTGAGTGACTTGCCAGACGGCGGGGCGCAGCTTGGGTTGGCGAACCTCGGCGCGGCTGCCGACTGAAAACGGACCTTCATCCAGCCGCTGCACGCGGCTCATGGTCGGGGTCCATTCCGGCCAGCGCTCGACATCGCACAGCACCGCGAAGACCTTTTGAGGCGGGGCATCGATATCCACGGTCTTGATGACGTTTCGGCTCACCTGCTAAGGATAGCGCAACGCGGGTGGCGCCTCCCCCTCCCATGCATGGGCGACGCTTCCGGCAGGCGCCCGGTACCAGCCGGGATCGCGATAGTCGCCGTGCGCCAGGTCAGCGCGAATCTTCACCACGGTGAACATGCCGCCCATCTCAATGTCGCCATAGGGTCCCGCGCCCGTCATCATCGGCAAGGTGTTGTCGGGCAGCGGCATATGCATCTGCATGCCGCTCATGCCCGCGGCGGGCGCCATGTAGCCGGGCACCAAAGCGGCAATCTGCTCGGCGAGGTCGTCCTGGTCAACGCCGATGCTGTTCGGCACGGCGTGGCTCATGGCGTTCATGGTGTGATGACTTTTGTGGCAGTGGAACGCCCAATCGCCGGGGGCGGACGCGGTGAACTCGATGGCGCGCATTTGACCGACGGCGATGTCGGTTGTCACTTCCGGCCAGCGCGACGCCGGCGAAGTCCAGCCGCCGTCGGTGCCGACCACCACGAATTCATGGCCATGCAAATGAATCGGATGGTTGGTCATGGTGAGATTGCCGACGCGGACCCGAACCCGTTCGCCGAGGCGCGCCGGCATCGGCGCGGTGCCGGGGAATGCACGGCTATTGAAGGTCCATATATTGAAATCCAGCATCGTGCTGACTTTCGGCGTCGAGCTGCCGGGCGCGATGTCGTAGGCATTCAACAGAAATACATAATCGCGATCGACCGGCATGAAATTCACGTCCCTCGGATGAGTCACCCAAAAGCCCATCATGCCCATCGCCATTTGCGTGGTTTCGTCGGCGTGCGGATGGTACATGAAGGTTCCGGCGCGTTGAGCAGCGAACTCGTACACGTAGGTCTGACCCGGCTTGATCGGCGCCTGATTGAGGCCCACCACTCCGTCCATGCCGTTGGGCAGACGCTGGCCGTGCCAATGAATGCTGGTGTGCTCGGGCAAGCGGTTGGTGACGAATAGCCGTACTCGATCGCCTTCCACGACCTCGATGGTGGGTCCGGGCGACTGACCGTTGTATCCCCAGAGGTTCGCCTTCATGCCGGGCGCAATCTCGCGGATCACCGGTTCGGCGACCAAGTGAAATTCCTTGACGCCTTTGCGCATCCGCCAGGGCAGGGTCCAGCCGTTCAGCGTTGCCACGCCGCGATACGGCCGCCCATTCGGTGGACTCAGGGGCGCCTGCATCTCGGGCGAGTCGTTGGACACAATTTCCGGAAGCGCGGCGAGCGCGCTCTTGGCGACCGCGCCGGCCGCAACCGCAAGTCCGGCGCCCCTAAAGAATTGTCGTCGTGAAAGCATGAGTTTCTCCTCGCCTTGCTACTGGGCGGCGCTGCCGAGCAGTGCGGCATCGAGCTGCGATTTGGCGATCCAAAAATCGCGCAGCCGTTGAATGTAGCCATCAACGCCGGCAGCTTGTTCGCGTGCATCCGATAGCAACTCGAAAATACCGATCTGTGAGGCGTTATAGCGGCGCAGATTCTCCTGCGTGACGGCCTTGCGCAAGGGCAGCACCTGATCGCGCTGCTGCAAGGCGAGTTCGTATGCCGCGCGATAGCCGGCATACGCCACCCGAATCTGCGAGCGCGCCTCGATGGCGGCTTGAGCAAAACGATCGACGGCCTGGGCATAGACGGCTTCGGATTTCTTGAGTCGAGGCGCGCCGCTGTCGAATATCGGTACCTCGAGCGTCACGACATAGCCGCGTTCGAAAGGCGTGCTGCGCGCGCCTTGCCGCACTCGGGTAGCGCCCATGTCCAGGACGTTGACGAAGCGCGTGCTGCGGGAGAGCTTGAGGCGCTCACGCAATTCATCGAGCTGTGCGCGCATCGACTGCAGATCGAGCCGGCTCTGCAGCAGCGCCTGCTCGACGTCGGGAAGTTCTTCCGGTCTCTCGGGCAACTCCGGCAATGAAGCCGCGAACTGCGGCGTCGGACCCCCGGCCTTCTCTGCCGGCAATCCCATTAGGACCAACAAGCGCTCGCGGGCGGACTGCTCCAGAAGTTGCGCTTGCGTCAGATCTTGGACGGCGGCGGCATGGAAGTTCTGCTCACGGGCCTCATCTAGCTTGTTCCAATTGCCCGCCGCAACCATCCTTTGCGCCAGCGTCGCGCCGGTTTCCGCCGCCGCGCGGACCTTGATCTGATAGTCGCGCGAGACTCGCGCCGCTACCGCCGTGTAAAAAGCCGCTCGGGTGTCCTGAGCGAGCCCTGCGATGCGCAGAACCACGGCATTCTGCGTCTGCGCGAAACGGCGCTTTTCGACCTTTATGGCATAGGGCATCGTCAACAGCGAAAGCACATTGAAGCTCAAGGTCTCCTCAATGTCGTATTGTCCGCCCGCGCTGGCATGGCGCAGGTCGAAACGCGGATTGGGGAGGCGGCCGGCCTGCACCAAATCGGCTTCCGAGATTCCGAGCTCCTCGAAATCGGCCTGCAGCAAGCGATTGTTGAGCAGGGCTACCTGCACGGCGTCCGCCGCGGACAACGGGTGACCCAAGAGCTCGGCAACTTGGGCGTCCGCTTTCGCCTGTTGTTCAGGAGTCCGCGGCCACCGAGGCTGCAGCGCCAAGTGCCGTTGCGAATTGCGGGCTACGGAATCGAAGCCGCTGTCGGGAGAAAAGCCGGCGCAGGCGCAAACGCCGAGCGCGGCGAACGTAATCAACAGAAGCAGTGCGTATCGCATACCATCCTCGCATCGTCAGAGCAAAATCGGCGCCCTTGGCGCCGCAAGTCAGCTCAGACTGGACGCGGAGGGCGGTCGAGCCGGTCGAGGGCCACCTTGGGAGGCGGCGCAATCTGCGGGAGGGTAAATCCGGGATTGACCGAGCGCGGCGCGGTCCAGCGAAACGGAAGTGCCGCAATGGCCGCAGCACAGCAGGTACCGCAGTGATGGTGCGGCTGCGCGTCGGCGGTGCAATGCTGATGCGCGGCGCCCGAGCCGCTATCCGGGCTGCCGCAATTCCAGGCGGAAGCAAAGCTTTGCAGCGGCAGAATGAGGGCCAGCAGCATCACCAGCTTCAATGATCGAGTTTGCAGCGAGCTCATGACCTGCAAAACATAGCACCAGCGGCGCGCGAATACACGTGAACTAAGTCCATCTGGAGCTACACTGCTGTCCCGGGTGCCGATTTAGCGAGGTTTTGACATGCGCATGCTGCAAATCTTGGGGGCGATACTGATCTTGGGAGGGCTGTTCGTGCTCATCAAGTCTCCGTCCTATTCGAGCGACAAGAGCGTGTTCAAGATAGGCGATGTGGAGGCGAAGGTTTCCCAACAACATGCGATTCCGCCGTGGGCCGGCGGCGCGGCAGTCGTGGCCGGCGTGGTGCTGCTCGTCGTTGGCGTCCGCAAGCCTTAGAGCCCGTCCGGGCCGGCTTTGAAGCTATTGCTCGAGTTGCTTTTGCAGGGCGTGCAATTCGCGGCGATGCGCGGCGCTGGGTTTCGGATAGTGCAATTGCATCGCTTCCAGCGTGTCGAGAAGGATGCGCGACACGATGAGCCGGGCATTCGGCTTGTCGTCCGCCGGGACGACGTACCAGGGCGCGTAATCGGAGCTGGTGGCGGTTAGGCACTTTTCATACGCCTTCATGTATTGCTTCCAGTATTCACGCTCCGCAATATCCGCGGAGGAAAATTTCCAATTCTTCTCCGGCGTCTTGATGCGGTCGAGGAAGCGCTTGCGTTGTTCGTCCTTCGAGAGGTGCAGGAAGAATTTGACGATGCGCGTGCCGTTGTGCGTGAGGTGATGTTCCAGATCGACTATGGAACGGTAACGTTCCTGCCAGATTTTCTCTTCATCCATGTATTCGGCCGGCAGCCCTTGGGCTCGAAGGATTTCCGGATGCACTCTCGCGATCAAGACCTCCTCGTAATATGAGCGGTTGAAAATTCCGATCTGGCCGCGCTCAGGCAGCGCGCAGGTCGTGCGCCACAAGAAGTCGTGCTTGAGTTCCGCGGCGCCGGGATGCTTGAAGCTGACCACCCGGCAGCCTTGCGGATTGACCCCCGACATGACGTGCGCAATGACGCCGTCCTTCCCCGCTGCATCCATGGCCTGCAATATCACCAGCAAGGCGTAGCTGTTCGAGGCGTACAGCTTTGCTTGCTGCGAGCTCAATTCCTTGACGTGCTCGCTCAACAGGCCGCGGTACTGGCGGTTGCTTTGGTACACCGGACGAACAACCGTCGGCCATTTCTTGAGATCGACCTTCGTTCCTTGTTTCACGCGATAGGCGTTCGACTTGATCTGCATGCTCATAAGCATAGCTCCATCACGCGCGAATCGGCATCGGCGGCTGGTGTAGTATCTACAAAACGCATAACTAAAGACGGGGTGGTCTTTGCTCGACTCGAATCTCGCAGCCGATGGGCGGCAGACGCGACGCATTCTGCTGGCCAGCATGGTCGGTACCACCATTGAGTTTTACGACTTTTATATCTATGCCACCGCCGCAATTCTGGTATTTCCGCGCCTGTTCTTCCCCAAAGGGGATCCTGCAATTGCCACCCTGCAATCGCTGGCGACATTTGCGCTGGCATTTGTTGCGCGGCCCATCGGTGCGGCGATTTTCGGGCATTTCGGCGACCGGGTCGGGCGCAAGACCACCCTGGTGACGGCGCTGATGACCATGGGAATTTCCACCATCTGCATCGGGTTGCTGCCGACCTACGCTTCTGTCGGCGTGTATGCCGCAGTCCTGCTCGCGCTTTGCCGCGTCGGTCAAGGCATCGGCTTAGGCGGCGAATGGGGCGGCGCGGTGCTGCTCGCCACCGAAAATGCGCCGCCGGGCAAGCACGCTTGGTACGGAATGTTTCCGCAGCTCGGCGCGCCGCTGGGTTTGATCATTTCAATTGCCGCTTTTCTCGTGATGAGCAACAGCCTATCGGATGCGCAGTTGTTCGGCTGGGGTTGGCGCGTGCCGTTCCTGGCCAGCACCGTGCTGGTGGCGGTCGGTTTGTATATCCGGCTCCAGTTGGTGGAGACGCCTGCGTTCAAGCGCAGCATTGCGCAGGGTGAACGCGTCCGCGTGCCCTTCAATGCGGTGTTCGCCAAATTCCCATTGCAGCTGCTGCTGGGCGCCTTGGGATCTTTGACCACATTCCTGGTGTTCTACCTGGCGAATATTTTCGCCTTGGGATGGGGCACGAATTCGTTGGGATTTCCCCGCCAAGATTTCTTGATCATGCAGATGTTGGCGGCGGTATTTTTCGGCGTGATGATCCCGGTGGCGGGGTCGCTGGCGGACCGCATCGGCGGCAGGGCCATGCTCATCGTCGCCACGGTTCTGATCATTGCCTACGGTTTCAGCTTCGAGCCTCTGTTCAGCACGCACCGGACGGCGGCGGTGTTCGTATTTTTGGCCTGCGGTTTCGGCTTGAGCGGCCTCTCGTACGGTCCGTTGGGAAGCGCGCTCGCGACGCTGTTCCCGACCCCGGTCCGCTACACCGGCACCTCGCTTACCTTCAACTTTGCCGGGATTCTAGGGGCTTCGCTCGCGGCACCCATTGCGACGTGGCTGGCAAATCATTACGGGTTGGCGTTTGTCGGGTACTATTTGTCCGCGGCCGGACTCATTACCCTCATTGCTCTGATATTCATCAAGGGTGAAAAGAAATGACTCAACCTAAACTCTCATTTGCCTTCCCATTGCTATGCGCCGCACTGCTGCTCGCCGGCGCGGCCCATGGTGCGGATATCTACGACGCGGCGCTCACGCACCCTGGCCGCCCGGCGGCCGATTCGGCGCGCGATGTGCTGGATCATCCTGCGGAAATGCTGCGCCTTGCGGGCATCAAGCCGGGAATGAAGGTCGCCGACGTGCTTGCCGGCGATGGCTACTACAGTGAA
This sequence comes from Steroidobacteraceae bacterium, assembly GCA_036493935.1. Lineage (GTDB taxonomy): Bacteria > Pseudomonadota > Gammaproteobacteria > Steroidobacterales > Steroidobacteraceae > Bog-1198. The sequence continues at coordinate 55,599 of DASXOY010000091.1, read as the reverse complement.
TTGCTGAGCTACGTCGTCGGTCCCAAGGGCCAGGTGTATCTCATCAACAATCTCGCCTTCGACAATTGGAGCCAACCATCGTTGAAGGATCGAATGGCCGGCGGCCGGCTGCCCAATGTCAAGCAGCAGACCGTCGACCTCAACGACATGAAGCTGGCTCCGGCGAGCCTGGACGCAATATTGCTGGTGAAGGTCTACCACGACATGTACTGGGTGGATTCGACGCCAAAGAGTCCCTGGCCGAAGATCGATGTCGGTGCGGTGCTCGATCAACTGTCGCGGGCGCTCAAACCGGGCGGAGTCCTGTTGTTGATCGATCACTCGGCCAAAGCCGGGCGAGGCAAATCCGATGCGGGCGAACTGCATCGCATCGAAGAGGCATTTGCGGTGCAGGATTTCACGGCACATGGCTTTAAGGTGGCAGCCAAGAGCGACCTTCTGAGACGGCCGGATGATGCACGGGATCTGATCAGCTACAAGGGTCCCGCGCTCGGCAAGACGGATCGGTTCGTTCTGTTATTCCGAAAAACCTAAGGCCGGCTGCCTTACGGTCAAACGACCGAACCAAGCCATCGCGACAAGGTGGCGGAGTCCATGGCGCCCGTCTGGCGGGCAATTTCGCGCCCGCCGCGAAACACGATCATGGTGGGGATCGCGCGGATGTTAAAGCGCGCGGCCGGCGCGGGCTCATCTTGGGTGTTCAGTTTCGCAAAGCGCAACCGCGGTTCCATTTGCCGCGCCGCGGCCTCGTAAAAAGGCGCCATGGCAATGCAGGGACCGCACCAGGGCGCCCAAAAATCCACCACCAGCGGCAGGTCGCTCCGGCCCAAGTGCTTGTCGAAATTTCCCTCCGTCAGCTTGATCGGCTTTCCCTCGAACAGGGGCGAGTGGCATTTGGGGCAGCGCGGCGCATCTTTCAACCGCTCGCTGGGCAGACCCACGACCGAATCGCAGTGTCCGCAAACCACTTGAGTACGCTCGCTCATGAGGTCCTATTTCGGTTGCGCGATCAGAATCAAGAAACTGTCGGGCACGACGGTCGCGCGCGCCCGCGGCTGGTCCTCTGCAGATGCCTGCGGCGGGCCGAATTGCGCAGCGGCCAGATAAATCTTGTGCGTGACCGGATCGAGCGCCATCGTGCGTGCGCTGACCTGCGTCGTGACCGTCGCAACGACCCGATACTCATCCGGCGTATCTTGCTTTATCACGGTGAGGGTGCCGTCGATGCCGTTGGAGCTGAATACCAATCCGAGCTCCGGATCATAGACGGTGCCGTCGGATCCTCTGCCGATCACCACCTGCGCCATCGCCTTGCCTGACACCGCATCCGTCACCGCCATGACCTGATTTGCGCAAACCGAGAACAAGCGATGGTTCATGACATCGATGGCCATCGCCGTGGGCCCGGCGCATTCTTTGAGCAGCCATTTGGCCTTGACCGTGAGCGATTTGGCATCGATGAGAACCAGTCTTCCCGGGGCCGTGTTGATATTGACATAGACATGCCCGGCCTCGTCCGTAGTCATGGATTCCGGCGGCCCTGGCAGCGCAATCGTGGACACCACCTGCAGCGTTCCCGCATCGAGCACCGACAGATTGGCGCTCTCCCGGTTGGCGGTGAAGATGTGATTCTGCTGAGGTTCGTAAAGAATGGCGCCCGGCGAGGTTCCGGAGATGGGCACTTCGTAGGCGACGCGCAGCGTGTCGAGCTCAAACACGGAGACCGAATTGGAGCGGCCGTTGCTGGTGAAGCCGCGCTTCAACGGCGGCGCGAACGCGATGCCGTGCACGCCGGCCGTGCGCGGTATGTTGCCGGTTAATTTGCCGCTGGCCGTGTCAATCACATCGACGTGGTCGTCGCGGGTCACGAACAAGCGGCCGCCGCTGGACTCCAAAACCAGCGTATCCCAGCCGTTTATTCCGCCGATCCGCCAGGATCTTGCGAGGGTATAATCCGCTGCCGGAATCGGTGAAGTCTGCGCCTCCGCCACATGGGCTGCCGCCAGCGACGCGCACGCTACAGCCAAGAGAAAATTCCGCAGCATCGGCAGCCTTAAGGGACCCTTAGGAGGGCTAGTTTACGCATGGATCGCCGCAGAAGAAATCGCGTGCGACGGCAAGTGTAATATCTACACCTGGTCTGGAGACCGGGTTTCAATGGTAGCCGCGCGGCGGACAGACATAACCTTTCCGCATCACCAACTACGTAAACGACACTTCACAGCGAAGGGCGCGTCGCGGATGATGCGCGCTGCTCATCAGCCTTGGGATATCAGGAATATGGGATGTTAATTCGGATAGTGGCTGCCGCCGGAGGTTTCGGCGCCATTCTCATGAGCACCGGCGGTCTGGCCGCTGCGGCCTCGTCAGCGCCGGGCGCCAGCGGTCTCGAGGAGGTCGTGGTGACGGCACAGCGGCGCGAGGAGTCGGCGCAGAATGTCGGAATCGCCATGTCCGTGCTCTCCGGCCAGAGCCTTGCGGACAAGTCGATCAGCTATGTCAACGACCTGCAAAACGCGGTGCCAAGTCTGCAGGTTGAACCGGCCTTCGGCAGCGGGCAGCCGCAATTCCGGCTCCGGGGCGTGGGATTCATCGACTATACATCGAACAACACCTCGCCCGTGGGCGTGAGCCTGGACGGCGTTGCCTTCGCGCTGCCCATCCAGACACAAGGTCAGCTGTTCGATATCGATCGCGTTGAAGTTTTGCGCGGACCCCAGGGAACCTTGTACGGGCGCAATACCACCGGCGGCGAGATCAATTTCATCAGTAATCGGCCGACGCCTGAGCCGCATGCCGGATTCTCGCTGGAGTACGGCACGCACAATGAGATCAACACCGAAGGTTTCGTATCCGGCACGCTGGCCGAGGGTTTGCTCGGCAGGCTGTCCGTGGCCACGGAACAAGGCGGGGCCTGGCAGCGCAACCGTGTTACGGGTCAACCGCTGGGAGACAAGGACAAGGTTGCGGTGCGCGGACAATTACAATGGGACCCTGCGGAGGCGCTGGATTTTCGGCTGGGCTTGCATGGGGCGCAGGACAAATCCGACGAGCAGGGACTGTACTTGCTGCGGCCATTTACGCCCGGCAGCGGACCGCCGGCCATTGCGGCCGACACGTCGCGGTATGCCACGGGTTGGGCGCTCAATCCGGCTTTTGCCAAGCTCATCGGCATCAATGCCGGTTCGAAGCCCGGCTTGAACAACAGCAACGACGGCATCGACCTGACCGCCAACATCGATTTCGGCGGCGCGAAGCTCACCAGCATCAGTGCCTACAACAAGCTCATCAGGCGCGAATATGCGGACTGGGATGCCACCCAATTCAATGACTCGGACGAGTATCTGAACAGCGACTTCAACGTATTCTCCCAAGAGCTGCGGCTGGCCTCCGGCCGCGGCGCGCTCGACTGGGTGGCCGGAGTCTTCTACTCCAATGAAGATCTGCACGAGAACTTCTATTCCGATCTCACCGATCGCCTGGGCGGGATCGCGGTGACCACGTACGAACAGGTCGCCAATTCGGTGGGCGTCTTTGCGCAGGGCAATTATCAGCTCACCGACCGCCTGAAGGCGACGCTGGGCGTGCGCGAGGATCACGAGAGCCGAGAACTGCTCGGGCTCAATACTGCGTTCCTTCCCGGCGCGCCGTCCCTTACCGGAGGCGCGCTCGGCGGATCGATCACCTCGAATCTACCGTCGGGCAAGGCGGAACTCGACTACAAGCCGTTGCAGGGCACTTTGTTGTACGCGAGTATCAGCCGCGGCGTGAAGTCGGGCGGCTTCACCGCTCACAATACCGTGACGGCGCCGGCGGCTGATCCTTTCGAACCGGAAAAGCTCACCGCCTACGAGATCGGCGTGAAGGCGGACGTTACCGGCACGCTGCGCGTGAACGCATCCGCCTATTTTTATAGGTACAAGGATCAGCAGATTCTGGGCAAGGTCTTCGACGACACGTCGCAATCGTTCATAGGACGATTCGTAAATGCCGATTCGCGTATCAGCGGCGGTGAGGTCGATTTGGAATGGCGGCCGCTGGCGGGCGTTTCAATTTCGCAATATGCCGGATTCGCCGAAGGCTACTACACCAGCAAGCTGCTCGATGTGCCGCTCAACCCGGCACTGCCGCCGGTCGACTACAACGGCAGGCCCGAAAGCTTTCCCAAATGGAGTTACGGCGGCGATGCCAGCTATTCCTGGGTTCTGGGCGGGTTCAGCGTGACCGCGGAATCGAACTATAGCTTTCACGATACCTATAGCCAGTTCTTTCTATTGGGCAGCAACGACTTCACCATCCCAAAATACTGGCTGGCGAATGTGAACTTGTCCCTGGCGCCCGCGAGCGGCGGCCCGTGGACCGTGACGCTGTGGGGACGAAATATTTTCGACAGATCCTATGACATCACGCGGAATTTCTTTTTGCCGAGCAGTGAAGTGGCTGCGGCCGGCGAACCCACGACGGTCGGCATCCGGCTCACTTACAAATATTAGGAAAACCGATGTGGAATTTTCTGAAAATCACGTTAGCCCTCGTCGTGCTGATCGTCGCCGGCGCGTGGCTCATGCTGCGAGGACCCGATATCCCTTACGCGACCCTGGAAGCGAAGTACGCCGAGGCCGACTCGCACTTCTTGGACTTGCCGGGCGGCTATCGCGCCCATTATCGCGAGGACGGTGATCCGCACCTGCCCTTGCTCGTGCTGTTGCACGGCTTCGGCGATTCCTTCATGACGTGGGATGGTTGGGTGCGCGAGCTCAAGCCGCGGTTCCACCTGGTCAGTCTGGATTTTCCGGGTCACGGATTGACGCGCGCGCCCGACGGCACCCGTCTCGACGGCGCGGGCTTGGCGGACTTCGTCGATGCATTCGCAAAAGCACTGTCGCTGCCGAAGTTCGCAGTCGCCGGCAATTCCATGGGCGGAGGCGCCGCCTGGCAGCTGGCGGTTCGTCATCCGGACCGGATCGAGGCGCTGATATTGGTCGACGCCGCAGGATTCGCCAACGACAAACCGGCCGGCGCCGAACCGTTGGCCTTCAAGATCCTGCGCTATCGAATCGGCCGCGAAGTGTTGAGCAAGATCGACAATCGTCCGCTGATCGATCAGGGCCTCAAGGCCGATGTCTACGATAAAGCGCTGATCACGCCGTCGCTGGTGGATCGCTTCGCTGAATTCCAGCGCGCGCCGGGCCATCGCAAAATCTTGATGAGCATCTCGATGGGACCGCAGGCCGTTTCGACGGCGGCATTGCTGTCCACCGTCAAGGTTCCGACCTTGATTCTATGGGGGCAGAACGATCCTTTGATCGAGCCGGCCGCGGCGGCCAAGTTCTCGGCGGCGATCCCGGGCTCCAAGGTCATCATGTATCCCAACGTGGGACATCTGCCGCAGCTCGAGATTCCGCAACGCTCAGCGGCGGACGTCGCTGCGTTTTTGCAGGCCCGCTAGGCGCTGGAGAGGGCCGGCGCGGCGGCGAGCGGCCGCATTGCGGCTCCTCATCGCCGGCTCCGGTATCATCAGCGCATGCAGCGAGACTATCTGGGTAACCCGCTCACCGGCCGGCGCGAGGCCACGCTGCACAGCATCGATGATTTCATCGAAGGCTACCTGGCATACGAGGCTCGCGCCGAACACATCCTGCTGGCCGCCGATGCGGATCCCGGGTCCTGCATGGCCAATGTGTATGCGGGAACGCTCTGGATGCTGCTCGAGGCCCCCGAAGCGCCCGTGCGCGCCGCGAAATATTTGTCGGCGGCAGAAAGCGCGGCGCCAAGTGCGTCGCGGCGCGAGCAGCTCAATACCGCAATGCTGCGCGCCTGGGCGGACGATGATGTTGAGCGTGCCATTCGCCTCTGCGATCAAGTGTCGGATGAGTTCCCACGCGACCTTGCCATCGTCAAAACGCATCAGTACCTCGAGTTCAATCGCGGCAATGCGCCGGCAATGCTGCGCGTCGCCTTGAAGGTGGCCGCGGCAAACGCCGATGTTCCCTATGTATACGGCATGAAGGCCTTCGGTTACGAGCAATGTCACTTGCTCGAGGAAGCCGAGTCCGAGGCGCGCTCAGCCCTTGCCATGCGCCGCAAGGAACCCTGGGCACAACACGCGTTGGCGCATGTATTCCTTACGCGCGGGCGCATCGACGAAGGCGCGCAGTTCTTGGAGGATGCCTCAGATACCTGGTCCGGGCTGAATTCCTTCATGGTCACGCATATCTGGTGGCATCTCGCGCTGTTCTACTTGAGTCAGGGGCGGGTGGCCGAAGCGCTCGATGCATATGACGAGCACTGCTGGGGCGTTGCCAAGGACTATTCGCAAGATCAAGTCGGCGCCATTTCGCTGCTCGCCCGGCTCGAGCTGGCCGGTGTCGATGTGGGTTCGCGTTGGCAGGATCTTGCCGATCACTTGGCAGCGCGCGCCAAAGACACGATTCAACCTTTTCTTACCCTGCAATATCTGTACGGGTTGGCGCGGGCGCGCAGGCCGCAAGCTGAAGCATTGCTCGGGGCGGTCAGGAACCAGGCACACAACGCGCCGGAATTCACCCGCACCGTCTGGCGGGAAGTTGCACTGCCGGCTTGCGAAGGACTGTATTCCTACGCATGCGGCGAATACCAACGCGCGTGGCATCAGTTGAGCATGGCGATGCCGCGCATGGCGGAAGCGGGCGGCAGTCACGCGCAGCGCGATCTTTTCGCGCAGTTCTTGCTGGATGCGGCGCTCAAGAGCGGACGCTTGACCGCCGCACAGCACATGCTGGAGTTGCGGCGCGGCAGCGACCCGAATGGCGTGCCGGTCAACGCCGCCTTGGCCGCTCTCTACGATGAGCTTGGACTCGCTGGCTTGGCCGATCAGGCCCGCAGCCGGGCCGCGCTCACCCGCGTCCGCCACGCCGGAAAAGATACATGACCGGCGACCCGACCGAGAGCTTGTTCAAGCGGATCGACGCGCGCCGCGACGACTTGGTTGAGCTGGCACGGACGCTCATTCGCTTTCCGACGGTCAATCCACCGGGCGAGGCTTACCAGCCCTGCGCGGAATACATCGGCCGGCGATTGAGCGCCCGCGGCTTTGCGGTCGACTACGTGCGCGCGTCCGGCACACCCGGCGACAGCGAGCGTTATCCACGCATCAATGTGATCGCACGGCGCGATGGCGGCGCTCCCGGACCCTGCGTGCACTTCAACAGCCATATCGACGTGGTACAGACCGGGGGCGGCTGGACCTTGGATCCATTTGAAGCCGTGCTGAAGGACGGCAGGATATACGGACGCGGCGCCTGCGACATGAAAGGCGGTCTCGCGGCATCCATCATAGCCGTGGAAGCGCTGATCGACGAAGAGACTGCCTTGCCGGGCGCGCTGGAAATCTCGGGCACCGTCGATGAGGAGTCCGGCGGTTTCGGCGGCGTGCACTATCTGGCGCAGCGCGGCTGGTTTTCAGCGCCTCGCGTCGATCACGTCATCATTCCCGAGCCGCTCAATGTGGATCGGGTCTGCATCGGGCACCGCGGAGTCTGGTGGGCCGAAATTGAGACACATGGCCGCATGGCGCATGGATCCATGCCCTTTCTGGGTGATTGCGCCGTGCGCCACATGAATGCCTTGATTGATCGCATGGAACGGGATCTGTATCCCAAGCTCGCGGTTCGCCGCACCGACATGCCGGTCGTGCCGGCCGGTGCGCGGCATTCGACCATGAACATCAATTCCATCCATGGGGGTCAGGCGGAGACCTCCGGCTTCCCCGCGCCCTGCGTTCCGGATTCGTGCAGGATGGTCATCGATCGCCGCTTGCTCATTGAAGAGGACATGGACAACGTCAAGGGCGAGGTTCGTGCGCTGCTGGAGCAGCTCGCCAAGGAGCGCGACGGCTTCGCGTTCGAGCTTCGCGATATTTTCGAAGTCCAACCCACCATGGCGGATCGCAACGGACCGGTGGCTCGCAGCACCGCCGCCGCGATCCGGCAGGTTTTGGGCCGCGCGGCGGAATTCGTGTGTTCTCCGGGTACCTACGACCAAAAACATATCGATCGCATCGGCAAATTGCGCGACTGCATTGCCTATGGTCCCGGAATTCTCGATCTTGCCCACCAGCCTGATGAATATGTGCTGATCGAGGACATGGTAAATTCGGCAAAAGTCATGGCGCTGGCTGCCCGCTCGATGCTGTTCGGTACCGCCTGACCGTCCGCCGGTACCGCATGATTGCCGTCTTTGACACACCTTAGAAAATTGGCGCTGGCGCTGCTCGGGACCGCGTGGTTCGTGGCGAGCCCGGCCCAGGCCGCGCAGCGGATGATCATCGGCACGCAGCTGGAGCCGCCGGTCTTGGATCCCACCGCCAATCCAGCCGCGGCAATCTCGGAGGTGCTCTACGGCAATGTGTACGAGGGATTGGTGCAATTCGCGGCCGATGGTTCGGTGCTGCCGATGCTGGCCCGATCCTGGGATGTCTCTGCAGACGGTCTGACCTATGTATTCCATTTGAAGGGCGGCGTGCGCTTCCACGACGGCAGCGTCTTTGACGCCGCGGCGGCGCAGTTCTCGCTGCGGCGCATTGCGGCGTCAGGCTCGACAAATCCACAGAGATCGCGGCTGGCGGTGATTCGCGCCCTTGAGGCCGTTGATCCCCTGACCCTCAAGGTTTCGCTCAGCCGGCGCTCCGCAGGAATGCTGCAGGGTCTCGCCTTCGGAGCCGCCGTGATGGTCTCGCCCCAATCCGCGTCGAACAATGCCGTGCGGCCCATCGGCACCGGTCCGTTTCGTTTCTTGCGCTGGCGACGCGGCGATTCGATAACCCTGGAGCGTAACCCCGATTATCAAGGGCCGCCCGCGCTGCTGGATCAAGTCACCTTCAAATTCATCGCCGATCCCACGGCGGCCTTTGCCGCGCTGATGGCCGGCGACATTGACGCGTTCTCAAATTATCCGGCGCCGGAGAGCTTCGCGCAGTTTGCGGCGGATCGGCGCTTCAAGGTATTCAACGGGACGACCGAGATGGAGACGGTGCTGGGGATCAACGAGCGCACGGCGCCCTTGAATGACGTATTGGTCCGCCGTGCAATTTCCTATGCGTTGGACCGCCGTGCCATCATCGATGGCGCGATGTTCGGCTACGGCACGCCCATCGGCAGCCACTTTCCGCCGCGCAACCCTGCCTACATCGACCTGACGGGCGTGTATCCGCACGATGTCGCCAAGGCCAAGGCGCTGCTCTCGGAAGCCGGATACCCAAAAGGATTTGCGCTGACCCTAAAGCTGCCGCCGCCCAGCTATGCGCGGCGCAGCGGCGAGATTGTCGCGGCGCAATTGGCGCAAGTCGGGATCCAAGTGAGAATCGAAAACCTCGAGTGGGCGCAATGGCTGGATCAGGTCTACGCGCGGCACGATTTTGATCTGAGCATCGTGGGCCATGCCGAGCCGTTGGACTACGACATCTATGCGCGCGACGATTACTACTTCGGCTATTCCAACGCCGAATACAAGGCGCTGATTACGGCGCTGGACGCCAGCACCGAGGCGGCCGAACGCACGGACCTGCTGCATCGGATACAGCGCAAGCTCGCAGCCGATGCCGTGAACGGATTCCTGTTTCAGTATCCGAAATTGGACGTATGGAATGCGCATCTGCACGGCATCGATTTCGGCAGCGTGCTCGGTGTGGTGAATGTTTCCCGCGCCTATTTTGACGACGCGGCGCTGGTCAGCCATGGCGCCGAATCCGCGGCAACGCCGATGATCCGCCGGCCGCTCATCGAGGCAGCGGGCATCGGCATCAGCGTGGCATCGTTGGCATTGCTCCTTCTCGTGGGCCGCCGCTTCGGCAGCGCCTTTTTGACCGAGCGCGTGGCGGTGCTGGCGGCGACACTGCTGGCCTCGACAGCGATCGTGTTTGTCATTGTGCAGGTCGTACCGGGCGACCCGGTGCGGTACATGATGGGGCTGCAGGCAGAACCCGGCACGGTGGCGGTCTTGCGTCATCAACTTGGCTTGGACGCAGCGCCATTGCAGCGCTATCTGTCATGGCTTGGAGGATTGTTGCACGGCGACTTCGGCCTGAGCTATACCTACCGGATTCCCGTAAGCACATTGCTGGCCGAGCGGTTGCAGGTCTCCTTGCCGCTGGCCGTGTATGCGCTGTTGCTGTCCACCGCGCTCGCTTTCCCCGTGGCATTGTTTGCGGCCTCAAGGAGAGGTCGCGCCGGCGACACCATCGTCAGCGGCGCCACGCAGCTGGCTTTGGCATTGCCCAATTTCTGGCTGGGGATGCTGCTCGTTTTGCTTTTTGCGATCGGACTTCGCTGGGTTTCGGCGGGCGGATTCCCCGGGTGGCAGGCAGGGTTCTGGAGCGCGCTGAAAGCGTTGACGCTGCCCGCCGTTGCGCTGGCGATGCCGCAGGCCGCAATTCTCGCGCGCGTGCTGCGCGGCGCGCTCATCGATATATTGGATGAGGATTACATTCGAACCGCGCGTGCGAAGGGCGCCGGCGAGTGGCGGTTGCTGACGCGCCACGCGCTGCCGAATGCACTGATACCGGTTTTGACCATTCTCGGCATGCAGTTCTCCTTTCTCTTGGCGGGCGGTGTGATCATAGAAAATGTCTTCTTCCTGCCGGGCCTGGGAAGGCTGGTGTTTCAAGCAATAGTTCAGCGCGATTTGATCGTCGTGCAGAGCGTGGTCGTGGTTTTGGTCTTTGCCGTCGTGACGGTCAGCTTTCTGGTTGATTTAGGCTACGCGGTGATCAGTCCTCAGCTTCGGGATGCGCGTGGAGCATGAACGGTTCTCGACGCAACGTCAGCCTCATGTCGGGCGCCGCGATCACCGCGGTTTTTGTCGGCATGGCGGCTCTTGCGCAGTTCTGGACGCCGTTCGATCCACGCGCGCTCTCGATCATCGACAAGCTGCAGCCGCCCGGCGCGCACCATTGGTTCGGTACTGATCAGCTGGGCCGCGACGTCTTGTCGATGATCATGCTGGGCGCTCAAACCTCGGTGGGCGTGGCGTTGCTCTCTGTGGTCATTGGCGTATTTTTGGGCGTGCCCGTAGGGCTCATCGCTGCCGCGCGGCGCGGCGCGATCGATGAGCTGCTGATGCGCGGCAACGATTTGATTTTCGCGTTTCCGGCGCTGCTGCTGGCGATTTTGATTACCGCGGTGTTCGGTCCCGGCGCCATCAACGCCATCATCGCCATCGGCATTTTCAACATCCCGGTGTTCGCGCGCGTCACCCGCGCGGGCGCGTTGCAGCAGTGGACCCGCGACTACACCCTGGCCGCCCGTGTTGCCGGCAAAGGCTGGGTCAGAATCTCCTGCGAGCACATCCTGCCCAACCTGGTCGCGCTGTTGGTTGTTCAGGGCACCATACAGTTTTCTCTGGGCGTCATCGCCGAGGCAGGCCTGTCCTATGTGGGCCTAAGCGCGCAACCGCCGACGCCCAGCTGGGGGCGAATGCTCAACGAGGCGCAAACCTTGACAGCGCTGGCGCCGTACCTCGCCCTTTTCCCCGGCGTAGCGGTAGCGCTGTTCGTGTTGGGATTGAATCTTCTCGGCGAGGGACTGCGCCGCCGCGCAGGGCGTGCAGCATGAACGATGCAAAGCTGCTGGAAGTGATCGGATTGAACGTCGCCTTTGGGGCGGCGCACGCGGTCAAAAATGTGTCGCTCGAGCTTTGTAGCGGCGAGATCCTAGGTTTGGTCGGCGCGTCCGGCTCCGGGAAAACGATGACGGCGCTCGGCATCATGCGTCTGCTGCCGCAGGACGCTGCGTTGAGCGGCGTCGTGCGCATGAACGGCGAGGACTTGATCGCGAAAACCGAAGCGCAGCTTCAGGCCATCCGCGGCCGGGACGTCGGCATGGTATTCCAAGAGCCCATGAGCGCGTTGAATCCGTTGATGCACATCGGCGGCCAGGTAGCGGAAACGGTTCGATTGCATCGAAATGTGCCGAGAAACGAGGCGCATCGCGCGGCACGCCAGGCGCTGGATGATGTGGGTCTGGAGCAGCTAGGCCTCGATCGGTTGCCTTATGAATTATCCGGCGGTCAGCGTCAGCGCGTTGCCATCGCCATGGCGGTGGCCATGTCGCCGCGCTTGCTCATCGCGGACGAGCCCACGACCGCCTTGGATGTCATCACACAGGCGCAAATATTATTGCTGCTGCAGCATCTGGTGCGCACCCGCAATATGGGGCTCATTTTGGTGACGCATGATCTTGCCGTTGTTGCGCAACTGGCCGATCGTGCCGCGGTGATGTGCCAGGGCGAAATTGTCGAGCAGGGCGCGGTCGATGACATCTTGAAACGGCCGCGGCATGCCTACACGGCGGCACTGTTGAGGGCCGCGAGACTGGAGCCGAAACGCGCCGCACCGCTGCCGCTCGATGCCGCGCCTGCCGCACCGCCGAGCACGCCGGCCGTCCTTGAGGTACGCGGCATCGTGCGGGAATATCCGCGCAAGAGGAACTCTCTGTGGCATTCGACGCCGCCGTTGGTTGCCGTCGATGGCGTTTCGCTGTCGGTGCACGCCGGTGAGACGGTGGGTCTGGTGGGGGAGTCTGGGTCGGGCAAATCGAGCCTGCTCAGGGCCATTCTTGCGCTCGAAAAGAGCCAAGGCGGTGAAGTGAGCTTGTTGGGAGAGTCTTTTTTAGGCGCGACCGGCGCAACCATGAGCCGTCTGCGTCGCGCCATACAAGCGGTTTTCCAAGATCCATACGGCAGCTTCGATCCCAAATGGACTGTGCAACGGCTCATCGGCGAACCGTTCTTTCTGCTGGCCGCACCTCCCACCGCTGCGGAACGTCGCCGAAGAGTGGCGATGGCGTTGGAACAGGTTGGTTTGTCCGCGAGCGACGCGCAGCGCCTGCCGCGCGAATTCTCGGGAGGCGAGCGCCAGCGAATCGCGATAGCGCGTGCGCTGGTCACGGAACCTGCGGTTATCGCATTCGATGAAGCTGTATCGGCGCTCGATGTGCTGATACGCGAGCAAGTCCTGAGCCTTCTGGCCGAACTTGCTCAGCGCCTCAAGCTGTCGTATCTATTCGTGTCGCATGATCTACAGGTCATCAGAGCCATCGCGGACCGAATATATGTGATGCAGCGTGGACGGATCGTCGAGGAGGGCCCGGCGGAAGCGGTGTTTGCCTCGCCGCGCCACGCCTATACGCAGTCGCTGATCGCCGCCACGCCGAAGCTGCCGGTTACTTAAGTGCCGGGCCCGCGTCTGCTCACCGCGAAGTTGATGTGGCGCAATCGCAAGGCACGGGCGAGAGCCGGCGTTGCGATGGCGCTGCTGATTTGCGGGGCAATCGCCGCGTTGTTCCGGGCCGAAGGCGATGCGATCGCGCCGGTGATCGATGCCTTGCGGCGGCACGGGTTGCTCTGCCTGGGGCTCGCAGCCGTCGCAACTGCCATTCTGGTGGCGCGCCGCCGTTCGCTCGAGCGCGCCCGTTTCGCGCGATCCTGGCTCGCGGCCGTGCCGATCCGCCCCGCAGCCTCCCGCGGGGAGGCATTGCTCATCGAGACTGCCCCGGCAAGTGCGGCACTTGTCGTCGTCGCAATCCTGTCGCTGGTGGCCGCGCTGGTATTGGCGCAGCGCGCCGATATCTTTGCGGTCTGGGCAAACTTGAGCGGCGGCGTGCTGATGGGCGCGATCGTCAGTTATCTGGTGCCGCCACCGAAACCCGTCGAGCTGCCGCCGGGCTCGCGCTACGTTCCCCACCGCAAGGTCCGGAGCGCGGCGCCCATTCGGCCCTCGCTCGCTGCACTGGGGCGATGGCCGATTCTCCAGCTGTTTGCATGGGCACAGCCGAAAGCCGTGGCACGAGCCACGATTCCGATTCTTGTCATGATGCCGCTGGGCACCATGGCTGATACCGCCATGGTTGTGATTGCCCTGTTTGCCGTGGCCGGCGCCTTGTTGCTCTCCTGGTCAGCGGCTCTTTCGGTGAGCCGCGTGGCGATGCGCTGGCTGGCGCCCTTGCCGGTCCGGGCCGGTGCGATCATCCATGCATTCCTGCTGCCTTCATGCGCCTTTATCGTCGGCTCGAGTGCAATGGCGGCGTTGCTCTTGGCTGCGTTCAATGTTTCGTTGCGCAGCGCCGTCGAGGTGGGTGCAGGCGCGGCACTGCTCGGCTGCCTGTTGTTCGCTGCCGCGCTGTTGTGGAATGTGCGTCCTTGGGGCAGGCGGTGAGCGGCAGCATCCTGGAGATACGCGGGCTGCGGGCCGGCTATGGCCGGCGCACGGTGCTGGAGAATATTTCGATCACGCTGGCGGCGCGTGACTGGTTCGTCCTCTTAGGTCCCAACGGCTGCGGCAAGAGCACGCTGCTCGACTGTGTGGTCAGCCGCTTGCTGCCGTCAGGCGGCGAGATACTGATCGATGGGTTTTCGCTGCGCAAGGACCCTCACGAAGCAAAACGACGCTTAGGCTACGCTTGCGCCCCGGATGTCTTGCCGGCTCTCCTGACCGCACGTCAATGCTTGGAAGTTCATGCGGCATCCAAGGAACAGAGCGGCGTCGGCGCGGATCTTCTGGCGCTCGCCGAGGAGCTGCAATTTACGCCGTACCTCGAATCATTCGTCGACACACTGTCGCTCGGCACGCGGCAGAAACTCGCGGTGCTGCTGGCGTTGGTGGGCGACCCGCTGTTGATCGTCCTCGACGAAGCGTTCAATGGCTTGGATCCCGCAAGCGCGCTGATACTCAAGCGCCATCTGCGGACGCGTATCGAAACGCGCGGCGGCGCGCTGCTGCTGGCAACGCATTCCTTGGATATTGTCGAGCACTACGCCGACAGTGCCGGCGTCTTGATCGACGGCAAGCTCAGGCAGGTGTGGCCGAAGTCCGAATTGCAGCGGCTGAGGGCGGAGCAGGCCGATTTCGAGGCGGCGCTGGCGGCGGCGATAGTCGGAACCTGAAGCGTCAGCGCTTTTCTGTCAGCAGTGTCCAGGCCAGCAACGCAGCTTTTTTCTGGTCCGCACCCCATGGGGGGCCGGCTTCGCGGCCGAGTCCATTCACGCTGTCGAGCAGGCGCCCGAGCGATAGCTGCAAGCACTGCACCGCATGATCTTCCAACGCGCGTGCCGGCAGCCGGAAGACCTCGAGCCGAAGCTGCTCGGCGGCCACGGACAGCGCGTTTCTGAAGTGATCGCCCTCTGCCGCATGTATCAGGGCGTGTGATGCCAGTATCGAGGGCAGAGCAATGTGCTTGCGGCTTGATGAATCGACGACGCCGACGGTCTTCAAGGCAATGCCGCGTTGTTTCAATTTCTCGGATTGCGCCTGAATGGACGCCTGCGCCATGCGGGTGGCGACCGCCATGTACGCATCCAAGCGCCCGGTCGCTTCCTCGACGCATAAAAATTCGACCGCATGGTACGGCTGCTTGGCGTCAGGATCATGATCATCGGTCAGCAGCACCCGGGATCGATCCAATAGACTGGGCGCCGCCGCCGTGCCGCCGATCACAACCATGGCCGCCCAACCGGAGTGTGCAGTGAAGCCGATTGCCGCAGTTCGCGCCGACATGGGGTCTCGATTGATTATTGACTGAAGTGCACCGCACGGGCGATGGCGCGGGCCAGGCAGTCTGCCGCCGCAGAGCCGATGCGCCCGATCTGCGCGGCGCGCAGAACATTCTCTTCGAGCTTCCGCCCGGAGCTTGCCAGCGCGAAGACCGTGTCACCGTCGAAGGGAGTGTGCGCTGGACGCACGGCGCGCGCAATTCCGTCCTGCGCCATCATGGCCATTCGTTTGCATTCCACGGTGCTCAAGTCGGCGTTGCATGCCACGACCGCGATCGTCGTATTGTTGCCCGGCCGCAGCCGGCCGATAGCCGCGAGGCGCGCGTCATCGGGCGCGGGATCGCCGGCATCGACAGACTGTTGCGGCGGGGGACTTCCGCCGAATTCCTGGTCCAGTTCAAAGGGCCAAGCCCAGTAGGTCTTTCCGTCCGGCATGAGCACCGAGCCTACGGAGTTGACGGCCGCCAGCGCTCCGACGACCAGGCCATGGTGCAAGTCCAGTGAAGCCGAACCGATGCCGCCCTTGCGCATTCCGGCCAACGCACCGCGGCCGGCACCGACGGATCCCATGGCGAAATCCGGCTGCGCAGCGCGCGCCGCGCTCAGTCCGAGCTCGCGATAGGGTGGAGTCAGGCCCCAATTCTTTTCGCCGCCGTTGCCGAGGTCGTGCAAAACGGCACAAGGCACGATGGGGATGGCGGGCGTACCTGCACGAAATTGCAGACCGATGCCTTGCACCGACAGCCATGCCGCGACGCCGTCCGCTGCGGCCAGTCCAAACACGGAGCCGCCCGCAAGCACGATCGCATGGGCACGGCCCACCAAATTTTCCGGTGCGAGCGCCTCGGTTTCGCGCGTTCCCGGGCCGCCGCCGCGCACGTCCACGGCCGCGGTCCAGCCGCTCGTGCTGAGCAAGGCCGTGACCCCGGTGCGTGCGGCCTCGTCGGTTGCGTGGCCGACCTGAAGACCCGCGACATCGGTAATGAGGTTCTTGGGTCCGGGACGAAACATGACCTAGCGGGGTTGTGCCGCGATTTCGGCCAGCCCTCGCAGCACCAGATCCGGCACGATCTCGCCATGCATGCGCATCGTTCCGGAGATCATGCTGGCGTCGCCGCCGGTGATGAACAGCTTAGGTTTGATGCCGGTGCTTTGCTCGATCACTTCGCAGGCTCGATCCGCCATGCCCGCCAGCGCAAACACGGCGCCGCGGGACACGGCGGCAATGGTGTTGTTCGCCAGCACACCCGCAAGCGAGGGCGTGCTGTTGAATGCCGCTTTCGCGATGTCGCTGGTGTTGCTCATCAGCACTTCCCGCATCATGTGGATACCGGGCGCGATGAGACCGCCGAGGTGCTGGCCGTTGGAATCCACGCTGTCGACCTTGACGGCAGTGCCTGCATCGACCACACAGAGCGCCGTGCGGGCTTTGGTCCAGGCGCCGATGAGCCCGAGCCACCGGTCGGCGCCGAGCAGCGACGGATCGAGATAGCCGCTGGTGAGTCCGTGAAACTCGCGCCCCGCCGTGACGAATTCGATGTCGAGGCGAAAGTTCTTGCGCGCCAGCTTGGCGAGCATCTTGGCCATGGCAGGTCCTGCGACGTTGGAGACCAGTACCCGCTGCGGCTTTTGGCCGGACTCGAACAAGGCGGTGGTCCAGATGCCGGGCTTGGCATCGCGATGGACCACTGCCTGTTGGTCAGATAGTCCGGTGCTGGTAAGCCAAGCCCATTTTAGGCGGGTATTGCCGACATCGATGACCAAAATCATGCGAAATTCTTTGCCTTAAAGTGCCGTCGACGAGGCCGCCAAACGCGCAAGGATAGCATCGCGGGAGGGAATCTTCGCCGCTTAGCCGCTAAACTTGAAGGCGGGATGCCAGCCAGCGAGCACTTATGCCGGACTTGAAGCGTGCAATTAGAGACGTGCCGGATTTTCCGCGCCCCGGGATTTTGTTCCGCGACATTGCGCCGCTGTTGCGCGATCACTTCGACGCGACCCTCGCGTCCTTGGATGCACTGCTCAGCGCTCAAGAATGGCATGAGATCGACGCCCTGGCAGGGATTGAATCGCGCGGCTTCATTTTGGGCGCCGCATTGGCGATACGCCGCGGCAAGGGATTCGTGCCGGTCCGCAAGCAGGGGAAATTGCCGCCGCCGGTGGTCGATGTCGCCTACGACCTGGAATACGGCTCGGGAGTGCTGGAAATGCAAAAGGGCAGCGGCCGCGTCGTGCTCGTCGACGATGTTCTCGCGACCGGCGGCACCATGAGCGCGGCTGCCGAGCTGTGCGATCGCGCCGGTTATCAGCTCAAGGCGCTCGTGGCATTGATTGATTTGCGCATCGTCCCGGATTATTCCTGGCGCAATCTGCGGCTGCGCTCATCCATCAACTACTAGCGAGCGGCCATGACTAAGTTGCCTCCCATCATCGTCGTGATGGCGCTGCGCGTGGAATCCTCGGGAGTATTCGAGGCGGCCGGCGTGCCTGTGCTTTTTTGCGGCGTAGGCAAGGTCAACGCGGCCATCGCGCTCATGAAGGAGCTGTCGCGATACGTGCAGCTTGGGCAGGCCATGCCCTTGGTCGTGAATTTCGGCTCGGCGGGAAGCCGCTGCCACGCATCGGGAATGCTGCTGGCTTGTCACGAGTTCGTGCAGCGCGATATGGATGTCGGCGGTTTGGGCTTTGCGCTCGGAGTGACCCCCTATGACGAGGCGCCGTCCAAGCTGGAGTTCGATCCGGTGTTCACTCAATTGCCCGCTGCTGTCTGCGGCAGCGGCGATTCGTTCGCAACGACTCATGTCGAAGCGGCGTGCGAGGTGATCGACATGGAAGCATATGCACTGGCCAAGGTTTGCCGGCACGAAAAGGCAAATTTCGCGTGCGCCAAGTATGTCACCGACGGCGCGGATGGCGCGGCGGCCGAGGATTGGCAGCGCAACGTGCACAAGGCGGCCGAGGAGTTTCTGCAGTTGTTTCGTGGTCTTCAATAATGGGTGCCCAATGAAGTATGGCCTGCTGTCTTGTCTATTCCTTTTTGTCTGCTCGCAGTCAGCGGCCGCGGATGATGCGCGCGAGGCGCCGATGGTTTTGCTCATTTCCGTGGATGGCATGAAGCCCGAAGCGGTGATCGCTGCGCAAAGCCATGGCCTCAAAGTACCTAACCTGCGAAGGTTCATGACGGATGGCGCCTACGCCAGCGGCGTTCGCGGCGTCTTGCCCACGCTGACTTATCCGAGTCACACCACCCTGTTGACGGGCGCTTCACCCGCCAAGCACGGCATTTTCGACAACACGACGTTCGATCCGCTGTTGCGCAATGCCCGAGGCTGGTACTGGTACGCCGAGGACATGAAGGTGCCGACGCTCTGGGATGCCGCGGCCGCCGCACACCTCAAGACCGCGAACGTGTACTGGCCGGTGAGCGTGGCAGCAAACATCAGCTACAACCTGCCGCAGATTTGGCGCGCCGGCACGGATGATGACCTGAAGCTGCAGCGTGCCCTGAGCACCCCCGGATTGGAGCAGGAATTGTCGGCCGAGCTCGGCCGTTATCCGGGAGGCATGGAGGAAACCGTGGCGGAGGATGAGGTGCGCGCGCGTTTCGCAGTGAGGCTGCTGGAGAAAAAGCATCCCAGTTTGCTGACGGTCTATTTGACGGGACTGGATACGGAGGAGCATCTGTCCGGGCCGTTCAGTCCGAAGTCGAACGAGACCTTGGAAAGACTGGACGCAGTCGTCGGCACGCTGCGCGCCGCGGCTGAAAAGGCGGCCCCCGGACGGGCGACGGTTTGTGTCGTGTCGGACCACGGCTTCGCCGCGATCGAGCACGACGTGAACCTCTACGCCGCGTTCCGGGAAGCAGGACTGTTCAGCGTCGATAAGGATAATAAGGTGACTGGTTGGAAGGCGATGCTGTGGCCTGCCGGCGGCAGCGCCGCCGTGATGCTCGCTGATCCGAACGACGATCTGGTCCGCGCGCGGGTGAAGTCGCTGCTGGACAAGCTCGCGAGCGATCCGGCCAACGGCATCGATCGGATTTGGTCGCGCGCGGAAATCGAGCGGGCGGGGGGCTTCCCGCAAGCTGCCTTCTTGGTGTCGCTCAAAATCGGCTATGAAATGGCATATGGCCTTTCGCTGCCGCTCATCACCAAGCCCAGCAATCTTGGCATGCACGGCTACGTGCCGGAGCGAGCTGAAATGCGTTCTTCGTTCTTTATCGTAGGCCCGCAAGTACCCAGGGGCCGGTCCTTGGGCGAAATCGACATGCGGCAAATTGCGCCGACGATCGCCGGAATTCTGCGCATTCGCCTGAGCGGCGCGGAAATGGCGGCCCTGGCGCTGAACTAGGAGAGGTGAATCATGTTTGACGTGCATCCGCCTAACGCATCCATCCATGGGTGGCGCGATTTCTTCATTCACATGGCGACCATCACGATCGGATTGTTGATCGCTCTGGGCCTAGAAGGCACCGTCGAGTGGTTTCACCACCGGCATGTCATGCATCAGGCCGAGAAGAGCATGTTGGCCGAGATCAAAGCCAACGCCGCAGGCATGCAGGTGCGGTTCAAGGAACTGCAGACCCATCAGGAGGAGCTGAGACAGGACATCGATTTCTTGAATCGAGTCATTGCCGATCCCAAGATGGATCATGGCTCCCTGTCGCTGAAATTCGATATCAACGGCTTCGACAATGTCAGCTGGGCGACCGCGCAGTCCACCGGCGCCGTCGCTTACATGTCTTATGCGGAAGCGCGTGAGTATTCGGATATCTATAGCGAGCAAGCCGAGATTGATTTACAGGCGCGTCAGGCCGTGAGGGACATGTCCGTCGCGCTCGGAGCCGTCCTCGACCTAAAGGGACAGCCCTCGCTCGATGCGCAAGACGCCCGGCTGCTGAAGCAGCAGATCCAGACCTTGCAGGGGCAGCTCTTTTTGGTGAATTCATTGGTCCACAGCATGGATAAGTCATACCAGGTCTTTCTGTCACGGCACCAGAGGTACTAAAATTAGCTGTATATCTGATTATTCGTCGGTAATAGTCTAATTTTAGTGTGTTAAATTTCGCTGATATTTAATGATCTATTATTAGATACTTATCTGGATATAATGGCTATAAACATCTATAATTAGCAAATGATAGAGGCCTATGATGCGTTGACGGATCGAGAAATCGCAGCAGCACTCGCCAGACGCATGCGACGCTGGCGCATCGATCCCAACGGCGCAGCGATTTCGGCGAGTGAATTGGCAAAGCGCAGCGGCATGGGTCTCACACCCTTGCGCCGCTTTGAAAAGACCGGCGGCATCACCCTGCGAAATCTTGTCGCCTTGATGCGTGCCATGGGATTGCTGGAACGGCTCGAAAGCCTGGTGCCCGACCCCGGCACCCCCAGCCCGTTGGAGATCCTGGAAGCGCAGCGGACACTTCGGCCCCGCCAGCGAGCTCCCCGTCGCAACCTCAAAGCGGAACCCCGTGGCTGAAATTCTTGTCGTCGAGGTACGGCTCTGGGGCCAGCAAGTGGGCGCCGTTGCACCGCTGCGGGGCAAGCCAGGCTTCTACGAGTTCGAATACGCGCCGGCCTTCGTGCGGGCGGGACTTGCGCCATCGCCGATGAAAATGCCGCCGGTGCTCGGCGCCCGCTATAGCTTCCCCGCGCTGGCGCTCGAAACCTTCCACGGCTTGCCGGGACTGCTTGCAGATTCTTTGCCCGATCGTTTCGGCAATGCGCTGATCGATGAGTACCTCGCCCGACACGGTATGCGCACTGAGGATGTCACTTCCCTGCAGCGGCTCCTCTATGTCGGCAACCGGGCAATGGGCGCATTGGAGTTCGAGCCGGCAATGTCGACCTCCGAGGGTGCCGAGGCCGCGGTACCCCTGGAAATATCGGCGCTGGTGGAGGATGCACGCCGCGCCCTAAGCGGCGAGATTTCCAAAGTCACCCAAAGCATTCTCGACGTGGGCAGTTCCGCGGGCGGCGCCCGAGCCAAAGCAGTCATCGGATGGAATCCGAAGACGCGCGGCGTGCTCTCGGGGCAGTTTGACCTGCCGCCGGGTTATGAGCATTGGCTGCTGAAGTTCGATGGCGTGGAAGATGTTCGGCGCTTAGGCGCAGCGCGCGGATTTGGCCGCATCGAGTATGCGCACTACCTCATGGCGCGGGACTGCGGCATAGCGATGTCCGAGTGCGCGCTGTTGGAAGAAGGGGGACGCGCCCATTTCATGTCGCGGCGTTTCGACCGCCGCGGCAATGAAAAAATCCACATGCAGACGCTGTGCGGCATGCAGCATTTGGACTTCAACATTCCCTACGTGAGCAGCTACGAGCAGTACTTTCGCACCGTTCTGCAGCTGAACCTCGGAGCGCAGGCACTGCGGCAAGCGTGGCTGCGCTGCGCATTCAACGTCATGGCGCGCAACTGCGATGACCATACCAAGAACCTGGCATTCATCATGGACGCCGCGGGGCGCTGGAGCTTATCGCCGGCCTACGATATGAGCTTTTCGCACGACCCGGGTCCCAACAAATGGACGCGTCAACATCAAATGCTGGTGAGCGGCAAAGCGCAAAATATCACGCGTGCGGACTTGTTGAGCGTGGCGCGGCAGTTCGACGTCGACGGTGCGAACCGGCTTCTGGATGAGATCACAGAGGTGCTGCGGCAATGGCCTCGTTACGCCCGCGGCGTCGGCGTGCCCGACAGCGAAATCTCACGCATCGCGAGCCTGCAGCAACTCTCCTAAGGGTCCAGCGCGCGGTTGAGCACTGCCGCCATGCGCACGCCGGCCTTGAGCAGTTGCGTTGCGGCAGCTTTTTCGGCTTGCGCTTGATATACGGCAGGCAAAGCGATAGACCCGCCGTGATCGCAAGTCGGCTTCGAAGCAATCGCGTACGCGTTGCGGCGTCCGACCTCGAAGGTTTCCATCGCCCAGGTTCGCGGCGTGCCCTGGCTCAAGACCGCGATTTCGCCGGCGATGAGGCCGCTGTCGAGTTCATCTGCAATTTGTTCCGGCGAGGATCCCTGAGCATCAACCACCGCCACATCCCAGTAGGCGTGAAGGTTGGTTTGCCGATCTTGCGGCGGGTTGAGGCCCACGCAGTTGCCTCCCCTGTCCTGATGATCGGCCGCGTGCAGCGGCTGATGCAGATCACCGATGAAGTGGATCAGAAACTTCAATGCTAGCAGGCGCTCGGCGGCTGAGGCGGCGGAGTTCTGCAGCTCGAGCATAAATTCTTCGATCTTATTTACCACGCAGTCTTGCGCAGGTCCCTGGCTCGACTGTCCGGGCGGCGAGGGCGGAAATCCAAAGCAGGCACCTTGAAGATCCGGACTGTCGATCTCGACATCGACAAAATGCCAGGCAGCGGTCTCGCGATGCGCGACTCGGTACTTATCGGCCCAGGTCGCGCGGCTGGCGAAATCCGGCAGCGTGAGCGGATCCGAGTCGCTTGCCAGCATCGCATCCAACGACGATCGCGCCTTTGCGCTCAGGTGCCGGTACGCGATCAGGGCGGTGACCTTGTGACCGGCATCGCCCCATGCCGCTGCCTGCGGCGAAGCCAGCGCGGCAACCAGCGCCAAAATGACAGCGCGCTTGCTCAATTATTCGGAGACGTCGGTCAACTGTCTAAACAGAATGACCCGGGCTTTTTCCCAGTCCCGCTGCACGGTTTTCTTCGAGGTGCCGCGCTGTGCGGCGATATCATCGAAGGTGTAGCCGCAGAAGTATTTCAGATCCACGACCTCGGCAAGCCGCGCATCGTGGGTGGCCAGCTCGTCGAGTGCGTCGGACAAACGCGTGAGCGCTGCCTCGTCGCCGTCCGGAGCGCCTATCTCCGTGGGAAGTTGAGTAATGTGGAAGGCGGCACCGCGCTTCAGGGCGCGCCGTTCCCGCACCAGATCGATGATCAAACCGCGCATGACGCGGGCCGCGTAGCCGATGAACCGCTCGCGATCTGGAAATACCGCATCTTTCCCCGACATGTCGAGGTAGGCTTCATGCAGAAGGGTGGTCGGACTGATCGATGCGCCGGCGCTGCGCCGCAGTTGACGCTCGGCAAGTTGCCGCAAATCGCGATACAGCGCGGCAAACCGCTGAGCATTAGGCGTCTCGGTCCCTACCGGATGCTCGGGCAGCGCGGATGACTCCTCCGAACCCATCCCTATACTCCTTGAGGATATCGATCCCGAGGATGCCGAAATTGGACCGGGGTGGCAAATGCGCAGGCCGGCGATTTAACACTTATTTTTAACCTTCCTGCGCGCGAGCCGCGCGCCGCCACGCCTATACTGGCGGACTCATTCGATTTGCAGCCGCCCGCCTGGCGGACGCAGCTGCCCATGCGATGGTCCGGGAGGGTGTGTTGCGCAGCAATGCGCTCGGGGCGCATGATTTTCGGTTCGGACGAATGTTTCCAAGTTTGTAGGAGTGATTCATGTCGATATCGGGCAGCGCAGTGGCCATATCAGAAGTCGCGCAGACAGATCGCGCGGCGCTGGCATTTCTATACGAACATCCGCAATGGTTCGCGCAGATATTTGCCGAGCTGGAGCGGCGCAAGGTTCCGTTCGAGAAAATATTCATACCGGACCATTTTTACGACGTGGGCCTGCAGCAGGCGCCCTTCAAGGTGCTGTTCAACCGCATGAGCCCCTCGGCGAACAGCCGTCAGCACGGCTCCGGAATTTTTCATACGTTGGCTTATCTGGAGCACTTGCAGCTGCAAGGCGTCCGGGTCATCAACGGCGCCAAGGCGTTCCGATACGAAATATCCAAGGCCGGCCAGGCTTCGCTGTTGAAGTCCCTCGGTCTGCGCTTCTTGACGTCGCGCATCATTCACTCACCCCACCAGGCGCCGGCGGCCGCGGAAGGGTTGCGCTATCCCATCATCGTCAAGGCCAACACCGGCGGCAGCGGCAAAGGGATCACCCGCTTCAACACCAAGGCGGAATTGGCTGCAGCGATCACCGCGGGTCAGTTGGACCTGGGTTACGACAGTGTCGCGCTGGTGCAGGAATTCATTCCCGCGCGCGGCGGCTACATCACGCGTGTCGAAACCTTGGGCGGCAAGTATCTATACGCGATCAAGGTGCATCTGACCGGAGAGACGTTCGACTTGTGTCCGGCGGACATCTGTCAGACTGCGGCGGGACAAACCCTGGAAAATGCCTGCGTGGTCGAAGGTGCGAAGGCCGGACTCAAGGTCGAAGGTTATGACGCGCCGGCCAAGGTGAGGCAGGACATCGAGCGAATCGTGCGCGCCGCCGGCATCGACGTCGGCGGCATCGAGTACATCATCGATGACAGGGATGGCAACATCTACTACTACGACATCAACGCGCTCTCCAATTTCGTGGCGGACGCGCCTCGGGTCATCGGTTTCAATCCGGTGGAGAATCTGGCCGATTATTTGCAAGATGAGGTGCGCCGTGCCGGCTAAGAAAGGTATTCGGTACGGCTATTGGATGCCAGTGTTCGGCGGCTGGCTGCGCAATGTCGATGACGAGAACATGCAGGCCAGCTGGGAGTACACCAGCAAGCTCGCGCGGCGCAGCGAGGAGATCGGATTCGATTTATCGCTGATCGCTGAACTCAACATGAATGACATCAAGGGCATCGATGCACCCAGCCTTGACGCTTGGTCCACCTCGGCGGCTCTCGCGGCGGTCACCAAGACGCTGGAGCTGATGGTGGCTGTGCGTCCGACGTTTCACCTGCCGGCGCTGTTCGCCAAGCAGGCGGCGAACATCGATCACATCAGCAACGGCCGTCTTGCCTTGAATGTGGTTTCCTCATGGTGGGAGCAGGAGGCAAAAATGTACGGCGTCGATTTCGAACGCCACGACGACCGCTACGGGCGAACCTCCGAATGGCTGGACGTGGTCAACGGCGCGTGGTCGCAAAAGGCCTTCAACCACGCCGGCAAGTATTACCGCACCGAAAACACTGTGCTCGAGCCGAAGCCGGTGCGCTCGCCGCGGCCGCCGATTTACGCGGGCGGCGAATCGGAAGCGGCGAAAAACCTGATCGCACAAAAGTGCGATGCCTACGTCATGCATGGCGATTCACCGGAGCATGTGGCGGCCAAGATTGCCGATATGAGCGCGCGGCGTGAGAAGTTCGGGCTCGGCCGGATGCAGTTCGGCGTCGCCGGCTACGCGTTCACGCGCAATTCGGAGAGCGACGTAGCCAAGGAAGTCGAGCGCATTACCGACGTGAAGCAAAATGCCAAGGGCTACGCCAACTATCAGCAATGGCTGCAGGGCACGCAACTCGAGCAGAAGATGTCGATTCAGGAATACTCGGTTTCGAACCGCGGATTGCGCTCCGGGCTCGTTGGAACCCCCTCGCAAGTGCAGGATCAAATCGGCAAGTTCGAAGAAGTGGGAGTCGATCTTCTGTTGCTGCAGTTCAGTCCGCAGCTGGAAGAAATGGAAAGGTTCAGCGACAGCGTCATTCGCTAGGAGCGGGCGTTGGCGCCGCACATCTCTCCGCGGCCGCTGGCGCTGCGCTGCGGGGCATTCGGCGACATGGTTTTGCTGACCGCGTTGATCCGGGTGCTTTACGCCGAATTCCGCACGCCCGTCGATATCGTCACCTCCGGATCCTGGAGTGAGCCCCTGTTGCGCGGGCAGCCCGGCGTCGGCGAGATCTACCGGCTGCGCAGCCGCAAGACCCCTTATTGGTTGAGCCTGGATCAACAACGGATCGTGAGGATCCTGCGAAAGCGCGGCGCGGGTCCCACCTGGTACTGCGACGGCGATCCGGCGGCCCTGCCGATCCTCGAGCGCGCCGGTATCCCCCGCGGCAGCATCGTGGATGTGAGGGACCACCCGTTGCTGCCCGGTGAACACGCCACTCAGCAATGGCGCCGCTTGGCGCAAGTCATGCCTGCGGCGCTTGCGGGCATTCCTCACTCCGACATCGAAGCAGTCACGCCGGGCTGCTATTTGCAGGTGACGCAAGCTCAGCGCAGCGAGCTCGAGGCTTGGCTCAACATGCGCGGTGTCGGGGAACAACCTTTGATCCTGATCCAGATCGGCAACAAAAGGACCATGCGGCGCGGTCCGCGCCGCATGGCAGTCAACAATAAATTTTGGCCCAATGAACGCTGGGCGGAAGTTTTGAGATTTTTGCGGCAGCGGCACCCGCAGCACGCCATAGTCTTACTGGGCACCGGTCCCGAATTTGCCCTCAACCAGGAGCTCGCCTCGCTGGCAAGGACCTCGAGCCTCTTCAATTTCGCCGATGACTTGCCGATACCGCGGCTGGTGGCGTTGCTGGAACGGGCCGACGGTCTCGTCACGGTGGACTCCGGGCCCGCGCACGCTGCGGCCGCGGTGGGTTGTCCCCAGGTCGTGCTGTTCGGCAAGGCGCTGCCTTCGCTGTATCGTCCCTGCGGCACGGCCGGTGCCGATGTACGGCTGCTCACCGGACAAATCGACGGCGATCCAAGCATGTTGGGCATCGAGCCGCGCAGCGTTATCGCCGCGTGGTCCAGCCTCGCGCTGCGCCGCGCTTAAGGTGGGGCCGATGCGGCGGGCGCGGCGGGCACTGCGGGCGGTGCGGGCACGGCGCCTTGAGACGCACGCAGCATATCCTGCGTCACCAGCACCACGCCGCGTTTCGTGACGAAGAAGCGATTGGCGTCCGCGGCCAAGTCCTGGCCGATCTGCAGTCCGTCTGGAATCACGCAGCCTTCATCGAGAATGGCGCGCGTGATTTTGCAATGCCGGCCGACGGTCACGCCCGGCAACAGCACCGAACTATCGATGCTGCTGGCCTCCTCGATGCGCACGTCAACCGACAGCAGCGACTGCCGAACGTAGGCTCCCGAGATGATGCAGCCGCCGGCAACCATGGAATTGACTGCCATGCCGCGCCGGCCGTCGTCGTCCAAGACGAATTTCGCGGGCGGCTGCTGTGCTTGATACGTCCAGATGGGCCACTGATGATCGTAAATGTTCAGTTCGGGGTTGAGCGATACCAACTCCATGTTCGCTTCGTACAGGGCATCGACATTGCCCACGTCGCGCCAGTAATTTTGCGCGCGCGTTTCGACGTCGTGAAACGGATAGGCGAATACCCTCAGGTTCTCGATAGCGGGCGGAATGATGTTGCGGCCGAAATCATGATTGGTGGTCTCGCTGGCCGCGTTCTCGATCAGCAGTTTCTCGAGCCGCTCGGTGGCAATAACGTAGATGCCCATGGAGGCGCGGGCATGATTTGCATGACCGGGGATGGGATCGGGATTCTTCGGCTTCTCCGCGAATTTGAGCACCCGGTTGGTGTCGTCCGTGGTCATGATGCCGAATTCGTTGGCGCGCTCTATCGGCACGTCGACCACGCCGACCGTGATGTCCGCGTCGCATTGATCGTGATAGGCGATCATCGGCCCATAATCCATTTTATAAATGTGATCGCCGGCCAAAATCAGCACGTGCGTCGGATGATGCGAGCGGATGAAATCCAAATTCTGGTACACCGAATCGGCCGTGCCGCGGTACCAGTGCGTTCCGATCTGCTGCTGCGCCGGAATCAGCTCCACGAATTCGCCGAGCTCGCCGCGCAAGTAGCTCCAGCCGCGCTGGATGTGCTGGATCAGCGATTGAGATTTGTACTGCGTCAGCACGGCGATTTGGCGTATGCCCGAATTGACGCAATTCGACAGCACGAAATCAATGATGCGGAATTTTCCGCCGAAAGGAGTGGCCGGCTTGCAGCGATGTTCCGTCAGGGCCTTGAGGCGTTCGCCGCGGCCTCCCGCCATGATTACCGCCAGCGTTCCGCTGGTCAAACGGCTGACGTAGCGTCCGGTGTTGGTGCGGGCAGCGTGTCGCATTAAGCGAAGCCTGACACACTAAAGGCGCGTGCACCAGGTTTCTCTCGGCCCATTCGGGCGCTTTGTTAGACTGCGTTTATGACGGCATTGAAGCTGTGCATTTTGAGTTCCGAGATGGTTCCGTACGCAAAGACCGGCGGCCTGGCCGATGTCGCCGGCGCCTTGGTCAGCAATATGGGTGCGATCGGCTGTAATGTCCGCGCGTTCATGCCGCTGTATCCCGTCGTGCGGCGCAATCACGCCCTTCAGCCGGTGCTCGGTGCTCAGCGCCTGGCGCTGTCGATCGGCGACACGGAATACCGGTTTTCCCTCATGACTGAGGACTATCCGGGAACCGATATTCCGGTGTACTTCGTCGATTGTCCGATGCTGTTCGAGCGCGGCGACCTGTATACGACCGATCCTGATGAGCATCGCCGCTTTTTGTTGTTTACCCGCGCCGTGCTCGAAAGCTGCAGGCGCTTGGGATTTGCGCCGGATTTATTTCACTGCAATGACTGGCACACGGCATTCCTGCCGCTGTACTTGAAGACGCTGTACCGCGCCGACCCGCTGCTGGCGCGTGCCAAATCCTTACTGACAATCCATAACATAGGTTATCAGGGCGTCATGTCGAGCGCCGCGGCCGCGGACTTGAGCTTGGGCGAATCCGGATCATTGCTCGATCGAAGCGACTTGGCACACGGGGTCATCAATCCATTGAAGACCGGGATTCGATACGCCGATGCCGTCAGCACCGTCAGCCCGACCTATGCGCGCGAAATTCGCGACACCTCTCTTGGCATGGGAATGCAAGATGCCCTGCGCGAGCGCGCCGATCCGGTCGTCGGAATACTGAATGGCGTCGACTATCGCGAGTGGGATCCGCGGCACGATCCTCATCTCAGCGCTCACTTCACCCCGCAGGACTTGCGCGGCAAATTGATCAACAAGGAGATGTTGATTGCAACGCTCGAGCTCAGGATGTCGACGTCGCAGCCTCTGATCGGCATGGTGACGCGGTTGGCGGAGCAAAAGGGCATTGATCTCTTGTTCGACTCGGTGCCGCAGCTGCTGCAGGCCAGGGATTTTGGGCTGGCCGTGCTGGGCAGCGGCGAGCAGAAATATTCCGGGTTCTTCGAAAACTTGGCGCAGCGCTTTCCCAACCGCGTGAGCTATCGTTCCGGGTTCGATGAACCCCTCGCGCACTTGATCGAGGCCGGCTGCGACATTTTTCTCATGCCTTCGCGCTATGAGCCTTGCGGCCTCAATCAACTGTATAGCCTGCGTTATGGAACCATACCGGTGGTGCGCAATACAGGAGGACTTGCGGACTCGGTGCAGCACTTCGACCCGAGCACCGGACGCGGTACAGGTTGCGTGTTCAATGATTATGATGCGCCGGCTGTAAGCTGGGCCGTCAACACCGTTCTCGATTGGCATGCCGACGCGCGCAGCTGGTTGCCGTTGATGCAGAATGCCATGAGCAAGGACTATTCGTGGACCCGGCAAATAAAAGAATACGATTCGCTATACCGCGAATTGATCAAAGCTTGAGCCGAAGCAGCGCGTAGCGGCGCCCGTGGGGCAACGCGTACTGCTCCACCAATATCAGATCGGCCGTACGCATCCAGTCCGGGATCTGCGCTTCGGGCGGCGGTCCACGCCAAGGCATTCGCAGCGCCGGCGGCGTCGGCAGCTGCACCAGAAAAAAGCTGCCGGGAGCCGCGGCCGCGGCTGTCCTGAGTCGATCGATCGCGGAAGCGTCGAGCGGCCCGGCGATCCTGCCAACGGAATTCCTCGTATACAGGTCAATCACTGCGCGTGTGGTTTCGTCGGGCGCAAGCAGCAGCAGCGGCCTTCCTGCGGTATCCCGCTCGACCGCACGGCCGATCTTCGCCAGATCCTGCCAAGCGTCCACTCCCCGGTAAACCTGCGAGGCGGGTCCAACGAGCAGCGCACAGTAGGCGAGCAGCAGCGCGCTTTGCGCCATTACGGACTGATCGCGGACCGCCGTCCAGGCGCGCACCGCCAATACCGCGGCGGCAAGCAGGCCGGCGCCGGAAATCACCACATATATCCAGTGCTGAGAGAGGCCGTTCCAGTCGTCGGCGCCGACAATCGCCACAGCCGCCGACAACACGCCGACGCCGAGCAACAGCAGAACTGACGTGGCGCGCAGCGCCCGCAAGTCCCAAGGATCTGGGTCCGATAAGATCTCATGCGCCCACCAGGCGAGGAGCAGAGCGATTCCCGGAAGCGCGGGTGCGAAATAAATGTTACGTGCCGTCGCCGCCAGCGAAAGCAGGATCAACGGCGGCAGCGATGCGGCCAGGGCAAAGCGCACGGCGCGATTATGGTGCAGCGAGCCTCGACGGCGCCGCCAGGCGCGTCGTGCCGCTGCGATGACGAGCAGCGTCCACGGAAATAGATACAGGGGCAATTCGATCAGGTATTTCCCCGGGGAGTTGCGATGAGCGGCTGCGTATTGCAGCTCGGGAGGCGCGTCGACGGCGGCGAAGCGGCCGACGAGGTTGTTCCAGAAAAATACTTTCAGATGCGCAGGTCCGTCATCGCCACGGTACACGAACCACACCCAGCTGAATATCATCGCCGCCTGAAGCAGCAAGCCTACATATAGCTCCCACCGGAACAATTCACGCCAGCGTCTTTCCCAAATGATCAACGTCAGAATGGCCATCGCCGGCACCATCCACGCGATCGCGCTCTTGGAGAGAAACCCCAACCCTAAGGCTGCGTGCATCAAGAGATAGCCGCGCAAGCGCTCTTTGCTGCTCGCCGCATAAAACCCGATGTACGCGCCGAGCAATGCGATGGAAACGGTTGCGAGCAACGGTGCATCCGTCGCGAGCCAAATTGCGGTTTGGTAGGACAGCAGGAATGTGCTGATTGCGGCCGCGCCCGCCAATCCCGCATGGCGGCCGGCGCTGCGGGACGCGAGCAAGCCGACGCCGAGCGCGGTGATCAATGCGTAAAGCAAGTTGGGCAACCTTGCGGCCCATGCCTGAGCGCCCAACGCGGCAATAGGCAGCGCCGCCAGCCAGTAGGTGAGAGGCGGTTTTTCACAGAACGGCTCGCCCGCCAGCAGAGGCACGGCCTTATCCGCCTGCCAACTCATGCGCCATGCGATGTCCGCCTCGCGCGGCTCATCCGGTGTCCAGTAGCCTCGGCCGAACATGCCGACGCACCAGGCGAGCAGCACGGCGACACCGGTCCAGATGGCGAGTGTTCGAGCGTCATTCGACAGGCCGAGGCGCATTTACCCACTATACTTCAGGGTGCCCTTGCCTGGACGATGCACTCCATTCAAAGTAGGCGACCCATAACAAGCACGGTGGTACGTGGTCGAGCAATTTTGCGATTGGCTGTCGAGGACGAGCCTGAGCGTCGCGTTTCAGTCGGCGAATTGGTTCGTTCCCGTGGTGCAAACAGTGCATATCATCGCGATCGCGATCCTGCTGACCTCAGTTTATGTGGTGAGCTTTCGGCTGATTGGATTGACGCGCAGCCCGCAGCCGCTGGCATCTCTCACGGCGCGGTCGGCGCCGTGGGTCTGGATCGCGCTGTGCGTGCTGCTCGCCACAGGCATTCTGCTCACGATCACCGAGCCGGCGCGCGAGCTGCTCAATTGGGTTTTTCGCGTGAAAATGCTGCTGGTGTTGGCGCTCGCCGGCCTAGTGCTGCTCGTGCAAAGCCGTACGCGGCGCAACCCTGATTATTGGACCCAATCCGTACCACGCCGCCGCGCCGCGCGCGCCGTCGGCATTGCGGCTGTTGTGGTCGGCGCCGGCATCGTGACCGCCGGACGCTGGATCGCTTATGTCTGACCGGCCGCGCGCGGCGTTTTAAATCCATGGCGCTGGAAGAAACGCTGGCAAAACTGCAGGATCTGAATTTTCCAACGCAGATCCGCGAGTCTGTGTGGATGTTTCCGACCATCGAGACTGTGCATGTGTTTGCCCTGGTTCTGGTTGTGGGCAGCATCATGACCGTAGATCTTCGGCTCTTAGGCATAGCCAACAAGGAACGGCGTTTCAGCGAGGTAGCCGCCGAGATGCTGCCTTGGACTTGGACGGCCTTCGCGGTTGCCGCGCTGGCCGGCATGATGATGTTTTCGTCGAAGGCGGTTACCTATTACGGCAATATTCCATTTCGATTGAAAATGGTGTGCCTGCTGCTGGCCGGCCTCAACATGCTGCTGTTTCACTGGCTGGGAGTTCGCCGGCTGGCGAGCTGGGACCATCAGCGGCCGCCGTGGACGGCCAAGGTGGCCGGCGGCGCATCGCTTCTGCTGTGGACCACGATAGTCGCGGCGGGACGCTGGATCGGGTTTACGACTTGATCGCGGATGCCTTGCGAGTCACGCGACGGTAACCCAAGATCGCGCCTGTTGCGCATACCGCGGTTACGCCGAGCATCAGGAACAGCATGAATACATCCCACCAAGGCCGAAGGCGCATGCCGGACGTGAAGTCCAGGCGGTGCAATCCTTGGTGCAGCCAACGGTAGCCTCTGGCTTGTGCATCGAACTTCGCGACCAGGTTTCCCGACACAGCATCCAGGTAGTAGCGCGTTCCGGAAGGAAGTACCGTGCGGTATACGGGCAGCGTAACCTGCTCCTGATGGTGGCTGAAGTAAAAGTTGTCCTCTTGCATCAGGAGTTCCGGCATCGGCGCTGACGCAGCGTCTTGCAGGGCGGCGGATAAAAAATTGAGGTCTGATGGGCCGAGCGGTGCGGGCGCGCCGGCGGCATCGAAACGCCGACGCACGCCATCCGCGGATGTGGCGATGAAGTACAGCCTATTGTTGAACGGCGCCATGCGCAGTTGCACGGCGGCCGGATGCGCGTCCGCGACGGATTGCACTGCCGCTGCGAGCTGCGCGACCCGAATTCCAGGCGCTCCCTGAAGCTTGGTGGTTTCGGTTTGGGCGCCGCCACCTTCCAGCCATCCCCACGGATTCATGGACAGCAGTCCGCTCAAGACCCAGGTCAAGGCGAAAACGCCGAATATCAGTCCGGCGATGTGATGCCACAGGTTGAATCCGGCATATGGCGACCAACGGCCCGCGGGTTGCGCGGCCATCCGGCGTACGCCCAGATAAATCCCGATTGCCGTCAGAAAGCAGCCCAGGAGCGAGGTGTAGATCACGACCTGGCTCCAAAGCCCAGCGTGGCGCCGCAATTCAGTGAAGTACAGCCAATGCGGAATCGCGCCCAGCCAGTTCCAGAATCGCTGGCGAGAGTTGGTCAATTGCACCGCGCGGCCGCTGATGCTCGATACGTAGAGTTCGCTGCCCGCGGCATCACCCAAGCCAAACCGATACAGCGGGCGCTCCGAGTTGAACTCGCCCGATACGGTCCACTGGTCATGGTCGATGAGCCCGAGCATCTTCGGTCCCGCGGCCGCACCGGCGACAAAGCCTCTGGCGGTTTGGGTCGCTTGCGCGACGGAGATGCGCTCGATCCGTGCCCCAGTGTTGAGATCGAATGGGCGCGCATTTTGCGAGGCCCCCAAAAATAATACCGGGCGTCCGTCCAACATCTCAATGCTGGCTCCCCCGTCGGACTCGAGACTGCCGCGCAGCGCAGCGGGAATCAGGCAACAGCCATGCCAGGCGATGGGCTCAAGGTGCTTGGCGCGCACGCCGTCCGGCAGGGCCGGGTAGCTCACGTACATCATCACGATACCGGACACGCACCACATCACCATCAGGACGCCCACGCCAATCCCGAGATAACGATGCAGCAGCAAGATCAGGCGAGCCATGGTGCCTATATATCACGCGCCGGCCGCGCGCTTGCGTGGACGCTTCGGTGTCCTAGAAGGAGTAGGTGTAATTGACGCCGAACGAGCGCGGCAGCGCTCGATTGTGAACTACATAGGCATCCCCCGATGCATCGTCGACGCCATGTCCGAGCGCCGATGAATAGCTTCGATCGAATGCGTTGTTCAGATGCAGATCGACGCGCTGATGGTGTTGCGAGTCCAGAAACACCCGTGTGCCGATATCCACTACCGTGTAGTTGCCATAGCCGAATCGGCCGTTGCCGGATCCCAAAGGCTCGTCATCGACATCGCCCAGGTGAACGATGTTGATGCTGGCTCCGTAAGGGGCGCCTTGAGGGTGATAGTCGAAACCGAGCTTTACTTGAGTTACGGGAATCTGCCTGAACTGCAGATCCGATCCGGTCTCCCGCGTCTTGTTGTAGATGGCGCTGAAGTTTGCCGAAAACGAACTTGCAATTGCTCCGTCCAAGGTCAGCTCGGCACCGCGGGTAGTTACGGTGCCTGGCACGTTGCCGAACACATCCTGGCCGGTGTTTGCATCAAAGGTTTCGAAATCGATGAGATTCTTGATGTCCCGATAGAATCCCGTCAGTTCCCATTTGATCGAAGCGGCACCGAAGGCGGCGATGCCGCCCACCGACAAATTGGCGTTGGTGCTGGTTTCCGGTTTGAGATTGGCGTTGCCTCGCTCATCCTCCGGATCATTCGCGAACAGCTCTTCGGCGGTGGGCAGCCTGAAAGCAGTTCCGAAATTCGCGCGCACGTATAGGGCGCTTGAGAAGTCGTACTGTCCGCTGCCGTTCCAGATCACGGCGGATTCTCCGACGCTCGGGATGTTGTAGCGCAGTCCCGCGGCGAAATGCGCGTTCGGGATGAAGTCCGGCGTCGTGCGGATTTGGCCGAAAAAGGCATTCACGTGCTCGGTTTGCTGCTGGATCACCAGCACCACGTCGCGCCCCGAGTAGTTTTGAAAGTCATAGCCCGCCAGATATTCAAAGCCGCGATTGACCGCGATCTGCGTCAGCAGACTGATTCCGTAGTCCTTGAATCCCCAGAAATCATGGTCGTCGATCGTGTCCAGCGCGCCGGGAGTGCCGATGACATTGTCGAATTCCGTGTAGTGCGCATACCACCAGTGGTAGTAGTCCTTGATGTACAGCTTGAATTCATCGCTCGGCGCGTAGTCCAGCTTGGCGCTGACCAAGTCTTCGTTGCGCTGGTTGTACGCGATCGCGGTCAGCTCCGGTTGCGCGAAATCGAGGTTCGCATTGGTATGGTCGTACGCGGCGGTAAGGGTTAGCTTGTCGGAGAAATCGTAGGCGTACTTGCCGCCGACGGAGGTCACCTTGTAAAAGCGGCGCCGGTCGGTGCCGCTGGGCTGAAAGTCCGAGTCCGCATAGGGCTCGATTCCCGGCGACTGATCGTGAGTCGCATAGACCACGAAGTGATTGTTGCCGATGGAGTCGCGGAAGAAGCCGTTGTATTGTTGCGCCCGGTTGGTGTCGTAGCCGACGCTGACCGCGCCGTCGGGATGATCGGAAAATCCCTTTGTGACGATGTTGATGGCGCCGGCGACCGCTTGCGTACCGTAGAACAACGCCTGGCCGCCGTTCAGCACTTCGATTCGATCGATCATGCCGGCTGGCAACGTATCGAGCGGCGTCGTGCCCGCGTAAAGCCGGTTGTTGATGCGGATCCCGTCGACCAGCCAGAGCACGTCCGTGGTGCGGGAGCCTTGCAGGGAGATCTGCACATAGTCGAACGGCCCGTTGCGCGGACTGATGTAAAGGCCCGGAGCCAGGGCCTCGAGCGCGCCGGCCACGTCGAGGTAGCCGCCGTTCTGTATTTTGGCGGCCGAAATGGTGTCGACCCGCGTGCCGTACTGAGACAGCTGCTGAGGCAGTTCGTCTTCGAGGCTCTTGGCGGTCACGACCACTTCATCGAGCGACGCCGTGCTTTCTGCCTGCGCGCATGTCGCGCAGAGTGCCGCCCAGACGCAGGCGGCATAGACACTCAACTTCATCCCGGCATCTCCCGATTGTATTTTCGCGGTCGGCCGACCGGCGGCAAGTATTCCACAGTCCAGCCGAGCCGCGAGAGTTCTTGCGCTTCACAGTCCGGGAATTCCGCACTACGGAACGATTGCGGCAAAGGGCTGCGCTATGATTGCTCGGATGCGCGCTGCCGTTGTAGTTCTCCTATGTGTGCTCATCGGCGCGGCCGTTTTCGCGGAGAACAGCTACCTCGAGCGAAAGCTGTTGCGCGCCGATCCCGACGCATTGCCCACGGAGGCGATGCTGCTGCGTTTTGCAGTCGGCCGCGGCGAAGCCCTGTTCGGTGCGCATTGCGCGGCGTGCCATGGCGTATCGGGCTCGGGCGATCCGGCAAAGGGCATGCCGAACTTGGCGGATGGCGATTGGCTCTACGGCACCGGCCGCGTGACGGATATTGAAAAGGTCATCGACTACGGCATTCGCTCGCACAATTCCCGGGCGTGGAATCTCGCCATCATGCCGGCCTACGCACGCCCGAAACCCAACCCGGCCGACAAGAACATCCAGCCTCTGACACCCGGCGAAATCAACGACCTGATCGAATTTCTCATGCGTCAGCAAGGTCGCCATGCCGATCCTGATGCTGCGTTGCGCGGTGCGGCGCTCTTTACCGGACAGGCAGGCTGCTATGACTGCCATTCGGTCGACGCCAAGGGCGACTCTGCGATTGGCGCCCCCAATCTGACCGATGGGATAACTCTGTACGGCGACGGCAGCCGCGATGCGCTTTTCATGTCCATCGCCTACGGCCGGCAGGGCGTATGTCCTGCGTGGACCAAGCGCCTGAATCCCGCCGGCATTCGCGAGCTGGCGTCATTTGTCTATTCCCTTTCACATCCTGGTGCGATTCAAAATGTCCACTGATCACACGTCCAACGCGCCCCTCTGGCGCAATCCCTCGCAAATCAGCAACGCGCGCTCGTTTGTGCTGATGGCCTGCGGCGTTTTGCTCGGCCTCATCCTTGCCGGGTACTCGCTATTCACCGCGCGCAGCGCGTCGACCCTCATCGTTCCCGCCGAGGATGTCGCACTGGTCAATCAGCAACCGGTGTCGCGGGCGGACTTCGTGGCATTGCTGCAGACGCTCTACGGTGTGGACTTGGGCCACGCGACCCGGGAGCAACGCCGCAAGGTTCTCGACGACATGATTCGCGAGGAATTGTTCGTGCAAAGAGGCAAGGAGCTGGATGTCGCCGCGGCCGATCCCGACGTGCGCAGCGCGTTGGTGAACGCAGTCGAGCTGGAAATCGCCGAGAACGCGATTACCGCCCAAGCCAGCGAAGCAGCATTGCGTCAGTTCTACGCGACGCATCAGGATCGCTACGTCAGCGAAGGCATCATGAGGGTTAAGGATTGGGTGTTCCCGGCCGCTTCCCTTCCTCAGCTGCCGGCTGCGGCTGAGTCGCTCAAATCGGCGATCCGCGATCCGCAAGTCTTGGTGCGCCTGGGCGGCCGCGACTCGGGCAAGACAAAGGGCGATGAATTCTATTTTGCCGCAAAGATTCATCTCGGCGATCAGCTATTCGCGGCGGCCCGGGATTTGTCAGAAGACGCAATATCGGCGCCGATCCACATGGCTGACGGCATCCACGTTCTCGATATGGAAAAAAATAAGCGTCCCGTTCCGTTCGAATTCGCGGCGGCGCGCGCGCAGGTCTTGAGCGACTATCGAAACCAGGCGATCGAACGATCCAAGGCTAGCGGGGAATCATTTTTGCGCAAACGCGCCGCCGTGCTGATCGCGGACGACTTGCGTTGATGCGGACTGCGATAATCGTTCTGCTTTGCGCGGCCGCATGCCTGTCGCCGCCTGTCTTCGCACACGTGCGCAGTCAGTCCCATTCGGTGTGGGAAATCAACGGGCAATTTGTCGATGTAGTCGTCACGGTTCCGGACATTGAAGCCAAGCGATTGGCCGCGGATGCCGGTTCCGTTACGCCCGAACGGGTCAGGGATTATCTAACTCCGGCGATCTACGCCGTTGCGGACGGCAAGCGCTGCGAGCTGATACCGCCGGTCGAAATTTTATCGGCGCTGGCCGGATTCAGTAAGTTCGACTTCACTATCAAGTGTGCGACGGCAACCAATCTGCAAATCCATTTCGGCGCCTTTTTCGAGCTGGTGTCCAGCCACACCGATTTTGCACAGGTGCAAAACGCGGCAACTGGCGAATTCACCGAGCAGCTGATCACCAACGAGCATCAAACGATCGATGTGACAGGCGCGGAGGGCGGCCGTCTCAAGAACGCCAGCTTCTTCGAATTCATCCGCATGGGAATGATGCACATCTTCACCGGTGTCGACCACATGTCGTTTCTTTTGGGCCTGGTGCTGATTTCCCGCCGGCTTCGCGATTTGGTATTCGTCGTGACCGGATTCACGATCGGTCACAGCCTGACGCTGGCACTGGCGGTCACCGGCGTTCTGAGGCCGCATGCCGAATATATCGATGCGTTGGTCGCGCTCACCATTGCATTGATCGGTGCGGAAAATATCGTGGTCCAAACGAGGCAACCAAAGCTCGTTGCCTTGGGCGTCGGCGGTTGCTTAGGATTGATGGCTCTGTGTCAGTTTCTCGGCTTCGGCGGCCTGCCCAGCCTGTTGATGCTTGGCGCTGGGTTATTTACGGCGAATTATCTGCTCATCTCAGGCAACATACGCGATGCCGGCCGGATACGGATTCTGGTGACCCTGGTGTTTGGCCTGATTCACGGCTTCGGTTTTGCCGCCGACCTCCTGGAATTGCAGCTGCCGACTCAGCGGCTGGCCGAGTTGCTGGTCGGTTTCAACGTGGGTGTGGAAATCGGCCAGCTGGCGCTGGTGGTGGGCGCGACCTTGCTGGTGCTGGGATTGAAGCGCTTCGAGCTCGCGCTGCCGCGCCCGATCGTGGTGGATGTTGCCTCGTCTTTTTTGTTGGCTTTGGGTGTGTTCTGGTTCGTCAGCAGAAGCTATGCGTAATCCCCGGACAATTAACGTCTTGCTTTTGCTGCTGCTGGCCGCGATGTTCGTGATCTCGTTGCTGGCCGGCCGTGTGTGGCTGCCGATTGCGCAAGTCTGGGACGGCTTGTGGTCGAAGGATGCCAATCTCGCCGCGACCATCGTCACGCAGCTTCGGCTGCCCCGAGCCATTCTCGCCTTGGAGGTCGGCGGGGCATTGGGAATTTCCGGCGCCGTGCTGCAGGGCGTGACCCGCAACCCCCTGGCAGAGCCGGGATTGTTGGGTGTCTCGGCGGGCGCCGCACTCGGTGCGGTGATCGCCGTCTACTTTGGCTTCGCTGCCCATTTCATGGCCGCCTCTCCGCTTCTCGGATTGCTCGGTGCGTTGCTCGCCAGTGCATTGACGTTTGCATTGGGGAGCGGCGGCGGAACGATTACGCTGGTGCTCGCCGGCGCCGCGGTTTCCGCACTCGCCGCAGCAGGAATCGCGCTGGCCTTGAATCTTGCGCCCAACCCGTACGCAGCCTATGAAATCATGACGTGGCTGATGGGTTCGCTGACGGACCGCAGCTGGGACCATGTATTTCTTGTGACGCCGTTCATTCTGCTCGGATGTGCCATGTTGCTGTTTACCGCGCGCGGCGTTGATGCGCTGGCCTTGGGCGAGGCGCAGGCCCAGAGCTTGGGGATCAATCTCGGACGGCTATACTTTCTGGCGGTGTTCGGTACGGCGCTGGCCATCGGAGCGGCCACCGCGGTGACCGGAGTGGTCGGATTCATCGGCTTGGTCGCGCCTCATGTGGTACGGCCGCTGCTAAAGCATCAGCCAAGCCGCATTCTGTTTCCCGCCGCACTGAGCGGAGCATTGCTGCTTTTGCTTGCCGACGTTGCGACGCGCTTGATTCACGTCGGAACCGAACTGAGGCTGGGTGTATTGACCAGTATGATTGGAACGCCCTTTTTCTTTTGGCTTGTGGTACGGCTGCGCAAGACGGCGCCATAAATTACGCGAAGGAGAATTTCTGTGACACAGCAGGTGGTGGTGGAAAAGGCCGATAAGGTTTTAACCCTTACGCTCAATCGGCCCGACAAAAAAAATGCGCTGACCCGTGCCATGTATCAGACATTGGCCACGGAGATTGCCAACGCCGACGGCGACCCGAATATTCGCTGCATCTTGATCAAGGCCAATGGCGACATGTTCACCGCGGGCAATGACTTGGCCGATTTCGCGGCGGTCGGCAATTCCACCGCGGCACCGAAGCCCGAGGACGCAAATCCGCTGCTGCCGACCCTCGCCAAGGCCGGCACGCCGATCGTTGCCGCCGTCAACGGCCGCGCGGTCGGTGTGGGCGTCACCATGTTGCTTCATTGCGATATGGTGTTTCTCGCCGAGGATGCGTCGTTGATTGCGCCGTTCGTCAATCTCGCCTTGGTGCCCGAGGCGGCCTCGAGCCTATTGATGCCGCTGCGCATCGGTCATGCCCGAGCGTTTGAAATGTTCGTGCTGGGTGAGCCGGTGAGCGCCGAAAAGGCGGTGAACTGGGGCATTGCGAATCGCGCACTGCCGGCGGCGCAGCTGCACGCGGCCGCCCGCTCGGCCGCAATCGCCATCGCCGCGCGCGCACCGGCGTCGGTTCTGGCCACCAAGTCGCTGATGCGCGATCAGTCGGTGTTGTTGGCGCGAATGACTCAGGAGTCCGGCCATTTTCTTCGCCAGCTCAAATCCGAGGAGTTCAAGGAGGCCTTTACGGCGTTCTCCGAACGCCGCGCGCCGGATTTCAGCCGGTTCGGGTGATCCTTGAGCCGAACCGCGCGGACAATGGGTTTGGCGCTGCTGCTATGCATGGCAGTCGGCGCCGCAGCCGCGGATCCGGGTCCTCAGCATGTGATGT
Source organism: Steroidobacteraceae bacterium (assembly GCA_036493935.1). Lineage (GTDB taxonomy): Bacteria > Pseudomonadota > Gammaproteobacteria > Steroidobacterales > Steroidobacteraceae > Bog-1198. Next base: position 14,554 of record DASXOY010000091.1, on the reverse strand, counting down.
CGCTCAGCATGTGCACCGACGACCTGCTGCTCGAGCTGCTGCCGCCGGAGCGGATTGCGTCGGTCACGTATTATTCCCGCGATCCCGGTATTTCGCGTCAGTGGCCGCAGGCGGAGAAAGTACCGATCAATTGGGGCACGGTCGAGGAGGTGCTCGCCGAGAAGCCCGATCTGGTGCTCGCAGGAACCTACACCACGCCGGCGGCCCGATCGTTGCTGAAGAAAATGCACTGGCCCTTGCTCGAAATCCCGCCCGCGGCCGATTTCGACGCCATTCGTGCGGTAACCCGGCAGGTCGCGCAGGCGCTTCGGCGCGAGGCCGCCGGCGAGGCCTTGATCGAGAAAATGGATTCGACCTTGCGCGCATTGAATGCCTCCCGGCCGCAGCAACTCATCCGCGTCGCCGCTTGGGGGGAGGGGGGATCGATTCCCGGCAAAGGCACGATGTTCGATGCCATTCTCACGGCGGCGGGGGGCGTCAATATCGCATCGTCCTTGAGCGGTGAATACACCTCCTTTGACGTGGAACAGTTGCTTGCGGCGCGGCCGGACATACTTGCGTACGCCAGCAATATCGGCGACACGCCGGGTCTCAATACCGACCTCGCGCAGCATCCGCTGATCCGCAAGCTGTATTCAGGCCGGCGAGTCACCTACCCCGGTGCGCTTTACAACTGCGGCGTGGCTGAGAGCGCCGATGCTGCCGTGGCGCTGCGGGCCGGTCTATTGCAGGCGATGCACCGGGGCTCATGAGCATTCTCGACGCATTGAACCTTTGCGTGCACCGTGGTGCCCGGGCCATTCTCGATCATGTTTCGCTGCATGCCGAGTCCGGAGACTTTGTGGCCATCATCGGACCGAACGGCGCGGGCAAGTCGACGCTGCTGTCCGTGCTGGCGGGTTTGCTGAAGCCCGACGCGGGGATGGTCGCGCTGGACGGTATCTCCATACATGCGCTCTCCGGCAGGAAATTGGCGCATCGACGCGCTTATCTGCCGCAAAATCCCCGCTGCGAGTGGCCGATTTCGGTGGAACGATTGGTGGCCCTCGGGCTCACGCCCACGCTGCCGGCCCTGGGCGGCTTGCCCGCAAGTTTCGGTGCGCGGATTGCGCAGGCATTGGAAGCGTGCGATTTGCTCGAGCATCGCGATCAGCCTGCCACTACGCTGTCTGGCGGAGAGCTCGCACGCGCCATGCTGGCTCGCGCGCTCGTTGCCGACCCCGACGTGCTGATCGTCGATGAACCCATCGCCGGCCTGGACCCCCGGCACGCCCTCGATACCGCACGCCGGCTGCAGGGACTGGCTAAATCCGGCAAGTTGGTGATCGCCTCGATCCACGACCTGACGCTCGCGGGCCGCTATGCCAGCCGCATCTTTGCGCTGTCGAATGGCCGCGTGCAGGGTGACGGCGAAACGGCGACGACCCTGACGCCCGAGCTGATACGTTCTGCATTTGACGTAGAGGCCTGCGTGTCTGGTACGCCCGGAAGCGTATACGTCGACTACGCGCTGCCTAAGTAAGATTGCCGGCGCTGCATGCTCATTGCGGCCCGGTTAGGGACGTGAAGGCGGCAGTGATCGTCAAAATAAACGCGCCGACACTGATTTCCGCCGCCAAGGAGCGCCGAAACAGAATCGCTGCCCGCGCCTGACGGCCCGCGAGCCCAGGCGTCAGGGAGAATTTATTCCACGCTGCGAGTCCCAGAAGAGCGGCGACGGCGAGCAGCTTGATCGACATCAAGCGCCCGTAGTCGCTGCTCCACAGCTGCGCGACGCTGCCGATCAGCATGAAGAGCAGGCTAACGCCGGCCGCCAATAGAAGCGCCACCACTCTGAGCGCCAGCTTTCCGAAGCGCGCCGCCGCTGCCGCGATTTGCACCTCATTACCGCCCGAAGCAATCACCCACAGCGGCGGCAATGCGCCGAGCCAAAATGCGGCGCATAGCAGGTGCAGGCACAGCAGCAAGCTCGCAGCGATGTTCGGCGTCAGGGCATGCGCGTGACCGACCCATGCGAACGAGGTGGCGGCGATGATGCCGCCCATGATGGCGGGTCCACGCAGCTTGGGATTCGGCCATAGAGCCAGCAGCGCCAGCATGAGACCGACGATTCTCGTTCCCGTCGCCCGCCCTTCGCCGGCGCTTAAGATCATGCGCGCGAAGCTGCTGTCGAACATGCCCGCGAACTCTCCGCTCATGGATCCAGAGAGCAACGCGATTCTGCACACGCTGAGGAGCCCTGCGGCGCCGATGAGAATTCCGATCAGGCGGCGGATGGCGATGCGCTGGCTGTCCCGCAGCAGAGTGCTGCAATACGCGAGAAAGAAAATCGCGCCGGCTGCGGTCAGCGTCGCCGCATACGTGGCGGCCTTCGCGAACACACCCGCGATGTCCCAGCCGCTGATCTCCATGAGTTTTAGCGCGCCAAATGTCTAGGCGATGGAGAAAGTAAACGATCCTTTGGTGACATGCCCGTCATCCGCCGCCACGGCGGACCACTGCACCGTATAGTTCCCCGGGGACAGCGCCGGCAGGGTAAGCGTAAACGTTTGGGCCGCTTTTGCTCCCTTGTCCACAGGCACCGGGATTTCCTGGCCGTCATGCACCAGCTTCAACACGCCAAGCTGCGCAGCTTCGCTGAACTTCAGCGTCAGCGTTTTCGGCGCCCCGGCTAATTTGGCGTTGTTCGCCGGTGTCGAACTCTGCAGCTTTGCATGCGCCATGCAGGGCGCGGCTACGACGATGCCGCAGAGAGCCAAGGCCAGTAGTGCACTTTTAAACATAAAGAAGGTCCCGTTCGTGTCGAAGCCGATGTTCGTGCAATACTCTCACCAATGATTCTGTATGGCTACGGCTTGAGTTCGGCATCGTACCGCGTGCGAATTGCCATGGCGCTCAAGAACCTGAAATACACATCGGTCATCAAGAACTTACGCTCGGGCGAACACCGTCTGTCGGAATTCCTGCAGATCAATGTTCAAGGCTTCGTTCCGGCATTGGGGCTGGACGATGGCGTGGTGCTGACGCAATCGGTGGCCATCATCGAGTACCTCGATGAGCTGCATCCCGAGCCGCCCTTGCTGCCGGCCGAGCCTCTGGCCCGTGCGCGGGTGCGCGCCATCACGCAGGCAATCGCCAGCGACATCCATCCGCTGAACAATTTGCGAGTGCTGCGTTACCTGGAAGAAAAGCTGATGCTGGACAAGCCGACTCGAGACACGTGGTACCGTCACTGGGTGAGCGTGGGTTTTGATGCTTTGGAGCGTTGGCTGGCGCGAGACGCCGCTACCGGGCGCTTCTGCCATGGCAATGCGCCGACGATGGCGGACGTGTGTCTGGTGCCGCAGGTCTTCAATGCGAGGCGCTTTTCGGTCGACTTGAATGCCTTTCCAAGAATTCGGGCGATCGATTCGGCGTGCAGGGAATTGCCGGCCTTTCAAGCGGCTGCGCCGGAGACGCCGGCATAATTCCCGTAACGGCGGCGATTTCAGAAACGGTAGCGCAGAAACAGTAATCGGCTGCCGAGCCGGGCATCCACCAATTGGCCCCACAGGGGATGGCGCGGCGCGAAGGTTCTACCCATCACCAGGCTTAGCCGTGCGTCGCCGATTTGTCTGCCCGAGAGTTGCGGCGCGAGCGACAGGAATTGCTCATCAAGCAGATGCTCCTCATAAAACTGCGCAAGCAATCTAGGGCCGCCCTCGACCAGAACGCGTTTGGCCGGCGCGACGCGGCTGATTTCGTCGAGAATCTGCTTTGCGGGAATTTTGACGGCTGGACGGCGGATAGCGCGTATCTGCACCGAATTGGGGACGGCATGTTTGAGCAGCTGCTTTGCGCCGCGCGCGGTCGTGATGATGAGGACCGGAACCTTGCTGGAAGCGAAAACCGGCATCCGAAGGTCGAGCGAACCTGCGGCGCTGACGATCACATTCAGTGCGGGAGAACGCTTGCCCATCGCGATCTCGAGCCGTGCGTATTCATCCTTGAGCTCCGGACAAATCGCGGCCGGAATCCAAACGTGCTTAGAGTCGGCGGCGAGCGTGCCGGAACCGACGATCACCGTATCGGCGGCCGCCCGCAGCAATCCCATGACCATGCGGTCCTGGTCGCTGAATCCGCTGATGTCGCCGCCGCTGCTGTGTCCCTTCACTTGGAGCGAAACGACACCGTCCAATGTGCTGACGAAATTGCTGAAGACATGAATCCCGGAGCGCGGCGCCGGCAAATGAAATGTACCGTATAGGCGCAATAACTTCGGCGGCAACGGCAACGCCTGACCACGTGCCGAATCCATGAGCGTCCGCAGCGGCTTGAATTGCACGGAGTGTCGGTGAGCGTCATGCACGGAAAATTTCCTCGATTCGGTCTGGCCGTGCTCGCGTAGGGGTCGTCCTACGCCCATCGGTCGTCGAAACCGTAAGCCGTTGCTGCTATGGTATCAACGATGCGAATGACGGTGAGTGCCTGGTTGCAGCTGATTCCATTCGCGCTGCTCTTGAGTGTTTCCGCCGCCGCGCAATCCACTGCGCCGCAATCGTTGCCTGCTCCGGGGCCGGCAACGGGTCTTGCGGATTCCGCGGGTCTGCGGGCGACCGTGTTCGGCACGCCGCCGCAGGACATGGCGGCCTTGCCGGCAAAAGTCCCCTTGTCCGAAATCAACATCGAATTGCCCTGGCGCCTTCCGCGGCCCCAGGTCCTCTGGTTCGACGGCGCGCTGCGTGTATGGCTCTCGGCCCAAGACAAGCCCGCGCCCTTGGCCATCGTTATTTCCGGCACCGGCAGCGACGGCAACACCAAAACCATGTCCGTGCTGCGTGCCGCGCTCTACGGCGCGGGTTACCACGTGCTTACCATGCCGTCGCCGACCTTTCCGGGATTCATCGCATCGGCCTCGAGCACCGGGGTGGCGGGCGACCTCATGCAGGACGGGCACGATCTGTATCGCGCGATGCAAGAAATTCTCGCGCACCTGCCGCGCAGAGTTCACATCACTCACATTGACCTGCTGGGCTACAGCTTGGGCGGCGCAAATGCCGCCATCGTCAAGTCGATCGACTCGGTGGAGGGCAAGCTCAAAATTGAACGAGCCGTGATGATCAACCCGCCCGTCAGCCTGTTTTCCTCGGTGGGCCGCCTCGACAGGCTCTTCACCGCCAGTATCGGGCCCGGAGATCAGGCGGTCGAACTCCTATATCGCCGGCTGTATGCGCAGATCGCAAATCTGTATCGGGCGTCGGACCGGCTGGAGCTCGATGAAAATTTTTTATTCGGCGCTGCGGCGGCGACGCTCAAAACGGATGCGGAATTCTCCGCCGCGATCGCGCTGACATTCCGGCTGCAGCTCATCGACATGTTTTTCGTCGGCGATCTGTACGCCAAAACCGGGGTGATCACCGATCCTAAGCACCCGCCGCGCGTAGGCGACTCTCTCGCGGACATCCAACGCGATTTGCGCGCCAGACCTTTTGCCGATTATTTCACGGGAGTATTCGCGCCCTATTACCTGAAGCAGCGGCCCGACGCCACCAGCGAATCCTTGATTGCCGCGAATCGTCTCGACATCATCGGCGATGCCCTGCGGACCGACGGCAATTATTATGGGCAAACCACCGGCAATGACATGATACTCAATCAGCGCGAATTCGCATGGCTCAAGGAGACCCTGGGATCGCGGCTTGTGGTCTACGACCACGGCGGGCATCTAGGCGAAGTAGGGGAGCGGCAACAAGTCGCCGACATGCTGGACATGTTGGCGGGCCGCTGGCCGCGGAGCAGCCCATGAAACATGCTCTGCTCAGCAGCTGCATCGTGCTCGCCCTCACCGGCTGTGCATCGACTGTCATATCAATCCGCACGGTTCCGGACCAAACGCCGGCTGCCGATAACGCCGCAGCGGTCGCCAGCGCCAAGGCGTTTGCCGATGCCGCCGCTGCCGAGTCGGCGGCCGGTTCCACAGCAGAGACCAAGGCGGCGGCTGAACCTATGCCGCTCGTGTCGCCGGAAGACGCGCCGCCGATGTATACCTATGATCCCTGGGAGCGTTTCAACCGCTTCACGTACCGGTTCAACGCACGCTTCGACGAGGCTGTCTTCTTGCCGGTCGCGAACACTTACCGCCGCGCGCCCCGTCCCATTCGCTCCGGCATCCATAATTTCTTCGGCAACCTCGCGGAAATCGACAGCGTCATCAATTACACGCTGCAATGGCGGCTCAAGTATGGACTGCGCAGCCTAGAGCGGCTGGCCATCAACACGACCATCGGCATCGGCGGATTATTTGACGTCGCCACCAAGCTCAAGCTTGCGGGCACGCCCACGGGATTCGCGACCACCTTGGCGAAATGGGGCATGCACCCGGGGCCCTATCTGGTAATTCCGCTGTTGGGGCCCTCGACATTGCGCGACGGCATTGGATTTGGCGCGGACTACGGCATGGAATACGGCATCGATGCGGCGGGCCTCTACCGGGGCAACGTGTCATGGGGCTTGGGAGCGCTGAATGCGATAGATCAGCGCGCTAATATAAATTTTCGCTACTATTCAAGCGGTTCGCCGTTTGAATACGAAACCATCCGTTTTTTGTATGTGCATAGGCGTCTGATCGAGGATCAAGGACTGCATTCCAGGGAACCCGTCAAGAAGGCGGCAGTGGATGCGCCGGCCGGCAAGTGATTGCCTGGGACAAATGTGTGGCAGACTAAACGGCGCGGGGATATCGGCCCCGAGCAAGGGAGTGATCGTCCGTGAAATGTCCGTTGATCCTGTGTTCCGTTGTTATCGCCCTTTCGGGACTAGCTGCGTGCCAAAAAAATGCGGAGACCGCCGCAGCTCCGGCTGCCGCACCGGCACCCGCGCCCATGGCGGCACCGGCGCCGCCGCCCTTTCAACTCGTGGCCAGCATCCAGGAACTGATGGACGCGGTGATTGACCCGTCGGCCGATGCTCTGTGGGACTCGGTCAGTATCATCGAAACGGCCAAAGGCACGGTGTTTCACCAACCTCACACAAACGAGGAATGGCAGGAGGCGAGGCGCCATGCGATCGCGCTCGTTGAAGGCACCAACTTGCTGGTGATGGACGGTCGCAAACTCGTGGCTCCCGGCAGCCCGGTGCTCGATCAAGGCACCTCCGGCGTGCTCAGCGCCGAAGAAGGGCAGAAGAAGTTCGATGCGCAGCATTCGACCTTCGTGCAATTTGCCAAGGCACTGCGCGAAGCAGGCGCACAAATGTTGACCGCCATCGATAAGAAAGACGCCACGGGGATGATGAACGCCGGCGCCGCCATGGACGGCGTCTGCGAGAGCTGCCACTTGACGTTCTGGTATCCGAATCAAGTCATCCCGCCGTTACCCGATGATTTTGGCGCGACCAAGGCGGTTCCGAAGCCGAAACGGATACCCTTAAGTCCCGGCTGAGCGCGGCGGCCGGCGGCAAGCGTGCCGTGCCCCGCTAGCGGCCCCCGGCGACATCGAGAATTGCGCCCGTCGTATACGAGGCGTCATCGTCCAGCAGCCATACGATCGCTGCAGCGACTTCTTCCGGTCGCCCCGCGCGCCCCATCGGCGTGCCCGCGCCGAGTCGGCGGGCGCGATCCGGTTGTCCGCCGCTGGCATGAATTTCGGTTTCGATCAGCCCCGGCCGCACTGCATTTACCCGCACTCCCTGGGGCCCGAGTTCCTTCGCCAAGCCAACCGTCAAAGTATCAATCGCGGCCTTGGAGCCTGCGTAGTCGACGTATTCGAACGGGGAACCCAAGCGGCTAGCCGCCGACGAGATAAGGACGATCGAGCCGCCGGTGCCACGATCCCTTGGCAGGCGGCGAGAGGCCTCTCGAGCGCAAAGATATGCGCCGAACACATTCACCTCGAACATGCGCTTGAGCCTTGCACCTTCCATATCGGCCAGGCGCATCGAGGGCGCAACGATGCCTGCGTTGATCACGACCCCATCAAGAGGGCCTAGCTTCGATTCGGCCTCGTTGAACAGCGAAACTACATCGGACTCCGCACTGACGTCGCCTTGCATCGTGATCACGCGGCCGCCAACCGCACTCACCTCGCGCGCCGCCTCAGCGGCTGCGGACAGATCGTGCAGAAAAGTGAGCGCGACGCTCCATCCCTTTTCTGCGCACGCCAGCGCCGTCGCGCGGCCGATTCCCCGAGTGCCCCCGGTGATCAGAATTGTTTTCATCCGCGGATTCCTGTGCCTTTGAGTTCGGGGGTAATATTACGCCGTGCGCATCACGCGAATCGAACATGTGCAACTGGCCATGCCCGCCGGCGGCGAAGACCTTGCCAGAAGTTTCTATGCCGGCATCTTAGGGATCCCGGAAATTCCCAAACCGGCGCACCTCGCGAAACGCGGCGGCTGCTGGTTCGAGCACCTGGACCTCAAGATCCATTTGGGCGTGGAGGCAGAATTTCGTCCCGCGCGCAAAGCGCATGTGGCTCTGCTGGTCTCGGAGCTGCCGGTGCTGTCGGCCAAGCTCAAGGCTGCGGGGCACATGCCGAAAGATGATGAGCCGCTCGACGGCTATGAACGAATCTATGTTGATGACCCGTTCGGCAATCGCATCGAGCTGATGGAGCCGAGCAGGGCTTGAACTCAAGCGGCGCCGCGTTCTTCGAGAAAGTCGCCCAAGATTTTCGCCGTATGGCTCTTGTCCGGCTTGCGCGCGATCGCCTCGGGGGAGCCTTGTGCGACCACCCGGCCGCCGCCGGCGCCGCCTTCAGGCCCCAGATCGATGATCCAGTCCGCTTCGGCCATGATGTCGAGATTGTGCTCGATTACCACCAGCGTATTGCCCGCATCGACCAGCCGATGCAGCACTCGCAATAGTTTCTCCACATCGGCCATGTGCAGCCCCACGGTAGGTTCGTCGAGCACGTACAGCGTGTGTTGACCTTCGCGGCGCGCGATGTCTTGGCCGAGCTCATCGGTGCGCACCTTGGCAAGCTCCGTGACCAATTTAATGCGCTGGCTCTCGCCGCCGGACAGGGTCGGACTTGGCTGGCCGAGATTCAGGTACCCTAAGCCCACGTCGGCCAGCAGGCTCAATGGATGATGCACGCTGCGCTGTGCAGCGAAGAATTCCAGCGCATCTTCGACGCTCATCGCCAGGATCTCGCCGATGTTCTTGCCCTTGAACAGAATGCTCAGGGTCTCGGAGTTGAAGCGCCTGCCGCCGCAGACATCGCAAAGCACTTGGACGTCCGGCAGGAAGCTCATCTCGATGCGCTGCACGCCCTGGCCTTCGCAGGCCTCGCAGCGTCCGCCTGCAGTGTTGAAAGAGAAGCGGCTCGCGGTGAATCCGCGCATGCGCGCTTCCGTGGTATCGGCGAACAAGCGGCGAATGGCGTCCCAGAATCCAATATAAGTGGCCGGGCAGGACCGCGGTGTCTTGCCGATGGGCGTCTGGTCGACCTCGAGCACGCGGCTGATCGATTGCCAGCCGGTAATTGCGCTGCAACCCTGAAGTACCGCCTCTGTCTTGGGCGCGCGATCGCCGCGCCTGGGACGCGACAGCAAGCGCTTGAGGTTGTTGAGCAGCACGTCGCGCGCGAGTGAGGATTTGCCGGATCCCGAAACGCCGGTAATCACGGTGAGCCGTCCGCGGGGAATCCGCGCGTCCAGCTTGCGAAGATTGTGCAGCGTCGCGCCGCCGATTTCGATCATGGGTGTGTTGCGATCGACGAGGCGCCGCCGGGATCGAGAGTGCATGAGCGGCGCCGCCAAGCAGCGGCCGGTCGCGGAATTCTGCAGATGGGCCAATTGCGCCGCCGTACCTTCCGCGACCAAGCGGCCGCCGCGCGTTCCTGCGCCCGGACCTAGATCGACCACATGATCGGCGCGCCGGATCGTGTCCTCGTCATGCTCGACGACCACCAGCGTGTTTCCCTTGGCGCGCAGCCGATCCAAGGTATCGAGCAGCGTGACGTTGTCCCGCGGATGCAAGCCGATGGTCGGCTCGTCCAATACGTAGCAGACGCCCTGCAAATTTGAGCCCAGCTGCGCGGCCAGGCGAATGCGCTGCGCCTCGCCCCCGGACAAGGTGGGTGCGGCGCGATTCAGCTGCAGATACCCTAAGCCGACATCGCACAGGAACGAGGTGCGTGATGAGAGTTCCGCGAGCAGATCGCGCGCGATGTCGCGCTCGCGGCCGGCCAGCTGCAAACCCGCAAGAAGCGCGGAGAATTCCTGAACGGGCAGATCCGTGAGTGCGGCGATCGAATGGCTGCGAAACAAAACGCTGAGAGCGATGGGGTTGAGTCGCTGTCCGGCACATTGCCCGCAAACTTCGGGCGGTGCGTCCGTATCCTCGCGCCACACCGATTCCTCACCGCTTTGCTCGGCGTCGAATTGCGGCAACTGCAGCCCGGTTCCAAAGCAGCTCTTGCACCAGCCGTGTTTGGAGTTGAAAGAGAAAAGCCGCGGATCGAGCTCGGGAAAACCCGTGCCGCAGTTCGGACAGGCTCGCTTGGTCGAGAAAACACCGGCCGCGGTTTTCGTACCGGTTTGCGTTTGCACGTGCACGACGCCGCGCCCGTGCTGCAGCGCCAAGTCAAGCTGTTCACGCAGTGCGGCCTCGCTCGAGGCGCTGACCTTCAGCTCCGCCACCGGCAGCTCGATGTTGTGCTCGACAAATCGGTCAAGGCGCGGCCACTTTTTCGTGGCAATGAGACCGCCATCGACCTGCAGGTGTGAAAATCCCTTGCCGCGCGCCCACTTGGCGAGCGCCGTGTACAAACCCTTGCGCGCCACGATCAGCGGCGCGAGCAACGTAATGCTCTTGCCTCGATACTCCTCGAGCAGCCGTGCGGCGATGGCATCGGCGCTTTGAGGCTCGATGCGCGCCTGACAGGCGGGGCAGTATTGAACACCCAACTTGACGAACAGCAGACGCAGAAAGTGATAGATCTCCGTGAGCGTCGCCACCGTGCTTTTGCGTCCGCCGCGGCTGGTGCGCTGTTCAATGGCGACGGTGGGAGGAATGCCGAATATGGCATCCACGTCGGGACGCGAAGCGGGTTGCACGAATTGACGCGCGTAGGCGTTCAAGGATTCGAGGTAGCGGCGCTGGCCCTCGGCAAACAGAATGTCGAACGCCAGCGTGCTCTTGCCGCTGCCGGAAACGCCGGTGATGACCGTAAACTTGTTGAGTCCCAGCTTCACGTCCACGTTCTTGAGGTTGTGCTCGCGGGCGCCGTGAATCTCGATTGTCGAAGGGATGGCCGCCCGATGCTCCACCCGGTTTGCATAGGCTCGCTCGCCCGAGTCGCGTACCCCCGCGGCGGCGCCGTCGTCCTCCGCCAGCGCACGTCCGGTATGCGAGACGCTGAGCCGTACAAGCTCCGCCGGCGTGCCGGCACCCACGATGTGACCGCCGCCTTCGCCTCCTTCGGGTCCCAAATCGATGACCCAATCGGCCGCACGGATCACGTCGAGATTGTGCTCGATCACCAGCAGCGAATGTCCGGCCTGCATGAGCCGCCGAAAGGCGCGCAACAGCTTGGCGACGTCATCGAAGTGCAGACCGGTGGTCGGCTCATCGAATAGGAACAGCGTACCCAGCCGCGATTCCTTCCGCGCCCCACGGGCGCCCTTGGCGGGCTGCAGCCGCACGGCGCTATCGGCCAGATGACCGGCAAGCTTGAGGCGCTGCGCCTCGCCGCCGGACAGCGTCGGCACCGGCTGGCCGAGACGCAAGTAATCGAGTCCGACTTCCGCAAGCGGCGCCAACCGCAAGCACACTTCCGCGTCCCCGGAAAAGAAAGCCAGCGCTTCCGAGACCGTCAGGTCCAAGACGTCTGCGATGCTCTTGGGCGGCATCTGGCCGCGGGACAGCTTGACATCGAGCACGTCGGCTCGATAACGCCGGCCGTCGCAATCGGGGCAGCGCAGGTACACGTCGGAAAGAAATTGCATTTCGACGTGCTCGAATCCATTGCCGCCGCAGGCCGGGCAGCGGCCGTTGCCGGCGTTGAAGCTGAAAGTGCCGGCGGTGTACTTGCGCTCGCGCGCTTCGGGCAGGCGTGCAAATAGCTCGCGAATGGCATCGAACGCGCCGACGTAGCTCGCCGGGTTCGAGCGGGTGGTGCGCCCGATCCGGCTCTGATCCACCATCACCACATCCTCGATGAGCTGTGCGCCGCGCAGGGCGCGATGCTTGCCCGGATTCTCCGTGGGCTTGCCTTTGGCGCGCAGCAGTGCCGGAAACAGCACGTCATGCACCAGGGTCGACTTGCCCGAACCGCTGACGCCGGTCACGCAGACCAGGCGCTGCAGGGGAATCGCCACATCGATGCCTTTGAGGTTGTGCTCGGCGGCGCCGTCGAGGTGCAAGGTACCGGAAGAGCGCGCCGGACGGCTCGGCGCGGCGCCTGCTCCCGCGCCGATGCTGAACGCGTTGCCCGGTATTTCCACCCGCTTGCGGCGAAACAGATAGTCCGCGGTCAGAGAATTTGCGGCTGTTCGTAAATTGTGCAGCGGTCCGTAGAAAACAACTTCGCCGCCGTGTTCCCCGGGCCCGGGTCCGATGTCGAGCACCCGGTCCGCAGCCTGAATCACCTTCGGATCGTGTTCGACCACGACCAGCGTGTTGCCGGAATCGCGCAGCCGGTGCATGACGCCGACGATGCGCCCTACGTCGCGAGGATGCAGACCGATGGACGGCTCGTCGAGCACGAACAGCGTGTTGACCAGCGACGTGCCGAGCGCCGTGGTCAGGTTGATGCGTTGCACCTCACCGCCGGACAAGGTGCGCGACTGGCGATCGAGATTTAAATACCCCAGGCCGACATCGGTGAGATACCTCAAGCGTGTGCGAATCTCGCGCAGCAGCAGGTCGGCGGCTTCATCGAGCGGCCTCGGCAACTCCAGTGCGGCGAAGAATTTGCAGCAGTCATCGATGGACAGAAGCATCAAGTCGCGGATGCTCATCGCGGGATTGCCGACGCGCCACAGCAACGCTTCGGGTTTGAGCCGTGCGCCCCGGCAGGCGCCGCATTCGGTATAGGAACGGTAGCGCGACAACAGCACGCGGATGTGCATTTTGTACGCTTTGGTTTCGAGCCATGCAAAGAAGCGCCGCACGCCGTACCAAACCTTTTTGGTCCATTCGCCCTCACCGTCGATCACCCATGTGCGCTGCGCCTCTGTCAGGTCGCGCCACGCGCTATCCACCGGAATGCCGCGCTTGCGGGCGAAACGTATGAGATCGGTCTGGCATTCCTCGTAGGATTCGGTCTGCCACGGCTTGATGGCGCCTTCGCGAAGGCTCAATGAGGTATCGGGAATGACCAGCCCGTAGTCGACGCCGATGCTGCGGCCGAAGCCGCGGCAGGTGTCGCAGGCACCAATGGGTGAATTGAAGCTGAAAGTGCTGGGACTCGGATCCTTGTAATGGATATCGCAGTCGGGGCAATGCAGTCCCGTGGAAAAGCGCCACGGCTTTCCGGACCCGCCTGCGGCGATCTGAGGATAGACGTCGATGCGGCCTTGCCCGACTTTGAGAGCGGCTTCGATCGCGTCGCCCGAGCGCGCGGGATCGGCAGAAGACCAACGCAGCCGATCCTGGATCACCTGCAGCGTCTCGCCGCGTTTCTCGTGAATACGTGTATAGCCCTGTGCGGAAAGCAAACCCTTGATTTCAGTCTCGGTGAAATTCGCGGGGATGGGCACCGGAAAGGTCAGCAGCAGCGGCGGATCGCCGTGTTCGCGGGCGAGTGCGCTCAAGTGCTCGCGAATGCTCGCCGGAGTGTCGCGCCGCACGATCTTGCCGCAACCGCGGCAGTGCAGAACGGCAGCGCGCGCAAACAACAATTTCAAGTGATCGTTGAGCTCGGTCATGGTGCCGACGGTGGAGCGCGAGGTGCGCACCGGGTTGGTCTGATCGATGGCTATCGACGGCGGTATGCCCTCGATGCGGTCGACCTGCGGCTTGTCCATGCGATCGAGGAACTGGCGCGCGTAGGGCGAGAACGTTTCCACGTAACGGCGCTGGCCCTCGGCATACAGGGTGTCGAATACCAGCGAGGATTTTCCCGACCCGCTGACGCCCGTGACGACAATCAGCTCGTTGAGCGGCAAATCCAGATCTAAATCCTTAAGATTGTTCTGGCGGGCGCCGCGGATGCGGATCGCATCCGAGCGGGGAGGATCGAAGGGTGGCATCCTGTCAGTTTACAGGATGTGTCAAGTTCAGCGTCCCGCGAACTGCTCCATCATGAGGCCGGTGCCGCCGCGCGTGACGTGGGCGACGATTGCGGTGCGCCGATGAATCTTCGTGACCAAACCTAAGTTAATCGCGAACGCCAGCTGCACTTGCTGGCCTTTACGCAATCCTAAATTTTCAGTCTCAACGAACACGCCGTTCGCGCTCAAGTTTTTGGCTTTGCAGATTCGGCTTTTACGACCGGACATCACCACGTACACAGTCGTGCGCGCGCGGTGGCGGGTGTGCAATCGACGCTCCATCCGTACGATCTCTCATTGAATTGTTCTTAGAGAGCGACATTATGCACATCGCCGCGGCGATAGCGAAGGGGTGAAT
>DASXOY010000090.1:0-14139 GCA_036493935.1 Steroidobacteraceae bacterium | reverse complement strand
CGGCGCCTACGCCGCCTTCGCGGGCTATACGCCGACCCTTGTCGGCTACGTGTCCGTGTTCAACCCGCTGAACCCGACCGGGTCCGGTCGGATGTTGTACGGGCGGGCCACCTTCCGGCAATATCCGGGCGGCTATCCAGCGAACTCCGGCCAGATGTTCGGCGACGACGCCCCGGGCGCCACCTGGGAGTACTCCTTCCTCCGCGCCAACCTTGGGCGGGCGCTCGACTTTGTGCAGCCATCGTCCTTCTACTTCAGGATGGGCAGCGGCTCCGCGCCGGTCTCTCCGCCGAAGAAAAAGAAGAAGCCAGGTGGTGGCGGCGGCGGTGGTGGCGGCGGCGGCGGCGGCGGTGGTGGCGGCGGCGGTGGCGACGGTGCCGGCGGGGGTGGGGGCGGGGGTGGCGGAGGAGGCGATGGCGGCGGTGGTGGTGGTGGCGGAGGCGGCGGGGATGGAGGCGGCGCTGCGAAGGGAAGCGGTTCCGGATCCGGCCCCGGCGCGGGCGACGGGGCACTATCTGATGGTGGCGGCGGGGGAAAGCCTCCCGATGGGCCGCCCCCGCCGCCGGGCAGCGGCGGCAGCGATGGCGATCATGCCGCGGGGGACTTGTCGAAATTGACGCAGGGGAAACCTCTGGGTCTTGGGGACGGCGATAACCCGCAAACAGAAGATCCGCTGGTGAAATCCTTCACCTCGCGCGATTTTACTTACGACAAGACCGGGCTGCCGCGCTATCCCGATGGCGTGAAGGCCGTGGTCAGTTCCGTAACCTATGAACCCGCCGGCCAGACCGATACCTATTCCACCGGGGCGGGAATCGTCACGGCAAGCTCGTTCGATACGGTGGTGGACTGGTATCAGAAGAATCTGCCGGGCGGCTGGCAAAGCAGCACCGTGGGGGACTTTGGCCAGCTCGGCGCTACCGCAAAACAGCTCTCGCCTGAAAATATTTTGAAAATGCTGGGTGCGGGCGCCGCAAACGGCGGGGCGGCCAATGCCTTGACGCCGGCGCCCGCGACCGCCGCAGCCGACCGCATTCGGATCTCGATCTTCAAGCCGCCCCCGGGTGCAAAGAATGCGCCCGGAATCATGATCGTCCAAAAAGGGGACAAACCCGTCGAGGCCCTGCTGCAGGCGCATGTAAGACCATAAATCCGCGCGCTTTTGGCGGGTCACGGTCTAGAATCGGCAAATGGAAGAGGCACACCCGCTGCCGGAGGATGCGCTGACCCGGCTGGAGACCAGCACGGCCAGTGCCGCGGTACGACGCATCGCCGCCGAGTTGCTGCCCGCCTTTTATCAGCAGCTGCGCCGCATTGCCCAGCGCACGCGTGCGCGAATGGGTGCGGGCCACACCCTGCAGACCACCGCGTTGGTGCACGAAGCGTACTTGCGGCTCGGGCAGTCGCGCAGCTTCGTCGACGAGACGCACTTTCTGCGCGCGGCGGCGCTGGCGATGCGCCACGCCTTGATCAATTACGCGCAGTCGCGCGTGGCCGAAAAACGCGGCGGCGGGGGCCAGCACGTGACGCTGTCGAACATCGGTGAATTGTCCGTCGATTCCGATGAAGGCTTGCTCGCCCTCAACGAGGCCATGGAAAAACTCACCCAGGAGATGCCGCGTCTCGCCGACGTGGTCGAATGCCGTTTTTTCGGCGGCTACGGCGAGGAAGATACGGCGCGCGCGTTGGGAGTTTCGCTGCGCACCGTGCAGCGCGACTGGCTCAAGGCGCGCGCGTGGCTGTTTCGCGAGCTGGGCGGAAACGGGACGCCTTGAGGAGGCGAGTGGCGGGAATTGAGGTGCCAGCCGGTTCTTCTATAGGCATGAAGACCCGAGGATTTTTTTGCAATTTGGATTTCAAGCGGGAGTACGCACAGTGAGCTTATTTAGCCATCCGGGCGATTTGAATCGGCAATTCATTGCGAGGCCGGACGCCGCCAAGGAGGACATCCTCTACAAGTGGCCGGACATGACTATTCGCAAACTCACACAGGTGACCGTGCAGCCCGACGAAACTGCGCTTTTTTTCAAGGAGGGCAAGCTGGCCGGCACCTTGCCGCAGGGCCGCTCGACGATGGACGGTGCGCTGATTCCCTTCCTCGGCGACATCGTCGATTGGGCCAGCGGCGGCAACATGTATCGCGCCGAGCTGTACTTTATCGGGACTCGCGAATTCGTGAGCCTGCCTTTCGGCGGTCCGGTCGACAACATTGAGGATCCGGAAACCGGGCTCGCCGTGGGACTGCGCGTATTCGGCGAATACGCCCTTATCGTCAGCGATCCGACTGCGATGATTTTGAAATTGGTGGGCACGCGCCAAGCCACCAACGACTTGATCACCGATTGGGCGCGGGAACAAATCCTCAAGGCGTTACGCACCGGCTTGGTGAAGAAGCTGACCGCGGAAAAATGGCCGGTGCTGGGACTGGCCGCGCGGACCGAAGAGCTCGAGACGGCGCTCATCGCAGACGTTCAAGCACCCCTGACGCCCTACGGACTGAAAATCACGCGGCTCGGCAACATGACCATCTCCTTAAGCCCAGAGGATGAGCAAACCTTGAAGGGTCTGCGCAAGGACCAGGCCTATACGCGGCTGGCCGGCGGCTTTCGCGAATACGGTGTCGGTGCTGCGCTCAAAGGCATCGGCGAGGGAGCGGCCGCCGGCGGCGGCAACGGCGCCGCGGCTCTCGGCATAGGCATGGGATTGGGCGGCATGGTCGGGGGAATCGGCATGGCTCCGGCGCCGGGCGCAGGACAAAATCCCGGTGGCGGCGCGGGCCCGGGTGCAGGGCCGGGGCCGGGTGCCAGCCCAAGCGGCGGCGCCGGCGGCGTGGCGTGCGCAAGTTGTCACGCGCCCAATGCACCGGGCGCAAAGTTTTGCTCGAGCTGCGGCGCGGCGATGGCACCGAAAGGCGCCCACTGCACGCAATGCGGGACGGCCGCCGCACCCGGCGCCAAATTCTGCGGCAACTGCGGTGGGGCGCTGTAATTGAGCGTGCGCTGCCACCTTAAGCGCGGGGCGGGTGCCCTGGCTGCGCTTGCGTTCGCGGCCACTGCGTTCGCGCGCACCGGCGGCGGTAGTCACGCCGCGGCCGTGAGCAGTCATTCCAGCGGCGGATCGTTCGGCAGCGGCGGCTCTCTGGGCGGCCTCATCGGGCTGCTCATCGTTATTTTCATCATCGGTTACATTCTGCGGCGCGTGCGGAACAGTTCCGGCGGACAGGCGCTCGGCGGATCGCCGCAGGCACAGGCAGCGATCGCAACTCTGGGTTCGGTCATTGGCGCCTCCAATCTCGCCAAGATCGCGCTCGGCGACATAGGATCCGGGGCCGGCGCAGGCGCAGGCGCGATGCGCCGCGCGTTGCCCGCCGGCGTAGAAGCGATCCGCGCGCTCGATCCCGGATTTGAAATGGAAACCTTCCTGCAGCGCGCGGAAATGACTTTCTTTCTGGTCAAGCGCGGCGTGCAGAAGAATGACGCTGCAGCAGTCAGGCCTTACTTGAACGACGGCGTTTTCAATGCCGTATCGCAGGGCATTGCGCAATCCAAGGCGCAGCATCGCCACGCGCTCCTGGAGAGTCTCAACGTCCGCGGCCTGGCGGTGGAAGACGCACAGTGCAATGCGCAGGGACAAAGCATCGTGGTGCACTTCGACCTCGTGTACCGCGCCAAGACCGTGGATGACGGCAATCAAACCGTGGCGGACGAAGGACAAGATCAGCGGCACGCCGAGCGCTGGACATTTGGGCGCGGACCCGCCGCGCGAAGCGTCGTCAACGGCGGGGTCATCGCGTCACGTTGTCCCGCCTGCGGTGCTGAGTTGCGCCTCGCCTTGGACGGCACCTGCGCACATTGCAAGGCCGGCGTCACCAACGGATCCGTCGACTGGGTCGTGGTCGATGTCCAGCCGGCTGCGTACGTCGGCTACTCTGCTGATTCGTCCTTAGGGTCAGCGGCCGCCAGCATCCCCGAGGGCGTCGCAGCACTCACCGCTGCGGACAAGGACTTCTCGATGGGCGTGTTCGAGGGCCGAGTGAAGACCGCGTTTCTCGCGCTCCAGGATGCCTGGTGCAAACAGAACCTGGATGCCGGCCGCGCGTTCATGAGTCCCGGCGCGTACTACACTTGGAGCGCGCAACTCGAGACCATGGCCGCCGAAGGCCGGCGCAATGTCATGGAAAATTTGAGCGTGCGCGCGATCGAACCGGTCCGCATCGTGCATGGCAAAGTGTTCGACGATCTCACCGTGCGCATCAGCGCGGCTTCCGCCGACTTCGAGATCGACAAGGACAACAAGATCGTGTTCGGCGACCGCAATGTCAGGCCTTTCATGGAAGATTGGACGTTTCAGCGCTCGGTCGGCGTGGCCACATCCAACAAACCCGGTACGCTCGAGAACACCTGCCCCAGCTGCGGCGCGCCCGTATCGCTTACGCAAATCGGCGAATGCCGCTATTGCAAGGCAGCCGTGACCAGCGGCAAGTTCGACTGGGTGGTGTCGCGCATCGATCAGGAAGACGAGGCCACCGCCGGCACCGGTGTTTCGCTGAACAATGTCGGCGAAGCCATTGCGCTTCAAGTCGGGGGCGCCATCGTGGGAGGTTTGCTCAGCAGCTTGCTGTCGCAGCGGCGCTGATGGTACCCGCGCAACCCGGCACCCGGCACGCCGCAGCAGGTCGATGCCATCGCGTCAAAGGTTTTTGGAGCAATAGCGGCCCCTCAATAGAGGCTTGAACGTCTCCGGTTACTTTCCGATACAAAAGCTGCCGAATATTTCCCCGAGCAGATCATCGCTGCTGACTTCGCCGGTGATCTCGCTCAAGGCGAGCTGCGCCCGCCGCAGGTCTTCGGCAAAAAGCTCGAAGGCGCGTGTCTTGGTCAACGTGTCCGCGGCTTGCACTACGTTCGCCTTGGCGCGGTCCAACGCATCCAGGTGACGGCGCCGCGCCGAGAGCGCACCGGCATCGCCGCCGCGGTAACCGGCGCTGCTCTTCAAGTGGGCGCGCAGCAGATCAATGCCTGCGCCGGTCTTGGCGCTCAAGAAGAGCCGCGGGGGATCGCGCGATTCATCGGCGCTCGCTTGCACGCCGCTAAGATCTATCTTGTTGAAAATCAGCGTGACCGGGACGCCCTGCGGCAAGTCTTTGAGTTCCGCTGCCAGATCGGATGCGCTGCTCTCGCCGGCGGGCGCCGCGGCGTCCAGCAGGTACAGCACACGATCGGCGCGCTTAAGCTCCGCGAAGGCGCGCCGCACGCCCTCGGCTTCAACCACGTCAGACGCCGCGCGCAAGCCCGCAGTGTCGATGAGATTCAAGGGCATCCCGTCCAGATGCACCTGTTGGCGCAGAACATCGCGCGTGGTGCCCGGCTGATCGGTGACGATGGCGATCTCATCGCCCACGAGCTTGTTCAACAGGCTTGATTTGCCGGCGTTGGGCTTGCCGGCGATCGCGACATTCAAGCCTTCCCGCAACAGCGTGCCCTGGCGCGCCGCGGCGATGATCATCTCGAAAGTCATGAGAATCTCAGCCATGCGGCGCCCGAGTTCGCTGCCGGGAGCGAATTCCAGCTCTTCGTCCGGAAAATCGATGGCCGCTTCCACCAGGGTTCGGAGTTCCGTGATTTGCGCCTGCAGCGCGTTGATGTGCGCGGAGAACTCGCCCTGCATGGAGCGCACTGCCGCGCGCGCCGCAGCCGAGCTGCCGGCGTCGATCAGGTCGGCAATGGCCTCGGCCTGCGCGATGTCCATCTTGCCGTTGAGAAAGGCGCGTTCGCTGAACTCGCCGGGCCTTGCTAAGCGGCAACCCAGCTCGAGCAGGCGCTTGAGCAGCGAGTCGAGCACCAAGGCACCGCCGTGCCCTTGCAGCTCCAGCACCTCTTCACCGGTATAGGAGGCGGGAGCGGGAAAGTACAACGCCAGGCCGCGGTCCAAAGACTCGCCGCCGCTGCTGAGAAAATTTGTAAGGCGCGCGCTGCGCGGCTCGGGAAGATCGCCGAGGATCTCGAGGGCGATCTGCGGCACGGCGGGGCCCGAAATACGAATCACCCCGACCGCACCCCTACCTAAGGCGCTGGCGATGGCGGCGATGGTGTCGGGCGAAGTCACGGCTTTAAGTCTTAAGAACGCTGCTTGGCAGCCTCTATATCGACCACTTGATTCACGCGCCATTGCTGCGCGATCGACAGCACCGTGTTCGTGAGCCAGTAGAGCGTCAGTCCGGAGGGGAAAAATGCCATCATGCCCGTCATGATCAGCGGCATGAACTGCATGATCTTGGCCTGCATGGGATCGGCCGGTTGGGGATTTATTTTGAACTGCGCGAACATGGCCGCGCCCATCAGCGCCGGCAGCACGAAGTACGGGTCGCGCGAGGACAGATCATTGATCCACAGCAGGAATGGCGCCTGGCGCATTTCCACGCTCTCGAGCAGTACCCGATAGAAGGAGATGAACACCGGGATCTGCACTACCATGGGCAGGCAACTGGCCATGGGATTTATTTTTTCCTTCTTGTACAGCTCCATCATGGCGCGGCCCAATTTCTCGCGGTCGTCCTTGAAGGTTTCCTGGATCTGCTTCATGCGCGGACCCACCGCGCGCATTTTGGCCATCGAACGGCCGGCGGACTGGCTCAAGGGATAGAACAGGAGCTTGATCAATGCCGTGATGATGATGATCGACCAACCCCAATTGCCGGTGAGCTTGTGGACCCAATTGAGACCGCTGAACAACGGCTGCGCCACGACGGTCAGGATGCCGAAGTCGACGGTGCGTTCCAGATTGCGGCCCACTGCCGCCAGCTGCGACTGGAGTTTGGGGCCGACGAACAATTCTTCGTGGAACTGTACGCTGGCGCCGGCAGGAACATCGACAATCGGGCCGGTTGCACTCATCAAGTATTCGTTATTGCGGACCTGCAGCTGATATTGATAGGGCTGGCCTGCCGGCGGCACGATGGCGGCGACGAATTGGTGCTGCAGGGAAGCCGTCCAGCCGTTGGTGATGGTCGCGGAATACTTCGAGTCGCCGTCGCTTTCGACGTTGAGATCTTTGGACTTTGTGCCGTCGTAAACAGCAGGCCCTTTGAACGAATAAGTCTCGACATCGAAGTAGGAACGCGAGGCATGTTCCCAATGACGCAGGAACTGCGCGTACGACGCGAGTTTCCGGGGCGCGGCGCCTTCGTTCTTGACGTCGTAGTCGAGCGCGATCGCATACTGGCCGCGCTTGAAGGTGAATGTCTTGGTGACCGTCAACCCCTTGCCGTCGCTCCAGGTCAAGGGAACCCGCAGCTCGTTCGCGTCGGGCCCGAGCACAAAGGTTTTCTGCTCCGACTTCCACAGCGCCAAATGGGTCGGCGCGGCTTCCCCACCGCTGCCGGTCAAGCCGCTTTGCAGAAGATACAGCGTCGGCGGAGGTTCATGACTCAAGAGCCGCACCGGAATATTCGGCGTGTCCTTGCGCAGCGGATATTCCTTGAGATCGGCCTGATCAAGCTCGCCGCCCTTTAAATTGATGCTGATCGAGAGAACGTCGGTGCTGACCTTAAGATCTGCGCCCGGAGACGAATCGGCCGCCGAGGCCGGCGTGGTTTCGCCGCTGGGTACGGCGGCGGGCGGCGCAGCGGCGGTTGCCGGCGGCGCCGGCACGGGAGCGGTCGCGGCCTGCGGTACCGAGTCGCCCAGCGAACTGGCAGCGGGCGTCGCCGGCTGCGGGGTGCCCGTGTTGGATTGCGAGGCCGTAACCGCGGGCGCCGACGGCTCATAGTCGTGCAGCCACGTCGTATAGTTCAGAAACAAAACGGCGGCGAGCACGCCCCAAATCATCAGGCGGATATTAGGCATGAGTCGGCCTCTTATCCGGCACGGGGTCGTAGCCGCCTTCGGTAAAAGGATGGCAGCGCAGGAGACGGCGCAAGCCAAGCCAGCATCCTTGCAAAATCCCGTAGCGCTCGATGGCGGTGTACGCATAGCAAGAGCAGCTGGGATAGAAGCGGCAGCGCGGGCCGAACATGGGGCTGATCGCGAGTTGATACCCGCGGATCGTCCACATGAAGAATTGCCGAGGCTTTAGCATGTCCGGATCGACTTCCAATGACCCTCGAGGCTCACGCGCAAGTCCTTGAGGCTCGCCAAGCGCGCTGCGTCTCGAGCGGAGACGGTAACATCGACCGGCGGCAAGGAGTGTTGGTTCAAGCGAAAGGATTCTCGTGCGAGGCGTTTGATGCGGTTGCGCGCCACGGCGGTGCGGAACGTGCGCGTCGCAATGCTCAGCCCCAAGCGCGGATAGGTTTCATGATTGGCCAGGACAGACAAACTAAAATACGCATCGGCGAACTTTCTGCCGCGCCGCTTCAAGTCGCGAAATTCGGCCGGCTGATGCAAACGCTTGCGCGGCTCGAACGTCAGTTTACGGATCTGAAGGAGCCTTGAGGAGGGCCCGTTACGGGCAGAGCTTCTTGCGGCCCTTGGCGCGGCGCCGAGCCAGCAATGCCCGGCCGCTTTTGGTGGCCATGCGAGCGCGGAAACCATGGGTGCGGGCTCGATGCAAATTACTGGGGTTAAAGGTACGTTTCATAGCGGGACTCGAGCAAAAACCACTGGCCAAATCAAGGGACTGGGCGGATTTACGAAAGGCGGCAAGGGTACTGAGCGTGCATGGATGTGTCAATAGACGCCCCATCAAGTTGGAGCTAGACTCCCTGCCCTTTCGTTCGCTTTGCCCCTTGTCACAAACCTAGGAGAGCGCTCTTGCCGGAGTCGCTATGGAACCGCTGTCTGCGAGTGCTCGAGGGCGAGCTCCCGGAACAGCAGTTCAACACCTGGGTCAGGCCGTTGCAGGCGGTTGAACGGGACGGCGAATTGAAGCTCCTGGCGCCCAATCGTTATGTCATCGAGTGGCTGGGTCAGAATCTGTTGCCCCGGATCAAAGAGCTCATCTTGGCGTTTGCGGAAGGCCTCGCCCCGGAAGTGGCGCTCGATGTCGGAACTCGCGGCGGCGTCATCGTGCAAGTTCCACCGCCGGGACTGCGCGAAGACGCAACGGCGGCGGCCGCGCGTGCACGCAAGCTGGCGCCGGTGGTGCTCGGCAGCCGGATCAACTCCGAATTTACCTTCGACAGCTTCGTCGAGGGCAAGAGCAACCAGCTCGCCAAGGCCGCCGCGATTCAGGTCGCGGGAAACCCGGGCAGAGCCTACAACCCGCTCTTCATTTACGGCGGCGTCGGCTTGGGAAAGACGCATTTGATGCATGCGGTCGCGAATAAGCTGAAGGAGCGCAACTCCGAGGCGCGCTTGGCCTACGTGCACAGTGAGCGATTCGTCGGCGACATGGTGCGCGCCCTGCAGCACAACACCATCAACGATTTCAAGGCTGCGTATCGTTCCCTGGATTGCTTGATGATCGACGATATTCAGTTTTTTGCGGGAAAAGACCGCTCTCAAGAGGAGTTCTTTCACACCTTCAACGCGCTGCTCGAAAGTCAGCAGCAAGTGATATTGACTTGCGATCGGTATCCGAAAGAGGTCGACGGATTGGAGGAGCGTTTGAAGTCGCGCTTCGGGTGGGGCTTGACCGTTGCCATCGAACCGCCGGAGCTGGAAACCTGCGTGGCAATCTTGATGAGCAAGGCTGCGATGACGCGGGTCGATCTCCCCGAGGAAGTCGCGTTCTTCATCGCCAAGCGGATCCGCTCGAATGTCCGCGAATTGGAAGGCGCGCTGCGCCGAGTGGTGGCGACCTCCAATTTTACCGGCAGACCGATTACGCTGGAGTTCGCTAAGGAAGCGTTGCGCGATTTGTTGGCGTTGCAGGAAAAGCTGGTCACAATTGAAAATATTCAAAAGACCGTTGCCGAGTACTACAAAATCCGGATCGCCGATTTGCTGTCGAAACGCCGCAGTCGTTCGATCGCTCGGCCGCGGCAGGTTGCGATGGCTTTGGCCAAGGAATTGACGAATCACAGCTTGCCGGAAATTGGCGATGCTTTCGGCGGACGGGATCATACGACGGTGCTGCATGCGTGCAGGCGGGTGAAGGAATTGCGCGAGACGGATCGGCGGGTTGGCGAGGACTATTTAAACCTGTTGAGAACCCTGGCCGGATAGGCTGGTAAAAGCTGTGGATGAGTCTGTGGATAAAGATATCCACAGCTCTACGACAGGTTACCGGCGGCCTGTGGACAAGTATCAGAGTTGTTTTTGGCGGTTATAGAGTACTGATTTATATAGTGTTTATTTGCTTATCCACTGAAATTCGGTCCCTCATTAATCATAGTAATAATCTCTTTTAAGAATCTAAATCTAAGATTGAAAGACGGTGAGACCATGAAACTGACGGCAGAACGCGAAAAATTACTGACCCCGCTGCAGGCGGTCATCGGCGTTGTGGAACGACGCCAAACCATGCCGGTCCTGGCCAATGTGCTGTTGGGCGTGCGCAAAGGACAACTGGCCATAACCGCCACGGATCTCGAAGTTGAATTGGTCGCGGCCACCGAAGTCGCCGTGCAAGACAGCGGCGACATCACGGTGCCGGGCCGAAAATTCCTGGACATCTTGCGCGCGCTGCCGGAAAAGGTAGCGGTAGCGTTGAGCGTCGAAGGCGAGAAAGTCGTCCTCAAAGCCGGTCGCAGCCGATTCAGCTTGTCGACACTGCCGGCCACGGATTTCCCGGTGATTGATGACATCAATGCGCAGCAGACGGTGCAATTGCCGCGCAAGGAATTGCTGCGGCTGCTGGAGAAAACGCATTTCTCCATGGCGCAGCAGGATGTTCGCTACTACCTGAACGGCATGCTGCTGGAAATTGACGGTCAGCTGCTGCGTGCCGTGGCCACTGATGGTCACCGCCTCGCGCTGTGCGAAACAGCCCTGGGCGCGAAGGCGAAGAATTCTCAGCAAGTGATCGTGCCCCGCAAGGGCGTGCTGGAGCTGCAGCGTGTGCTCACGGACGAAGGGGTCGCCGAGGTAGCGATCGGCACCAATCACGTTCGAGCCCAGATCGGCGATATTCGCTTCACATCGAAGCTGATCGATGGGCGTTTCCCGGAGTACTCGCGGGTTATCCCTGCAGCGCCCGCCTCGGCAATTCGCTCTGATCGCGATGTATTGCGCCAAGCGCTGCAACGGACGGCTATTCTCTCGAATGAAAAATACCGCGGTATCCGGGTTACGGTGAAGAAGAACATGCTCACCGTGCAGGCGCATAACCCGGAGCAGGAAGAGGCCGAGGAAGAGATTGAGGTCGGTTACGAGGGCAGCGACCTCGAGGTCGGCTTCAACGTGAATTACTTGCTGGACGCCCTGGCGGCAATCGACGGGCAAGAAGTCGAGCTTGGTTTGACCGACAGCAACAGCAGCTGCCTGATCCGTTCTCCGGGCAACACCAACGCACGCTACGTCGTGATGCCGATGAGGCTATAAGCCGTGAGCTTGGGCCGGCTGCAAGTAACGGATTTCCGCTGCTTGCAGTCGGCGGACTTGGATCTGCATCCGCACTTCACGCTAGTCAGTGGGCCCAATGCCTCGGGTAAAACCGGCCTACTAGAAGCCATGTATGTATTGGGCCGCGGGCGCTCTTTCCGTACACGCCGCTTGGAACATCTGATTCGCCACGGCAACGAACGGTTCGTCGTGTTTGGCGAGGTCAATACCGTAACGCGACGCGTGGTGATGGGGGTTGAGGGGTCACGCAGCGGCATGCGCGCGCAAATCGACGGAGATAAGCCCTCCTCCCTGGCCGAACTCGCCCTGTCCCTCCCGGTTCAAATCATCGATCCCGAAGTTCACCATCTCATCGAAGAAGGTCCGAGCCGTCGGCGTCGGTTTTTGGACTGGGGTGTGTTCCACGTGGAGCAATCCTTCGTCGGGCATTGGCAGCGTTATCAACAGGTCCTGAAGCAGCGCAATGCCGCGCTCAAGGCTCATCAACCCAGAAGCGTGGTTTCGGTTTGGGACAGCGACTTGGTCCGTTCGGGAGAGCTATTGGGCGCGGCGCGGGACCGCTATGTGGCGTTGCTTCGCCCTTTTGCCGAAACCATCAGCCGCAATCTGCTCGGCATGGAATTGTCCTTGAGCTATCGCCACGGCTGGTCCAGGGACGAGGAGATGGCGGAGGCGCTCGCCCAGAGTTGGACTCACGATATCGAGTCGGGAGCGACCCAGGTAGGTCCGCATCGTGCGGAACTCGCCATTCGCCTGGACGGCGCGCCCGTCAGAGATCGAATCTCGCGCGGTCAGCAGAAGCTGCTGGCGGCCGCACTGTTGATCGCGCAGCTCAAGCTGTTCCCGGCCGATTCGCCGGTGCAACCTACGCTTCTGCTGGACGACCCCGCTGCTGAATTGGACGATGAGCGCCTGGCCGGGCTCATTCGAGAAGTCTCGTCGCAATCGGTCCAGCTCATCGTCACCACGTTGCATGGCGAGTTTCGCGCATTCGGGGAACCGGGCAGGCGGTATCGCATGAATGGCGGGCGGATCGCTGCGGAGTAGGGTTCCACGTGGAACAAGACCCACGTAAACCGGGCTCGTGATCCAGGGCTCAAAGAGCCTCCTAACACCTTGATTTATAATAGATTTAAACGTCAAAATGATTAGTTTTTGACGCCAGAAACTGTTAACATGCCGCGTCGCAATTTAGGATCGAGCATGGCGCAAGACGACGTTTACGATTCCAGCAAAATCAAAGTCTTAAAGGGTTTGGACGCCGTCCGAAAACGCCCCGGCATGTACATCGGCGACACCGACGATGGCAGCGGCCTGCATCACATGGTTTTCGAGGTTGTGGATAACGCCATTGACGAGGCATTGGCCGGTCATTGCGATCGTGTCGTGGTCACCATTCATGCCGACGAATCCGTCACCGTTTCCGACAACGGCCGCGGCATCCCTGTGGATATCCACGCCGAGGAAGGCCGATCCGCAGCCGAAGTCATCATGACCGTGTTGCACTCCGGCGGAAAATTCGACGACAGCTCCTACAAAGTTTCCGGCGGCCTGCATGGCGTCGGCATCTCGGTCGTCAACGCCCTCTCCGACTTTCTGGAATTGAATATTCGCCGCGACGGAAAATTGCATCGCCAGGAATATCGCCTCGGCGAACCGCAGGCACCGATGGCGGCCATCGGCGATACGACCGAGCATGGCACGACGCTGCGCTTCAAACCGAGCGCGCAGATTTTCACGCACATCAGCTTCAACTACGACACGCTCGCCAAGCGTCTGCGCGAGTTGTCGTTTCTGAATTCCGGCGTGCGCATCGAATTGGTGGACGAACGCGATGAAAAGTCCGAAGTCTTTCAGCACGAAGGCGGACTCAAGGCATTCGTCACGCACTTGAATCGCAGCAAGAACGCCGTGCATGACACGGTGCTGTGGTTTCAAACCCGCGACGGCCATACGCAGGTCGAAGTCGCGATGCAGTGGAACGACTCGTATCAAGAGAGCATGTTCTGCTACACGAACAACATTCCGCAGAAAGACGGCGGTACGCATCTCGCCGGTTATCGCGCGGCGCTGACGCGCACGCTGAACAACTACATCGAAAAAGAATTGGCGTCGAAGAAAGAGAAAGTCCAAACCACCGGCGACGATTCACGCGAAGGGTTGACCGCGATTCTTTCGGTGAAATTACCCGATCCGAAATTCTCCTCGCAGACGAAAGACAAGCTCGTCTCCTCGGAAGTGAAAGGCGTGGTCGAATCCGCGGTGGCGGGACGGCTGGAGGAATTTCTGCTGGAGCATCCGCAGGAAGCGAAGGCCATCGTCAATAAAATTCTCGAGGCGGCGTACGCGCGCGAAGCGGCGCGCAAAGCGCGCGAAATGACCCGGCGAAAGGGCGCGCTCGACATTGCAGGTCTGCCGGGCAAGCTCGCGGACTGCCAGGAAAAGGATCCCGCGTTGTCGGAGATGTTTCTTGTCGAGGGCGATTCCGCCGGCGGTTCGGCGAAACAGGGCCGCGACCGGCGCACGCAGGCGATCCTGCCGCTCAAGGGAAAAATTCTCAACGTCGAGAAAGCGCGCTTCGACAAAATGCTCGCCTCAGCGGAAGTCGGCACTCTGATCACCGCCTTGGGTTGCGGCATCGGGCGCGACGATTTCAACGTCGATAAATTGCGCTATCACCGCATCCTGATCATGA
>DASXOY010000089.1:0-8354 GCA_036493935.1 Steroidobacteraceae bacterium | reverse complement strand
GCGAGCCCCATGCCGCCGACGGCGATCATGACCCATGCCATCGCACCAAGAAATTCCACCACCATCAATAGGTGGTCTTCGGCAGCACGGCGTGTTTCGCTAAGCAGCTGACTGCTGGCCACACGCATGTTTTGGCGCTCCAGTTCGGAGCGCAGGCGCATAATGACATCAAGCTTGGTTGCGGCATCGGCGCCTCGTGTTGCCACCGCGAGCAGGCTGACGCGATCGTCGCCGTGCAGTTGCTGCAGCGTGGCGAGCGGAGCGTAGGCTATGTCCCGGACGACAGTTGGGTCCACGCCAACGACGTGCCATATCGATGTAGCGCCGTCGATCGCCAATCTTACGTCGGCACCCGGCGTCATGCCAGGTTCGTCGCGCAGTAGGCGTTCACTCACGACCAGCGCGTTGCGGTCACGCGCATCCAGCCAGCGGCCTCGCGCGACGTTTACGCCCAGCATCGGCGAATCCGGCGGCACTCCGATCAAGGTGAATGCATCTCCCTGTTCGGCGGCGGCATGGACGAGCGCGGCGTTGTCTGTGGCAAAGCCTTGCGCGCGCTCGACACCCGCGACCGCTGCGGCACTGGCCTCGATGATCGGCGCCGGCTGCGGTTCGGCCAGGCGCAGCCGCAGATCGTAGCGTTCAGCTGAAGACATCATTTCGACCGAACGGAGTACGGAACCTTGCAAGTTGTCCGCGCCGATGAATACTGCGCCGCCGGCTGCGAGCGCGATGACGGTCAGAAGGGTGCGTTGGCTGCGGCGAAATGCGTTGCTGAGCGACAGCAGCAGGGGCCGGCTCAGGCCCGGCAGCGCGATCCGGCGACTCAAATGGGCGCCTTTCTCGGTCGCAATGCCGGCGTCGTGTAATGCCACGCTTACACTCAGGCGGCACGCGCGAGCTATAGGCCAGGCCGCGGCGAGTACCGGTACCAAACAGCCCACAAGCAGTTGCAGGGCGATCGACCACCACGGAATCGCGAATCCGGCGACCGAAAAGTTGAGCATATCGGCCTTGAGCGCCGCGTAAGGACGTCCAATTAAGATTGCGAGCGGAATTGAGATTGCCACTGCGAACAGCCCGAGGACCAGCACAAATGCGAAGTACATCGCCGCGATCTGGCCGCCAGTGGCTCCAAGCGCTTTCATTATGGCGATCTCGCGCGTCTGGCCGGCCAGCATCGCCGTAATCAGGTTCACGATCAGAAAGGATGCGACCACGAGAGTTAGCAGGCCGAATGCGCCCTGCGTCAGCATCAGCGAATCCATCTGCGCCGCGTGCGGATGCTGCCCCGGCACCGGAACGGCGATATCTACGACATCCGCCCCGCCGCGCTCCAGTAATGACTTGACATCGTGCGCAATGCGGCGCACAGCGTCGCGATCGGCAGTGTCGCGCACAAGGATCTGCAACTCATTGGGTACGGAGGTCGCGCCGAGTGCCGCCAGTGTTGTGGGAGTGACGAAACCATACACGACGTGATCCATCCAGCCAGGTGGGAGGCCGAAATCATGGGCGATGCCGGAGATTCGCAGTTTCCGTGCCGGACTCTGACCTAGGCGCAGGACCGCCGAGCCGCCCAGTTCGGCGCCGGAATAGTTGAGCGAGGATTTCTCGATGCTGATTTCCGCATCACCCGGCGGTCTGCTCGCTCCTTCAAAGGCCACGGCGCCGATGTCGCGTGCGGCAAAATCCGCAATCGCGAACAACTCGGCGGAAAAGAGTACACCGTCCACCTCCGCAGTTGCCGACGCGTGACCGCGCAAGCGCGCGGCGGTGACGGCGGGCAGTGCGCGCACTTGCGCAAGCAGGGCCGCAGTGAGTTTGTTCGCACGCAGAGTGGCCGACGGCGGATGGCTGGCAAGGAAAGATTCAGCGGTTGCGCGACCTATCAGGGCCCATGCGTTGAGCAGTGTGCCAGCACAGACCATGCCGATGGCGACGGCAATTACGACGAGCAGCGTGCGTGACTTGTGCAGCCACGTGTCGCGGAGCATTTTTCGCCAGCGTGGACTCAAGGCGAGATCAGCCATGGATTGAGCCCTCGTCGCTTACAATCTCGCCGTCGACAAGCTTGACAACACGCGTTGCGTGCCGGATCGCCGTATGCTCGTGCGTAACCATCACAATCGTCTGCCCGTTGCGCGCCAGTGTTGCGAATAGCGTGAGCAGACTTTGCGACGTATGCGAATCGAGATTTCCGGTGGGCTCGTCGGCGAGCAAAATTGCCGGCGCGTTCGCCAGCGCGCGGGCCACCGCGACGCGCTGCTGCTGTCCGCCCGACAATGCACCCGAAAGCTTGTCGGCCTGATCGGCCACGCCGAGCCGTGCGAGCAGGTCGAGCGCGCGCGGGCGCCTTTCGCGTGCTGGCCAGCGCTTGCCGAAATCCATCGGCAGCATCACGTTCTCGGCAGCGGTGAGTGTCGGCAGCAGTTGAAAGAACTGAAACACGATGCCGACGCTACGGCCTCGCCATATTGACAAGGCACTTTCCGACAGTGTGTGCAGCGCCGCACCGTCGATGTGAATTTCGCCGCAGGTGGGTCGGTCGATACCACCAAGCAGATTGAGCAACGTGGACTTGCCGCTTCCGGACTGGCCGACCACGGCGACGAATTCCCCGCGATATATCGTGAGGTCGATCGCCGCGAGCGCCTGGAAGGCGCCGGCCGGGCTCGGGTAGGTCTTGGCAATGTCCCGCAACGAGATCATGTCATGCCGTCGGCGACGTGTTCGAAGATGGCTTCACGAGTCTGCTCCAGGGGTTCGATGTGACGGCACTGTAAGGGGTAGCGCTGTGCTGTGGCGTACGGTTCAACTGTTCCGTCCGACCGTTCGGCGAAAGCGTCCACCGTGACGCGGCTGCCACAGGCAAGATGTGGCGCACACCTAAATCATCCTCACCGAGATTCCGATGAATCTGCGCCCGCTGACCCTCGCAATGACACTGTCCCTACCTATTCCCGGCGTCGCGCAACATGCGCCGGCTGCCCCCGCGGCCGCCACCGCACCAGCAGAGGCGAAGCAATTCGATTTCCTGCTCGGTCAATGGGAACTCGAAGTGCACCCGAAAGTGAGCGGCTTGGTCGCACTAATCCACGGCACGCCCCGGCTGGTCGGTACCTGGAGGGCCTGGCGGGCTGCTCCCGGTCCCGGCGTTGAGGATGAAACGCGCATTGTCGATGTTTCCGGCAACCCGATTTCCTTGAGCCGCGCGCAGCGCGTCTACGTTGCTGCGGAAGGGCTTTGGAACATCAGCGGGCACGATGTCACCCGCGGACGTACGAGCGATGCAAAGGGCAGATGGCAGGATGGCGAAATGCACGTGGATTCACACTTCACTGATGGCGGCGCCAAGATCTTGACGCACACGCGCTTCTACGGGATCACGGCAGATGCCTTTCACGTGCAGCAGGATCGCTCGACCGATAATGGGCAAACCTGGGAAAAAGGCTCGCTCACCATCGATGCCAAGCGCCTAGCCGCCACTGCCGTGCCCTGATCGTGCAGAATGGGATTCCTAGATAGTTGATTGGGATTCTCATGTCACGAGCATGGGTCTGGGTGCAACTCGCAATCGCTTGGTTGCCGATATGGGTGCTGTTCGCCGCCATGATTGTTATCGTGCACGGCAGCACCTTTGGGGACGCAGCGATGAGCTCGGCTCGCATGGTCGTGCCCGGAGCGCTCCTCGGTGTGGCGGTTTATAAATGGCTCGCACCACGTCGGTGGCCACATCCGTTTCGGCTCGGCTTCATCGGGTTCCACGTCGCCGGCGCCCTGGCTTACAGCATCGCCTGGTACGCTCTCATGTGCATGATCGACAGTCTCGTCAGCGGTCGACTTACGCTGATGATTGGTCCTGGTTTGCCGGTGTTCACCTTAACAGGCATCTGGGTGTATACGATCGTGGCTGGCGTCACGTACGCCAACATAGCGGCACAACGAACTGCGCAGATGGACGCGCATGCGACGCGCATGCAGCTGGACGCGTTGCGCTCGCAGTTGCACCCGCATTTTTTGTTTAACGCTCTGCACGCGGTCGTTCAGCTCATTCCAAGCGATCCTCGCGGGGCTACGCGCGCTGCGGAGGAACTCGCTGCGGTGCTACGCGCGTTGCTCGGAGAGCGGCGCGACCTGATTTCGCTTGGCGAGGAATGGGCCTTCGTGCAGCGCTACCTCGCGATCGAGCGTATCCGTTTCGGCGACCGCCTCAATGTGCACGCAGATGTCCAGGAAACGGCCCGAGCGTGCTTGCTGCCATCGTTCGCGTTGCAGACCCTGGTCGAAAATGCCGTGAGCCATGGCGCCGCGCCTTGCATCGACGCAACACGCGTGACGATTTTTGCATCACTGGTCGATGCGGGCATATTGATCAGGGTCGCCGATGATGGAGCTGGCGCGGACGTCAAAGCCGTCGAGCAAGGTGCGGGCACCGGCTTGCGCCGGTTGCGGGAACGCCTGCGTTGGCTCTATGGAGACCGCGCGCGGCTTGATTTGATCAGCGCGCCGGGCGCAGGTTTCGCTGCCGAGTTGTGGGTGCCGCAAGGCGTCGAAGACAGGGCAGACTTGTCGCAGCAGTCATGAGCGAAGCGGCGAAAATCTCCGCCCTGATTGCTGATGACGAACCGCTTGCGCGCGCCGGTTTGCGGCACTTGCTCGATGAGATCGAATGGATCGAATGTATCGGCGAAGTCACTAACGGCCCCGCAGCGATCGAGGCGATCAACACCCTGCAACCCGAACTGGTGTTCTTGGACATCCAAATGCCGGGACTGTTGGGCACGGACGTCATTGCGCGCGTGCGGCATCAGCCGTTCGTCCTCTTCACGACAGCTCACGCACAGCACGCGGTCACTGCTTTCGAGCTCGGTGCGCTGGACTATCTGTTGAAACCCTTCGGCGAAGAGCGGCTGCGTGCCGCACTCGAGCGCGTCCGCGCTGCTTTCGGCGAGCCGCGGACTTCGGCGTTCAATCGGTTCAGCGAAGCGATGAGCCATGCCCCGATGAGCCGCCTATTCATACGCTCGGGCCGCAACATCGTGCCACTGAAGGTGGCTGACGTCGCGTGGTTCGAAGCAGTGGGTGACTACATCGCCGCGCATGCCGGCACCGCACAACACCTGCTGCATCTGTCGTTGGGTCAACTCGAAGTGCGCCTGGATCCGCAGCGCTTCGTACGAATCCACCGCACCCACATTGTCAACCTGGACCACGTCATCGCTTTCCGGAGTCAACCAGATGCGCGGCTGATCGCAGAACTCGATGACGGGACTCGCTTGCCGGTCAGCAGGTCAAAGGCGCGGGAATTGCGGGCGCAGGCGCGATAGCAGAGACATTCTCGGCTGGACGGGTATCGCTCTACCAATGCAAATGCTGGCAAACAACGCTTGACATCGGCATTTTTATTCACTACCGTTTAGTTGTGAATACACTCGACTCAACCTTCGCCGCGCTTGCCGACCCCACTCGCCGCGCCATGGTCATCAAACTGACCCGCGGACCGGCTTCGATTCACGAGCTCACTGAGCCCTTCTCGCTCTCGCAGCAGATGATCTCGAAGCATGTAGCCTCGCTGGTGCGCGCAAAGATCGTGAGCAAACAAAGACGTGGCCGAGAAAGCATCTGCACTTTGAGCACCGCCTCCATCAAAGGAGTCGCCGACTGGGCGCTTGATTTTCAGCGGCTCTGGGAGCAGAGGTTCGACAATCTGGACGCAGTCCTGCAGGAAATGAAAAGCGAGGAGAAAGCCCATGGCAAAGCAAGCAGCCGATGAAGCTGGAGTGCAGTCATTCAATCGTATCTTCGACGCGCCACGCACGCTCGTGTGGAAGGCGTGGACAACCCCTGAGTACGTGATGAAATGGTGGGGTCCCAAGGACTTCACCTCGCCCGTCTGCCGCATCGATCTGCGCGTTGGCGGCCGCTTCACCTACTCGATGCGCGCTCCAGACGGTAAGGTTTTTTACAATGGCGGTGAATTCCGCGAGATCGTCCCCCTCAAGAAAATAGTGTGGCTCTGGTATTTCGCCGACGCCGCCGGCAATCGCGTTAGCCCCGCCCACTACGGCTTCCCCGACGAGGAGCGCGAAGGCAACATAGATGAAATACTGTTCGAGGACTACGGCAACGGCCAGACCAAGCTGACTTACACGCGCAATGACCCCACCGCCAGCAGGGAAGAGCAGGAAGGCGCAGCCGCAGGTTTCGGCCAAATCTTCGACAAGCTCGCGGAAGTAGTCGCCGAACTCGCCCAGGCCAGATAGCCGAGAGCCCGGCAGGAGATTTGCAGCATGGCGAAGCTCGTGTTTGGAATGAGCCAGTCCCTG
Organism: Steroidobacteraceae bacterium; assembly: GCA_036493935.1. Taxonomy (GTDB): domain Bacteria; phylum Pseudomonadota; class Gammaproteobacteria; order Steroidobacterales; family Steroidobacteraceae; genus Bog-1198. Next base: position 2,025 of record DASXOY010000089.1, on the reverse strand, counting down.
GATGGCTACGTCGACCACATGAAGTTGGGGCCGCCCGTGCCCTCGGCCTTCCGTCACTTCGTCGAGCATGTGCGTGGCCTGACCGGCTGCATATATGGTCGCGGCCTGTACGAGGTCATGCAGTATTGGGACGAGGACCTTCCTGACTGGGACGCGGAGGATCACGCCTTCGCAGCAGCGTGGCGGAGCAAACCCAAGTGGGTTGTGTCGCGTTCACTCAAGTCAGTTGGCCCCAACGCCACACTGATTGCGGATGACTTCGACGCTGCGATACGCAGGCTGAAGGCTGAACTGACCGGCGAGATTGACGTTGGCGGCCCCGTCTTGGCGCAAAGCCTGACCGAGGCAGGTCTTATCGATGAGTATCGACTCTACCTCCGCCCCGTCGTCCTTGGGAACGGCAAGCCATTCTTCGCCGGCCCCCGGCCGCCGCTCCACCTGGCAAGCAGCGATCTCATCGCGGAAGATTTGATTCGCTTGACGTACGTTCCTGCATAACGGCACGGACACGCACATTTACCCTTCACGCCGCCTCGAGCTCGGCGTGCCGATAGGTCGATACTGCTCGATCCGACAGTATCGACTGCAACTCTTCGGTGCTTCGACCTTTCGGCGTTAACCAAGCATCCACATGTTCGGGACGCAGATTGATGATGCAGCGATCATGTCCCGCCGCTGCGACATCCGCCGGCGGATCATCGGTAATCGCCGCGAAACCTCTAAGATCCGGTTCCTTGGGATCAGTCCAGTGCGAATACAGACACGCGATCAGCATAGGCTGCGGCGGTTCGGGCGTAAATTGCACAACGAGATTGCGCTCCGGCTCACCGGGTTCGAGTGCCCGGTGTTCCTTCGTATGCAGCCGTACATTTTCAAAGAAACTCTCGGCGACCATGATCGCGTGGTGCGACCCGAATTGATCACCCCAAAACTTCGTGAGGTTGTCGCGCCGAGCATTGTAGAGCCCCGGGAATTGCCTATCTAAATAGGCTGGCTTGCCTGCCGGTCGGCAGTGGTAGCGCATGGGAGTCAAAATGTTTTCCCCGTTCTGCCGGATGATGACGCCGGCGTAAACAAAAGGAAAGATTCGATTGTCGTCAGGGACAGGCTCGCTGCGCCGCAAATCAGTGAGTTTCTTGCTTAACGCTTCTATCTTGCCCGAGGCAATACGCACATCCTCACGCGCCTTTTTGGTTTCTTTCACAGTGAGCGATCGTTCTGCATTCACTAAGCGCGTTTTCTGCGAAAAGAGATCCTTTTCCAACTTGTTTGCGGTGCGCGATCGATGGATTCCGATGGCCTCCGCGATGCGCCGCTCCTGATCCGTGGACGGCTCCGAGAAATTCGCTTCAAAACCACGGGAAATGGCGATACTGGGATCATCCAGCCGTCGAAAAAACAGTTTTTCAACTTCCGCATAGTCGATCCTCAAGCCCAGTTGCCGGTGGAGTTTGCGGGCCATCTGGACGACTTGGGCGGAGTAGCACATGGCGGTATTTTACTCGAAGACGCCTGAATCTGAGGGATAATGGTACTTGCCAAGAGTTACGTCAGCATGCAACAGCCTCATCCTCAGGTTAGTGTGATTTTCGACATCGATGGGACGTTGGTCGATAGCACCGAATTCGACAATGCCGCCTACATCGACGCCGTTCGCCATGTACTTGGGCCCATCTCCATCCGTCCGAATTGGGGTGACTACGAGCACGTCACCGACGCCGGTATCCTTCGGAGTATCTGTCTGGACAATCAAATCGATCACGACATTTGCGTGTCTCAGGTTCGAACACGCTTCGGCGAATTGATATCCGCGGGTTTACGTCTGGGTCCGTGCCCAGCCGTGCGGGGCGGAGTACAACTTTTGCAGGGGCTGCTGGCGAACCCTGAGATTGAAGTCGGGATAGCCACCGGCGGCTGGGGACACACTGCCCGGATGAAACTCGATCGCGCGGGCTATGATTTTCTCAAATGTCCATTAGCGTCCTCAGATGACGGCTACGAGCGTGATCGCATCATGCAGCACTG
>DASXOY010000088.1:0-92604 GCA_036493935.1 Steroidobacteraceae bacterium | reverse complement strand
TGCTGCAACAAAATGTTATCGGCAGTCTTCGTACCCTTGAAGTTCACGCTATCAGTGCCTGCCCCGCCGTCGATGGCGATGACCGGGCCGCCGCCGGCCAGCCCCGAGATGTCGAAGGCGTCGTTGCCGTCGCCGCCGGCTACGTGAACCGTATCGAGCGCGCTTTCCGCGCCCACCACGTGCGTCTCGGCCGCCAAGCCGCTGACGACGGTCTCTGTCGCGCCGCTCGTGATCTTCACCGCATCATCGCCGCTCGTGCCGATGACGCTCACGTTGTCCGCCAATCCGTCGCCAACGCCGGTGCCCGGCTGGCTGGCCAGATCCACGTGCACCTGCTTGACATCCGTGCCGGTCAGATCCGCCACGTTGATATTGTCGGCTCCGCCCAACGCAACGAAATTGATCTGCTCCATGCCGTTTAAGTCCATCGTGACGTTGCCCACGTCGCGTGTCATCAGCACCCGGCTGCCGTTCGCGCCGATGTTGATGTTCTCGGCCACGTTCGCGCCGTTGAACTGCAGCGTGTCAAAGCCGCCTTGGCCTTCCACCAGATCGCTGCCGTCGCCCGGATTCCAGATGAACGTGTCGTTTCCTGAGCCCAGAAATACCTGGTCGGCACCCCGGCCGCCGGCGACGATGTCGTTGCCGCCGCCCGCATTGATGATGTCGTCCGCGTCCGACGGTGTGCCCGGGCTGCCGGTCACCTTGACCGATGCAGAGACCTGACCAGGAATAATGATTTCGTCGGCATTGGTTCCAATAAATGTACTCACAGAAACTCCTTAGGGTAAATAAAGCGCGCTCGCCTAGGGCTCACGCATAGCGCGAAGCGCAAAACTGGTTATGGGTCGAAGCAGGTATTGAAAAAGGCTGCGCGTGCCGGTCGCGACGTAGAGTTCCGCCGGCATGCCTGGCTGCAGGCGGATTTCCGGATGACCCTTGAGATTCGCCGCATCGACCTCGATGGTCGCCGTGAAATAAGACTCGCGCCCGTCCGAGCTTGTGATGCGATCGGCGGAGACGAAGGTCACGTTGCCGGTGAGCAGCGGAGTCGTGCGTGCATCGAATGAGGTCAGGCGAACCTGTGCGCTGGCATTCTTCTGCACGTGGTTGATGTCCTCGGGCCGGATTCGCGCTTCCACCACCAGACGTGCCTGCGAAGGAACGATGTCCAGCAGCGGTTCGCGAGGAGCAATCACTTCCCCCGCCCCCGAGACGCGCATCGCCATGACTTCGCCCGCGACCGGCGACCTGACGATCTGCCGCTCCACTTGGTCGAGCGAGGGCTGCAGCCGCTCCTCCAACTCACGCAGCTTGGCCGTGGATTGCTTCAGCTCATCCGCGGCCTGTTGCCGGTATTGATTGCGGGTTTGCGCGATCCGCTCTTTTAAGTCCGCCGCCCGTTGCCGGGCTACAGCCAGTTGGCCACGGCTCTCCGCGGTCTTGCTGCGATAATCCGCCATCGCGCGCTTCAGCTGCAGAATGCGAGCGGTCGGAACAAACCCGGATTGCACCAGCTTTTCGTTCATCGCGAGCTCGTCCGAGGCTAGCTTCTCCGACTCCTCTCCTGCGCCTATCTGCGATTGCAAGGCAATCGCCTGGGATTGCGCCTCATGGGACTCACTTTCGAGCGCTTCGATCTGCTCATTGAGCGACCTGCGCCGCGCGGTGAACAATGCCGATTCCCGCACGGCATAGTCCGACGCCCCGACGGCCGATTTCTCCTCCTGCGGTACGCTGAAATGATCGGCGAGCGCCGCTTCCGCGCCGGCACGTGACATGCGGACGCGTTCCTCCCGAACCTGATCCTGCAAAAGATTCAGTTCCGCCTTGCCGCGCAGATCGCCGATCACCACCAGCGGCTCGCCGGCTCGAACTTCCTGCCCGTCGCGCACCAATAGTTCCCGAACGATTCCGCCTTCCTGGTGCTGGACCGTTTTACGGTTCAAGTCCACCTTGATTTGCGCCGGCGCAACCACCGCCCCGGAAAGCGGTGCGAATGCCATCCACGTCAGCAGCAGAGCAGCAGACGCAGCCACGGGAATGAGAAGTCGATGCCTGAGGAGTCTCATGTTCCTGGCATCCGACGGCTCCGCGATCGGCGCGTCGCGCGCCAACAGCGCGGCGAAGGTGGATGCCTTGGTTGCGTTCATATTTGTATCTCCGCTGCCGCAGCGGTTGCCGCGGGTGATCGATGCAGTTGACGTACCACCGCACCGGCGCGCGCCAGCACGGCGTCACTGCGGCCGAAAGCCTCCAGCGCGCCTTCGTTGAGCACCGCCAGCTTGTCCAGTTGCGTCATCAGGCTGGAGCGGTGCCCGACCATGACGACCGTGGTGCCTCTCTGCTTCAGCGCCTTGAGCGTGGCGGCCAGCGCCAGCTCACCCTCCGCGTCGAGGTTCGCGTTGGGTTCGTCCAGCACAACCAGGCGCGGATTTCCATAAAGCGCCCGGGCCAGCGCGATACGTTGCCGCTGCCCTCCCGAGATCGTCGACGCGGCCTCGCCGATCTGCGTGTCGTAGCCTTCCGGCATGCGTACGATCATGTCGTGCGTGTGTGCGAGCTGTGCCGCTTCCACGACACGCTCCGAGTTTACGCAGCCCAGGCGAGCAATGTTTTGGGCGACCGTGCCTGCAACGAGCTGCACGTCTTGAGGGAGATAGCCGACGTATTCGCCCAGCATCTCGCGATCCCATTGAGAGACGTCCGCGCCGTCGAGTCGAACTGCGCCGCCTTGCGGTTGCAAGATGCCCAACAGCAGACGAATCAGCGTGGTCTTGCCGGATGCACTGCGGCCAATGATGCCGACGCTTTCCCCAGGCTCGATTCTCAGGCTGATGCTCTTGATGAGCGCCGGCCCAGGCGCGGGGGCATACAGGAGGCGTTGCAGTTCGATGCTTCCGGTCGGCGCCGGCAATCTCGTGGCCGTGACGGGCGCCGGAGCCTCGCGCTCGCTTAGGCGAGCCCATGCTGCGCGAGCATCAATCATTGCTTTCCAGCCGCCGATGAGTTGCTCAACCGGCTGCAGCGCCCGGCCCAGCAAAATAGTCGCGGCAATCATGATGCCGGGAGACGATCGGGCATCGACCACCAGCCATGCACCCAGGGCCAGCATCGCAACCTGCAACCCTTGCCGGCTCATGCGCGCCAGCGCGCCCAGCCGGCTCGATACCTTATGCAGCCGCTCCTGTGCCAGCAACAACTCATCATGTCGATTTCGCCAAGCCGCGACCGCAGCTTTGGTCATGCCCATGCCGACGATTGCTTCGGCGGCGCGCATAAGCGCCTGAACGTGCGCGCCGGCGTCGCGGCTCGAACGGGTGGCCGCCTGCGCATAGGAGCGTGTGAGCTTCTCGGTCAGTGCGGCAAGAAGGACGAGCACGACCGCACCGAGCAACGCCGCCAGCCCAAGCAGGGGATGCATCATCGCTATCACCAGAAGGTAGAGCGGTAACCAGGGCGCATCGAACAACGCCAGAATGCCGCCACTGCTCAAGAAACCGCGCAGCTGACCGATGTCGCGTAACACATCCGGTTCGCATCGCCTTGAGTTGACGGCAGCCTGGCTGAGGGAATTCTCCAGCGCCAAGGGCGAAAGGAAGCGATCGAGATTACGGCCGGCCCAGCCCAATGAAGCGGCGCGCACGCTATCCGCGAAGTAGCCGAGCGCCAGCGCGAGCGCTGCGAGCAGGCTGAGCATCGTCAGCGTTTCATTGCTGCGGCTCGACAGCACACGGTCGAACACCTGCAACATATATATCGAGGGAATGAGCAAGGCGAGATTCAGCGCAACGCTTGCGGCGCACGCCAGCAGCACGTACGGCCGCAACCGGCTTACGAACAGCCATCTCATGAGGGAATCAACTGCATCGCGTCATCTTCCGCGCGCGCAATGAAACTCGAATCGGGCGCGGTCCCTATATTTGGTTTTCCTGCTCCCTATATTTCATTGCGTGGATGTGGCGGCGCCGCGCGCCGCTGCCTCTCGACCACAGCATGAATGTTTGCGGCCATCGAATGTATATGTTACGGTTTGTAACATTATGATACGTAGCATTTCGGCCCTGCTGCTCGCGAATTTCGCCGCCGTCGGCGGCCACGCACAGTCACCTCCCTCTGCGGAAATGATCATCGACCGGTATGTGGAGGCCATTGGCGGACAGAAGAATCTCGACGCGATACAAAATCTCGTCATTCGCGGCACATATACCGAACATGGCCAGAGCGTTGCCGCGCAGCTCGCACGAATGCGCCCATTTTACAAGCTGGTCGGCGACCCGCTCCATCGCTCCAATGAATTCGAGGAAGGCTACGACGGCAGTGCCTGGGAGTTTTACGGAGATCCGGGCATCGTGCTGCGCACGGTCGGCCCGGCGGCGGCGGCGGCGCGTCACGGCCTGTACATTCTCGGCAATCTGGTGGACTTCAAGCGCCAGGGCTCTAAAGTCACGCAAGTCGGCAAGGCGCGAGTCGACGGACGCGACACCTACCAGTTGCGGGTGCACATGCTGGACGGATTCGAGCAGGACGAATTTGTCGACGCCAAAACCTGGCTCATCATCGCCGACCGGAAGGTAGCCAAGGTACATGCCTTCGGCGCGGACGTACCCAGCGAAACCCGCTGGAGCGACTACCGTGCCGTGCACGGCGTGCTGTTCGCCCATCTTAACGTCGAGGTTGAAATCGCCACCGGCAAGGAGCTCAACCGCTTTCGCACCGAGCGCATCGAGGCCAACCAGGACCTCGATGCCGCCATGTTCAGCCCGCCGCAAATTCGACGCACCGCGCTGCAGATTTTAATGGACCAATTATTCCAAGAACGGGATGATGCGGACGCGATTGAGTGGACGTATCATGATTTTCGCAACGCCTATCCAAAAATCAACACAGAAGCGGCCATGGAGGTCATCGGTTATCAGGCGCTCAAGATGGGAAGCAGCGCGGCAGCCATTCGTTTGCTGGAGCGCAATCGAGGCGACTATCCGAATTCGGCGGCCGCTGCGTTTGGCTTGGGCCGCGCTTACAAATCTGTGGGCCGCGCCGCGGAAGCCAAGACCGAGTTCGAGCGCGCCTTGGTGTTCGACCCGAGCTTCCAGCGTGCCAAGACTGCACTGGCGGAGCTTGCCGTCGACCCTTAAGTCCGCAGCCACCTGATGGCGGAGTCGCGCAGCAAGCTGGAAGCGGCGAAGGCGCATAAATTTCGTGCGCTTGCCCGCCACGCGCAGGCACATGCCCCCTACTACGCCAATATCATCCGCGAGCGAGGCATCGACTTAGGAACCTGCACGCCCGCGGACTTTCCATTGCTGACCAAGTCGCTCCTCATGGCGAATTTCGACGCTATCGTCACCGATCGGCGCGTCACCAAGCAGGCCGTCGCGGAATTTCTCTCGCGATCAAAAGATCCGAGGGAAAAACTCTTCAACCGGCTGACCGTCATGCATACCTCGGGTACATCCGGCGAAGTGGGCTACTTTCTGTATGCTCCGGCGGACTATGGGCGATTGCGGGCCGCCGCGATGCGCAATCGCAAGGCGTTTCGCGCCGTATTTCCCAAATTCGGGTTTCGCCTGCGGCGCCTTCGCATCGCCTTCTATGGCGCCACCGGCGGCCACTTCGCCGGCGTGACCGGCGTGGCCTCCATGCAGGAAGGCATTCGACGTCTGTTTGTCGATGCGCGCGCCTTTGAGGTCAATACGCCGCTGCCGCGGGTAGTTGGAAAAATCAACGAGTTTCGGCCGGATGCGCTGTGGGGCTACACCACTGCGCTCAAAATGCTCGGCGATGAACAGCGCGCCGGCAGGCTCAACATCAACCCGGCCGCCATCGTCGCGACCGGCGAAATGGTCACGAGGGGCGATATGCAATTTCTTTCGTCGGCTTTCGGCGGCGCAACCGCCTTGAGCATGTATGCCTGCACGGAGCACATGCTGCTCGGCATATCGAATCCCGACGGTGCGTCGATGACACTGCTCGACGACAACTTGATTTTCGAATTTCACGAAGATCACTCGGTCATTACCAATCTTTTCAACTTCACCATGCCGTTGATCCGCTATCGAATGTCCGACATTCTGCGCCCCGTCAGCGCTCCGGGTGCTGAGCGGGTCGTCATTCAAAATCTGGTAGGCCGCACCGAGCAAATGCCGCTGTTCGTCAACGGCACGGGCGGCAAGGACTTCATCAGTCCGCACACCATCAACGAAATATTCGTCGAGGGGGTGACGCGATTTCAAATGCAGATCACCGGGCCTGCTTCGTTTCGCTTCCCGATTTGCGTCGAGCCGCAACTTGACGGTAGTCAGCGGACGGCGGCGGCCGCCGGCGTGAAAGCACGCCTTACCGAGATCCTCGAGCAAAAGGGCCTGGGCAACGTGACTTTCGAAGTACCGATCGTTCCGGACATTCCGCTCAACGAGCGCACGCGCAAGTTTCAATTGATCGTGGCCGCTCCGGCTTAAAGGCCGAGCGAGAGCTGCGGCGTGGCGGGCTTTGGCGGCCGGAACAGTTTCGTATTCAGTTCGTATCGTTCCTCGGCGCCCGCAAAACCCAACTTGCGTTTCACCAGATCGAAGCGCGTCCGCAGCAGTTCGGCATAGGGGCCCGTTCCCCTCATGCGCGTGCCGAACTGCGAATCGTAATCCTTTCCGCCCCGCGACTGGTTGATCAGCGACATGACATGCTTGGCTCTATCCGGGTAATGCTCGGCGAGCCATTCCCGAAAAATAATCTTTAATTCGTGCGGCAGACGCAGCAGCACATAGCCGGCCCGGCTCGCGCCCGCCGTCTTGGCTGCTGCCATGATGTCTTCGATTTCGTGATCCGTTATGGCCGGAATAACTGGCGCGACCAGCACGCCGACGGGGACGCCGGCCTCTGACAATTGTTGAATCACCCGCAACCGGGCTTGGGGCGATGCGGTCCTCGGCTCCAAGGTGCGCTTGATGTCGTTCGTCAGCGATGTGACGCTCACCATGACCGACACCAGGCGGTCTTTGGCAAGATCGGTGAGCAAATCCAGATCGCGAACGATCAGTGCGCTTTTCGTCACGATGGTGACCGGATGGCGGCACCGCGCAAGGACCGCCAGAATGCCGCGGGTCACTTCCAAGCGCTTCTCCAGCGGCTGATAGCCATCAGTGTTGATGCCCAACGCTATTGTCTTGCAGACGTATCTCGGCTTGGCCAGTTCTGCCTCCAGGATATTGACGGCATCGGCCTTGTAGAACAGCTTGGTTTCAAAATCCAGGCCGGGCGAGAGTCCGAGATACGAATGAGTGGGCCTGGCGAAGCAATAGACACAACCGTGAGCACAACCTCGATACGGGTTGATCGAGACTTCGAATCCCACATCAGGAGAATCGTTAGAGGTAATTACGCTGCGGGCTCGATCCGGCAGAACCGTCTCCGCCGGATTCTCGAGAATTTCATCCTGGTACCAGCCGTCATCGGCCTTTTCCAGGATCAAGGAATCGAAACGTCCTGCGACGTTGGACGAGGATCCTCTTCCCTTAAACGATTGGTGGCCGATGATATGGCGGGGCATCCTCAAACTCTACCCGCCAGCGCCGCGCTCGTAAATCCAGTAGTCCGCCTCGTCGACTACTGTATAAGCGCCGCGCATCGGGCGCGTTCGCGGCGGCGCTTGTTATCGAGCAACAAACGCGCGCTCAATGACGTAGTCGCCCGGTTCGCCCACATGGGGAGAGATCTTGAAGCCCCTCTGGTCCAACATCGCCGATAAATCCGCCAGCATCGCCGGGCTGCCGCAAATCATGACCCGGTCCTCGGCTGGATCGAGCGCCGGCATGTCGATGTCCGCAAACAACTTTCCGGTCTCGATCAATTGCGTGACGCGGCCTTGATAGCGAAAGCGCTCGCGGGTCACGGTGGGGAAATAGACCAGCTTCTCGCGCACCTGCTCGCCCAGATACTCGTGGTGCGTCAATTCCCACTCGATGTAGTCCCGGTACGCGAGTTCGCTGCGGTAGCGCACTCCGTGCACCAGAATGACTTTTTCAAAGCGCTCATAGACTTCCGGATCCTTGATGAGGCTCATGAAGGGGGCCAGGCCAGTGCCTGAACTTAAGAGGTACAGCCGTTTTCCCGGCTTGAGATCGTGCAGCAGCAAGGTCCCCGTCGGTTTGCGGCTTATCAATACTTCGTCGCCCGGCTTGATGTGCTGAAGGCGCGAAGTCAAAGGGCCGTCCTGGACCTTGATGCTCAAGAATTCCAGATGCTCTTCATGGTTTGCACTGGCGATGCTGTAGGCGCGCATGATCGGCTTCTCGCCGACCTTGAGGCCGAGCATGACAAAATGCCCGTTCTCGAATCGCAACGCCTGATCTCGCGTCGTAGTGAAGCTGAATACCGTCTCATTCCAATGATGGACGGTCAATACGCGCTCTGTTCCGATGGCAGCCATGCTGCCTATTATCCGGACATCGCGCGCGAGAGCATAGTCGCGGCCGGGCATATGGGTATGCCGAAACGATATCTAACTTCATGTAGGACGCGCGGCGACATCGGCATGCGCGATCTGCTCATGAACTCATGCGCCCTTTGAGTCTCCCCCATGGGCGCCGGGTTGCGCAGACTCCCCATGTGTCTCGAAACACTGGAGAAATAATGAAAATTCTATCTGCGCTAGTGATTGCCTCGGCAATGCTGTGCGGCTGTATCAGCAGCGGCAGCCCGAATCCGCCGGCCAAAACAACAGTGGTGGTGCCGCCCGGTTCATCCACGACGGTCGTTTGTCAGGACGGAACCGCACCGCCTTGTGAATAGGCCTCTGACGGAGGGCTGCGGCTAATCAGCAGTGCCGACGAGCAGGGAAGCTCCGGCGGCGGGCGGCTGGTTCTGGCTGCGTTTCAAGCGGCGCGCTTGGGACCAAAGTTGCCAGGCGAAGATGACGCCTTTGGCGTGGACGTGAAAGCCTGCGGCGCGCAGTGCCTCCGCCCCCCATGTATTGCAGGTGTGAACTGCCGAATATTTTCGTACAGCCAAAAAGTACACGCTGCCGTCGTAGGGCCCTTGTTGAAAGACCTTCAAGGCCTCATCTTGGGTGCGCAAGGATCGCCAGATAAAGGACTGTAAGTCGCGCATCTGGTCCGGCGTCACCCGCAATGCAATCACGTGCTTCTCGCCGAACGCTGCCGCGGGCGAATTCGGGATTCCCGTCGTGAGCATGATGCCGGCGCCGGGAAAGAGCGCCGACAAAAGAACCGGCGCACGATGATTCGCCGCCAGCAGATAATGCTTGTCGGCGAATCCAAAAAAAATATACCGCGCTCCGGGCAAATCGCGCCCCGCCTGACTTAGCGGCGCCGTCAAGGCGGCAGCCGCTAAGCCGATATCGATATGCCAGCCGCGGCGGGCGACGTATACGGTGGAGGATTCCACGTCACTTACGGACGGGATGCCCCTGGCCGCCGCCGACACCGCCGGCGATCTCGGTAGGCACACAGCCAAGGTGATCGCGAAGGCATAGGCGGCGCGCCGGTTCACTTGCCCGAGTCAAGCCCGTACTGTTGCGCGATCAGGATCAGCTGCAGCGCGCTGCTCGCCCCCAGCTTCTGCTTGATGGAGGATTGATGGTTGGCGGCGGTTTTGGGGCTTAGACCTAGGCGCGCGCCGATCTCATCCATGCCAAAGCCTTGCGTCAGCAGTCTCAATACCTCCAGTTCCCGCGTCGATAGTGCGTCGGCAAGTTGGCCTGTCGCGAAGCTCTGTTTCGACATCGCCGCTTCGACATCGGGACTGACGTATCGCTCGCCGCCGGCCACCGCGCGCACCGCCTCAATCAACAGGTCCGGCGCGCTGGCTTTGCTGATATAGCCCCGCGCCCCCGCCTGGAGCGCGCGAGCCGCATAGATTCCATCCTGATACATGCTGAACATCAGCACGCAGGCCTCTTGCCGCCGCGACAAAATACGCCTCAAGATCTCGATGCCGCTCACTCCGGGCAGCGCAATGTCGAGCACAATTACGTCGGCGCGCAGCTGCGCATCCATGCGCAGGGCCTCCGCAGCATTGGAAGCTTCCCCGACGACGCTCAGCCGAGGATCGCGCTCGAGCAAGCGCCGATATCCCTCGCGCACCACCGCATGATCATCGACCAGCAGCACGCCGATTTGCCCGGTGGCCGCACTACTCGCCATGGCTGTCCTCGATCGGTATGAAGGCACGGATGGTGAAACCCCCGATGCTGCGTTGACTCGATAGGCTAATCGACCCGCCCAACGCCGCGACGCGCTCACGCATCCCGACCAACCCCAAGCCGGTTCGCGGCAGGTTCAAATCAGCGCCGCAGCCATTATCGGCGATGAGGACATCGATACCCCGCGCAGATGCGGGCGCCGAGCACGCTATTTGGATCTGGACGCGGGTCGCCGACGAGTGCCGGGCGACGTTGGTCAGCGCTTCTTGCACCAAGCGCAACAGCACCAAGCCTCTCGACTCGGCCAACGCTTCCATTTCCGGCCCGCAGTTGAGGTCGATCTGCATCGCCGGTAGCCGCAAGCGCCATTCGTTGACGCAATGCTCGAGCGCCGCGGCTATTCCTAAGTCATCGAACCCCACCGGCCGCAATTGGCGGATCAAGCCCCGCAAGACATCGTAGACTCGATCGACGTTCGCGATGACGGCGCGCGCGGCCTCATGAATCACCGGCTGACCGGCGCCCGCATCGCGCATCGACACAGCGTCGAGCTTTATCGCATTGACGTATTGTCCCAGTTCATCGTGCAGGTCCCGGGCCAAAGCCTTGCGCTCATGCTCCTGCATGTCGACGTACTTGAGGGCCAACTGCTGATTTTCGGCCAAGGTCTCGGTCAATTTGACTTCCGCGGCCCGGCGCAGGGCCAGCTGCTTATTCGCCTCAAAGTAGCGCCTCGCCGAGAACCAAATCAGACCGACGGCAATCACCAGCAGGATCACGGGCAATTCATCGAGCTGCAAGCGTTCGAACGGCCGGGTCCACCGCGCGACCGCCTCGCCGATATCAAATTTCGCGCAAACGAGGGTGGCCAGCACGGCGGCGGCAACCACGATCGCGGTGTCCCTCTTTGCAGAATTCATACGCACAGCGACAGCATAGCGCGACCGCCCGTCATGGGAAAAAAAACGGGAATTATTCCTATTTTCAATGCCGCGAGCCTATGGAAGCATCGCAGGCAGTTCGGCTCCCGAGGCGCAATGATAACGAACGGTCCCAGTTCGCTGTGGCGACGCCATCCAGCCTGGCTCTGCAGCATGGCCTGCATCGCCGCCTTCCCCGCATGGGGCGTCGACGAGATCATCGTGATCGGGACGACGCCCGTGCCCGGCATGACGGTCAATGTAGACAAGGTCCCGGGCAACGTGCAGACGCTGAAGTCCAGCGACTTGAGCCAAGACGGGACCGCGAACTTGATCAACGGATTGAACACCCGCCTCGGCAGCGTGAATATCAACGACACACTGGCCGATGCGTTCCAGCCCGACATTCTGTATCGCGGCTTTGAAGCGTCGCCCGTATTGGGCACGCCGCAGGGATTGGCGGTTTATCAGAATGGCGTGCGCATCAACGAGGCATTCGGCGACACCGTCAGCTGGGACTTATTCCCCGACATCGCCGTCGATCGCGTCGACATCGTCAGTGCCAATCCGCTGTTTGGTTTGAATGCACTCGGCGGCGCGGTCTCGGTCACCATGAAAAACGGATTCACCTTTCATGGCGTGGACGGAGAGCTATCGGGCGGTTCCTTCGATCAACGGCAAGGAGCCGTGGAATTCGGAACGAACAACGGCACCCTCGGATTTTACGCGGCAGCGCGGCTTCTGGACCAAACCGGCTGGCGGCTGTTTTCACGCGATTCGGTGCGTCAGTACTACGCGGACTTGAGTTTTCGCAAAGGTGCGGCGAGCATCGACTTCAGTTTCACGCACGCCGACAACAAGCTCTACGGCCAAGGCGCGGCCCCCGTGCAGTCCCTCGCGATCAATCCGCAGAATGTGTTCACCGGTCCGCAAAATAATTTTAACACGCTGAATTTCGTCACGCTGAACGCGCAGCTGAGGTTTACCGACTCGCTCGCGATGCAAGGTGTGCTCTACTCGCGCAGCTACCGTCAGACGGTCGCCAACGGCGACCATTCCGACTACACCGCGTGCGACGACAGCACACCCGGGGCGCTGTGCCAGGGAGACGGGGTGACGCCGCTGACCGATTCTTCGGGAGGTCTGATTCCCGACATTTCGAACGGAGGCGACACTCTCATCGGTCAGAATGACTTCGAGCGCATCCGCTCTGACGGTTGGGGTGCCTCGCTGCAGCTCACCAACACCGCGCCAATCTTCGGGCACGGCAATGACTTTGCCGTCGGCGCGACCCTCGACACGGCGCAGACGAACTTTTTATCCGATACCGAGGTTGGAGTTCTGGATGCCGCCGTTACCGTTTTGCCGTCCGGGCTGTTCGTCGACACTCCCGAAGGAACAGACTTTTCGGCGACGCCTGTCAATCTGAATGCCAGCAACAAGTACTATGGTTTTTACCTGACCGACACATTTGATGTGACTTCGCTCTTGTCGGTCACAGCCAGCGGACGCTACAACGTCGCTAAAATCAACCTGACTGATCAGCTGGGCACCGCACTGACGGGCAATAGCCGGTACACCCATTTTAATCCGGCGGTGGGGGCAACCTATAAGGTCGCCACCGGAGTGACCGTCTATGCAGGCTATTCCACCAACAACCGGGCGCCGACCCCCAGCGAGATCGAGTGCTCCGACCCGGTGCGGCCTTGCCTGCTTCCCTCGAGCCTGGCGGCAGATCCGCCGAATTTACGGCAGGTGGTCGCGCATACCTTGGAATTGGGGCTGCGCGGCCGATCATCGGCCGGCGATGCGCGCCTCTCCTGGGATGCCAGCGTTTTCAGAACCAATTCTGAAGACGACATTTATGGCATCTCCACGTCCATCAGCACCGGCTTCTTTCAGAATATAGGCTCGACCCGGCGTCAGGGATTCGAAGCGAGCATGAACTACCAGGGCCGGCGGTGGTCGGGATATGCGCAATACAGCTATATCGACGCGACCTTCCGCTCCCCCCTGCTGCTGAATTCACCGTCGAACCCGTTCCAGGACGCTGACGGAAATATCCAGGTGCTTCCCGGGAATCGCCTGCCTCTCATCCCCATGAGCCGCATCAAGCTCGGCGCCGACTATGCGGTGTCGCCCCATTGGTCGGTGGGCGGCTCGCTGCTGGCCGCGACCAGTTCGTTCTACCGGGGCGATGAGTCCAACCAGAATCCGCAACTACCGGGCTACCATGTGATGAGCCTGCGCACATCGTATCGCCTCAATAAGCAAGTCGAGCTGTTTGCCAATGTGCAGAACCTGTTCGATGAACGCTATTCGACGCTCGGCCTGTTCGGCGATCCGACCGGCGTGGGGGCTCCGGGCGTGCCGCCTGACGCCGGCTCCAATGACCCCGGCGTGGACAATCGTTTCCAAAGTCCCGGCATGCCGCGGGCCTATTTCGGCGGCGTGAAAATTCGATTCTATTGATCTGATAATATCGCCCGGGCTCAAGTGTGCCGGGCGGTGGAATCATGAACCAACAAGTAACCGAGCTTCTGCCCGCCGTGGAACCCGGCGCGGCGTTCCGCAAGCCCCTGCCCATTCAGCGATCCTCCGTCCTGGGCCAGATACTGGCGATGCGCAAAGATCTCGTCGGTCATCTGATGGCACTCGAGAAGATCCACGGATCGGCATGGAAGATCGCCATCGGACGCGGCGGCATGATCAGCTTGCTCGGTCCGGATGCGCTCGAGTTCGTCTGGAAGAACCGCGACGGCGCATTCTCGAGCGCACGCGGTTGGGAGCCCTATATCGGCAAGGTATTCCCGGGGGCGATTATGGCCATGGATGGGGATCAGCATCGCTACCAGCGGCGCATCATGCAGGTGGCTTTCCGCAGGCCTGCGCTGCGCACCTACCTCGAGCAAATGAGCCCTGCCATCGATTTAGGCTTAAGCGGCTGGATGCAGCGTAGCGACGCCTCCGCCGAGCGGCAGATGTTTCCGCTCTTGAAGCAGCTCACCTTGGACCTGGCCGCCTCGGTGTTCATGGGAGTCGAGCTTGGGCGCAGCGCCAAGGATTTGAACCGGGCGTTCATGGCAACCGTTGCCGCCTCTTTGGCGATCATCCGCGCCCCCGTACCGGGTTTCTCGATGTGGCGCGGCATCCGCGGGCGCGAGTTGTTGGTGAAGCGCTTCCGCGAACTGCTGCCGCAGAAGCGCGCGACCCATACCAGCGATTTCTTCAGCGAGTTCTGTCATGTGCAAAGCGAACAGGGTGAGCGCTTCACTGATCAGGAAATCATCAATCACATGATTTTCTTGATGATGGCGGCGCATGACACCACCACCAGCACGCTGACCACCATGATTTATTTGCTGGCGCGCCATCCCGAATGGCAGGAGCGCTTGCGCGCCAATGCAGTTGCGCTAGGACGCAAGCAGCTTGAATTCGACGATCTGGACAAGGTCGAGGAACTGTCCTGGACCATGCGCGAGGCGCTGCGCCTGACGCCGCCCCTGACCTCGATGCCCCGCATGTGCGTCAAAGACACAGTTTTTCAAGGATTTGAGATTCCGGCGGGGATGCTGGTGGGCGTTTATCCGATCCACGTGCATTACATGGATTCGCTTTGGACTGAACCGTTCAAATTCGATCCGGAACGGTTCGGTCCTGACCGCCAAGAAGACAAGCGTCATGCGTTCGCGTGGGTACCGTTCGGCGGCGGCGCCCATATGTGCATCGGCCAGCACTTCGCCACGCTGCAGGTCAAGGCCATCATGCATCAATTGCTGCTGCGCTATCGCTGGAGCATCGCGCCGGGATACGTCATGCCGCAGCAGCTGGTGCCGATTGCGAAACCCAAAGATGGCTTGCAGGTGACCCTGCAACGCATCGCCGCTTAAGCTAGCGCGGCCGATTGGCCCAATCGGCCGCGTCGATCTTGAACACGACATTCGGATGGCTCGGCTCGCCCGAGTAGCTGACCGATTCCTCGCCGATGTAAATACCGCCGAGCTTTTCCATCGCCTTGCGCGAGCGCCAGTTGTTGATCCCCACCTTGAAAGTCACGCGATCGACGAACTTGAAGGCATGATCGAGCATGAGCGTCTTGAGCGCCAGATTGTAGTGACGCGCCCAGCGGCTGCGCGCAATGAAGGTATAGCCGACGCTGATTTGCCGCTGCGACTCATCATAGTCGCTGTACCGCGAACTGCCGATCAACTCGCCGTTGGTGTTGTCGATCACGCGAAACGCGCCGCGCGATTCCATCGCACCCTTGAAAAAATTCTCGAATACCGGCCGCTGATAGCGGTCGCTGCTGGGGTGCTGCTCCCAGATCAACGGGTCCGACGCCACCGCGTACAGGCGCTCGAAATCGTCCGCCTCCAGCGGCTCCAGCTTGATCAAGTCATTCTGCAGGTGAGGTTGAAGCTCAAAGCTCATGGTCCATCCTAGTAACCGAACTTGTAATGAATCTGCGCATAGATCTGGCGGGGGTCATTGTAGTGCACCCCGCCGAAAGTGAGGCTGTTGTCGACCAGCAAATGACGGTTTGTGAGGTTCAGGATCGTCAACGAGGCAGAAAGACTCTCGGTGAAGGTCTTGCCGGCACTCAAGCTGACTTCTGCGTGACCTGCGAGATGGCTTGGAGGCCCGTCGTCGTTGAAGAATCCCGACCCGTAGGAGAAATTCATCGACGCAAAGGCACCGTGCGGCAGATTCACGTCGAAGCCGGCATTTGCCGTGTTGCGTTGATCGTGATCCAGCGCGAAGCCGCCCTCGGGCGGGCTGAAGTCCGTCAGTCCTCCGTTGATGGCGCCGAAGCCATTGGCGGTCTGGTTCGAATAAGCCAGGTGGAACTGGCCGACATCCCACATCCTGGGCGAGCGGATCGCCAATTCGTTGCCCCGGATCAGCGCGCGCTCAATGGTAAGGGGCAAAAACGCGTTGGAGTTGCCGATGTTGTTGTGATCAAAGAAATTCCGGGCCGCGGTTCTAAAATGATCCACATCGATCGTCCAGCCATGAATCGGAATCGTAAAACCGACCTGATACTCCTCATCGCGTTCGCCGTGCAGGGGAGTGAACCCTAAGTCGTTATTCTGGGCGAACTGCAACAGCGGTCCGCTCAAAGTCGTCAATGGCGGCGCCTGATAGTACTTTCCCCAGAAGCCGCGCAGCAGCCAATTGATGCCGGGCAACAGCACGGTTGCCCCGAGGCGCGGACTGGCCGCATTCTCGGTCAACGCGCCTTCAAAATGGGTTTGCCGAATACCGCCCGCGAAGGTCAGCCAGTCCGCGGGTTTGTAGGTATCTTCCACATACGCTGCGATCAGCGAGCCGGAGGGACTCGACGTCTGGTTCACCGGCGCACTGCTCTGATCGTTGAACAGCACATCGAAAGTCTCGGTATCGCGTTGGCTGAAACCGGTCAACCCCATTTGCAGATCATGCTGCCCAACGTGCAGCCGCAATGCTTCCTGGCCGCCTAAATAGCTCGAGGATCGCTGGTCGGTGGTGCTGATCGGAAAATCGTTGGGCGCCCCGTCCAGATCGGCGCGATTCAGGTGATAAAAGACCGAACTCGTCAGTGCGGCATCCGCGCCGAGCTTCCTCACCCAGGAAAGAATGGCGAATGTATCGGTCTCGCGCTGCACGTCGCTGCTAAGCTGGCCGGGTTCGTTTGGAATATCGTAATTGTCATGCCGCGCGGAGAATACAAAGCGAAACTGATCGTCCGGCGTCGCGTTGAAAATGAGCGTGCCGAAGCCGCCTACTCCGTCCTGCGAGTCATGAATGATCTGCGCCACGGGCGTCGCGATCCCTAAGTCACTGCGGTTGCCGTTGACGCTCGCGTAGTAGGCGAATCGTTCCGTATGGCTGCCGACGCTCAAGTAGTCGTTGGTCTGGCCATAGCTGCCGCCGCTGGCGACGAGCTCGGCTTGGTCGCTGCGCTCGAATCCGGTACGCGGCACCACATTGAATATCCCGTAGGTGCGATCGCCCTGATCCGCCTGATAGCTGCCGCGTTGCACTTCGAGATAATCGATGTCCTTCGGATCGATTTGCGGACCCAGGTTGCTCGCGATGTTGGTGTTGGGTATTTCAACCCCGTCGACCGCCCAGGTAGTTTGGTGCCCGCCGCGCACGTGCAGCTGGTCGTGCACGACATATGCCCCCGGCACGAAATCGGTGATCATCGCCAGGCTATTGCTGCGGTCCGCTCCGGGCGCACGCGCGATGTCTGCGCGATTGACGACTGTGGTAGGCGTTGCGGTATTGATGACCGTGGTCGCAGCTGCGGCAGTTACCGTCAAGGTATCCAAAGCCGGTCCCTTGACGAGCTGTACGTGGGTGATCGGTGAGGAGCCCGACGTGACGGTCAGTGCCTGCACCGTCGGCGTGAACTCGGGCGCACTGAAACTCAAGACGTAGTCTCCGAGCGGCACTGTCATGAAGGAGAACTCGCCCTGCGCATCCGTCTCCGAAGTCTCCGCCCAGTCAGAAGTGGCGGCCTTGAGGCGCACCTCGGCCTTGAGGATGGGGCGGTGCTGCTGATCATGCACGATGCCGCGCACGCTGCCGACATCGGCCGCCTGCAGCGGCGCTGAGGCCAAGAATGCCGCCAGCAGCAGGACGGCGCAACAAACTGGCGAAACCGCACGTCGCAGGCACGCAAAATCAAAACGATCGATCAAGTAATCCATGGGAGTCTCCAAACACACGCAATGACAGCCGCACGCCGCTCTTGAAAGCGGCGCGCAGCGACTTCAGATCAATTCATGCGAGTGAAGGCGGACCGCGAGGCTGGTGGGTGCGTTGCGCTCTGGGCTTGAGACGGGGAGTCTCGAAGGCAACGGTACGCCGGACCGGTGGAGGCCCAGCAGTTTCAAAGTCAACGTGATGCGAAATCGGCCCGGCGCCGGGCGTGCTGCCGAACGGGCAAGATTCGAAGTCTGCGTGTGTCCCCGAGTGGTGGTGCAGATGCGCCGGCATTCCGGTCGTGGCAGCGGCCGGACACAATTCCAGCGCAAATGGGACGCCGTTGGCCGGCATGAAGCCGCCGGGAACGTAGGCCCGGAACAGAAGCAGGGCCAGCAGCAGCGTGCCGGCCCATGTGCCTCGGTTCGACAATTTGCGCCGCGGCTTACGCATTCTTCAGGCCAGGGCAGGCGCCCGTGCACTCGGCCGAAATTTCTTGAACGCCGCTATCCCCACGCCGATGAACAGGATCAGCAGCACGCCTTGCGCCACGGCGAACGGCGGCTCTTTCTGCGTCGGCGCCAGCGCGTGCAAGAACGAGATTTTCTGGAATGACTGCGCCACAAGCACGAAGCAGTTCAGGTACAAGGCGATAATGGCGTAAACCACATAAGCGCCGCGCCACGCTCCGGCCAGCTTGTAGACGTACAGTGCGAGCAGCGCGAAGGCCAGCAATATTAGTGAGATCAATCCGATGAGCTTTGCCGGATCCAAAGAGCCAATGACGCGCGGAGCATCGACCGGCGTGTCAAACATGAAGCCGGTCACGCTGGTCGCCACCGAGGTGATCAAGAAGATGGTTGTTGTGACGGGCATGAGCCTCGCGCTCAGCATCCTTGCGACCGCAACGACGCCGCTGACGATGGCGATCAGGCTGATGATCACGTGTAGCTGTGTGAAGCTTGCGATGGACATCCCAAGAATCATTTGAATCCCCTCCCGTGCCGTTCGATCGGGCTCCGTGGGGGCGAGATTACGCCGTTCTGCGCAAGCCGTCAGCGCAAATAAGGAAATTCCTGAGTAGACCTGGGCTTGGCGATGTAAAAGCCCTGGGCGAAACCTATCCCCAGGCGCCCCAATTCGGCCAGAACTTCCGGTGACTCCACCCGTTCGGCGATGGTTTGAATTCCCATGGCGTTGCCGACCTGACTAATGGCCGCGACCATGCTGCGATCCACCGGATCGCGGGTGACGTTTTCGACGAATTGGCCGTCAATCTTCAGGTAGTCGACCGGTAGTGTTTTCAAATACATGAACGAAGACAGGCCGCTGCCGAAGTCGTCGAGTGCAAAGTGGCAACCTCGATTTTTGAGTTCACGCATGAAGTACACCACGTTGCTCAGGTTCTCGATCGCCGCCGTCTCAGTGATTTCGAAGCACATCGCGCCGGCGGCCAGCTCGCTTGCATTGAGCTCGGCGATAAGGAATTCCAGAAAACGCTCATCGTTGAGCGACGTGCCGGACAGGTTCACGGCGACTGTAAACGGCTTGACGCCGGATTCAATCCGATGCACCACTCGATCGAGCGCCTGGCGTACCACCCAGCGATCGATCGAAGGCATTATGTTGTAGCGTTCCGCCGCGGGGATAAATTCCGCGGGCGTCACGATGGTTCCGGTCTCATCGCGCAGTCTCAACATCAGCTCGAAGTGTTCCCGCTCTTGCGCCTTGGGCTGGATCGGCACGATAGGCTGGTAGAACAACTCGAAGCGGCTCTCGTCCCGGGCTCGCGCGAGCTTGGACACCCAGTGCATTTCCCGATGGCGCTCCGGCATGTCGTCCGGCTTGTAGAGCTGGACGCGATTTCGGCCCGAATCCTTTGCCGAATAGCAGGCCACGTCGGCCGCGCTCATGACGTTCGCAACGGTTGGAATCTCGTTGGTAATTTGCACGATCCCGATGCTCGCGCCCACCGCAAGCACGCCGCCTTGCCAGGTAAATCGATAATCGCGTATGCCCTGGCGCAAGTTCTCCGCGATGCGCAGCGCCTGATCCAGGGCGCAGTCCTGCAGCAGAATCCCGAACTCATCGCCCCCTAAGCGTGCGAGCGTGTCTCCACCCCGTACGCGCGACTGAATCACGCCGGTGATCTGCTTCAGAAGCAGGTCGCCGGCCGGATGCCCGCAGGTGTCGTTGACCAGCTTGAATTGATCCAGGTCCAAGTACAGCAGCACATGGCGTGCCTGCGAGTTGTGCCTCGCCTCCTCGACCGCGGCGGTCAAGCGATTTTCGAATTCACGGCGATTGATGAGGCCGGTCAGCGCATCGTGGCTGGCTTGGTAGTGCAGCGCGCGATGCAGCCGGCGTTCCTTGCTGACGTCGTGGAACACCATGACGGCGCCGATCAGGTTGCCGGCGCGGTCGCGGATTGGGGCTGCCGAATCTTGGATAGCGATTTCTTGGTTGCGGCGGTTGACGAGCACCGTGTGCTCAGAGAGGCCAAGGACCTGGCCCTCGCGCAGGCAACGCGCGACCGGACTTTCGCCCGCGACGCGCGTGTTCTCATCCACCACGGTCAGGACGCTGCCGATCAGCTGACCTTGCGCCTCGCGGTTCTCCCAGCCGGTCAGACTCTCGGCAACCGGGTTCATGTAGTCGATGCGTCCTTCGGAATCGGTGGTGATGACGGCATCGCCGATCGACTGCAGTGTGACTTGGGCGCGCTCCTTGGCCTGGAACACGGCCGTCTCGGCTTTTTTGCGCTCGGTGATGTCGGTCAGCGTGCCTTCGAAGCCGCATACTCGGCCATTGGCGTCGCGCACCACGCGGCAGTTATCGACCACCACCAGCATGGAGCCGTCCTTGCGGCGCATGACGTACTCTTCGTTGCGCAGCTCGCCTTCGATCTCGGCGCGCCGCGCGAAGTTTTCACGATCGGCCTGGTACCAGTACAAGGCTCCCGCGGGGACCTGGTACAGCTCGTCGGCGGAATCGTAACCCAGTAGTTTCACGAAGGCCGGATTGGCCACGAGAATGCGTCCGTCGCGCGTCGTTTGATACACGCCTTCCATGACGCTTTCGAACAGACCGCGAAATTTCGATTCGCTGTTGCGCAGCGCATCTTCGGAAGCGCGGCGCTCGATGGCGATGCCGGCGATCTGCGCCATGCGCAGCATGAGTTCATGGTCGCGCGACAGGGGAATGCCCGTCTGGCGCCGGTACACCGCAAAGGTGCCGACCACCTGACCGTCCGAGGCCACGATGGGAGCGGACCAGGCTGACCTGAATCCTGCCTGCCGCGCCGCTGCCCGGCGGTACTCCCACAAAGCGTCGGTCTCGATGTCCGCAACTGTCACCAAGCGGCTCAAGTAGACCGCCGCCGAGCACGAGCCGAAGCGGATGCCGACGGGCGCATAGTCCATCGCCTGCACGAATTCGCGCGGCAGATTCGGCGCGACGCCGACGCTCAGCGCTTGCTTCTCGCGGTCCAACAGGTTGATGCCGCAGCCGCTATCGGGCATGGCGCGCTGTATCAGCTCGCAAATGGCCTCGAGCACCGCGGCCAGCGGCGCATTGGCGGCGATTTTCTCGAACACGCGCCGTTCGCCTGACGCGATTGCATCGGCGCGCTTGCGCTCCGTGATGTCGATGATGCTGGCCCGGAGCAGCCGCCGATTGGAGCTCGGCAGGCGCACGAATCGGACCTCGCAGGGAAAGTTCTGGCCGGCGGAATCGCAGTGCACCCACTCGAATACCGGCACGGCTCCATCCAGGGCACTTTCGATGTGCGTGCGCGGCACGCCGAAGGAAGGCGTGCCATCGGCCTGAATCGGCGGGCTGATGTTCTCAGGACCGCTGCCCAGCAGCTGTGCACGGCTCATCTTGAAAAAACGGCAGGCGTTGTCATTGACGTCGACGAACTTGCCCGAGTCGACATCGAACACGACAATGACTTCCGGCGCATGCTCGACCAGCGTGCGATATCGTCCCTCGCTTTCGCGCACTGAGAGCTCGGCAAGATGCCGTTCGGTGATGTCGCGAATGCTGACGATGTAGCCGTCCAGCGAATCGAGCTTGGCTTTGCTGACCGCGACTTCGATCGCGACGCGGCTGCCGTTTTTAGCGAGACCCCAGGTTTGGGTGGCAGCCAGATCCACATGCGTGTCGTCGATCTTGGTGGCCAAGCGCTCCAAGTATTCGCAAGGGTGCGACGGATTCACGTCGGCCAGCAGCACTCCCACCGAGCGGCCGAGAATCTCGGCGGATGCATAGCCGAAGATCCGCTCGCCGGTGTGATTGAAGGACTCGATGTGTCCGGAATAATCGACCGTGATGATTGCGTCTTTGACGTTGTCGAGGATTGCCTGCAAGTGATGGGCAGTCTGCTCGCGAATTTCGCGAGTCATGGCCTGCGCCTCGTCGGACATCAGCTGCATGGAGCGCACCACGCCGCGGCGCTCGGCATCGAGCCGGTCGTAGTGGGCACTGATGGTCTTGAGCAGGCGCTCGAAATCGGGTTCGCCGCCGCGCGCCCGCGTGTCCGCAATCTGGCGCTCCAGCAGAGGATTGAAGCCGTCTGCCGGCTGCGCAGGCTCGCTGCGTATCGCAGCCGCGGTATCGCGTGACAAGGCCAAAGATCTCCCGCCAGGGGGCCGGTGTATCCCGGCATCTCAACATCTCAAATGTTAGGGAGATCCCGGACAAGCGGCGTGACGCGTGTCTCGTTTCGGCCAATATTTCGTCAAATGCCTTGGTCGGCGGTCTCGCGCTCCGAGCGCTTGCGATCGGTGGCCTTGAGGTTGCGCTTTCGCAAGCGCACGGAGGTCGGCGTAACCTCGATGAGCTCATCGTCATCGATGAACTCCATCGCCTGTTCCAGGGTGAAACGAATCGGCGGCGTGAGCACGACGTTTTCGTCCTTTCCGGCCGCGCGCATGTTGGTCAACTTCTTTCCCTTGAGCGGATTGACGACCAAGTCATTGTCTCGGTTGTTGAGGCCGATGATCATGCCCTCGTAGACTTCTTCGCCGGGCCCGATGCAGAGCCTGCCCCGCTCCTGCAGGGTGAACAATGAATACGCCAACGCGGTCCCCTGGCCGTTGGCGATGAGCACGCCGTTTGGCCGCTGGCCGAGCTCGCGCTGCACGACCGGACCATAGTGATCGAATACATGATGCAGCAGCCCGGTGCCGCGGGTCATGGTGCGAAACTCGGTCTGAAACCCGATCAGGCCGCGCGAGGGCACCATGTAGTCCAAGCGGATGCGGCCGCGGCCATCGGCTTGCATATCCGTGAGCTCCGCGCCGCGGCTGCCGAGCGCCGACATGATGTCGCCCTGGGCATCCGAATCAGCGTCCACCGTCACCTGCTCGTAGGGTTCATGTGCAACGCCGTCGACTTGCTTGACGACCACGCGCGGGCGCGAGACCGCCATTTCGTAACCCTCGCGGCGCATGTTCTCCAGCAGCACGCCCAAATGCAGCTCGCCGCGCCCGAATACCACGAACTTGTCAGGGTCGGCGGTCGGCTCGACGCGCAGTGCAACGTTGTGAATGGCCTCGCGCTCGAGGCGTTCGCGGATCTGCCGGCTGGTGACGAACTTGCCCTCCCTTCCTAGGAAGGGAGAGGTGTTGACCTCGAAGGTCATGCTGATGGTCGGCTCATCCACCGTCAGATTCGGCAGGGGCTCGACCGTCGCCGGATCGCACAGCGTGTCCGAGACTTTGGGCTCCGCGATGCCGGCGAACGCGACAATGTCTCCGGCTCCCGCGGACTCGACCTCGACGCGGGTGAGCCCATGGAATCCTAAAATTTGCGTGATCTTTTCGGAACGCTGCTTGCCCTCGCGCGAAACCACGGTGACGGTCATGCCGCGCTTGATGGTGCCGCGCTTGATGCGGCCGATGCCGATGGCGCCGACGTAGCTCGAGTAGTCGAGCAGCGTGACCTGCAGCTGCAACGGGCCGTCGACGTCCACGTCCGGAGGCGGACAGTGTTCAACGATGGTTTTGAACAGCGGCTGCATATCGCCGTCGCGCACCGTTGATTCGAGCCCGGCGAAGCCGCGCAAGGCCGAGGCGTAAACCACCGGAAAATCCAGTTGCTCGTCGGTGGCGCCCAAGCGATCGAACAGATCGAAAGTCTGATCGAGCACCCAACCGGGGCGAGCCTCGTCGCGATCGATCTTGTTGATGACCACAATTGGCCTTAAACCATGCTTGAACGCTTTTTGGGTCACGAAGCGCGTCTGCGGCATCGGGCCGTCCACCGCATCGACCAGCAACAGCACGCAATCGACCATGGCAAGCACCCGCTCAACCTCGCCGCCGAAATCCGCGTGGCCGGGCGTATCGACAATGTTGATGCGATAGTCGCCCCAGGTGATGGCGGTATTCTTCGCGAGAATGGTAATGCCGCGCTCGCGCTCCAGATCATTGGAATCCATGACGCGCTCTTGCAAATCCTTGCGCGCATCGAGCGTTCCGGACTGACGCAACAATTGATCGACAAGCGTGGTTTTGCCATGATCGACGTGCGCGATAATGGCGATGTTGCGAAGCTTCTGAGTCACGGTGAGGCCCTTCAAGGAAACTCACCATTATAGGACGTTCGGACGTTGCGCGCCTTAAGTTTCAGCGCTCGGCAATGATCGGAATCGAAAACTCCCTTTTGTCGACCATTTCGTCGTGCTTGAGCTGCACGGTGACGCCCAACAATACGACGCCTTCGGCATTGGGCGTGACACTTACCGTTTGGCGGTACACCTCGCCCGCCTCTTCCGCAGCAATTTCGAATTGATTGGCGCCCGACGCCACGGATACATCGTCGGCGCCGCTCACTTGGATGATGGCCGGAGTGGCTGAAATTTGCGCGATGAGCGCCAAGTTGACCTCCAGCGGCTGGCCTACTTTCGGGCGCTGAGCGAGGTCGAACTTCAATTCCACGGGAACCTGGGACTTGCCGAGAGTCGAGGCCTGCACCATGCCGGCAGTTTGTTCCGCAGCGGTGGCGCCGGGCTTCACGGCGGGCGCCCTCGGCTTGATGTGCGTTACGGCGCTCGCGGCCGTGGCAGAGTCCGAATCCTTGTTGCAGCCGCTCGCCGCTGCCACCGCGCACATGAGCAGCAACCGAGCGCCGGTCATCCTTACCTTTATTGCCATCTTCGTATCATTACCAAATACCGCAGCGATCACAACCTGCGCGCGTCACAACTCCAGCGGCGGCTCGAGAACCGCCGCCAGCTGGTCCTGCAGCGATCGGTGATGCTGCTCCCAATAGCGCGGCTCAGCGAACCACGGAAACGCCTGCGGAAACGCCGGATCGTGCCAGCGCCGCGCCAGCCACGCGGAGTAGTGAATCATGCGCAGCGCGCGGAGAGGCTCTATCAAGGCGATCTCGCGCCGGTCGAACGGCAAAAACTGCTCATATCCTTTGAGCAAATCGGTGAGTCCAGTGCGCATTTCCTGCGCGCCGCCCGCCAACAGCATCCACAAGTCTTGTATGGCTGGCCCGGTGAGGCAATCGTCGAGGTCGACGAAGTGCGGCCCTAAGTCGGTCCATAGGATATTACCGCGATGGCAGTCGCCTAAAATGCGCCCGACCGAAGCACCTCCCCAATGGGATGCGCGCGCTTCCACGGCATCCAGCAGCTCATCGGTCACTTCGGCGTACTTGTCAGCCAAGTAGTCCGGCATCCAATCGCCATCCAGCACGAAATCACGGGCGTCGCGCCCGAGCACCTCCATGTCCAGCACGCCGCGCTCGCGGAATCGGCCGGCGCGTCCGACGCTGTGGATTCTGCCTAGAAACCGGCCGACCCATTCACGCTCATCGGCGGTGCCCAGCTCGGGCCAGCGGCCGCCGCGGCGCGGGAACACGGCATAGCGGTACCCCTGATGCAGGTGCATGGATTCGCCCGCTTGCAGCACCGGTGCGACCACCGGGATCTCCTGCGCGGCAAGCTCGCCGGCGAATGCGTGTTCCTCGCGAATCGCCGCATCGCTCCAGCGACCGGGACGATAGAACTTGGCGACCACCGGCTCGCCATCCTCGACCCCGATCTGATACACCCGGTTTTCGTAGCTATTGAGCGCCAGCACCCGGCCGTCGCTGCGAAAGCCCAGCGCCTCGATCGCGTCCAGGACGGTCTCGGGAGAAAGCTGGGAATACGGTGCTTCGCGAGTCATCCGTTCAATTCCAAGGTTGCGATTCCATCACTCCTTTTTGACTCCTACACGCTGCTAGAATGCGGCTCATGCGTTTGCCCCGGCCCAAGTCACTCAGCGGACTCATGTTGATCGGTTTCACGATCGTAGCCGCACCGTTGTTGTTCGCCATCGTGAATGCTGCCGTGCAGATGAATCGCCTGTCCATCCGCAGCCAACAGCTCGTGGTTCACGGCATGCAGGGTACTCGCAACAATCAGCGCATGTTCGAAGAGATCGGCGCGCTCGAGCGCCAGGCGCGCCTCTATCAAGTCATCGGCAGCGCGGATTTGCTGAACGTGTATGCGCAGCATCACGCTCGATTGGTGACCGCCATTCGAGAGCTGCTCACCTTGCCGCTGGACGATCAGTCGCAGCAAGGCGTGCGGGCGGTCGAATCCAAGGCCGATCAACTGCTGCAGGACTTGCGGCACGCGGCGCCAAATTCAGCGCACATGGCGGAACTGATCGGCACCTTCTCGCAGCTGGAAGAAGCGGCCTCGAACGTATCGGATCGGATCAGCTTGCAGATCGATCAGGAGACGACGAGCCTGGAACAGGCGACTCAACACGCTCAACAAAACCTCGTCTGGCAAACATTGCTGCTCGTGCCCATGACGCTCGCGGTGGTGGGCGTGTTCACCTACCTGTTCGGCCGGCCCATCCGGGCGATCGACCGGGCCATCAGCGAGCTTGGGCGCGGCACCTTCTCCCGGCCGATTGCCATCCGGGGACCGGCGGATTTGGAGCGCTTGGCCGCGCAACTGGAATGGCTGCGGGGCCGATTGCTGGATTTGGCGCAGGAAAAGAACCGATTTTTGCGACACATGTCGCATGAATTGAAGACACCGTTGGCAAATATCCGCGAAGGAACCGAACTGTTGATGGATGGCGCGGTCGGCGAGTTGCAGAGCAGCCAGCGCGAAGTGACGGCAATCCTGCGCGAGAACGGCATGAAGCTCCAGCGATTGATCGAAAACCTATTGTCCTTCAGCGCCTGGCAGGCGAAGAGCGTTGGCTTGGAGATATCCGAATTTAAGCTCCGTCCCTTGATCAAGAGCGTGCTCGAGAACCAGCAGCTGACGCTGGTCGCGCAGCGCGTGCGGCTCGACGTGCAGGTCGAGGACCTGACACCCCTGGCCGACCGCAGCAAGGTACGCCTGATTCTCGACAATTTGCTGTCCAACGCGGTGAAGTTCACACCTCGCGGCGGGACGATTTCGCTGCACGCACGCGCCGAGCGGGAGCAATTGATCCTGGACGTGATGGACAGCGGACCAGGTATCCCCGCCGAGGAACGGAACCGTATTTTCGAGGCGTTCTATCAGGGAAAAACGCCGCAAGGCGGGCACGTCAAAGGCACGGGCATAGGCCTTTCGGTCGTGACTGAATTCGTCAATGCCCACGGCGGCAGCATCGAGATCCTTGAGTCCAAAGTAGGTGGCGCGCATTTTCGCGTACGCCTGCCGTTGCGCGCCCCGACCCCCACTGCGAGTCGCGAAAAAGCCCATGCCGCTTAAGGGGTATCGCACTGCAGCATGCCTACTGGTCTGCGGCTGGGTCTGCGGCTGCGGTGCCCTGGGCGGCACGAAAGCACCAGCTCCGGCGGTCACAGAGCGTCCACAGCAGGATTCAAGCCCCGTCGCTCCTTTGCTCGAGATGATGAGCAACCTACCGCAAGGCGACCCTGCGCGTCAGGCAGAGGTATTTCAGCAGGCCAAGGACGCTGCCGAATTGCAGCCCACCACCAGTAATCGCCTGCGCTATGCGCTCGCCTTGGCGACGCCCGGCTACAGCGGCGCGGATCCCGTCGCTGCACAGCGACAGTTGGCGGAACTGCTGGCGAGGCCCGAAACTCTGCTCCCTGTGGAGCGGTTATTGGCCACGGTTCAGCTCAAAGAGGTTGAGCAAAGGTTGATCCTGCAGGCCGAAAACGCGCGGATGCGCGACACAGTGCCCAACGACTCGCACGAGAAGCTGCAGGCGATTAACCGTCGTCTCGCTGCCGAAGCCGATGAAAATGCGAAGTTGCGCAAGGCCTTGGACGAGGCTAGAGCTAAACTCGAGGCGGTTACCCACATCGAGCAACGATCTGTCACCGACCGCGGAGCCGGCGCCCCCCACACGCCCTGACGCCTGACCGGAGAGACTGCACTGAACGCCTATTCGATTGCTGCCACCACACCGCTGTCCTTCGGCCTGCAGCCGGGGACACGCGATTCTCAGACACCTCAAAAGCGCAAGGCGCGCATTCTCGTGGTCGACGATGACCCGGGCCTGCTACGTCTGCTGACCATCCGGCTTCGCGCCGAGAATTACGAAGTGGAAGCGGTCGAAAGCGCCGCGGCCGCGCTCGCGGCTTGCGTGCGGTTCCGGCCGGATCTGGTGATCACCGACCTGCGCATGGATCAAATGGACGGCATCGGCTTGCTCAAGGAGCTGCAGAGCCGCTGGCCGGGTTTGCGGGTGATCATTCTGACCGCTCACGGCACGATTCCGGATGCCGTGCACGCCACGCAGAGCGGCGCATTCGGATTTCTTACCAAGCCGGTGGACAAACAGGAATTGCTCGATCATGTGCAAAAGGCACTGAAGGTATCGGGCTTTGCGCATGTGGATGAGGATTGGCGCGCGAACATCGTGACGCGCAATCAGCTCATGGAGGACAAGCTGGCTCAGGCGAACATGGTCGCCGGTACCGACGCGCGGGTCTTGCTGACCGGCGAGAGCGGCACGGGCAAGGAATTGCTCGCGCGCGCCATTCACGAAGCCAGCCCCCGCCGTAACAAGCCCTTTGTCTCCATCAACTGCAGCGCGATGGCCGAGAACCTGCTCGAATCGGAACTCTTCGGACACGAGCGCGGCGCATTCGCCGGCGCGACACGCGCGCAGAAAGGTCTGTTCGAAACCGCCGATGGCGGCACCTTGCTGCTGGACGAGGTCGGCGACATGCCGATGCGGCTGCAGGTCAAATTGTTGCGCGTCCTTCAGGACAACACGATTCGCCCGGTGGGCGGAGCCGATGCGGTGCAGACCAATGTCCGGATCATTTCCGCCACGCATCGCGATTTGCACGAATTGATGGTGGCGGGCCAGTTCCGCGAGGACCTGTACTACCGCCTGAACGTTGTGCACATTGAAGTGCCTTCGCTCGGCCGCCGCCGCGAGGACATTCCGCTCTTGGTCGCACACTTCCTGGAGCAGATCGCGAAGGAAAGCGGCCAGCGCAAGATCTATGCGCCGGAAGCGGTCGAACTGCTCGCGACGGCCGAATGGCCGGGCAACGTGCGTCAGCTGTACAACGTGGTGCGGCAAAACGTCGCGCTGTCGCACGGCCCCATCATCACCGCGGAACTGGTGCAGCAGTCGCTCGGCGGCAATCCCACTCGCCTGCCCTCATTCGACGAGGCTCGCGACGAATTTACCCGCAACTATCTATCGCAGATATTGCAGATCACGACCGGCAATGTGAGCCAGGCGGCGCGTCTCGCGAAGCGCAACCGGACTGACTTTTACAAATTGCTGTCGCGCCACCAGCTGCTGCCGGACGACTTCAAGAAAGGTTAGCTCGCGGTTTTGCGCGCCCGCGCACTCGAGAAAAATTCAGCGATCGATGCGACTACGTGCGCGAGCTGCGCCTCAGCGAGCTCCGGATAGATCGGCAGTGCCAGCGTCTCCTCGGCTGCGCGCTCCGACTCGGGGAAATCGCCCGCACTGTGCCCCAGATAGGCGAAGCACTGCTGCAGGTGCAGCGGCACCGGATAATAGATCTCCGTGCCGATGCCGCGCCCGGTCAAGAAGTCCTTCAACGCATCCCGGTTTTGGACCCGAACGACGTATTGATTGAAGATGTGGCGGCCCTGCACCGAGGCCCGGGGCGTGACGAGGTTCGAGATGCCCGCCGCACCGAAGGCTGCGTCATAGAATGCGGCATTCCGCTGCCTCGCCGCCGTCCAACCGTCGAGATACTTGAGCTTCACGCGCAGTATCGCCGCCTGCAGCTCGTCGATTCGAAAATTGCCGCCGATCACCGAATGGAAATATTTCGGTTTGCCGCCGTGCACGCGAAGCACGCGCATGGTCTCCGCAAGGTCGGCATCGTTGGTCGTGCACAGCCCGGCGTCGCCGAAGGCCCCGAGATTCTTGCTGGGAAAAAACGAAAAGCAGCCGATGTCGCCGATCGCGCCCACGCGCACGCTGCCGTATTCGGTGCCGATCGCCTGCGCTGCATCCTCGATCACTTTCAGCCGGTGTTGCTTGGCGATCGCCATCAGCGGGTCCATGTCGGCCGACTGGCCGTAAAGGTGTACGGGCATCAATCCCTTGACGCGGCCGCCGGTGCGGCGGTTGAGCAGTTCGCCGTTTTGCGTCTTGCAGTCCCGCTCCAGAAAATCTGCAACAGCCGCCGGCGACAGATTGAACGAAACCGGGTCGATATCGCAAAACACGGGCCGCGCCCCCAAGCGTGCAATGGTTCCCGCCGTCGCAAAGAATGTGAATGGACTTGTAATAATTTCATCGCCCGCGCCGACGCCCAGCGCCATCAAAGCAAGCAGCAGCGCATCCGTGCCCGAGGAGACTCCGATGCCGGCCGCTGAGCCGCAATATCGGGCTAACTCGGCCTCCAGCCCCACCACATGCTCCCCGAGGATGAAGCGCTGGCTTGCGCATACCTGCTCGATAATGGGCATGACCTCAGCGCGAATTTGCGCGTACTGAGCCTTAAGATCGAGTAATGGAACGTTCGTCATATGTGCCTAGAATACCATTCAAGGACGGCTGGCCGGCTTTGAGCCCGGATGGCCGATTTGACCTTTGTAGATTCAGATCACGCTTAATTCCGATGGACTTGACCGATAATGCTAAGGTGAATGTTGCGCGCCGGCCGCGCCCGAAGAATATAGGCAAAGGCGTGCGCGCTTCAACGGATATCAGATGACCCAACCGGTCTTGTTAAAGCAGAGTTTTCTCATCGCGCTGCTCACCGGCGTGCAAGCGGTGGTGCCGGCGGTTGTGGCGCTCGCCTCGTTGTATACGACGGTAGTGCTGTTTGGGCATCGTTTCGACCCCTCCTCCGCGTCTATCGTCATCGTCGGAGTGTTATGCCTGGTCCTGGTGCAGCCGCCGCGCGAGGTGAGCACCCAACTGACTTCCGCACGCCTGTCGGCGGTCGCCGACGTTATTCTTCGCTGGCTGCTGATGCTCGCGGTCTTGTTGGCGGTCGGCTATGTCACCAAGTCGCTCGCTGGATTCCCGCGGCGGATCTTCCTCACCTGGGCCGCGGCCACGCCCGTGGCGCTGATCTGCGTAACGCTGATCATGCAGGAAGTCATGCGGCGCTTTTTGATGAACGCCTTCGACAATCGCAGCGCCATCATTGCCGGCTACAACCAGAGCAGCCTCGAGCTTGCGCGGCGCTTGAAGCACAACCCCGGCATGCGCGTGGAGATTTCCGGATTCTTCGATGATCGCAGCAGCGATCGGCTCGGGATGGAAACCGA
Organism: Steroidobacteraceae bacterium; assembly: GCA_036493935.1. Lineage (GTDB taxonomy): Bacteria > Pseudomonadota > Gammaproteobacteria > Steroidobacterales > Steroidobacteraceae > Bog-1198. The sequence goes on along the minus strand of DASXOY010000088.1, from coordinate 61,130 downwards.
TGCCCAGCTCATCGGCTCCTTGAGCGACATGTCGCAATACGTCAAGGACAACCGCACCGATGTCATCTTTATTGCCTTGCCGATCCGCCACGTCAAGCGCGTCATGAACCTATTGGACGACCTGCGCGACACTACGGCATCGATCTACTACGTGCCGGATATCTTCGTATTCGACCTGATCCAGGCGCGCTCCGGCGAGATCCACGGCATACCGGTCGTGGCCATGTGCGAAACGCCTTTTTACGGCTATCGAGGCGTGGCCAAGCGGCTGACCGACATCGGCTTCAGCACCCTTGTCCTGCTGCTGCTGCTGCCGCTGCTGGTGCTCATTGCGATCGTGGTCAAGCTGTCGTCTCCGGGTCCGGTTATATTCAAACAGCGCCGCTACGGGCTGGACGGCCGCGAAATCGCGGTTTACAAGTTTCGCACCATGCGCGTCACCGAAGACGGCGCGCAAATCCGGCAGGCGTCGAAGAGCGACACGCGCATCACGCCGGTCGGCTCCGTATTGCGCCGCTCATCGATGGATGAGTTGCCGCAGCTGATCAACGTGCTGCAGGGTCGGATGAGCCTGGTGGGTCCGCGGCCGCACGCGGTCGCGCACAACGAAGAGTATCGAAAGCTCATCAAGGGATACATGGTGCGGCACAAGGTGCTTCCGGGCATCACCGGCCTCGCACAGGTCAATGGTTGCCGCGGCGAGACTTCGAAGCTCGAGGAAATGGAAGCACGCGTCAACTACGACCTCGACTATTTGCGGCACTGGTCGCCGATGCTCGATATCAAGATTATTCTGTTGACGGTCGTCAAAGTATTTCGCGACGACAAGGCGTATTAGTGCACGGCGATTCCCGCCGTGATCAAGCTCTCGTGAAATAGATACCGGCCCTCAATCGGCATCGCCGCGAAGCGGTCGAACACAATGTGGCGAGTCGCGCGGATGCGGAACACGCCAAGATCTTGGTGTTCTTGCCACCCCGGCAGCTCCACGACCGCATCTTGAAAGCCCAAGTGCTCGTGGGCTGCGCTGAATTGGCATTTGTAGAACGCTTCTTTCGCCGAAAAGATCAGGGTCGCGGCGCGCACCTGCTCGGCATCCGGCAATGAGCGCAGCCACGCGGTTTCGCCGGGCGTGCAGATGCCGCGCCAAAACTCCGGCCGGACGCTGTTCGCGATCTCGCAATCAATCCCGACCGCGCGCAGGCGGATCTTCGCAGCAGCCACGCAAGCGCAGAAATCCGTCGTATGGGTGATGCTGCCCACCAGGGGCTCCGGCCAGAGCGGCTGCCGATGTTCGCCGACCGCGATGGGGAAATTCTGAATGCCGAATTCCTGGAGGACCCTGCGAGCGCACAATCTTCCCGCCGCGAATTCCTGGGCGCGCTTTTGAACGGATCGTTGCAGATGTCGTGCTTCCTCGGGGTAAAGGGCTTTAGGATCGCCGGCCCCGCGCATTGCGGCCACAACCGCGCCCAGGGGGAACAGGCTGGTCAGATCGGCGGCCAAAGAGGCGGGATTGCTTTCTGGGTTATGCACGGCGTTACTCGGGACTTCTCGATTTTGACAGAATGGCGGGATGCGTTGTCGGGCCGCCGCTTGCCGCTGCTAGAATGCAGAACATGAGCTCATTGTGGGAATCCATTGCAGGCGGCGCCGGCTCCGGGGTGTTTCACGGCAAGACCGGCAGCGTCGCGCTGCAAGATCTCGCCGGAGGCTCGATCCTCGGCGGCAACCTCGAGTCATATCGCGGTCGATCGGTGGTGCTGGCGATGCGCGAGCAGCTCGCAACCGCCGTCGCCCTGCTGGAACTCGACGGAGTCGCACGCCGGTTGGTTCTCTGCACGCCGGACTTGACGCCGGAACAGCTCGCGGGTGTTTGCGCCACGGCAGAGGCCGATGCCGTGCTGGACACCGTGGCGGCGCGCCCGGTGCCTGAAACGCTGCAGCGCCGAGCCTCGGAAGCCACCGAATGGATACTCCTGACTTCCGGCACCACCGGCGTGCCGAAACTGGTGGCGCACAGCTTTGAGAGCCTCGCAGGAGCGCTGCCGCGCAGTCCGGCCGCCGCCAAACCGATGGTCTGGAGCACCTTCTACGACATTCGCCGCTATGGGGGACTGCAAATCTACCTGCGCGCGGTACTGTCGGGATCGCCGCTGATTCTCTCCAGCGGCGGCGAACCCGTGCGCGAATTCTTCACGCGGGCGGCGGCCGCGGGCGTGACCCATATTTCCGGAACCCCATCGCACTGGCGCCGAGCGCTGATGAGCGGCGAGACCGGCCTGATCTCGCCGGAATACGTGCGCCTTTCAGGCGAAGTGGCGGACCAAACGGTGCTGGATCTGTTGCGCGCGGCCTATCCGAAGGCGCGCATCGCGCATGCATTCGCCTCGACCGAAGCGGGTGTGGCCTTCGATGTGAACGATGGGTTGGCAGGTTTTCCGCAGACCCTGATCGGCAACGCGAGCGGCGATATCGCCCTGAAAATTCAGGACGGTACGTTGTGGATCCGCTCGCGGCGCAATGCCGCGCGTTATCTCGGTGCGGCGCCGGCGCCCATTGCAGGCGACGAAGGCTACGTCGATACCGGCGATCTGGTCGAATTGGCCGACGGGCGCTTTTATTTCCGCGGACGCAAAGGCGGCGTCATCAATGTCGGCGGCCTGAAGGTCTTCCCGGAGGAGGTCGAGTCGGTACTCAACGCCGATCCTCGTGTGCGCATGTCCCTCGTCAAAGCGCGGCGCAATCCGCTCACAGGCTCTCTCGTGGTCGCGGACGTGGTGCTGTCGGATGGCGAAAGCTCGCTCGATGCACAAACGGCGGAACGGGTCAAAAGCGATCTCTTGAATGCCTGCCGCCGCACCTTGGCGGCTCACAAAGTGCCGGCGCAATTGCGCTTCGTGCCCGCCTTGGAGCTGAGTGCCGCCGGCAAGCTGGTGCGGCCCGGGGCACCTAATGCGTAACGTCATCGTGACGGGGGGAAGCCGGGGCTTAGGCCTGGCGATGAGCAGTGCGCTGGCGAGTGCCGGCTATCGTGTCATTGCCGTCGCCCGCAGCTTGAGCGCCGAGCTCAAGGCTGCCGGCGCTCAAGCCGCACAGGACGCTCGCGGTGCCATCGAATTCAGAGCCTGCGACTTGTCGGACTTGAGCTTGATCGCACCCTTGGTGCGCTCCCTGCGCGCCGATTTCGGACCGTTATACGGCCTGGTCAACAATGCCGGATTGGGAACGAGCGGTATTCTTTCGCAAATGCGCGATCAAGAAATCCAACGCTTGATTCAGCTGAACACCACCTCGCCGATCGTCCTTTCAAAATACGTGCTTCGCTCCATGATGTCGCAACGTGAAGGACGAATCATCAACATCGCCTCGATCGTCGCCGCCACCGGCTACACCGGTCTATCGGTTTACAGCGCCACCAAGGCTTCATTGATTGGGTTCACCCGTTCGCTGGCACGTGAAGTGGGCCAACTAGGCATTACGGTCAATGCGCTCGCGCCCGGATTCGTCGCCACTGAAATGACGCACGAATTGACGGATTCGCAACGCCAGAAAATCGCGCGGCGCAGCGCATTGCATCGCATGCCCGAGCCGGCCGACATCGCCAAATCCGCCGAGTTTCTGCTGGGCGAAGGCGGACGAAATATCACCGGCACCGTGATCACCATTGATGCGGGGAATACCGCTTAAGCCGGACTCCGGCACGGGGCGTTGCCATTGCCGTTTGTTTTGGCGAATCGTCAATGTCATACTTTGCGCACGGGCGGTTAGCTCAGCGGTAGAGCACTGCTTTCACACGGCAGGGGTCACAGGTTCAATCCCTGTACCGCCCACCACTTTAAATTAGGCACCTTTCTCATCGCGCGGCGCCGGCTCCCAGCTCACGCCTTTGCACATCTACCCACTCGGCTGCAAAGTGGGGTGCTTTGTGCCGCAAATCACATAAACACCGCGGTTTGCCGGTCCTAATTCGCTTTTGGCGGATGCGCTAATAGTAAGATAGCGCCCAGGAACCACGTCCATCGCCCACCTTTAAGCATCTTTACGATGTCGGCATACGACTTCAATCCGCTCAAGCACAATCCCCTGGTCGCCGCGCTCGCGAAGCCGGCACTCAGGCTAAGAACACGCGAGCTCGAAAAGGTGATCTTCACCGCAACGACCGGCCGCAGCGGCACCATGACACTGGCGAAGTTGTTCGCCACCGTTCCCGGATGCGTCGCCATGCACGAAGCACCGCCGATCATGAATGGTCCCGTGCTGGAGGCCGCCAACTACGGCAATCCGGCGCTGATCGAACGCGTATATCGGCAAATCAAATCGATCAATATTCTTCGTGCCTCGATTGGTCACCGCTATTACTTCGAGGCCAACCACCTTTTCGTAAAGACTTTTATCCAGCAAGCCATTCAGGATTTCGGCGATCGGCTTGCGGTAATCCATTTGGTCAGGCCCGCGATCGAGGTGGCGACTTCGATCTATCGCTTGCGCGACTATCCGGGCACCGAGAGCGGCAACTACTGGTGGCTCGATTACAAGGCTCCGTCGAATTTGATTCAGATTGCGCATGAATTGGATTCGGATGCAGAGTTCTCGCATCCGTTCTACAAGGCTCTTTGGTACTGGCACGAAGTCGAAGCGCGGATTTACGCGTGGCGCGCGCAAATGCCGTCGCTCAAGGTGGTGCGATTCGAGACCGAATGGCTGAACGAGGCTGCCAAAGTGTTCGAGCTGCTCGACGGATTGGGAATCAAATTCGACCGGCAGGCCACCGCCGCGAAGGTGGGCATTCGAGAACACGACAAAGAGCACCAGAAGCAAGGCCCCCCCCTGCCCGCCGCGCAAGCCGAGGAGATGCATTCGCGATTCCTCGCGCTTCTCGCCGGCCGCGGCCTGCAGTTCTATTGATTTAACGAGCGGCGTCGATCGACCGCTATACTCGCCTCCATGAACCCATCGATTCACAGCTTGCAGAGGGATCGGCGTGGCCGTTGATTTTTCCGTCATCATTCCCACGTTTCGGCGACAGGGTCCGCTGCGGGAATCGATCTCGAGCGCGCTCGGCCAGCAGGGCGTCAGCACGGAAATTTTCGTCGTCGACGACAGCCCGGAGGGTTCCGCGGAGGACGTCGTAAAGGCCTTCGCGGATGAACGCATTTCTTATGTGAAGAATCCCCAACCCACCGGCGGAAGGCCGAGCGTGGTGCGCAATCTCGGCTGGCCGCTGGCCAAGGGAAGCTTGGTGCACTTTCTCGACGATGATGACATCGTGGTCGACGGCCACTACGCCGCCGTGAAATCTGCCTTCGAAACTCATCCCAACGTCGGCCTGGTTTTTGGACGAATCGAACCCTTCGGTTCCGGACCCGCCTCGCAGCTCGATCACGAACGGCGCTACTTTGCCGCGGCCGCCCGCAAGGCCGCGGCGAGCGCGCGATTTGGTTCGCGTTGGGCTTACACGGGCCTCATGTTGTTCGACACCGCCATTCTGGTCTGCAGCTCATCAGTAGTCAGGCGCGCCTGCATCGCGCCGCTCGGCGGATTCGATCCGCAAATACGCTTGATGGAAGATGCGGACTTTCATGTGCGCGTCATGCGCGAGTTCGGAACCTATTTCCTCGATCGGACGGCGATCCACTATCGTGTGGGCAGCCCATCGCTGATGCACTCGCCCACTCCCAATCCCGCGCAAGACCAGGAAGTGGCCGAAGGCGGCCGTAAGATGCAGGCCAAATACCGCGACCGGCACGGCATGGCGGAGTTCTACGCCTTGAAGCTGCTCACGCGCGCGGTGTTCAAGAGGCTGTAGGCCGCTAACCGTGCGGGAGCCGCGCCTTAGGTAAAGTGCGCGGTCTCGTGCTTGGCACGGCGCTGCTTGAAGTATTGCCAGGCGCCATATACCGATCCTGAGCGCCGCACGCTCAATCGCGGCTTGACGTGACCGCCGAAGCCGGCGAGGAAACGCGCAGCCCCGCTCGAATAGACACCGTCGAGATCGAACAGCAGCCCGCGTTCATGGCCGAACTTGATGGCCGACCATAACAGCATGTTGATCGAACCGTTGTCGCCGGGATTGCGGCTGCGGGTCGACAGCAAGTAGTACATGGTCGTGCGGCCCCATACCAGATACACCATCGACACGGGCGCACCATCCTGGGAGCAAGCCGCCAGGATTTGTCCGCAGTTGCGCGATTTACATTCTTCGAAGAGCGCCGGGAAGCGCTCGAATTCCATTACATTGGTCCTGCCGAGTGCGTTGATGTTTCGCAGGTACGCCTCGGTAAAAAGCTGCGGATCATCCAGGTTGCGAAGCACGTATTTCTCTTCGGCCCGGCGGATATGCTGCCTGGTCTTGAAATGCATCGCGTCCCAGAGCTCTTTGGTCTCTTTGCGGCAGTCGATTTCAAACGTGTACAACTGCGAAACGCTAAAGCCGCGATCCTGCAACGCCAGCCCATCGGCCATCGCCAGCCCATCGTCAACGGTGGGATCAAACTGCTGCTCGAAATGACTGAATGGCGGCAATTTGTCGACGAGCTCACGTGCAATCGACAAGCGCTTGGTCAATCGAGTTTGCGGTTTTCCGACGCCGGCATCGATGATCGGCCCCAACAAATGCGTAAAGGGCGGCATTCGGGATATGCGAAGAGGTCCGCGCTGCGTCGACACGAAAGGAAGCCGGCCTACGATCTTGCCCCCCTCCTCGACGCTGACCTCCTCGCATCGGCCGTTGCTCACTGCGGCCAGCCACCAAGGCTCCTGAAATATAGAATTTCGTGTTTCCACCGCATCCCCTTACCCTAACGGCCGCACACGGCCCGCCGGCCACCACGGTCGCGGCCGCCGGATGGCGTCCCCACGGGGATTCGAACCCCGGTTCTCACCGTGAAAGGGTGGTGTCCTAGGCCTCTAGACGATGGGGACAACCGACGAAAACAATCAATTGCTCGCGAAATTCTGGTGGAGCCAGGCGGGATCGAACCGCCGACCTCTTGCATGCCATGCAAGCGCTCTCCCAGCTGAGCTATGGCCCCACATGGAGGCGCGGCACGTTACCTGAGAGCAGCTACTTCGTCAAGGAAATGAACGATCTACGCGTTCCAGAGGGAGTGTGCACGCGTCAGCCGCGACAGTGCTTCGGTTTTACCCAAAATCGCCAGCGTGGCATCGATAGGCGGCGATATGGTGCCCCCGCACACGGCCAGCCGAATCGGCTGCGCCAGTTTGCCCAACGCAATGCCCTTGGCGGCCGCGACGGCGCTGATGGCTTCGTGAATCGCGGGAGCGTTCCAGCTTTCCAGCCGGGCGAGCACGGAGGCAGCCTCAGCCAATAGGGCCGGTACCTCGCTCGTCACGTGCTTGCGTACAGCCTTCTCATCAAAGGCGGTAGGCGCCCGAAAGAAGAAGACACTGTTGAGCGCCATTTCGCGAACCGTCTTAGCACGCTCGCGCTGCGCGATCACGATCTGTTCGAGCTGCGCCTCATCGGATGCCTGAACCCCTTCCCGCTCCAAGTGCCAGCGCAGCACCGGCGCGACGCGCGCCGCAGGCGCCCGCACCATGTGCTGCTGATTGAGCCACGCTAGTTTTTCCGGATTGAATGCCGAAGCCGACTTATTCACGTCGCGAATATCGAACAGCTTCACCATCTCTTCCATGGTGAAGATTTCCTGATCGCCATGCGACCAGCCGAGGCGTACCAAGTAGTTGAGCAGCGCCTCCGGCAGAAAACCTTGATCGCGGTAGTCGAGGACACTCACCGCACCATGACGTTTTGAAAGCTTCGCGCCGTCAGCTCCCAAAATCATGGGCAAATGCGCGTATACCGGCGGCGTCGCGCCGAGCGCGAGCAGCATGTTCAGCTGGCGCGGCGTGTTGTTGAGGTGATCATCGCCGCGAATCACATGCGTGATCTGCATGTCCATATCATCGACGACCACGCAAAAATTGTAGGTCGGGGTTCCGTCCGATCGCGCAATGATCAGATCGTCGAGCTCTGAGTTCTGAAAAACCACCGGACCATGCACGACGTCGTCGACCACCACTTCGCCGGTCAGCGGATTCTTGAACCGCACCACCGGCGCCACGCCGGGAACGGCGTCGGTGCGCTCGCGCCAGCGTCCGTCATAGCGCGGTTTTTCTCCGCGTGCGCTCTGATCGGCGCGCATCCGTTCGAGTTCTTCCTTGCTGCAGTAACAGCGATAGGCGTTTCCCGTCGCGAGCATCTCCTCGATCACTTCTCGATAGCGATCGAAGCGCTTGGTCTGATAGAAGGGTCCTTCGTCGTGGATGAGTTCCGCCCATTCCAGACCATCGAGAATTTGCTGAATCGCGGCCGACGTCGAGCGTTCGAGGTCGGTATCCTCAATTCGCAGCACAAACGTTCCCGCATGGCGTCGCGCATACAACCAACAGAATAGGGCCGTGCGCAGACCCCCAATATGCAAGAAACCTGTGGGACTGGGAGCGAATCGAGTACGAACCGGCATCAGCAAATCTTGGGAAATTAGGGGCCGCAGAGTGTAACAGAAGGCCCATCCGCGTCGCGGCTCCTAGGCGCGCATCGGGAGCCGCTGTTTGTTTTACGGAGATCGCAATGTCATACTTTGACGCGGCAGAGGTGATGCGCTTATCTCTGAACCGTCAAACAATCAATGAGTTAGCCGACGATTCATCAGTGCAAGGGGTCAACGGATGTCGATAAGAGCCACAGTCATTGCGCAATTCGAGCAAGTCGCACGCGAACAAAACCGCAAGCTCGCACCGTTGTCCGATGATCTTAAGTTATTGGAGTCGGGTCTTGATTCACTGAGCTTCGCGCTCATAGTCATGCGCTTGGAGGAAGCGGTGGGCTTCGACCCATTTGACGTCACCGACGAGGTTAGATTCCCGGTGACGTTTGGCGACTTCGTAAAAATGTACGAAAAGCGCTAGGCGTCCAACCCAAGCTCATTCAGTGAGGGTCGTTCGCCGCCGAAGGGCCAGTTAGAACGTTAGGCGCGTACAGTTCCTCGGAAAGCACCTGAGTCAATGCGGCACGAGCAGTGCTGCGAGTAAACTCGTGGTCGGCCCCGTCGATCGTCCGAACGCAGTAGCGCTTGGCAAGTTCCTGGGCCGAGAGCCCGCTCTCCAGCTCCAACAGCCGCATCCCCGCGTCGCCGCGCGAGAAAACGAACACGATGCGCACCCCGCGCTCCTTGAGGATTTTGAGCTCGCTGCGGAGGTCATTCTTGATCTTCAGGTGCATCCCTCTGGCAAGGTCTCGCAGCCCGGACTGCAGCGCCATCATGGGTCGATGCAAATAAATGCTGGCCACCCGCCAGATGCTGACGTCGCCGAACAGCAACCTGCGCCAGGATTGCAGCGACCAGATTTGGCTCAGGTAGGCGGCGGGCTTGTGCACAACCTCCCACGGTTGAACATCGTTGACGTCGAGTCCGTCTTGCCAAAAAAAGATCAACGGGTTGATGGCGAGCACACGCTCGAACTTTACCCCTTCCATGCCGGCGCGCACGGCATGCGAAGCGCCGGAACACATGCCCGCAAGCGTCAGTTCGCGTATTTCGTGCCGGCTTCGCATGTAGTCCACGGCAACGCGAATGTCGTCCACCGCTCCGCTCGGAAATAATTCATTGCGCCGCTGTCCGGGCTGCTCCGCGCTGTCACCCAACCCCGACAGGTCCATGCGCAATACCACGTAGCCGTCCTTCGCCCATTTACGCGCAAGGGAAACGTGAAAACGACGCGGTCCGATGTGATGATCGCCGCCGGAGTTGAGCAAGATCACCCCGCGCCGCCGGAGTTCCCCTTCCGGCGGTTGGGTCACGATTCCGAACAGCATGGGATTGTTCTGCAGCACAACTGGCTGCTCGACCAGGACGCTCGAGGAATCGCGCAATCGCAGCATCGGCGGGAAAGGGACCGTGCCCAAAATCGATGATGCATTCGCTTGCGCCGCGCCCGAATCTTGCGCGCGGATTTTCCCGAGCCAAGTACGCGCTGCGTCGATCATCGCGTCCGGAACCACGGTGAGATTCGGCGGCCTCATGATCATCCCGACGAATCCAGGCAGCGCCATGTGCTCGGTCCGCACCCCCGCGGAAGACAGGCTCTCGCTCCATGCCTTGGCGCCCTGCACATCGTCCCGATCGATCACCAGCGCATCGCGCAACGGCGGACAGGAGAGCGCCGGCATCTCGATCTGCTGCAAGGAGGTCATCGTCTTCGCGTTGAGGAAGAATCCGCTGACCTCCAAATGCCCGGGGCCGGCGATTTCGGCCTCGCGCGACTGAATTTGCACGGCAACCGTTCCCAGTGCGGATTGGGTTTGCGCGGCCGCCAGCTCAAATGTGCGCAGCTCACGCAAATACCGTCGTCCGCTAAGAATGGGTGTCACGGCGATCAGCGCGCACACCTGCGGACTGCGGGCTGCCGCGGTGGCGGCCAACAAGGCGCCGAGCCTTATCCCCAGCAGACAGACGCGTTCGACACCGGTGCGGCGCTGCAATTCCTGCACTGCGGCAATCACATCTTGCGTCCAAGCTTCGAATTGATCCGCGCCGGGCGTGAGATCTTCAGAGTCTCCGGTGCCGCCGTAATCGAATCTCAGCGCGGGAACACCGACTGCCGCCGCCGCTTCGGCAAAAGCGCGAACGCTGAGATGCGCAGACATCGCTTCAAAACCAAACGGCTTGCAAATGACGAGACCAAGAGACGCCGACGCTTCGCCCGAGACACCGTGCAGCCAGCCAAACGCACGGTGTTCTCCCGAGCCAAAATACAGCGGCTGATTTGGCTCGCAAATCGGCACGATGGTCCGCTGATCAAGTGGATGGGCGCTCACGCTGAATGACTCATTTCCCGGGAAAACAATCGATATATTGAAGCATCATTGCGACGCAAGGTCCCTCTAACGAATCGCATTCCGCTGCTGAAACGAATCGTTGCACGGGCCGGACCTCGCCGCAACACCGATTAATCAGCTAATTCATTCGCGTCATCATCGGATGAGTGACGCGAGTCTCATTGCTGAAAGCATCAGCAGAAGGTTATGTCGAATTGCGCGCGCTCAAAATTTGAGCAGGTCTGCTGCCTTAACGCACGATGTTCAAGTCGTTGCTTGCCATCAGACTGTGACCGGCTCTTCAAATCTGCAGCGGGCTCGCGCTGGCATGTCGATCGGGGCGGTATCATTGGCGATTCGCGCGGGGCCAGCCATTACGGTAATGTGCTCGCGAGATATTTCGCTCTGGCGGCGTCGTTCATTTCCGGGTTACAAAAATGTATTTTCTTGATAATGAGTAACTTACGGTAATATATTCGATATGGTCTTCAAGATGCTCGGCAGTCGGCTTCAACTTTCGATCGTAGCATTGCTCATTTGCGGAATCGGCATTGCTGCGGGTGCCCCGGCTCCTCAGCCGCTCAGTGGTCAAACTCAACCAGATGCGCGAGATGCTGCGGCTGGACCCAAGGCACCGCTTCTCCAGCTCGGTCCCGGCGACAGCGTCAGCATCCAGGTCTATGGACAACCGGACCTGAATGCCACGGTATACGTCTCCGATGACGGCACGATTCCGGTTGCACTCGCCGGCGCCGTGAAGGTTGGCGGCTTGTCCCCCGCCGAGGCGAGTGCGCGCATCGAGAAGGCTCTGAAGGATGGCAAGTACCTGGTCGATCCGCATGTGACATTGACGGTGACCGAGTCGCGCAGCCAACGCGTCTCCGTCTTAGGCCAGGTAGGCCGGCCCGGACGCTATGCGATCCAGTCGAACACGTCGATTTTCGATCTTCTCGCCGAGGCCGGCGGCGTCACAGAGCTGGGCGGCGACCAGGTCTTTATCCTGCGCACCGACGCATCCGGCAACATCACCCGCTATCCTTTGAGCCTGAAAGGATTGGCGGAGGGTAGCCGAGGCAACGGCGAGGTAACCCTCACCGGCGGCGATTCCGTCATGGTGCCGACCGCCCCGCAGCTGTATATTTACGGCGAGGTCACGACACCAGGGAAATTCAAAGTCGAGCCCGGCATGACCGTAGTCCAGGCAATTGCACGCGCCGGCGGCGTTACTCAGAGAGGCAGCGCGAATAGAGTCGTCATCAAGCGGCGCAAACCCGACGGCACGTACGAGACCACCAAAGCGGCTTTGAGCGATCTGGTGCAAGCCGACGATGTGATTCGCGTGAAGGAGAGCATTTTTTGAGAACCCCCCGGAACCTTCCGGTGTTGGCGGTCAGTGCCGCACCCGTTGCGGACGTTGCTCCTGCGATGATGGGCCCCGAAATGCAGCATCAAGATGCGGGCCCGGGCATTTCTCTCTTGCAGATGCTCTCGATTGTAAAAGCGTATCGCATTCATGCACTGGTGATAGCGCTTACCGTGATTGTCGGCGCGGCGATTTTCATCAAATTCATTCCAAAGACCTATTCCGCAACTGCCACGCTGATGGTCAGTGCGGATCAACGCGACCCTCTGGGCGCTGCTCAGACTCAGCAAGAGCCGCTTGGCAACTTCATGTCGACCGAAATTCAACTGATGCAAAGCCCGGCGGTTTTATTGTCGGTCATCGACCAACTTAAGTTGACCGAAGATCCGGTATATAAGGCCGGCTACGGAGGCGGCGGAGACTTGAGAGAATGGGTGAAGGAGAAACTCGGCAAGGATTTGCTCATCGAGCCCGGCAACGCAGGCGGGCAATTGATTTATGTGAATGCCTCAGCCCGATACCCAACGCGCGCCGCAGAGATTGCGAACACGCTTGCGGATACCTATTTGGCGCAAGAGCGTGAACGCGTTTCCGGGCCGGCGAACGAGAGAGCCAAGCGCTACGCGGTGGAACTCGCCGAGCTGAAAAGCAAGGTAGCGATCGCGCAAGACCAGGTCACGGCCTTCAGACAGCGCAACGGCCTGCCGAATTTCACCGCGCAAACCGCGAGTATCGATTCCGAGCTGTTGACGAGCCTGGAAACACGGCTGCAGGAAGCCCAGAATGCGCGCCGCGCCGCCGAGGTCAAAGCCGCGACGGATCAAAGCGTGATTACCAGCACCTCCGGTCCCATCGCCATGCAGCCGTTGAAGAATCAGATCGACGCAGAACAGGCGAAGCTCGCTGAACTGCAATCGACCTTGGGATCCCGCCATCCGAAGGTTCTCGAGCTGCAGAACGAACTCGCCGCAAATCAACGCAGCCTCGCGAAAGCCGTCCAAAACCTCTCGGCCGGTGCTTCCGCGGATCTTCTGGCCGCCCGCGAACTCGAGGGGAAGCTGCAGGCGGCGGTCACGCAGCAGCGCGCCAAGGTTCTCGCCGTCAGCCGCCTGCAGGATGAGGGCACCAAATACATCCTGGAGCTCGAATCCGCACAGAGCGTCTACAAGCGCGCACTCGACGGCTATGACCAGATCATGTTTGCCTCTGACGGCCGCTTCTCGAAAATCAGCTTGGTCAGCCATGCAGTGCCGCCGCAAACCTCGAGCAAGCCGAAGAAGTTGAAGCTGCTGCTGGTGGGCGCGCTGGCGGGCATCTTCCTGGGCCTGGCGCTGCCGATCGCCTATGAATTGCTGATCAACCGGCGCATCCGCAGCCGCGATGATTTTGAGCGACATTTTGCCATCCCGGTGTTGACGGAATTCGAACCGATACGGGCAGGTGCTGCGTGAGCGCTCAATTCCCCATCAATTCCGGTGCAGACGATGACAAGGATTTGCGCACCGAACTGGTGGCCTACTTTCATCTCGATTCGCAGGCCGTGGGCAAGATCTTCGAATTGATGCAGAAGAGCGACATCCGCTTCAGCGATGCAGCCGTTCAATTGGGATTGGTCACCCGCGAAGAGGTTGATGAGGCACTGGCCCGCGCCCGCGCCAAGCAGGCGCCTCGCGATTCCGGTCTGGTCGAAACGGCCATCCGCCGCATGTCCACCGACCGGCGCCTGGTCTTGAAGCATGGCGAAGTCGTCACTCCAAGCGCTCGCTTGATTCTCGCGCACGATGCCGACCATCCGCGCAGCGAGCGATTGCGCGGCTTGCGGACCGAGCTGTTGCTGCTCAACGAAGGCGCCCGCGGCGCCAATATGGTTGCCGTCATCAGCCCCGGCGGCGGCGAAGGCCGCTCGCAGCTGTCGGCCGAGCTTGCAATCGCCTTTGCCCAGCTCGGACGCCGTACCTTGCTTGTCGATGCGGATTTGCGCAACCCGCAACAGCACATGCTCTTCGGCGCCCCCAACGAGCATGGTTTGACGAAAGTCATCGCGAATTTTGAAAAGCCGATCTACCACCCGGTTCTGGGATTGCCGCAGATGCATTTGCTGACCGCGGGGCCCACGCCGCCGAACCCGCTGGAGTTGCTGTCCGATGGGCGCTTCGAGAAGCTGCTTACCGAATGGCGCAACAGCTACGAGTTCTTGGTGCTCGACACGCCACCCTTATCGCGATGTGCCGACGGCATCGCGGTGGCAACCCTGGCAGGCCGGGTGCTAATCCTGAGCCGCGCTCAGCACACGACATACGCCGCCACGCGGGACATGCTGCGCCGGTTGGCCACCACGCAATCGAGAATACTGGGCGCCGTCCTAAATCACTTTTAAAAGGCTCCGGACAAGGCCGGTGCTTTTATTGGTGATTTGCAAGCCAATCGTGAAATGTTTGGCCCAAGCCCGGCGTGGGCGCGTACGTGCTGGAATTCTGGATCAGGGTGTTCTCGCCGCCCCATGGGTTCCAGGTCCATGCCGTGACCGAATAGCCATGCGCGTCCAGCCACGCCAGCACCGGGGCCGCGAACGGCGCTGGGTTGCTGCCGACCTCATCTCCCAGCTCCGTCATGATCACCGGATGGTTTGCATGGATCGGATCCATCATGGCGTTCATACCGGTGGGATTGGTGACGGCATTGTTCGGATATTCGCCAGGATAATGATGGATCGCGGCGGCCAGATGATTGGCCGGATCGGTTACCGGATTGGAGGTCCACCAGGTCAGATCATCATCGTAGTTGTTGCCGCCGCAGATGATCACATTGGTCGCGCCGGTGCCGCGGATCGCGTTAATCGCTTGTTGATAGCCGACGATGTTGTACGTATAGGCCACGCGCTGCATCGAGCCGCCGAAGGTTCCGGAGCTCAATCCAATGTAGTAGTTCTGCGGACCGCCGTTGGCCAGCAGCGCATTGGAGTTGGACCCCGAGGGCGAGGAGCACATGCCACCCTGGCTCGAGGGACAGACGACCGGTTCATTGAATACCTCGAACATCACGGCCGGGTTGCTCTGGAAGGCCGTCGCGACCGAAGTCCAAAAAGTCAGTGAATTGTCGGCGTTCATAAAAGGATTCTGTGTGTTGGCCGCAAAGGTTCCGGGCGCAGTCCAATGCAAATCCAGGATCACGTACAGACCCGCCGCATTGGCCGCCGCCACCGTGGCTTTAACTTCGGCCTGATAACCCGGGCCGTTCAGAGAAATCGTGTTGCCGGGTATGCCTGTGACCGTAATTCCGAGCCAGGAATCTTCATTCAGAGGCAGACGCACGATGTTGGCCTTCCAGGCCGCAATCTTGGTGAAGTCCGGCCGGCTGGGCAGGCTCGACGAAGCCCAATAGTTGGTGCCGCCCGAGAAAATTATTCCGCTCTCAAGTCCGCTGACATTGACTCCTCGTAGTTGCACCGTGTTGCCGTGTACATCCACGAAGTTGCCGCCTTGAGTGCTGATCGCCATCGCGCCGGTGGTTGTTCCGCCCGAGCTGCTGCTGGAGCTACCGCCGCTGCTGCTGCTACTGCTACTGCTGCTCGAAGTGCCGCCGCTACTGCTGCTACTGCTGCTGCTGTGCCCACCACTGCTGCTACTGCTGGTCGAGCCACCGCTGCTGCTACTGCTACTGGTATGCCCGCCACTGCTGCTACTGCTGCTCGAAACGCCGCTACTGCTGCTGGTTGAACCACCGCTGCTGCTGCTCGTCGAACCACCGCTGCTGCTGCTCGACAATCCGCCGCCGCTGCTACCGACGGAGGTGGCCGATCCGGTCGCCGAAGACGCCCCATTGCATGCCGATAAGGCGGCGAGCAATGAGCAGCAAATCCCGTGCAGGAGAATTTGCCGAATATTGGGTGTTGCGATTTGCATGGCGTGCGGCTCGTTGGTTATGTCGCCAACGCATTCTTGATGCCATGCACTGCAATGGCAATCTGTCCCCAAAACGCGACGCGACGCGCATTTTAGTGCTGCGATTACGGCTCAAAAACAACTGTGCCGCACTTCACAATTTGCCTCCGGCGCCGTGCCGCCGCCGGGGGCCTGCTGGATGCCGCCGGGGCGACATTGGACTGGATTCTGCGTATTATATTCACGGAATCACGTATAGCCGTCAGCAAGGGATTTAAGCACCTTTGGCCACGATAAACCCGGTACAGAACGATCAGATCGCCGCCGGCTCCGGACCGCGCCTGACGCAAGATCAACTGACCGCGTTTCGCCGCGATGGCTTTCTTTTGGTTGAGGGACTGACCACGTCCGACGAGATTATGTCGCTTCGCTCGCTCTACGACCGGATGTTTTTAGAGCGGCGCGGATGGGACAAGGGCGACCTGTTCGATATGGTTGCCCCAGACGATCTAGATCGAGGCCTGGCGCTGCCGCAAATGCTGTGGCCCTCGCGTTATGAACCCGCGCTGGCGAAAACCCGGCTTGCTGCGAGTGCCCGCTCGATTGCGGACCAGCTTCTCGGACCGAATGTCGAGAATGTGCTCGAGCACGCGATCATGAAGCCTCCGTTGAATGGTGCGGAGACACCCTGGCATCAGGACGATTCTTTTGCCCACAAAAGCTCGATGATCACGGAGCAGATTTCGATCTGGATGCCGCTGCAGGACGTTTCCATTCAAAGCGGCTGCATGCGCTACATTCGCGGCAGCAATTTGGGACCCTTGTATCCGCACCAAAGCCCCAACAATGACCCGCGCATTCACGGCTTGGAATTGTGCTCGGCGCCCGACCTGACGAATTGCGTCGTGATGCCCATGTGCGCGGGCAGCGCGGTGATTCATCATTCGCGGACGATTCACGGCGCAGGCGGCAATAGCACGGATCAGCCGCGCCGCGCCTACGTTCTGGGTTATGCCGTGAAGAGCGGCAAGCGTCAAATGATGACCAAGGACTATCCTTGGAATCTCGAGAAGCAAACGGCGCGGGAACAGCGCGAGCTGCAGTCTCTTTCGCCGCTCAGGCGCGCCCTGCGCAAACTAAAACGCTTCACGCGGGGTCAGAAGCTTTAGCCCGCGCCTCGCGCAGCGAGAAGAAAACTATTCCGGCGACGTTGATCAGCTCGCCGAAGAGCAATCCCACCAAGGCACCGCGCGCGCCGAGATAAGGCATCACAATCAGGCTGCAGGAAATCGAGATGATCGCGCTGATCAGCGTCACGCTGGATGTCATGCGAAATCTCGCTCTTGCAACCAGGAAGTGCAGCAGTTGATCGCGGCACAGCATCACGATTGAGATGACACACCACAATTCCAGCAGGAAGTCGCGGTCGGGAAACTGCTTCTTCAAGATGTCGTCGAAAATCCATCCGCGCAGCAGCCACATCACCAGCAAGTAGCACGCCGCCAACGCCGCGAGCCCCAGAGACGCAAGGGTCAAGCGCATGAACACCTTCGGCGGGCTATGGTGCTGCATCCAGTTTGAGACGCTTGGCAGCATCAGGCTTGCGACACCGGTCGAAAGCAAATTGACCGGCATGACCAGCAGACGTGTCGCAGCCAGTGCCGCAACTGCGGTAACACCCAGCGTTCCGGCAACGAAGTAGTTGTACCCCTGGCTAAAAAGCCAATGAGAAACGCTTCCGAATGCCGACCACGCGCCCAGAGGCGCAATTTCGCGAAGCATGCCTAAGGGAGCTTTTGGGTTCCAGGTTTCGACCCGCCACAGGGTCTTGGTGAGCATGACGCTGCCGAGCATGCTGGCTATGGCCATGGTCAGCGCTGCGGTCGCGGCCGGCAACGGTGTGAAGGTGGCCGCATAGGCACCGAGCACCAGCAGGATGCAATACAGCGCGTCGGCGCCGAGCACATCGTTGGGGCGGCGGTGGGCGAACAGCACGGAGCGCAGAAAGTTACGGCGCAAGGAAGTGATGGTCGCAAACGTTCCCGCAAGCAGCGTGAGCGCGAGCACAACCCCGAGATTGCCGCGTATTTGCAGAAACGCGCCAAATATCAGCGGTAGAATCGCAATCACGGGCAGCAATCGCGCCTGATCCCTCAACAGGCCGCCGATTAAATTGGCGCGCTCTTCGTGATCAGCCTTGCTCATTCGGATGATCATTGGCGGCCCGATGAACGAGCCCTGCAGGCTGGCAACGAGACTTATTGTCGCCAGGATCAGTACGTAGTAGCCATATTGCGCATCGCTGGTTCGCCTGACGAGCAGCAAACCGACAAAGAACGACGAGGCGGAGAGCATTGCCTGAATCGCAACGGCGCCGCTGAACATGCGCACCGCGGTCGTGTGCTTCCCGAGAATTTTGCTAAACATCGCTAAATCGCGCTGCCTCGTCGAATTGCTAATGTGGAACGATAACACGTGCGCGCATCGGACTGATGCGTGAGGATTTGATAACCTATCCTCGTGTCCTAGGGAGATCCCCGATGAAGCTTCCGCCAGGCGTGCCGCTTGCTCCGCTCTGCGCATTCGCCATCTGTTTGAGCTGCGCGGCCGGCGCGGCCGGCTCGCCCGCCGCGGCCGCCGAGCAACCGCGCTCCGTCGGAATGAGCGGACAAGTCCCGTTTGATCGTCACCTTCTGGTCGACCAGTTCGGCTATAGGCCCGGCGACCCCAAGGTCGCGGTCACAAGAGATCCGCGTGCGGGTTACGACAAGGCAGACACGTTCACGCCGGGCACGATCTATCAGGTGCGCAGCTCGGAGGATGGACGTGTCGTGTTTACGGGTGCACCGGCAGCATGGAACGGGGGGGCGACCGAAGATTCGTCTGGCGACCGTGGCTGGTGGTTTGATTTCTCATCGGTCACCGCACCCGGCAACTATTTCATTTTCGACTCCCAGAAAAACGTGCGCTCCGCCACGTTTCAAATCGGAGCGCAGGTTTATAAGGACGTTTTGAAAGCGGCAATGCGGACTTACTTCTATCAGCGCAGTAGTTTCGCAAAGCGCCAGCCTTTTGCGGAGGCCTGTTGGACCGATGAACCCGCCTACACCGGGCCCGATCAGGACACCCAAGCCCACGATGTGACGGATCGCGCCAACCGCTCCAAGATCAAAGATCTCAGCGGCGGCTGGTTCGATGCCGGCGACACTAACAAGTACGTGACGTTCGCGGTGCCGGTTGTGCATCAGCTCTTGGCGGCCTATCAAGAAAATCCAGGCGTCTTCACCGACGATTTCAACATTCCTGAATCGGGCAACGGCATTCCTGACGTGCTGGACGAGGTGAAATGGGAGATCGAGTGGCTCAAGAAAATGCAATATCCGGACGGCAGTTCCGCGCTCAAGGTCGGCGAGATCGTCTATGTTCCCGCGGCGCCGCCGAGCTCCGACCACAGCCCTCGTTTCTACATACCAAGCTGTACCTCGGCGACCATCGCGAGCGCGGGGATGATGGCTCACGCAGCCTACGTATTTGGCGGCATAAGCCAGCTTGCGCACGATGCGGCCGACCTCAAGGTCCGTTCAGTGGCGGCTTGGAGGAACTATCAGGGCATTCCTGCCAAGCAAACCAGTTGCGACAGCGGCGTCGTGCATTCAGCCAACGCAGACTGGAGCGCGGATGAACAAGCCGCCGGCTCGGTCGTTGCCGCCATCTATTTGTTTGCAATCACCGATGATGCGGCCTACGACAACTACGTCAAGCAGCACTATAAAGAACTCAAGCCCTACCACGATGAAGGCTGGAGCCGATACAAGCCCGAACAAGGCGAGGCGCTGCTGTTCTATACCAGCCTCAAGAAAGCCGATGCGGCCCTCAAGAGCGCGATTCTTGCCGACAAGCTGCGCGACGCAAAGTCCAGCAATGTTTATCGGCTCAACCCGCGTGATGACTTGTATCGTGCTTACTTGCATGAACAGCAATATCACTGGGGCAGCAACAATCCGCGCGCGCAATACGGCAACAGCAACATGGACGTGGTGGCCTATGGATTGGACAAGAGCAGCGACGCGGCTTATGCGGAACGGGCGCTGGGAACCTTGCATTATTTTCACGGCGTGAATCCCTTCGCCCTGGTGTACATGAGCAATATGTACCGGTACGGCGCGACGCAGTCCCTCAACGAGATCTATCACACCTGGTACTGGCGCGGCACGAAATGGAGTAACGCGCTCACGTCTGCCTGTGGACCGGCGCCCGGCTACATCTCCGGCGGCCCCAATGCCAATGCCGTCAGGGACGGCGTGCCTGCCGCATTGTCGCCGCCGGCCGGCCAGCCGCCGCAGAAGGCCTACAAGGACTGGAATGCTCCATGGCCGGACAGTTCCTGGGCCGTCACGGAACCCGCGATCTACTATCAGGCGGCGTACGTCAAACTTTTGTCCAACTTTGCACAGTAGCCAGGATCGCTCGTGACCGCCCAGATTGTTCATCTCCTAGCTTTAATACTTGCGCTCGCCGCCGCGCCCTCGGCCTTCTACCTGCTGCTCGTGACCGTCCTGTCGCAGAAGCTGCCTGTGCCGCTGTTGAAATCCAAGTCGCGGCGGTTCGACATCATCGTACCGGCGCATAACGAAGCGGGCGTCATCGCGCGCACCGTCGCAAACTTGAAGCAGCTGGATTGGCCGGCAGGCCAATATCGGGTCATCGTATGCGCCGATAATTGCTCCGACGAGACGGCGGAACTGGCACGCGCAGCGGGCGCGGAGGTGATTGAACGCCAAAACCAGACGCTGCGCGGCAAAGGCTATGCGCTTGAATTCGCCTTTGAATGGAGCCGCACAGCCGGCATCGCCGATGCAGTCGTGATCATCGACGCCGATGCGCAGGCCTCGCCGAACTTGCTTGCGGCAATCGCAGCAAGAATGGAGCACGGCGTTCAGGCCGTACAGGTCCACTACGGTGTTCTTAACCCGATGGCCTCATGGCGCACGCGTCTCATCACGATTGCCAAGGGCGCCGTGCACATTGTGCGATCGAGGGCGCGCGAGCGCCTTGGATTTTCGTGCGGAGTGCGCGGCACGGGTTGGAGCGTGACCCACGAGCTGTTGCGCGCGGTACCGTACAAGGCGTTCTCCTTGACCGAGGATGTCGAGTACGGAATCGATCTGGGGCTGGCCGGTTTCCGCGTAGCGTATGCTGATGAAGCCCACTGCAATGCGGAGATGGTATCGAACGAGGCCAGCGCCGGCACTCAGCGCGAACGCTGGGAGCGTGGCCGATTCGAGCTGCTGCGCTCCAAAACCGGACCGCTGCTCCGCGCAGCTCTGCGCCGCCGCAGCGCCGTGTGTTTGGATTTGGCGCTCGATTTGTTGGTGCTGCCGATTTCCTACGTTGGATTGATGATCGCTGCACTCATCGCCGTTGCCGCCGTTGCGGACATCTGGCTACCGCATATGCAATTTTGGCTATGGCTCGGGATTGCCTGCGCCGGCAGCTTGCTGCTGTATGTGCTGCGCGGTTGGCAGCTCAGCGGCATCGGTTTGGTCGGATTGTGGGATCTGGCCCGAGCGCCGGGGTTTCTTCTTTGGAAGTTGCGGCTGCTTTTGGGCAAACGCGCTTCAACCGGTTGGCAGCGGACCGAACGCGAACGCTGACGTTCCTGGCGGAGGATAAAGGGATCCCGGCGACGCCGGGATCCCTGCCGGATCAATTGGCCGTGAATCCCACGTTGTCGAGATACCAAACGTTGCTGCCCAGACCCGTTTGGTCCGAAATCCAGAACTTCAATATCGTCGTGTCGGTGAGCTTGAAGACCGACAGTGGGATCTTGCACGACTCCCACTGACCCACCGCGGGATTGTTGCCGCCGCTGCAATAGGGCGAGGTATCAAAAATGGTCGCGCCATCGGGTGTGTCGCCCGACGACATGAAGCCCACATCGAAGATCTGCTTCGCGGCCGTGGGCTTCGCCGAGAAAATCAGGTATTTGTAGGGCAGCGTGTTGAAGCACTGGCTGATGTTGCTTTGGCAGTTTGCGCTCACGAATGGCTGCCAGCCGCCCCACTGCTGCGCAGTCACCGCGATATCAAACGGGCCTTCGATGGGTCCGCCGAGAACGTCCTTATACGTCAAGGACGCCGCAAACGACCAGTCACCGCCCCAATTGAAAACGCCGTTGTAGTAAACCCATGTGGTTGATCCGGCGGGAGCCGCTTGGCTGCCGTTGATGGTCACGGTCGCGCTATTGGGCGTACTCAAGGTTGCGCCGCCGGCAGGACTCGAGATCGCCACCGTCAGGGACTTGCTTCCCGAATACGGTGTTGTATTGCTCACCGGGATGGATATGGTCTTTGAGGCAGCATCGCCGCTGGCCCAGTTGAGCGTGCCGCTCTGCGCAGTGTAATCGGTGCCCGCGACGGCTGTGCCGTCGCTCGTGTCATAGGCCACGCTGACGGCGCCGCTGGAACCGCCCGTGCGATTAACGGTGACGCTCAACGATCCGCCGCTCTGCGCGACCGCATAGCTGGAGGCCGACAACTGCAGACTGCCGACCGCCGCGGAGGCGTTGCCGGTGATCGACACGGTCGCGGTGGCGGGAGACCCGACGGCGGCCCCGCCGGTCGCTGCGGACAGCGCGACGCTGAATGATTTGCTGCCGGAGAAAGGCGTCGCGCCGCTGATGGGAATCGAGATCGTTTTCGCGCTCGCATCGCCGCTCGCCCACTGCAAGGTTCCGGTTTCCTTGGTGTAATCCGTTCCGGACACGGCCGTGCCGTTGGCGGTTGCGTAGCTCACGCCGATCGCTCCGCTGCTGCCGCCGGTGCGATTGACCGTGACGGTCAGCGAGCCTGCGGTTTGAGCAACCGAGTAGCTGGACGCCGAAAGCTGCAGATTCCCGGTGGCAACAGCATCGCCCGAGATCGACACCGTGGCGCTTCCGGGACTGGCAATTGTCGCGCCGCCGGTGGGAGCCGAGAGTGCAACACTGAAAGTCTTGTTTCCTGTAAATGGCGTGGCATTGCTGATCGTTACCGTGATCGTCTTGGCGGCGGTATCACCGCTCGCCCAATTCAGGGTGCCGGTGGCTGAGGTGAAGTTCGTGCCCGCGACCGCAGTTCCGTTGGCGGTGGCATACGCGACACTGACTGCGCCGCTCGAACCGCCGAGACGAGTCACCTTGAGGGCCACCGATCCCGCGTTCTGAGCAACTGTAAAGGTCGAAGCGGACAATTGCAGGCTGCCCACCGGAGGGGAGGCACTGCCGGCGATAGTCACAGTGGCACTGCTCGGACTGGCGATCGCTGCGCCATTCGCATTGGTCAGGCGCACAGTGAAATTCTTGTTGCCGGAAAATGCGCTCGCGCCGCTGATCTTGATTGAAAAGGTCTTCGCGGACGCGTCGCCATCGGCCCACTGCAGCGTGCCGGTGGTGGCGGTGTAATCTGTTCCAGCTATCGCAGTTCCGTTTGCGGTAACGAAGCCGACACTCACTGCTCCGCTCGAGCCGCCGGTGCGATTCACGCTGACGGTCAGCGAACCTGCTGCCTGGCCCACATTGTAGGTGGCGTCGGCAAGTTCGACGCTCTCCTCGCCCGTCGTATCATCGCCGGCGATCATGATGGTGGCGGAACCCGGACTACCGATCGTCGCACCCGAACTGGGGTCGGTCAGTGCGACGGTGAATTGCTTATCGCCGGTGAACGGAGTTGCGTTGCTGACCGGTACTGAAATCGTCTTGGGGGTCGAGTCGTTCTCGGCCCACTGCAATGTGCCATGAGTGTCGGTGTAGTCGGCGCCGGCGACGGCCGTGCCATCTGCGGTGCTATAAGCGACGTTGACGGCGTCGGTGGTGCTTCCCGTTCTTGCCACCGTCACGGAGACCGAACCGTCCGCCTGCGAAACCGTATATTGAGAAGCGGTCATGGCGAGCGCGCTCGTGGAACTCGTCACCGCCTGTGCCGTGCTGGTGCCCGTGCCGCTGCTTGAGCCGCCGCCGCATGCCGCCAACACAAGGGTCATAGCCCCAAGAGCTGCAACGGCCGATCGAAAAATTATTTGTGTTCTTGTTCCAATCATGTCCGCACCTCGATGTGTTTCGGGCGCCTCACTCGCTGCGGAATGATTTTGGAATTGACGGCAGAAGATTTAGATCGACATGCCGGCAACCCCGCTATCTGTTTCGATCAAATCGATTCCACAGACCGGAGGCTTTGCGTCGCTGCCTTTCGACAGGTTTGCTTTGCCGGCACGCATTGCATCATTGCGCAAGTCCTCGCGCAATTGTCTCTATATGGCTACGCAATGTTCGCTGGTAGAAATTACAGCGGGATCGCCACGCGGTTGCGGCGCGCGATTATTGCGACGTAGTGCTAGGAAATTCTCGGGCGCACGGGAGTTCTGAGCGGACTTCGCTGCACGGGGCGGCTCGCGCGTTTGGGTGCATTTCGATATTGATCCAGCAGTGTCTTGCCCATTGCAATAGTTGCAATTGTCATAATCGTGAACTCACAAGTGAGCACGTTGAGCCAACGCGACTCGGTCAAGTTCGCAATGAGTTGGTCGAACATCAAGGTGAGATACAACACGGCCTGCGGACGCACGATCGTCAAAAGACGCATCCCTTGACGCAAGTACGCGATGATATAACCGAGAAGACATAAGGCGCCGACCACGCCTAAGTCGTTGATAATATCCAGATATCCATTGTGGCCTTCGGTCGGATAGTAATAGAGACGTGCTTTCATCACCATCGACGGCGATCCCGGCAGCTCCACCCAATAGGCGCCATATCCGGTGCCGAGAAACGGGTGCTGCACGATGTGCTCATTGACGATGGCCCAGATGTTCGTGCGACCGCTGAACGTCTGGTCCTTGCCGGTGAGCATCGTGATCGGAGACAACAAAGCGCTCGAGCCGGGAATGAGATTCAAGACCGCCAACGAATACACCAATAGCGCGACGACAAACAGCACGATCATGTACGGCAGATATCTGCGCAGGGCTACGGGCGGACGCATCAGCATCACCAGCAAGGTGCATGAAAATGCCGAGTTCATGATCGATGTCGAGCTTCGGGAATTGATCAAGCAGATCAGGGACACCACGACGCCGATCACCGCCATCCACAGAGGCTTCTCTTTGTTCAACCCGGCGTGCAGCCAGAGAATCAAGGCAATGGTGGCCAGCGATCCGAGACCATTTTTTTGAGTCGCGAGACCGTGCCAGGCGCCGATGAGCGCCGCATATTCAGATTTATCGATGGCGAGGTCCGGCGCAACCACCACAAAGATGATCGAACCTACCAGAAGTAGCGTAAGTATCGGCCTGATTACATTCTGAAAACGCGTGGTCTGCCAGCTCATGAGCACGAACGCCATGGCCACCAGCACCATCGTAACGACACGCAAAAGCCGGCGCAGGGTCACGCCGGGATCGATCGACCATAGAACGCTCAAGGCAGCCAAAGCGACGAACAGCAGCAGATACGGATTGACCTGACGCAGCAGTTTCAAAGCGGCGCCCGAACGCGAGGCCGTTACAACGGCACCGAACCCCAACAGCGCAAGCCATATGAAACGGCTGAGTGCCGTGCCTTCGGTGGGCATTCCCGCCGCAGTCGGCCCGTAATTCAGCGTGTCGGGCACCACCATGATGATGATGAGCAGCCAAACGAAAATGAGCGCGATGATCGACTGGCGTGCTGGCCGCTGCGTCGGCAGACTACGCGCCGAGGCCGTGCGAGCAACCCGATTCAAGGGCTGCTTCGGACTGGGTCTGCAAAGGGATTTTTATACATTCCCATGAGTTGCAGCGCAAAGTAGTAGAGAAATGGAGGTTGGTGGACGAAGTAACGCTGCCATCGTTGCCGCGGCTCGCGAACCACGCGATAGAGCCATTCAAGCCCCACATTGGTGACCCAAGCCGGAGGCCGTTTCAAGCTCTCCGCTTCGTAGTCAATCGTGCCGCCCAGCGGCAGGAACAGCTTTATTCCGGGCATCCGGTCGCGATACTCGAATATGAACTTCTCTTGCCGGCCGCCGCCAAGGCCCACCACCAACACCGTCGCGCCGGACGCGTTGATCTCCGCAATCATCCGCTCGATCTCATCGGGGTGCTGGTCGTAGTCGCGCGACGGCGCATTGGTGCCCACGATCATTTCGCGCCCCACCTTTGCGTTCACGTTGCGCTGGGCAATTTGCGCGATGCCCGGGCCGCCGCCGCATATGAACACCGTCATCGATAGGTCGTCTTTGTAGCGCGTATAGAACCGCGGAAAATAGTCCGAGCCCGACACCCGCTCCCTCAGGGGCGTGCCGAGCATACGGGCGGCAGCCACGAGAATCTGGCTGTCGCAAGTGATCACGTCGAACTTCGGCAGCAAGCGGTAGAAATCCGGATCCTTTTGCAGCTTCATGATCGAGTCCACGTGCAGCGTCAGCATGACGCCTTGCCGAAACGTCTCAACCAGCTCGTCCATGGTGATGTTGTCGACTTCGGCGTTCAGCAGCCTGACCCTTTGGGTCATTTCCTCGATCCTCCCCGCCATAGCTCAGCGGCGCGTCAATTCATCAATCAGCTGTTTGGTCTGCGCAATGTTTCGACGGCTGGAAGCCCCGAAGACAATTGACTCGATGTTCTCGAATTGGCAGACGTATTCTAGCGCCTGCCGCGGCGCCAGCGCACCGCTGGCGAGCACCGACATGGCAACCATGCGGCACCGCCGCTGCGCAACCAGATCCTCGTACGCCTGGATGCTGGGACACATGCGGAAGCCGACCTTGTTGAAGTTGGCGCAGATGATCGGATTGCTGATGCCGAGCTTTTCCAATCGCGGCACCAGCATCGGTGCATTCATGGTCATGAAGCCGGGCTCTGCGTCGTAGTGATCGCGCACCCGGTCTGCAAACATTTTGAACGCCTCGTCGAAACCCAGTCCCAGCAAGAAATCGGTGGCCACATTCTGCAGGAAAATGACAGGCGTCTTAAGCCCCGCGAACATTTTCATTTCCGCGTCGATCAACAGGGTTGCCAGGCCCTCGACGTCCTGCCGCGCCAACGACATGCCGCCACGCAGCAGCGCGCCTAGCTTGTTCTCCTCCGGTAGAAAGCTGCGCACCGCGCCGAGCATGCCGAGCTCGGCGGCGGCATTGGCGTACTTGTGCGCATAGGGCATGCAAGGATAGAAAACATAGTCCGGATACTTGTCCTTGTTGGTGCGGAAATGATCGCAAATCTCCGACATGCGCTCATGCGTCGTGCACATGAATGCCTTTATGCCCTCGGCGTAGGCGTCCTCGAGCACCTCGATGATCGCTTTGCCGTTCTGAAAGCGCATCGCTTGAGCGCGCGCTTTCTCTTCCGACATGTGGTTCACGCCGAAGAATTGGTTGTCGCCGAAGAGGACTCTGTCCATTCTTAACCTGCAGCCGGGAACAATTTATAGACGATCGAACAACGATCGCATGAAGGATTTCTGCCGCAGCGGGGCCGGCGAGCCGGCCGTCTCCGCGCTCGCAGCAGCATTTGCGGCGATCGCCGTGCGCGGCTTCTGCGCGTCCAGCCGAAGCATCGCGGCCACGCGAACGGTGTCGCTGGCGGTGCGGAAGGTGCTCGCGGACGGCTGGCCAGAATTGATGCATTGGACGAAGTGGTCTATTTGCGCCGAGTATTCTTCGCCGCGCACATAAAACCACACCGGCCGCGTCAGCTCGGTTGTGTAGCGGACGTTCCATCCCTTGGTAAGGCCGCCCGAGCCGTCGTGACTGCGCAGATAGATTTGGATTTCCTGCCGGTCCACATTGATGCGGCCGTTGCTTCCCCAAAAACACAGCCTCACCGACATCTTTCGATAGCTTTCGTCGCTCCAATTGGTCGCAAGTTGGCCATGCAGCTTGTCGGAGTATTGCAAGGTCGAGTAAATCTCATCATCCACGTCATTCGAGAACACGCTGTTGAGCACCGTTCCCGACACAGCGATTGGCGGGCCAATGAGATAGTTCATCAAATCGATTGCGTGGCAGGCGTAGTCGAAGAGCGCGCCCCCGCCTTCGCTCTTCTGCGCGCGCCAGGTTGAGCCTTTGGGCCGCAGCACGACGGGGCCATATGCCTCGACCTGCACGTGATGCAACTCGCCGATGAGTTTCTGGTCAAGGAGCCGCTTGGCTTCGTTGAAGGCGCCGACGAAGCGATAGTGATAGCCGACTTGGTTGACGAGTTTCTTGCGCTCGGCGAGATCGGCCAGCCGGTAGCCCGTCTCAGGTTCCAAGCCGAACGGCTTCTCGCAGAAGACGTGCAGTCCCCGCTCAAGTGCCGCAGCAACGATATCGGTGTGGTACTTGGATGGGGTTGCAACGAAAACGCAGTCCAGCGGCACTTCCGCCAACATTTTTTTGTAGTCGGCAAAAGTCGTCATCCCCGTATATTTCGACAATACGTCGAGAACATAGGTCGAGCTATCACAAACCGCTTTGAGCTCTATGCCCGGGTGAGCATTGACCATCGCCTGATGCGACAACCCCATTTTCCCCAATCCAATAATTGCCGCTCTAATCATGGCTCATCCCAGCGCGTAACAAAAACCGCGTTGCCCTTCTGTGCATGGTCGATTTCGATGTTTGTAATGCCGATGGCATCAATGGCGTACGGCTGAAACGCTACAAGGAGTACGCGTTCAGATCGAATTGCCGGAGCCATAAAACGCCGTAGTGTACGTCACCCCGCCGCATCTAAAGTATGACATACATCGTATTTCGCTCATGCGCGCGGCACAGCGCACGGGCATCGTGACCGCGTTCTAGATCCGCGTGGACTTATGACAGGCTTGCCGCGCTCCAAGGTTGCGGGGTCTATTGGAAGTAGTTGAATTCTGGGAAAAAATCCCCTTGTAGGAACAAACGCCGGCGGCGCGCCCCAAGGTACTCTTGCCCCGCTTGTAGAATGTTGATGCGGTACCTGACGTTGCTTGATGATTTCCCTGTAGTATTCCCCCCGGTACCTAAGGGAGAAACCGAACCGATGAGCCGCGCCAATGTTTAAGGCCCGCAATCAAGATGTCTGCGAGCAGCCCAAAAGATGGCCGCAAGTTTGGCTGAGTGCACTCCTGATCGCCGCGGCAATTGCGGCGCCGAGAATGGCAGCGGCGCAGGCAAGCGCCAATCCCTACGCCGATGTGCACTACGAGCATGATTCGAACGTGTTTCGCGTCCAAAATTCGCAGGCAAATCTTATTGCGATCGGCGATCCGACTCTGGCTGACAATGACGTGAAAGCGGTGGCCGGGGCCGAGGGAACTTACTTGTGGAGCGAGCAAAAATTAACCGCGACAGTCGAAGGCAGGCGCTACCTGTACGATCACTTCTCCCAGCTCGACCACAATGAATATCTCGCGGATGTGGCGCTCAAGTGGAAAACCACCAGCCTG
Organism: Steroidobacteraceae bacterium; assembly: GCA_036493935.1. GTDB lineage: Bacteria > Pseudomonadota > Gammaproteobacteria > Steroidobacterales > Steroidobacteraceae > Bog-1198. The sequence goes on along the minus strand of DASXOY010000088.1, from coordinate 31,623 downwards.
CTCGATGGACTTGTCGAGGCCCGGCAAGAACAACTCATGGCGCCCTTCACGCTGGGCAACAGCACGCAGCTGAGCATCGACGTTGACCGAAGACTCACCGGTGGGTTGAATCTGAACATCAATCCGGATTGGCGCTTGGAATCGGAGGTTTACTCCCACAATTTGAAGTCGCCGCTGCAGAATTTCCCCGATTTCGTCGAGCGCGAGACCGGCACTCAACTTGCACTGCTGAATCGCAGCGTCTCTCACTTGACCTATGGAATTACAGTCGATCACATTTCGGGAAGCTTCGAGAATGCGCCGAACGTCGGCACCTATAATCAGGTCGACGCGCAGTTGACCGTAAACTATGCAGTCAGCGCGCTTACGACATTCAAGGGAGCCGCCGGCTACACCAAGCGCGATCAGATTCTGGACAGTGTTTCCGCCGCCACCGGCATGCTCGGCTACTCGCGGCAGCTGACCGGCAAGACCTCGCTCACCTTCAATCTGACCCGGGCCGTCAACAGCTACGTGGCAGCGGGTGGATCGGAAGTCGACACCAGCGCCACGTTGGGATTGAACTGGCAGGCAACGTATCTGATTGCGGTCGCCGTTCAGGGCGGCTACATGCACAGCACTTTCGTGGGGCAGTTCGTCCCAGGTTCGCTTACCAACGGACGCGCCGATAATTTACCGACCGGATCCTTGAACGTGAACTACCAGGTCTTCCGGCATGCGACCTTGAAGGCCTATGTGCAGAAGCAGTCGCGCACTTCAAACATCGACATTTACCGCTTTACCGATACGACCTTCGGAGTGGAGGCCAGAGTAAGCCTGCACTAGCAGGCAGCCTCGCCCTTCAAGCGATCTGCGAGACGCAGGGCGAGCGCCACCACGGTCAAGGTTGGATTCGCCTGGCTGGAAGTTGGGAATACGGCCGTTCCCGCGACAAAGAGGTTTGTCATGCCGTGTATGCGGCAATTCGCATCCACGACACTTTCGCGCGGGTCGTTGCCCATGCGTGCGGTGCCGATGTGATGGCCGCCATAGGCTCCATATCGGGTGATTTCATTCTCGACTGACGAAGCATCGTACTTAAGGTCGCCCACCCCATTTTGCCGCAAGTCGGCGGCGAGCAAAGCCATGGCGCGGCCGACCGTCTCGACGTCGCCGGGGGTATAGCGCCAGTCGATTGAGATTCGCGGCAGGCCGAGCGCGTCGGTCGCCGCTTCCAGGGTCACGCGGCTCGCCGGATTCGGCTGTTGTTCGCCGTGGAAGTCCAAGCTGAAAAGGTTCGCTTTGGGCTTGATGACGATCGATGGGAATTTCCGTTTCGCAAGCTTGCGGTCCTTCAACATGTGCCAGGCAAAACCGGCGGCATCGAAAGGCCCCGCTGCGACATTGCGCAGGTGCTTCAACCATGCGGACCAACTGACGCGCTCTTCGCCATGCAGGCGTTTCCCATATTCGTAGGGAATGACGAACTTAGCCAGGTACAAGGCCGAGAGAATGGCATTGCGATGCGCAGGATCCGTGATGCGCGGATGATGCAGCCGGCAGATGAAATTGCCGACGCGTTGGCGGCGTTGCGCCTCCGGGGTCAGTGCAATGCGCCGCCGGCAGTAGATGCCCTCGGCCGACAGGTCATAGCCGTTCCACACGCCGGAGAGGGGCCGGTGAATCGTCAGCGCGCCCATCGTGCCGGCCAGGTGGCACATGTAGTATCGGCCGACAACATCATGCTGATTGCCGATTCCGCTCGAATGGACATCACGGCTCGCCAGCAGCAGGCGCGCGACCTCCAAACCGCCCGCCGCCATCACGAATCGGTTCGCGGTGACCGCGAATACTTTGCCGCGCAAAGTTCGCGCCGTCAAGCTCAAAACCCGGGCTCCTGATTCGTCGAGGTTGACGGCCGTCACATTGGCGTGCAGCACCACGCGCACGTTGCGGGCATCACGCAGGCGCTGCCCATAACGCGCACCAAAATCGGTCGGACAGCTGAAGCGCTCGAGCGTATCGGTCGTGAAATTTTCACTCGCGAAGCCGTCGATCATCGGCCGTTGCGGCTTGTCGAATGCCTGCGCAAGCGTATATTGAAATTTACCCGCTTCGCACAGGCTATTCGCGCGCGGATAGTACGGCATCAAGTCGTGCAGGCCGATAGGCCATCCGCTATGCGGCACATAGTCGCGCCGTTCCAGGTCGATCGGGTCCAGCGGCGTGCAGCGTCCGCCCCAGATTGTCGTGGTGCCGCCAAATCGGCGCTGCCGGTAGCGATCCGGTGGACTGTGAAGCCGCTCATCGACGACAGAGCCCGCATACAGATCCTGGGTGGCCGCCTCAGCCCTTAGGCCGCCCGACTCCAGAACCAACACCTCGTTGCGGCTGCCGGCCAGCTCCAGGGCCATCGTGATGCCGGCCGCCCCTGCACCGATGATGCAAATATCGGCAACCAATGTCGGTGCTGCCGGCAGTGTGTTTGCATCCAGAATCATTTACGCATTCGAAATATCAGCGAAGCTCTGCCTAGCTCAGGCATTATGCGGGCACCCATCCAATGGTTCATGATACTGTGATTTGGTGTGCCCCACCGGGGGCAAAAAAAAGCGCCCAGGTTATGTCTCGACTGCGATTGTGCACTAGCTCTCACGTTAACACGCCGTCCCAGGGTATCGTACACGGCTTGCGGCGCGACCGAGGATTGCGTGCGCTTCACCATTGAATGCAGCCAACGATACACAGCATGCCAAATCGAGCACGTTACGCCATAACGATGTTGCGCCCATGCCCGTAACGTCCACGGTCAGCATCTGCATTCCCACCTATCAGCGCAATGAACGGTTGCGATTGTTGTTGGACGATTTGCTGCAGCAGACCCGTCTTCCCGAACAAGTGGTCATCGTCGACAATCATCCCAGCGGCGGAGCCAAGTCGATCGTCGAGGCCTACCGGACCCGGGCGCCCTTCACGGTTGTGTACGACGTCCAGCCGCAGCCGAACATCGCACTTACGCGCAACCGTACGGTCGAGCTTGCAACAGGCGAGTGGATGGCTTTCATCGACGATGATGAACGCGCGCCTAAAGAATGGCTGCAGGAACTCCTGCGCGCTGCCGAAGTCTTGCGCGCCGACGGGGTATTGGCGCCGGTCGAGCCGCAGGTGCCCGCCACCGCGCCTGCATGGATTCGCCGCGGCACCTTTTACGATTTTGCGCACCAACCTGAGGGCGCCGAGGTTCCGTATGAGTGCATGCGCTTCGGCAACGTGCTGCTGCGCGGAGATCTCCTGCGCGGCGAGCCGGGACCATTCGACCCCGGCCATGAGCTCATGGCCGGCGAAGATACGGATTTGCTCGTGCGTCTCGCGCGCAAGGGAGCGAGGATCGTGTGGTCCGAGAAGGCGCCGGTATATGAGCCCATCGAGCCTGTGCGCCTGTCGTTCCGCTGGCTGATGCTGAGAGCCTTGAGCGGCGGCCAGGCATTTGCCCGCTACACCGTCGCCGGCGGCTTCAAACCCATCGGATTGGCGGGTTGCATCTTATTTTATCTCAGGGCGTTCCTGCAGACGATCCTGTCGCTGGCAGCCGCACTGGTGATGTGCCTGTTCGGCACGCATCGCGGCGCGGCTTGGCTGTTCAAAGCCAGCGCCAACTTCGGCAAATTGACGGCGCTTTATGGATGGCGTTTCCGCCAGTATGCGCGGCGCGCCTGACACAGGAGCGCCGTGCGAGGTCTGACTCGTGGGTGATGCCGGTCGCGGCGCCGATCAGGCGGCCGCTCGACACATGCCTTCGCTCGACGGCATCCGGGCGATCAGTTTTCTGCTGGTGTTCTTCTCGCACGCCGGACTAGGGAGCTTGGTTCCAGGCGGAATCGGCGTCACCATTTTTTTCTTCCTGAGCGGATTTCTGATAACCACATTGATGCGGGTCGAATTCGACAAGAACGGCTTCGTCAACCTTCCTCATTTCTGGCTGCGGCGCATCTTTCGTATCTTTCCACCCTTCTACCTGGTGCTGCTGTGCGCCACGCTCGCGTCGCTGATATTCGATCCGCCGGGAACACTCATCTGGCCTGCGGTCAGGGCGCAGCTGCTGCATTTCACCAACTACTGGATCATCTTTCACGGCTACCTGGGCCAGCCGTCGGGAACGGGCGTGTACTGGTCGCTCGCCGTCGAAGAGCACTTCTACCTGATCTTCCCTTTCTTGTATGTCGCGATGAGAAAACTGCATCTCTCGCCGACCGGCCAAGTACGGGTTCTATGGGGAATATGCGCCTTAGTTTTGCTGTGGCGCTGCGCGCTGGTCCTGAACTGGCATGTGCCGGCTGATCGGACTTACATGGGCACGGACACGCGATTCGATTCGATCATGTTCGGTTGCGCCCTGGCCGTCTGGAACAATCCGGCGCTCGATGCCCGCTCCCTGAATGAGCGCCGTTGGAAATGGCTTATAGTTCCGGCGGCGCTGGCCATTCTCGTCGGCTGCTTGCTTTACCGGGCGCCGGCATTTCGGGAAACCATTCGTTACACATTGCAGGGCATGGCGTTGACCATCATTTTCATTGCCGCCATCCGCTTCAAGGATTGGCTGCCGTTCCGCATCCTCAATTGGCGCCCGGTCGCCTTCATTGGCGTCTTGTCCTACTCCCTGTACCTGCTGCATCTGGCGGTTGTCTTTGCAGTCGAGCGAAACTTGCCGAATTCTTCCCCCTTCGTGCAGGGGGCCCTGTCGCTCGGTATTGCATTGGCGCTTGCCTGGGCGATCTACGTCCTCATCGAAAGGCCCGCCGCGCGCTACCGCCGCCGCCTGACTGACTGATCGCCGCGGCTGTGCAGATCGGTGAAATCCCCTCAAATACTGATCTGCGATCACCCAGACAGTGGTACCTTGTTGCGCTAGCCCCGAGGAGATGCGAGTGAATCCATACAAGCCAGGCCCCGCATTGGGACGCCCCACGGCCCAGAACGGCGACGATCCCATGATGGACTTCCGCGCCCGCCTGGTGCATCAGCAAGCAGAGGCTGCGGAGCGCCGCCGCTTGGATATCGCGGAGCAGTCATCACGCCTCAAGACCGCTGAGGAGCGCATTCGCATCTGGGAACGCATTCACGAGGTCACCCTGCCTCGGGACTCTGCGCATCGATTGGTGGAGATCATTGCGGCCAACACGGGGCTGACCGATGCCGAGGTGCGTGAGGAGCAATCACGTCGCGCGGCGCTGCGAGCCGCGGTTTAGGGCTTATTCCAGATACGTCGCGGTGGTTTTGCGGCGCACCTCTTCCGCCGTCACCCCGGGAGCGAGTTCCACCAACCGGAAAGGATCACTGCGCGTCGGCCGGGAAAAAGCGGCCAAGTCGGTGATCAGCGTGTCGACGACGTTGGTCCCTGTCAGCGGTAGCTCGCAGCGCGCCTTGAATTTGGATTCACCGTCCTTGGAGGTGTGTTCCATGACCACGACCACGCGCTTGACTCCGGCCACCAGATCCATGGCGCCGCCCATGCCTTTAACGACTTTCCCCGGCACCATCCAATTCGCAAGATCGCCGTTCTCGGCGACTTCCATTGCACCCAGAATGGCCAAGTTGATATGGCCGCCGCGAATCATCGCGAAGCTGTCCGCGGAGGAAAAATACGAGCTCATCGGCAACGAGGTCACCGTTTGCTTGCCGGCGTTCACCAGATCGGGATCTTCTTCCCCTTCGAACGGAAACGGCCCTATCCCCAGCATGCCGTTCTCGGACTGCAGCACGACTTTCATGCCCGGCGGGATGTAATTCGCGACCAGCGTCGGGATGCCTATCCCTAGGTTTACATAGAAACCGTCCTTGAGCTCTCGCGCCGCGCGTGCGGCCAGATCATCACGCGACCACGGCATGCGCGCTCTCCACACGTTTGCGCACCGTGCGCTTCTCGATTCGTTTCTCGTAGTGCGAACCGTGCACGATGCGGTTCACGAATATTCCCGGCGTATGAATTTGGTCAGGGTCCAACGTGCCGACAGGCACCAACTGCTCGACTTCCGCGACCGTGATGCGTCCTGCTGTTGCCATGTTGGGATTAAAATTGCGTGCTGTCTTGCGGTATACGAGATTGCCTTCGGTATCGCCTTTCCAGGCCTTGACCAGGGAAACATCGGCAACGAGGCCGGTCTCCAGAACATAGGTCTCGCCGTCCACGACGCGCGTTTCCTTGCCTTCGGCGACGATCGTACCGGCACCCGTTTTGGTGAAGAAGGCGTAGATGCCTGCGCCGCCGGCACGGACACGCTCTGCCAAGGTGCCCTGAGGATTGAATTCAAGCTGCAGCTCGCCGGCCAGGTACTGGCGTTCGAATTCCTTGTTCTCCCCGACATAGGAAGAAATCATCTTGCGAATTTGGCGGGTCTCGAGCAGCAGGCCGAGCCCTGCGCCGTCGATGCCGGCATTGTTGGAAACCACCGTCAGGTCGCGGACGCCGGAGTCACGCAACGCGCTGATCAGCTGCTCCGGGATTCCGCAGACGCCGAAACCGCCGCACATGATCGTCATGCCGTCCTTGACGACGCCCGAAAGCGCGGCGGCCGCATCGGGATACACTTTGGAATTCGAGCTCATGAGCGATAGTATAATGCCTGCTCGCGATGGCGCGAGCGATACGCCATGACGATCGCGCCGGCGAGGAAAATCGGCTCCAAGGGTTTGCGGAAGCGGCCTTCCATGGCCCCCTCGCTTTGCAACACCAGCAAGACGAACACGCCGAGCCCGCAGATGGGCAGCAGCCAGTCCCTGCCCTGAAACCTGCCGCGCATGGCACCCAAGGCCACTAGCAGGACGAGCGGCAGCCACAGCCAGCGGTTCCACAGCGACAGCCGGCCGCTCAAGGTGCCGAGATCGTTGTCCGGCCAGCTCTGTGCAAACATGAGAAATAGAAAGTCATCCCAGCGCTGCTGCCAGCGCGGGAAACTGCGCTGTGCGCGGGCTCTTTTCAGTTCGCTCTGCCAGTCGCGGCTGCCATGGCTCAAATCGACGTGAATGTCGAAGACGCCGCTGCGCGCGGAAATCCAATCGGAAAAGGGATAGAAGCTTGGGTTGTAGAAGCTCGGCGAGCCGAAAACATAGTTGCCCGCCGCCCCCGCGTCGATGCTGATGTCGCGCTTGCCGCTGGCGGCATAGATTTCGTTCAAGTACAGGTTGCCGAGCGGAGCGGCAAAGCCCACGCCGGCTCGCGAGTGCCATGCCGCGGGCACCAGCAGCAACAGCAGCACGCCGGCGGCGATGCTCAAGCTGCGCAGTTTGCCCGGCTGCGCCATGATGAGATACAGCATATTCAGCATCGCCAGCGGCACGGCAACCGTTCGAGTGAACGCGGCGCAGGTCCAAATGAAGCTCGCCATTGCGAAGGCACCGGCGGTGCCCTTGCGGCGGGCGCGAAATGTCGACCAAAAGCCCGCGCCCAACAGCGCCAAGAGCAAGGTCTCATTCATGAAGTAGGCGTACATGCCGAAACAAGAGGGCCATATGCCGATCAGCGAGGCTCCGCCATAGGCCCAAGCTTTCGGCAGAATTTCGCGGAGCGCCCGATACCATCCGTACGGCATGAGCACGCACAGCATTGCGCAGCCGAGATTGATCCAAGGTTCGCTGCCGTGACTCAAAGCTTGCAGCGCGGCCAGCCAGGCCTGGTACAGAAACGGGTCGTCGCCGCCCATGAGATCGGGATGCAGAAAATTGAGTCCGTTGTTCCAATGGCGCAAGGGATCGGAAAACAGATGCGAAAGGGGCGAGTTGAAAAATGGGAAGAGCAGCCGCAACAGCAAAACTGCGCCGAATAGCCACCTCATCCGGTGCGGATCACCCCATGCTCGAAATTGACGGCTCACAATCTGTGCAGCGTATCAGTGCGGATGCGGTAAACACAGGTGATATGCTCTCAATCCGTGGCAAAACCCGACAAGCTGTCTCCTGAAACCGTCATTCCGGAATCGGCGACCAATTTCGCGCTGAACCTGTTGGCGCTCGCGGCCGGACTCGCGGCGCTGTTCGGCGTATTGCAGACCGCAGGCGCCGAACCCCAGTACCGATTCATTCCTTACGCGCCGGCGTTGCCCTGCCTCGCCGTCGCGCTGGTCATCGCCGCCGGCAGCTGGCGCCGCTTCATGCGCCATCAATGGCGCGACAGCGGGCTGAAGCACGACGCGCGGCGAGCTGTCGACGCGCGGCGCGTGGCGATGCGCTTGGCCGGTTTCGCGGCGACACTGGCGCTGATCGCCTTTGCCTACTGGCTGCTGCCGGAGTACGCGGGCAGTTTCTATCAGCCGTTCTGGAATTACCTGCGAACGCTCTCGCCGGTGCTGCTGTTGGTGCCGCTTTACTTCACCTGGATCGATACGCGGCTTGCGGAAGACGACGACGAATATCTGGCGTTCGGCAGACTGGCTCTCGGTCAGTGGCGGAAAATCAACTCAGTCTTGATTCGACGCCATTTGATGGGCTGGACCGTGAAGGGATTCTTCCTGCCTTTGATGACGGTGTATTTGGTCAACGAAATCACCATGACCTTTCACGCCTACGGGGCCGGGGGCATCCAGGCCATCTCAAGCTTCGAATTTCTGAACCACCTTGCCTTCGCGATCGACGTGCTTTTCTGCGTCGTGGGTTACACCTGCACGCTGCGCTTGTTCGACTCGCACATCCGCAGCGTCGAACCCACCATGCTCGGATGGGTCGCTGCTTTGGTCTGCTATCAACCGTTCTATTCGGTAATCGGACAATTCTATTTGCAATACGAGGGCGATGTTTTCTGGGACACCTGGCTCAACGCGTGGCCGGCGCTGCGTTCCGCGTGGGGCGGCGTCATCATCGGCCTGTTGATGATTTACACGCTCTCGACCGTCGCCTTCGGCGTGCGCTTCTCCAATCTGACCCATCGGGGCATCATCACCGGCGGACCGTACCGATTCACGAAACACCCGGCGTATCTGTCGAAGAACTTGAGCTGGTGGCTCATTTCCGTGCCATTTGTGTCGGGACAAGGCGCGGCGACGGCGCTTCGCCACTGCTGCTTGCTGCTGTTGCTGAACGGCGTGTACTACGTGCGCGCGCGAACCGAGGAACGGCATTTGAGCTGGGACCCGAAGTACGTGGCCTATGCCGAATGGATCGAGCAGCATGGCCTGCTGCGCGGGTTGGGAAAGCTATTCCCCTTCCTGCGCTATCGCCGGCCGCGCGCGGCGGCCGGCGGCAAGGCGCCGCCTTAAAGCGCCGTCTCAGTAGCGGTACTGATCGACCTTGTAGGGACCTTGCTTGCCCACGCCGATGTATTTCGCCTGCACATCGGTGAGCTCGGTGAGCTGCGCGCCGAGCTTCGACAGCTGCAGCCGTGCGACCTTCTCATCCAGGTGCTTGGGCAACACATACACGCCCACGGGATACTTTTTCGTATTGCCGAACAGCTCGATCTGCGCGAGTACTTGGTTGGCGAACGATGAGCTCATCACGTAGGACGGGTGTCCGGTGCCGCAACCTAGGTTCACGAGACGCCCTTCAGCGAGCAGGATGATGCGTTTGCCGTCCGGAAATATCACGTGATCGACCTGAGGCTTGATGTTCTCCCAGGTGTGCTGCCGCAGCGCCGCCACTTCTATTTCGTTGTCGAAGTGGCCGATGTTGCAGACGATGGCCTGATCCTTCATGCGCTTCATGTGATCATGGGTGATCACGTGGAAATTGCCCGTGGCCGAGACAAAGATATCGGCCTTGTCGGCGGCGTAGTCCATGGTCACGACCCGGTAGCCTTCCATCGATGCCTGCAGCGCGCAGATGGGATCGATTTCGGTGACCCAAACTTGGGCCGAGAGCGCTCGCAGCGCCTGTGCCGATCCTTTGCCGACATCGCCGTAACCGCACACCACCGCCACCTTGCCCGCGATCATGACGTCGGTGGCGCGCTTGATGGCATCGACCAACGATTCGCGGCAACCGTATAAATTATCGAATTTGGACTTGGTGACCGAGTCATTCACATTGAAAGCCGGAAACGCGAGCTGCCCGTCCTTCGCCATTTGATACAGCCGCTTCACGCCGGTGGTGGTTTCCTCGGTGACGCCCTTCACCTTCGCAAGCCGCGTCGAATACCACTTCGGGTCTACCTTGAGCTTTGCCTTGATGGCGGCGAACAGCAATTCCTCCTCTTCGTTGCCGGGCTTCGCCACGAGCGCGGCATCCTTCTCGGCGCGGGCGCCCAAGTGCAGCAACAGCGTGGCATCGCCGCCGTCGTCCAATATCATGTTGGAGTGGCCGCCGTCGGGCCATTCGAATATGCGGTGGGTGTAATCCCAATACTCGGCCAAGGACTCGCCTTTCACCGCAAACACCGGTGTGCCGCCGGCGGCGATCGCGGCCGCCGCGTGATCCTGCGTCGAATAGATATTGCAGGAGGCCCAGCGCACCTGCGCCCCCAAGGCGTTCAGCGTTTCGATCAGCACCGCGGTCTGAATGGTCATGTGCAGCGAGCCGGTAATGCGCGCGCCGCGCAGCGGCTGCTGTGCGGCGAACTCGTGGCGAATCGCCATGAGCCCCGGCATTTCGGTTTCGGCAATTTTAATTTCCTTGCGCCCCCAGTCTTGGAGGGCGAGGTCTTTGACGACAAAATCGGCCTGAGCCTTGATCGCTGCATTCATGACGAGAAACTCCTTAAGGGCGGCTTAGGCAGCGCGCGTTGCTTTGAATTCTGCGCTAAGCGTTTCGGCCTTGTCGGTCCGCTCCCAGCTGAATTCCTCTTCCTTACGGCCGAAGTGGCCATAAGCGGCGGTCTTCTGATAGATGGGACGCGCCAGATCCAACATTTCACGCAAGCCAAATGGGGTGAGATCAAAATGCGCCCGCACCAATTGCGTCAAGCGCGTGTCGGTGAGCTTTCCGGTGCCGAAGGTTTCGACCATGATGGAGGTGGGCTCGGCAACGCCGATGGCATAAGAAACTTGCACCTCGCAACGCTCGGCCAATCCCGCGGCAACGATGTTTTTGGCCACGTAGCGTGCCGCATAGGCCGCGGAACGATCGACCTTGGAAGGATCCTTGCCGGAGAACGCGCCGCCGCCGTGCCGCGCGAAGCCGCCATAGGTATCCACGATGATCTTGCGTCCGGTGAGCCCGCAATCGCCCACCGGGCCGCCGATCACGAAGCGGCCGGTCGGATTGATGTGATACTTGGTGCGCTTGTCGATCCACTTGGCCGGCAGCACCGGCTTCAGGATTTCCTCCATGACCGCTTCGCGCAATTGCTTGGTGCTGATGTCGTCGGAATGCTGCGTGGAGAGGACCACCGCCTCGAGGCCCACCGGCTTGTCATTTTCGTAGCGCAAGGTGACCTGGCTTTTCGCGTCAGGCCGCAGCCACGGCAGCTTGCCATTCTTGCGCACCTGCGCCTGGCGCTTCACCAGGCGATGCGCCAAGGTGATCGGCGCCGGCATCAAGACATCGGTTTCGTTGGTGGCGTAGCCGAACATCAGGCCCTGGTCGCCGGCGCCTTGCTTGCGCTCATCCTTGCGATCGACGCCTTGCGCAATGTCCGGCGACTGCTTGCCGATGATGTTGAGCACGCCGCAACTCGCGCCATCGAAGCCCATATCCGACGTGTCGTAGCCGATGTCCAGCACGGTCTTTCGCACCAGCGCCTCGACGTCCACCCATGCACTGGTGGTCACCTCGCCGGCCACGATCACCACGCCGGTTTTCACCAGAGTCTCGCAGGCCACACGCCCGCGGGGATCGGCGGCCAGAATGGCATCGAGGACCGCGTCCGAAATCTGGTCGGCGACCTTGTCGGGATGGCCCTCGGAGACTGACTCCGAAGTGAATGAAAAACTTCTAGTCATTGACGTAATTCCTTGAAATTTAACCGAAATTTTCCCGGTATCGCTGATCGAAATCGGTCCGGGTAAAACGGTGATTCTGCGGACCACGCGATTCGATTTTGATCGCGCCCATTAGAGAGGCGGTTCGGCCAATGGTTTCCCAATCTTGGCCCCGCAGCAACCCGTGAATTAGACCAGCCCGGTAGGCATCCCCGCAACCCGTGGGATCGATTACTGCTTTAGGCTTGGCGCAAGGAATGTTCAAGGTGCGGCCGCCGGCGTAGATAATCGAGCCTTCAGAGCCGCGGGTCACGATCAACGCCTCCACCTGGGAGGCCACCTCGGCCACTGTCAGACCGGTCTTTTGCTGCAGCATGAGCCATTCATAGTCGTTCAGCGCGACCCAGCGCGCCTGGCGGATGAATGCCTTCAGCTCATCGCCGTCAAACATCGGCATGCCCTGGCCAGGATCGAAAATGAAGGGAATGGAGGCGGCCGCGAACTGCGCGGCGTGCTCGATCATGGCTTGGCGGCCATCGGGTGCAACGATGCCCAAGCCGACCTTGGATCCGGCATCGGCGACCTTGTTCAAATGCGCAAATTGCATTGCGCCCGGGTGAAAAGCGGTGATCTGATTGTCGTCTAAATCCGTGGTGATAAATGCCTGCGCCGTGAACGTATCGTCGACGACCTTGATGTGCTCGACCGACATACCCTGCGAAACCATGCGCTCGCGGTAGGGTGCGAAGTCGTGGCCCGCGGTGGCCATGGCAATTCCGCGATCTCCCAGGAGGTTCAAGCCGTAGGCAATGTTCGCCGCGCAACCGCCGAACTCGCGCCGCATTTCCGGCACCAAGAACGACACATTCAACATGTGGATCTTGTCCGCCAAAATGTGGCTCTTGAATCGGTCCGGAAAGACTAAAATGGTGTCATAGGCCACAGATCCGCAAATCAATGCAGCCGCATCCTTCGCTAATGTAAGCGCCATCCGACACCTTGGTTGGGACAAACAGCTATTCTACAGGCAGTTGCCGAGCGGTGTTTATGATCAAAGGATTACGATTCTGACCCTGGGCCGGCAAATCTGCGGCCATTGGGAGGGCGCTGCCGATTACGAATGGCTGGTGACAAACGGCCTCGGCGGCTATGCCTGCGGCACTGTGGCGCTCGCCAATACGCGCCGCTATCACGGATTTCTGGTCGCGAGCCTCGCGCCGCCTGTGCAGCGCACCCTGCTGGTCGCTAAAACCGATATCCGCGTCAAGTATCTCGACCTCGAATCCGATCTCACTGCCAATGAATTTGCCGGCGGAACGATCAGTCCCCAAGGCTTCGTGCACTTGGAGTCCTTTGCAGTCATCGACGGCATGCCGACCTGGCACTATGCCGTTGCAGACGCGCTGGTGGAACTGAAGATCTTCATGGCTCAGGGAGCCAACACGACCTATTTGAGCATCGAGCTGCTGCGAAGCTCGGCACCGATGCAGGTGACATTGAAACCCTACGTCACCTATCGCGATCATCACAGCCAAGGGATCGGCGCGCAGCCGTTCGAATTGGAAGCGGCCGCAGACCAGTGCAGCGTTCGAGCCTTTGCCGGCGCGCGCCCCTATCGGCTCATGATCAGTCAGGGACAGTTCACGCCAACTCCTACCTGGTATTGGAAGTTTAGGCACCGCGAAGAATCGCAGCGCGGGCTCGATGACGCGGAGGATTTATTTTTTCCCGGCAGCTTCTCTGCCGTGCTTAGCGCACAGGTTGCGACGTTCTTAATCGCCACAGCCGAGAGCGTGGCGCCGCCCACGGCCATCGAGGTCATCAAGGCCAATCGCGCGGACTGTAAAGCCTTGACCGCACCGCTGCCCAAAAGCGCACCTGCCTGGATCCGAACTCTCGCCATTGCTTCCGATCAATTCATCGTCCGGCGCGGCGGCCCGACTGCGGCAGCGGCCAGCATCATCGCAGGGTATCCGTGGTTTGCGGACTGGGGCCGCGACACCATGATTTCGCTGCCCGGCCTCGCGACCATCCTGGGCCGCCACGACATCGCTTCCAATATTCTCCGAACTTACGCCGCTTTCGTCGACGGCGGCATGTTGCCGAACCGCTTCCCGGATGGCGGCGAGGCGCCCGAGTACAACACCGCCGATGCAACCTTGTGGCTATTTCATGCGCTCGACGACTATCTGCAGGCGAAGCCCGACCCTAAGCTGCTCAGCGACCTCTTTCCCGCCTTGACGTCGATCATTCACGCGCACGTCGATGGCACGCGGTTTGGAATCAAAGTCGATGCGAGCGATGGGTTGCTGCACGCCGGCGAGCGCGGCACGCAGCTAACCTGGATGGACGCCAAGCACGGCGATCAGGTATTCACGCCGCGGATCGGCAAGCCGGTGGAAATCAACGCCCTGTGGCTCAACGCCTTGAACGTCGTGGTCCGCTACGCCGGCCGCGTGCGCAATGTGAACGACAAGCGCTTCTATGCATCGCTCCTGGAGCGCGCCAGCAGCAGCTTCAGCCGCTTCTGGAATGAGCAGCGAGGCTGCCTGTACGACGTCATCGACGTCGACGCGGCACAGGCGCGCGATGACCGCATGCGCCCCAACCAGATTCTAGCAGTCTCCCTGCCCTACTGTGTCCTGCCCGAGCCGCAGATGCGCTCGGTGGTGGACCTCTGCGGCCGGGACTTGCTGACCAGCTACGGTCTGCGGACTTTAAGCCCCGGAGACTCAGGTTACATCGGCAGCTACGCAGGCGGCCCTGCGCAACGCGACGCCGCGTATCACATGGGCACCGTGTGGGCGTGGCTGCTTGGGCCCTTCACCCGCGCCCACTATCGCGTGTATGGCGATGCGCGCCGCGCCCAAGCGCTGCTCGAGCCCCTGGCCCAGCATGTCAGCAGCGCGTGCATCGGCACGGTCAGTGAGATCTTTGATGGTGACGCACCTCACACTGCGCGCGGCTGTTTCGCGCAGGCCTGGAGCGTGGCTGAGATACTGCGTTCATGGATCTATCTCGAACGCAAGATCGCCAAGGCCTGAAGGATCCGGTATGAACACCGAGCGAGAGCGTTTACGCAGCAATGTGCTCGGCCCCGACGGCTGGAAACACTGGGGACCCTACTTGAGCGAACGCCAGTGGGGCACGGTACGCGAGGACTACAGTCCGGGCGGCACCGCCTGGGAATATTTCCCGCACGACCATGCCCGCAGCCGCGCCTATCGGTGGGGCGAGGACGGCATCGCCGGGATCTGCGATGCCGAACAATTGGTCTGCCTGTCTCTTGCGCTCTGGAACGGCGCCGATCCGATTTTGAAGGAACGCTTGTTTGGCCTCAGCAATGCGGAAGGCAATCACGGCGAGGACGTGAAGGAGCACTACTTCTATTTGGACGCGACCCCGACGCATTCCTACTTGAAGATGCTCTATAAATATCCGCATCGCGCGTTTCCCTACGCGGATCTGGTGGCCGAGAATGCGCGGCGTGGAACCGACGTGCCGGAATACGAATTGTTGGACACCGGCATATTTTCGGAAAATCGCTACTTCGACGTATTCGTCGAGTACGCGCAAGCCGAGCCCGGCGACATCCTGATGAAGGTGACGGTGTGGAATCGGGGTCCCACGGCCGCGCTGCATGTCATTCCGCAACTGGTGTTGCGCAATACCTGGAGCTGGGAACCGGGTTCGGAGAAACCAGAGCTCAAAGCCGCCGAGGCCGGCGCCATTGCCGTCGAGCCGGCGAGCTTGGGCGTGAGCCGCTTGTACTTCGAAGGCGATGCCGAGGTGATGTACACCGAAAACGAGTCGAATGCGCAGCGCCTCTGGAACTACGGACCTCCGGGCTTCTGCAAGGATGCGTTCCATGAGCACATCGTGGGCGGCCGCAAGGAGTGCGTGAATCCTGCGCACAGAGGCACCAAGGCCGGCATTTGGCATGAATGCACGATCCCATCGGGCGGGAAACGGGAATTTCGTCTGCGTCTGTCGCGCCGCACGCACGCGTCGCCCTTCGAGGATTTCGAAGATACCTTGGGCATTCGGCACCGCGAAGCCGATGCCTACTATGCCGAATTGCAGAAGGGCATGACTTCGGCCGACGAACGCATGGTGCAGCGCCAAGCCTTTGCGGGCCTCGTCTGGAATAAGCAGTGCTACCACCTCGATGTGCCGCGTTGGCTCAAGGGCGATCCTGGACAGGTGAAACCGCCGGACTCGCGCCTGCACGGACGCAACGTGGACTGGCGGAATCTCAACAACGCCGACATCCTTTCAATGCCCGACAAGTGGGAATACCCGTGGTACGCCTCGTGGGATCTGGCGTTTCACTGCATACCATTCGCCTTGATCGATGCCGAGTTCGCGAAACATCAGCTGGTCTTGCTGACACGCGAATGGTACATGCACCCCAACGGCCAGATCCCCGCCTACGAGTGGGCCTTCAGCGACGTGAATCCGCCGGTGCATGCGTGGGCGACCTGGCGCGTGTACCAGATCGACCGCAAGCAAAATGGCGGCAAGGGTGATCTGGAATTCCTCGAGCGCGTCTTCCACAAGCTGATGCTGAACTTCACCTGGTGGGTGAATCGCAAGGACAATCTCGGCCGCAATATCTTCCAGGGTGGATTCCTGGGGCTGGATAACATCGGGGTCTTCGACCGCAGCGCGCAGTTGCCCACCGGCGGCTACATCAACCAGTCCGACGGCACCAGCTGGATGGCGATGTACGCCCTCAATCTGATGCGCATCGCGCTCGAGCTGTCCGAGCACAATCACGTGTACGAAGACATTGCCAGCAAATTTTTCGAGCATTTCTTGAACATCGCCGAAGCCATGAGCTGCATGTTCAGCGACGACGTCGGACTCTGGGACGACGACGACAAGTTCTTTTACGACGTGCTGTGCCTGCCCGACAATCAGCGCGTGCGGCTGCGGATTCGATCCATGGTGGGCTTGATCCCGTTGTTTGCCGTCGAGACGCTGGAGCCGGAACTGCTGGAAAGACTGCCCGGTTTCCGGCGCCGCCTGGAATGGTTCCTGATGCATCGGCCGGATCTGGCGAGCTTGGTGTCGCATTGGCAGTCGCCGGGCCGCGGCGAACGACGATTGCTGTCGCTGCTGCGGGGCCATCGCATGAAAAAGCTGCTGACGCGCATGCTGGACGAATCCGAATTTCTATCCGACTACGGCGTGCGGGCGCTGTCTAAATGGCATCTTGAGCACCCCTTTGAGCTCAAGGTTGGCCACGTCGACGAATCGGTGCGTTATACACCCGCGGAATCGGAGTCCCGTCAATTCGGCGGAAATTCCAATTGGCGCGGACCCATCTGGTTCCCGTTGAATTTTCTCCTGATCGAGTCCCTGCAGAAATTCCATCACTATTACGGCAACGACTTCAAGGTGGAATGTCCCACGGGATCGGGGAAGTTCCTGACCATCGATGAGGTGGCCACCGAACTCGCGCACCGGCTGGCGCGGATTTTTCTGAAGGACGCCAAGGGCGAGCGGCCGGTCCTGCGCCACCAACCGCAGCTGCAGACCGATCCCAACTATCGGGACTGCATCCCGTTCTACGAATACTTTCACGGCGACACCGGCCGCGGCGTCGGGGCCTCGCATCAATCAGGATGGACTTCGCTGATCGCCAAGCTCCTCATGCCGCGCGCGCACGAGTAGCTTCGCCTTATTTCGCGGCCTTTAGATCAGTCTTCGCGAAATCTTTTCCCTTGTACAAAAGGAACTCTCCGCTCTCCTTCGCAAGCGCGTAAGAGAAGCAGTCCCCGTAATTAAGTGCCGCGGGATGCCTGCCCTTGCCGTAGTCGATAAACGCCTGTCTCGCAAGGTACGCATGTACTTCAGTGACCGGCTCGATGGCTATCCCTGAACGACGAATGAACGCGTCGAACTGCCGGCCACCTTCACCGTTAGTCTGTGTCTCAACTACGATAGCCGTCTCGACGAAGGTTGCAGCGGACATTCGGCATGTATCAGCCCCGATTATTGCGTCCGCATAAGACTCGGCATCCTCCTCACCGAATAAGATGGCGATGATTGCCGAAGTGTCCACGATCATTTCGGCAGACCATGCTCGTCGTAGAGAAGCGCTGCATGATCGACCGGCTTTTTCTTGAGCGTCGCCGCGCAGCGGCGGCCAATTGCGAGCAAATCTGCGGCTAGAGTGTCGCGCTTCCGCCCCTTGGCGAGCCGCGAAAGCCGCTCGCGCAACGCCTCGGTGACTACTCGAGTCATGGTTTCGCCTGTTTGCTCGGCTATTTTTCGCGCAAGCTCGTGCGCCTCGGGATCCTTGATATTTAGAGACATGATTCTACCTCAGAAGATTTAATTCTACCATGGTAGACAGCTGATTGCAAAAGCTTAAGCGGCCGGCTTCTTGGCAAGCGCCTCGCTTTGCGCCATCGCCCGCTGGTATGCAGGGCGTTGGCCGATGCGCCCAAGATAGGCACCGAATACCGGCCGCGGCTCGAGAGCCTTCATCATCATTCCCCAACCCATGGCGGAACCCAGGTAGACATCCGCAGCGCTGAATTGCTCGCCGAGGACAAAGGGACCCGGGGTCAGCGCCTTCTCCAAAGTGTTCACGGTATCGGGATAATTCCCATAACCCATGGCCGTCGGCCGGCTGGGCGGCGGACGCGAAAACATGTGGTCAATGATGGCCGGTTCCAGGCACCCGGCCCCGAAGAACAACCAGCGCATATAAGTGCCTCGCTTGGGGTCATCGAGCCTGGGCGCGAGCCCTGCCGCCGGAAAGGCATCCGCCAGGTAGGCACAAATGGCCGCGGATTCCGTAATGACCGTGCCGCGATGGACGATGGCCGGTATTTTTCCCATAGGATTGATGGCGAGATATTCGGCCGACTTGTGTTCCTTCTTCTCGAAGTCGACAACCTTTAGCTCGTACGGTGCATTCGCCTCCTCCAGCATCCAATGCACGATGCGGCCTCGCGATTGCGGGTTGTGGTAGAAGGCGATTTTTTCAGTCATGCGATCCCCCGCGCGCTGAACTGCGCCCGGGCCGGCAAGTGCCGGCCCGGGCTTCAAGCCAGACCCTTCTAGCTCTTGTGTTCCGCCTTCCATTTCTCGACGGCGGCCATCGTGTTCTCTACATGCTTGTCGGGATTCAAATCGGTGTACGCGTAAATGATCTTGCCATTCGGTGCGATGACATAAGAGGTACGGTTGGCGTACTCCGGCTTTTGGGCCAGTACCGCGTCGTACTCCTTGGTGATTTTCTGATCCGCATCGGCTGCGACTGCAAATTTGTTGCGGCACTCGCTCACCGAGAACTTGTTGAGCGTGTCGATGTTGTCATGCGACACGCCGATCACGGTCGCGCCCATGGCCTTGAACTTTTCCGTCGCCTCCGCGAAGTTATGCGCCTCCACCGTGCAGCCTGGAGTGAATGCCGCGGGATAGAAATACAGCACCACGGGTCCGCTCTTCAGCGCATCGGCCAAAGAGAATTTAAACGGCTTGCCGGCGAGAGTCGCCTCGGTGCTGAACACCGGAGCCTGAACGCCGGGCGCCAGTGACGCATACAACGGCGCCGCCAGCACCGCGCTGCCCAGCGCAAGAATCATTAAACGCTTCATGTTTGAAATTCCTTTGGAGAGAAAATTGCTCGGGATCGGCAGTCTGCGCCATCCCTTATTGCGTCGCAAGCAAACCCAAATTTGACTGCAGCGTGGTCGCAAAGCGCGGGCGCGGCTATTTCAAAACCGCCCGCATTTCCTGCACCACGCGCCCGACATCGTCGTCCGCCATCGCTGGAAACAAAGGCAGCGTCACGGTCTCGCGCCCGACCCGGGCTGCAATTGGCGTTGCCTCATCGCGATAACCCGCCTCCCGATAAAACTTGAGGCTTGGAATGCTGGGATAGTGCACACCGATACCGATGCCCCGGTCCGCCATTGCTTTCTGAAATCCCGCACGCGTCCTGCCGCGCGCTGCGAAATCGATCAGCACTTGAAACATATGCCAGCTGTGTCCCGCGTCACCGCGCGCCGGCAATACGACGCCCGGGAAATCACTGAACTCGTCGAAGTACTTGCCGGCAAGCTCGAGCCTGCGAGCATTGAAGCCATCCAGGCGCCGCAGTTGATCGATGCCGACTTGTGCCGCCACATCGGTCAGATTGCTCTTCGCGCCGGGAAACATGACGTCGACTTCCCCTGCCGCGTTTTTCTTGATGCCGTGGAAACGGTATTGCTCCAGCAGTTCCGCCGCCGAGGCATCGCCCGTGCTGATGGCGCCGCCTTCGATGGTCGTCATGTTTTTGTTTGGATGGAAACTGAATACCACCAGGTCGCCGAAACTGCCGATGGGCTTGCCCTTGAACTTGGATCCGATGGCGTGCGCGGCGTCTTCCACCACGCGCAATCCATGCTCGGCAGCGAGGCCATAGAGCCCGTCCATATCCACCGGCAATCCGGCGAAATGCACGGGCATGATGGCGCGCGTTTTCGGCGTGATCGCAGCCGGCACACGATCCAGATTGATGTTGCGGGTATACAGGTCGATATCGACGAAAACCGGTTTGGCGCGCAGGCGTGCGATCACATTGGCGCTGGCGGCAAAGCTCATCGCGGGCACAATCACTTCGTCGCCGGGACCGATACCGGCAACCTCGAGCGCCATCTCGAGCCCTGCCGTCGCCGAGGTCATGACACGCACGTGTCGGCCGCCACCCAAATAGGCGACAAGATCCGCTTCGAAAGCAGCCACTTTGGGACCGCTCGCCAACTGTCCCGAGCGAAACACTTCGGCGACTGCGGCAATGCTTTGCTCATCGATTGCCGGACGGGCGAAGGGCAAGAAAGGCTTCATACGGAGCTCCGCGAGACTAAAACAACGCCGCTGCAGATGAGCGCAATACCGAGCACCTTGGCGGGCGTCAGGCTCTCTCCCAGCCACGCCACCGAGACGGCCGCGACCACGACGTAACCCAAGGACAACATGGGATAGGCGGTGCTCACCGGCGCCTTGGACAGAGCGGCGACCCAAACGCACACGCTCGCCGCATAGCACACCATGCCGCTCCAAAACGGCAGGCTCTTGAATAAAATGAGGACGCTGCTGCTCAAGGTGTCGGCATTGAAAGCGCTGAAATGCGACAGCGGCCGCGTGGCGACTTTGAGCAGCAGTTGCGCCGCAGCGTTCAGGCCCACGCCCGTCAAAATCAACAGCCACGTCACCCAGCTCATTGCCGCGCCACCATCACTTGACTCACCGTTTGACCGATTGACCGCATGGGCACACCGCGCTCCTTGAATTTATCAAATGTTCGCTTATCCATGACTGCGTAGGCTCGTCGCAGCGAGTCCCACTCCTTGAGGAAGGCATCGACATTCGCAATCTCTCGGTCGGGCGCCCTGCGCAAACCGTATTCAAGCTCGCCACGATACTCGACCAGCCTGACGGTTCGCTGCAAATAAAATGTCAGCGATTGATCGTAGGTGCGAACGCTGTACATCGGCGCATCGCGTTCGGCTGCCGGCAGCGCGGCGGCCATGTCGATGCCGGAGTAGATGGGCCCGACCAAGGTTGCAGCCCGAACCAAAATCAGGACACCTAAACACCAGCCCACCCCGAGCACGACGCCCGATCGGGTCACCTCGCGCGCCCCCCGTACCCAGACGTAGAGGCCCGATACCAGCAGCACCGCGGCAACGTCCCGAGCCGGCTTGGCCAGCAGCAGAAAATAGGGACGGCCGCCGGAGGGCGGAATGAGGGCCGACAGGTCGAATGTCGCCGCGCCCAGGGCCAGCGCAACAGCCGTCGTCAGGATGCTGGTGACCAGAAGATCACGTTTCAGTGCCGCGGCAGGCAGCGATGCAATCAAAACCGCCAATGCCGGTATCACCGGCAAGATGTAAGGCATGAGCTTCGAGTCGGACAAGGAAAAAAATACGCAGATGAATATGACCCAGATCCACAAAAAGAGGGTGGGCCGGAACTGGCCGGGCGAGGCCGGCGCACGCCACCCGCTGATCACGACCCGAAGCGCGGGCACGGTCCACGGAACCGTGCCGGCCAAGAACACCCAGCCGAAAAACCACCAAGGTTCCTGCCGATCCGCGCTGGGTGTCAAATAGCGCGCAAAATGTTCGTGCACGAAAAAAAACTGCAGGAAATCGTCGAGGCGCCGTGCTGCGAGCCAATGCCAGGGCACGGTAATCGCCAGGAACAGGGGCGCCCCCAGCGCCGGGTGCAGCTTGCGCCAGGGTGAAAAATCACGCGACCACAGGCTGTAAATCACCAGCACTGCGGCCGGAATCGCCGCAGCCACCAATCCTTTGGTCAGGACTCCGCAAGCGGCGCCGGCCCAGGCCAGCAACATCCAGCGACGCTGTGTTGGCCCGGGCACTTGCCCGAGCAAAAAACCCGCAAGACTCACCGTCATCCAAAAGGTCAGGCTCATGTCGAGCGTGATGAGCTGCCCCAGCACCACGAACATGAACATGGCCGACAGAATCGCCGCGGCACGCCAGCCGGCCTCCACGCCAAAGAGCCGAGCGGCGAGAAAACCCGCAAGCGCTGCGCCGGCGAGCGCCGTGAGCGCCATGTACAGGCGCGCCGAGAACTCATTCACGCCGAAGAGCCGATAGGCCGCGGCCGTCGCCCAGTACTGCAGCGGCGGCTTTTCAATGTAGGCGAGCCCGTTCAAATGCGGCACCACCCAATCGCCGCTCTGGAGCATCTCGCGCGGAATTTCCGCATAGCGCCCTTCGTCCGGATTGAATAGCGGCCGGCCGGACAAGCTCGTCAGCCAGACGAGGCTTATGAGCGCGGCCAGCCCGGCATACAACCAACGATCGCGAAGGCTCAAGGCGCTTTGATTCACGCCGCCCCCTCGCCGGGCGGCTGAACCGCGAGCAACCCGGAGCGCCCGGGCACCTCGCCCATCACCACGGTTTGATCCGGAAGTGCCTGCTTTATAGCCGCTTCATGAATGTTTGCCATGCTGGTGAGGGTCGCGCCCGCTGCCTGCCATTTCCTCAACAGCGATTCGAACACATTGAGCAGCAGCATCCCTTCCAGCTCCGCGTGCAGCGTAAACACCTGCAAACGGCTTGGGCTCGCGGCGTGCTTTTTCGACAGTTGAAATACTGCCTCGGCGAGCGTCGACTCGTCGATGCCATCGCGCCCGAGCAGCTCGTCGAAGGTGGGGAGCGTGGTGGGCAGCTGCGGGCAGGAACTGCGTCCTCCGTCGACCACCGGCCAGAACGGCGACCGGCCGCGGGTGTCGCTGGCATAGCGAAGTCCGAATTCGCGTTCCAATTCCAGGGCGTGCGCGTTGATTTGCCAGCCGGCGGCGGCGTGCGATTGGGGAAAGAATCCGAACACAGCCTTGAACGCGTTCATGCCGCGCTCGAATTCGGTCCGCGTCCAAGGCGCTGAAGCGCCCGCCACGTAGTCCTGCCAACGCACATGATCATAGGTGTGCAGTCCGACTTCGAATCCCCCGTCATGCACGCCGCGCATGGTGTCACCGGCTTTGCGGCCGATATCCGGCCCGGGGAGCACAACACCATACAACAAAGTTTTCAGACCATAGTGCTTGAGCACCGAGGTGCGGGCGACCTTTTGCGCAAAGCCCTTTCTAAATACCCGGCGCATGGCGCGACCGGTGTTATCGGGACCTACCGAGAAATAAAAGGTGGCATCGGCATTGAGCCTTTTGAGCAGCGCGGTGAGCCGAGGGACGCCCTCGCGCGTGCCTCGTAAGGTATCGACATCGACCTTCAGGCCGATGCGCGTGTCATTAAGCATCGCGCGACAACAGCGCCGAGGCAGAAGGCAGCGCATGCGCGTACGAATCGAAGATCGCCTTGAGCGCCGTGCGCATGTCGGTCTTCGGCTTCCAGCCAAGCTCCGCCGTCGTGTTCTTGATGGACGGCAGACGCGCAGGAATGTCCGCATAGCCCTTGCCGTAATAATCCAGCGCCGAAATGTCGATCAGCTTGGTGTTGCGCGCCGTCGGCGCATACTCAGGACGGGACAAGGCGATTTCCAACATCATTTCCGCCAGCTTGCGGATCGAGTACAGGTTGTGCGGATTGCCGATGTTGTAGATCTTGCCGTCGGCGATGCCGTTCGGATTGTCGATGATGGTGGTGAGGCACTCCACGGCATCATCGATGAAAGTAAAGGCGCGCGTCTGCGTGCCGCCTTCCACAAGCTTGATCGGCTCGCCGCGCACGATGTGCCCTAAGAATTGCGTGAGCACGCGCGAGCTGCCTTCCTTGGGATCATCCATGCTGTCGAGGCCTGAGCCGATCCAATTGAAGGGGCGGAACAACGTGAACTGCAGGCCCTGCTGACCGTAAGCCCAAATGATGCGATCCAACAGCTGCTTCACGCAGGAGTAGATCCAGCGCTGCTTGTGAATCGGACCCAACACCAATTCCGAGGTTTCGGGATCGAACTCCTTGTCGCGGCTGGCGCCGTACACTTCTGAAGTCGAGGGGAACACCACGCGTTTCTTGTACTTCACGCAGTGGCGAATGATGGGTAGGTTGGCCTCGAAGTCCAGCTCGAACACTCTTAAGGGTTCGCGAACATAGGTCGCGGGCGTCGCGATGGCCACGAGCGGTAGAATCACATCGCACTTGCGCACGTGGTACTCCACCCACTCCAGGTTGATCGTGATGTCGCCTTCGACGAAGTGAAAGCGCGGATTCGCAAGCAGCGTGCTCACCCGCTCAGACTGCAAGTCCATGCCGAAAATGTGCCAATCGGTGTGGGCCAGAATGTACTTGCTCAGGTGATGGCCAATGAAGCCATTGACGCCAAGGATGAGAACGTTTTTCAAAATGAATCCTCGATTAAGCCTTTAGCTCAGCGCCAGCGGTTGATCCGACAGTGCGCCCGGCACGCTATTGTGGGCCACGGGCTCGCCATTTGCAGTCAATTGCACAATCTTAAGGCGCCGGCCGTCGGCGCAGTCGGCGTACCACTCCCCGCCGGCAGCGTACAGACACGGCGCCTGTCCGGGATAAGTCACCGGGTGCGCATCCAAGCGCGTTTCCAACACCCCTAACCGGCAGCCTTTGACCTCGGTAAACGCTCCCGGGAAGGGCGGCGCGACAGCGCGCACCAGATCATGAATGGCACGCGCCCCACGGCGCCAATCGATACGCCCATCCTCCGGCCGGCGGCGCCCGAAATAGGACCCTTTGCTCAGGTCCAACGGGCGGGAAGCCGCCTTGCCGGCGATCAACAGCGGCAGACTGCGCCGCAAGACCGTTGCGGCGGCGTCCGCCACCTTCAGCGATACGTCGAGTGCCGTGTCGTTTTCCAGAATGGGCACGGCCTCTTGATCCACCAGTGCGCCGGCATCGGGTTTTTCGACCATGTAGTGCAGGCTGGCGCCCGTGGTGGCTTCGCCGTGAATAATGGCCCAATGCACGGGCGCCCTGCCCCGGTATTTCGGCAACAACGAACCATGGATGTTGAGCGCGCCCAAACGCGGCAGCCCAAGCCAGCCCTTGTCGAGCATGTGGCGGTAGTAGAAGGAAAACACGAGGTCAGGATGTGCGGCTGCGCCTTCGGCCAGCCAGCCTTCCGTATTGGGCGAGTCCGGCGTGACGACTTTGAGGCGGTTTTCTTGCGCCAGCTGCACGACGCTGCCGAACCACTGTTTCTCACCGGGGTCGTCGGCATGACTGAATAGCAGCGGGATCTTGATCCCTTGCTTCAGCAATTCGCGCACGCAACGAACGCCGACCTCGCTGTAGGCAAATACCACCGCCGTGGTCACTTATACGATTTCCTGCGGGGGGCGATGCTGCGCTACCCGGCGCTCGAGGATGGGAGCGCCGTCGCTTTCCTCCAGCACGGCCTCGACGATGTAGCGCGGCCGCTCGCGCACCTGCGCATAGATGCGCCCGACATATTCGCCGAGCAAGCCGATACCGAACAGCGCCAGGCCAATGAACAGGAACACGACGCTGAACAGCGTGAACAGTCCTTCCGCCTCGGAGCCGATGAATATGCGGCGCACGATCAGCACCACGAACAGCATCGCCGAGAGCAGCGCGACCAACATGCCCGTCATGGAGAACAACTGCAGCGGCACGACGGAAAATCCTGTGATCAAGTCGAAGTTCAGCCGGATCAGGCTGTAGAGCGAATACTTCGAGCGCCCGGCGAAGCGTTCTTCGTGGGCAATGGGAACCTCGATGGACTTCATTGCGTATAGCGACGCGAGGGCCGGAATGAAGGTATTGACCTCACGCGTCTGATTGAGCGCCGTCACCACGGAACGCGCATAGCCGCGCATCATGCAGCCCTGGTCGGTGATGCGCACGGGTGTGATCCATTCACGCAGCTTATTGATGGCCTTTGAAAAGCTGCGCCGCCACAATGAGTCCTGCCGTTGTTGGCGGATCGTGCCCACGTAGTCGTAGCCTTCGTCGAGCTTGGCAACCAGCTTACCGATCTCTTCCGGAGGATTTTGCAGGTCCGCGTCCAGCGTCACGACGTATTCGCCGCGCGCATAGGCCAGCCCGGCCATGACGGCGGAGTGCTGTCCGAAATTCGCGTGGAACAGCACGACGCGCGTCTCATGCGGGCGCGCCAGAAATTGCTGCCGCAGCAACGCCACCGATTTATCCTTGCTGCCATCGTTGACGTAGACGATTTCATACGGGATGTGCAGCGCATCGAGCGACGGATACAGGCGCTGGAACAACGTCGGCAGCACGGCCTCTTCGTTGTAGACCGGAATGACGACGCTAAGCTTCGGGTCGGCCATGATTTAATGATCTGCGGCGACGGCGCCGTGCGATTTCAACAAACTCAACAGTTCCGCGGTCTTGGCCTGCATCAATTGCACCGAACCGCGCGCCTCGACGTTGAGACGGATCAAGGGCTCCGTGTTCGAGGTGCGCAGATTGAAACGCCAATCCGGAAACTCGAACGAGATGCCATCGGTCCGGTCGAGCGCAATGGCCTGCGGGGCGTAGCGCTTCTCAAACACCGAAATCGCCCCTTTGGCGTCGGGAATGCGGTAATTGAGTTCGCCGCTCACCGGAAATCGTCCGATGCGTTCGCCCACCAGCGCAGACAGTTTTGGTCCCGACTCGGACAGCAACTGCGCCACCACCAACCAGGGAATCATGCCGCTGTCGCAATAGGCAAACCGCCGAAAATAATGGTGCGCGCTCATTTCTCCGCCGTAGACGCCATCCACCTCGCGCATGCGCTGCTTGATGAAGGCATGGCCGGACTTGGACAATACCGCGGCGCCGCCGCTGGAGTTGACGATCTCGATGGTGTTCCATGTCAGCCGAGGATCATGCACCACCTTGCCGCCGGGCTGGCCGCGCAGCAAAATCGAGGCGAGCAATCCGACGATGTAGTACCCCTCGATGAAGCCGCCCTTCTCGTCGAACAGGAAGCAGCGGTCGAAATCTCCGTCCCACGCGATGCCGAAATCGGCGCCGGTGCTCAAGATCGCATCGACCGTCGACTGTCGATTCTCCTCGAGCATCGGATTCGGAATGCCGTTGGGAAAGCGGCCGTCGGCCTCATGATGGACCTTGATGAACTCGAACGGCACATGCGGCTCGAGCTCATCGACGACGCGTCCTGCTCCGCCATTGCCGGCATTGACGACGACCTTGAGCGGTTTCAGCTTGGGCAATTCAACGTAGGAAAGAAGATGCTGAATATAAGCCTTCATCGTGTCGATTCGATGCCGCACGCCCTGGCGCGATGCCGCCGCAAAAGCGGCGCGTTCCGCGAAGGCGCGGATCTCGGCGAGGCCGTTGTCGCCGCTGATCGGCTTCGATTGCTCGCGCACGAATTTCATGCCGTTGTAATCCGGCGGGTTGTGGCTCGCGGTGATCATGATGCCGCCGTCGTAACCGCCGTCGAAGGTCGCGAAGTACACGCCCTCCGTGCCGCAGACGCCGATGTCGTAGACGTCGACGCCGCTGTCGGTCAGGCCTCGGCACACCGCATCGGCCAGTCCTTCGCTGCTCAAGCGGATGTCGCGCCCGACGACGATGCGTTTGGGCGCAAGGAACTGCGCGTAGCCGCGAGCCACCCGGTAAGCCACGTCGTCGTTGAGCTCGTCGGGGATGCGTCCGCGCAAATCGTAGGCCTTAAAGCACGTGATCGAACTCACGTATTGGTTCCTTTGCGGCCGTAATTATCCTCGAAGCGCACGATGTCGTCCTCGCCGAGATAGGAGCCGGATTGCACTTCGATGATGTGCAGCGGCACCTTGCCGGGATTCTCAATGCGATGCGTGGCGCCGACGGGGATGTAGGTCGATTCGTTTTCCGCCAGGAGAAATGTCTCGTCATTGCGGGTAATCCGCGCCGCGCCCTGCACCACGATCCAGTGCTCGGCGCGATGATGGTGCATCTGCAAGGATAAAACGCCGCCCGGCTTTACCGTCAAGCGCTTCACCTGAAAGCGCTCGCCGCTGTCGATGGAATCGTAGCTGCCCCAGGGCCTGAACACCTCCCGGTGCAGGGCGGATTCAGTGCGGCCGGACTTTTTGATTTTGGCGACCAGATCCTTCACGTCCTGCACCCGATCCTTGGGTGCCACCAAAATCGCATCCTTGGTTTCGACGACAATGTGATCTTCCATGCCGACGGCAGCCACCAAGCGGCTGGTCGAATGCACGTAACAGTCATGCGTGTCGTGTGTCAGCACATCGCCTTGCAGGACATTGCCATCTTCGTCCGCGGGAAGTGCCTCGAACAGCGAGGACCAGGAACCCACGTCGCTCCAACCTACATCGAGCGGCAGCACCAGCGCGTCCTTGGTCTTTTCCATCACGGCATAGTCAATCGATTCGCTGCGGCACTTGATGAACGCCGCTTTGTCGATGCGCACGAAATCCAGATCGGTCTTGGCCGAGTCGAATGCCTCTTGGCAGGCCTGCAGAATATCGGGCGCGAAATTGCCGAGTTCAGAAAGGTAGCGGCTCGCTTTGAATACGAACATGCCGCTGTTCCAATAGTAGTCGCCGGTGGCGACAAATTGCACCGCCAGATCGAGCGGCGGCTTTTCGATGAATTGCGCGACCGGATAGGCGGGGCCGGCGCTTTGGCCGCGGCGAATATAGCCGTAACCGGTTTCAGGCGCATGCGCCACGATGCCGAAGGTGACCAGCTTGTCATGCTCGGCCAGCGCAACCGCGACATCGGCAGCCTGCGCAAACTTGTGCGCGTCGCGTATCACATGATCCGCCGGGGCGACGATGAGCATGGCATCGGCATCCAGGCTGATCGCCTTGAGCGCCGCCAGCGCCACTGCCGGTGCGGTATTCCGGCCCGCGGGCTCGAGCAGAATGGCCGACGCCTGCATCTCGAGCGCCCGCAATTGCTCCGCGACCGTGAAGCGGTGCGCTTCGTTGCATACCACGATGGGGGGTTTGGCGCCCGCAATCATCGCCAGGCGCGCGGCCGTATCCTGCAGCATGGTCTGCTTGCTGGTGAGGGCCAGCAGTTGCTTGGGATACATTTCCCGCGACAGGGGCCAGAGCCTTGTGCCGGCGCCCCCCGACAGAATAACCGGGATCACGGTGGTCACGATTTACTCACTTTGAGAGCTTCCCTCTGCCGATCGCATAATAGTCAAAACCGGCCTTCTGCATCTGCTCGGGATCATAGAGATTGCGGCCATCGAAAATCACGGCCGAGCGCAAGGCAGCTTTGATCTGGTCGAAATCGGGACTGCGAAATTCGCGCCATTCCGTCACGATGGCCAGCGCGTCCGCACCCTGCAGCGCCTCGGAACTGGACTTGCATAGCGTCAGATCGGGCCGCTGCCCGTAAATGCGCGCAGCCTCAGGCATGGCAACCGGATCGAAAGCCCGCACCTTGGCGCCGGCAGACCAGAGCGATTCCATGAGAACGCGGCTGGCGGCCTCGCGCATATCGTCGGTATTGGGCTTGAAGGCCAAGCCCCAGATCGCAATGGTCTTGCCGTGCAGGTTGCCAAAATGCGCCTTGATTTTATTGAACAGCACCTGCTTCTGGCGATTGTTGACGCTCTCGACGGCGGCGAGAATGCTGGCGTCGTAACCGACTTCCTGGGCGGACCGCTGCAGCGCCTGCACGTCCTTCGGGAAGCATGAGCCGCCGTAGCCCACGCCGGGATAAATGAAGGCGTAACCGATGCGAGGATCGGAGCCTAATCCGACGCGTACCGACTCGATGTCGGCTTCGAACCGCTCCGCCAGATTGGCCAATTCGTTCATGAAGCTGATCTTAGTGGCCAGCATGGCGTTGGCGGCGTACTTGGTCAGTTCCGCCGACCGCACGTCCATGACGATCATGCGGTCGCGATTGCGCGTGAAAGGATCGTACAAGGAGCGGAGCAGTTCCGCTGCCCGATCGCTGTCGGTACCGACGACCACCCGGTCCGGCTTCATGAAGTCCGCGATGGCCGCGCCTTCCTTCAGGAATTCAGGGTTTGACGCCATATCGAACTCGACGCTGGCCTTGCGCTTGGCCAGAGCCTCCTGCACGGTGCTGCGCACCTTGTCCGCGGTCCCCACGGGAACGGTGGATTTGGTGACGACCACCTTGTAGTTGTTCATGTGCTCGCCGATGGTGCGAGCCACAGCCAGTACGTAGCGCAGGTCCGCAGAGCCATCCTCATCCGGCGGGGTGCCCACAGCGATGAGCTGAAACAAGCCGTGATTGACGCCCTCTTGGGGATTGGTGGTGAAGCGCAGACGGCCGGCATCGGCGCTGCGCTTGATCAGCGCATCAAGCCCCGGTTCGTGTATGGGCACCTCGCCCCGCTGCAGCATGGCGGTCTTTCGCTCATCCACATCCACGCAGAGCACATCATTGCCCGCATCCGCGAGACAGGCGCCCGTGACCAGGCCCACGTAACCGGAGCCGAAAATCGTAATTCGCATGCGTAATATTCTGATTTAACAAGGAAAAGAGCCGGAAAGCCTAGCGGTTTTGCGAGGTCAAGTAAAGGCTGGAACGACGACAGCTGCCGCAGCTAAAGGTCAGTTTGTCCAGGGCTGCTCGAGCAGCTTGCGTTCCCACGCCAGCGAGCTCGAAACGATGGCGGTCAGATCATCGTACTGGGGCTGCCAGCCCAGTTCGCTGCGCACCCGTTCCGCACGGGCCACGAGATAGGCCGGATCCCCCGCACGGCGGGCTTCCTCGCGGATTACCAAGGGTTTGCCCGCGACCTTTTCCAGCATGTGCAGCACTTCCCTCACCGAGTAGCCGTGCCCGTAGCCCACATTCAAAATGGTGGACTTGCCGCCGCCCCGTAGGTAGCTCAAGGCGTTCAAATGCGCTGCCGCCAGGTCCTCAATGTGCAGATAGTCGCGCACCCCGGTCCCGTCCGGCGTCGGGTAGTCACTGCCGAACACCGACACATGGGGACGCTTGCCCACCATGGCTTCGCAGGCGACTTTGGTCAGCAGATGCGAATTGACCGTCGAGTGACCGATCTGGCCGCCGGGATGCGAACCCGCGACGTTGAAGTAGCGTAACGCTACGTAGCGCAGTGGCGTCACCGCGGCAACATCGCGCAGCATCCACTCGCTCATGAGCTTGGAGGTGCCATAGGCGTTGATGGGCTGCGTCGGCGAGGTTTCATCTGCGAAGCCGCCCTCCGGCACACCGTATACGGCGGCGCTGGACGAGAAGACGAAGTTGCGCACATTGTTCTCGCTGCAGGCCTGCAGCAGCGCGCGGGTTCCGCAAGTATTGTTGCCGTAATATTTGAGCGGATTGGCAACGGACTCCGCGACGCTGATGTGCGCCGCGAAATGCAT
>DASXOY010000087.1:0-10030 GCA_036493935.1 Steroidobacteraceae bacterium | reverse complement strand
CAAAAGGCTGAAGCAATATTCAGAGCGGTGAACGCCGGATTCCCCTCTGCAGGTGCGTGAGCGAACCAATCAGCTGACGTGCTGCAATAGTGGTAGCACCGAGCAGTCAGCCATCGCGCTTTGTTTCCTGCCGCACACTCACGCTGCACTTGCGCTTACCGCACTTCGAGCAACGCATGCGCCTGACTACGTCCGCCAGCGCAGCATCCCAACTAGCGAAGCGTGCAAGCGTCTGAGGTCGAGCGTGACGCGTGTGCCCGCATGGGCAACTGATCAGCACAACGTACTGGCCAAAGTTATCCGAGAGCTTCACGACGTTGAGTGGTGGGCGCGGTGGCATCATTCGATGCAACGCTATCGCCCGGCGCAGCCAGATGTCCATCCAGTACGCGACGCAGGCGACTGCTGTATGAGAATCTAAACGAACACCACAGATTGAAACTCTATGTGTCACCGCGGGCGGGGCATTTACAACCGGTCGAGCCCGTTCTCATGAGAAATCTAAGGCTTGTTAGCTCGGCAAACGAAATCGTGCAAAGCGTAGGCATGTGGAACTGGTTCGATGCTCTCCCATGCCGTCGGATAATCGATCTTCATGCCCGCCATGCTCTTGTAGAATTTTGCTCTGGCAGCCATTGCCGCAGCGGTATGTTCTTCTAGCGCGTATTCCCATTTGATGACTCGGGACTGCTTAAGCGAGCAATTCATTTCAACTAGGGTGTATTGCGCGTAGCCAATTTTCCCGTCGCTGCTCACTTCGCGTGCAAATCCCGCCCGCTCCCAAAAGCGTACGATGCCATTACTCGGGGAGACGATACTTTTGCTGTCTATGAAGTCACCCGGGTACTTCGCATCGAAGGCCACCCATGACGGCGCCTCCTGGGCTAGCGCCAGCGGCGACATGGTGAGCACGGCAAGCAGGACAGCGGCTCTTGGCATTGGGGTTCCTCCCTGATGAATCCCATTGCAGCATCGCCCCTTCGGCGCCCGAGTGACGTGTTCCTGGTCACACGGGTAGCAAGCCGGACGTACGTCACATTTTCAGCATCTGCTGATGGTCCACCTGGATGGTCCATCTGGACCATCACCAAGTTTCCTTCACTCTAAAACCCCTATAAAACAAGCACTTTAGAGTACACGGGAAAAATGGTGCCCGAAGAGGGAATCGAACCCACACGGTGTCACCACCACCGGATTTTGAGTCCGGCGCGTCTACCAGTTCCGCCATTCGGGCATGCCAGGCCCAACAGTATATGCGATTGGCTCTCTTGGTAGAATCCTAAAGACAATGCTGCGCACGGACTTTCACTTCGAGTTGCCCCGGGAACTCATTGCTCAGCATCCCGCGAAAGAGCGCTCCGCCAGCCGGTTGCTGATGCTCCATCGTCAATCCGGACTGCTCGAGGACCGACGCTTCCGCGATTTCCCCGAGCTTCTCGACCCGCGGGATCTTCTGATTTTCAACGATACGCGTGTCATTCCCGCTCGCGCTTATGGGGTCAAAGACAGCGGCGGACGGGTTGAACTGCTTCTGGAGCGAGCCTTGAGTCCGGACTCTGCCCTGGTGCATGTGCGAGCGAGCAAGGGCTTGAAGGCGGGAGCCACGGTGACGCTGGCCGGCGGCAAGCATGCCTCCATGATCGGGCGCGAGGGCGAACTTTTTATCCTGAAGTTCTCCTGCGACGTGATCGAGTTCTTTCAAGCGCACGGTCAAATACCTCTGCCGCCCTACATCAATCGCGACGCAGAGGATGAGGATCGAGAGCGCTATCAGACGGTGTACGCCCGTGAACTTGGCGCAGTGGCAGCCCCGACGGCCGGGCTGCACTTCGATGACGCAATCTTCACAGCGTTGCGCGCGAGAAAGATCGCGCATGCATTTGTCACGCTGCACGTCGGCGCGGGTACATTTGCACCGATGCGCGTGGACGATATCGACCAGCATGAGATGCATTCGGAATACTTCGAGGTGTCCCCGGACACCTGTCAGGCAATCGAGCGCGCAAAAGCGGCCGGTGGACGCGTGATCGCGGTCGGCACGACCGTGGTCAGGAGCCTTGAGGCGGCTGCGGGCGCAGCGGCTGCCGGCGGCGCGCCGGGCGCGCGGGCCATGGCGCCCTATCGCGGCAACACGCGGATATTTATCAAGCCAGGCTATGTTTTTCGCGTGGTCGACGCGATGGTCACCAATTTTCACCTGCCGGAATCGACCTTGTTGATGCTCTGCGCCGCGTTCGTCGGCCGTGAGACGCTGCTGGCCGCCTATGCGCACGCGGTGCGGGAGCGCTATCGTTTTTTCAGCTACGGTGATGCGATGTTTCTCACATGACCGCCGCCCCATGAGCGCGATGCAATTCAATTTGCTGGCGAAAGACGGCGACGCGCGGCGCGGCCGCCTGATGTTTGCGCGCGGTACGGTCGAGACGCCTGCGTTCATGCCGGTGGGAACCTACGGCACCGTCAAGGCGATGACGCCGGCGGATCTCGAGGCGGTCGGTGCGGAAATTGTGCTCGGCAATACTTTTCATTTATTTCTACGCCCCGGGCTCGACATCATCCGGGCGCATCAGGGGCTGCACCGCTTCATGCACTGGCGCCGGCCGATCCTGACCGATTCCGGTGGATTTCAGGTGTGGAGCCTGGCCGAGATGCGCAAGATCACGGAGGAGGGGGCGCACTTTCGCTCGCCGGTAGACGGCGCGGCGGTATTCTTGTCGCCGGAAGAGTCCATGCGCATTCAGCGCACATTGGCGGCGGATGTGGCCATGAGCTTCGATGAGTGCACTCCCTATCCTGCGACGGAAGCGGAGGCGCGGACGTCGATGGAATTGTCGATGCGCTGGGCAAGGCGCGGTTTTGACGAGTACTACCGCAGCGATGCGCCCGGAACGTTGTTCGGCATCGTGCAAGGGGGTGTTCACCCCGCACTGCGGCTCGAGTCCTTGAGCGCTCTGGAACAGATCGGTTTCGCCGGCCTCGCGGTCGGTGGTTTGGCGGTCGGCGAGACGGAGGCGGAGCGCGAACTGATCTTGGAGGCGTTGTTGCCGCACATGCCCACCTCCAAGCCGCGCTATC
The DNA here is from genome assembly GCA_036493935.1 of Steroidobacteraceae bacterium. Classification (GTDB taxonomy): domain Bacteria; phylum Pseudomonadota; class Gammaproteobacteria; order Steroidobacterales; family Steroidobacteraceae; genus Bog-1198. The sequence goes on along the minus strand of DASXOY010000087.1, from coordinate 6,955 downwards.
TCATGGGTGTGGGACGTCCCGAGGACATCGTCGAGGCGGTGCGCCGCGGCATCGACATGTTCGATTGCGTTATGCCGACCCGGCACGCCCGCAATGCCCATCTCTTTACCCGCACCGGCGTCATCAATATTCGCAATGCCGCCCATGCCTTAGACACCGGGCCCATCGAGGAGGGCTGCGCCTGCTATACCTGCGTCAACTACAGCCGCAGCTATTTGCGCCATTTGGACAAATGCGGCGAAATCCTCGGCTCGCACCTCAACACGGTCCACAACCTGTTCTTTTATCAACGCTTGATGAGGGAAATTCGCGCCGCCATTGCGTCGGGCGGCTTTTCGAGTTACGCGCGCGAGTTCTATGCCCTGCAGGGTCAGGCTTTGGGTTAAGTTTGCCGTTGCCTGCTGTATACTACGCGGCTTTGTGCAGCGGCGTCCGCCGCAAGAAAAGAGTGTAACACTATGGATTTCCTCATTAATTCGGCATATGCGCAGGCGGCAGGTGCCGCTCCCGGCAGTCCGAGTTTGATCAGCACGCTGGCCTTGCCGGCGCTGCTCCTGGTGGTGTTCTATTTCCTGCTGATCCGGCCTCAAAGCAAGCGCGCGAAAGAGCAGCGCGAGATGCTGTCCAAGGTCGCGGTCGGCGATGAAATCGCCACCACCGGCGGCATCCTCGGCAAGGTGACCGAGGTGGGCGAGCAGTTCTTGAGCGTGGAGATCGCCTCCGGCGTGAACATCAAGCTGCAGAAATTCCAAGTCGCGCAGGTGCTGCCGAAGGGCACGGTCAAGAGCGCATGACCGGCTATCCACGCTGGAAGATCGCGCTGGTCGCGATCGTCATGGTCATCGGGATCTTCGTGGCGCTGCCGAATATATTCGGCGAGGAAAGCGCGTTGCAGCTGGCTGCCGACCGCGTGGCCGTCACGGACGCCGACCGAACCGCTGTTGAGCAAATTCTCAAGGACAAGGGCATCACGCCCTCGGGCGTGTTTCTGGAGCAGGGCCGCCTGACCTTGCGCTTCAGCAGCACCCAGGATCAACTGAAGGCGCGCGATGTGATCGCCGAGGCGCGCCCCAATCAATTCACCATCGCCCTATCGCAGGCCTCCCGCGTGCCGGCCTGGATGCGCGCCATGGGGATGGGCCCCGTGAAGCTGGGACTGGACCTTCGCGGCGGCGTTTATCTCGTCTATCAGGTCGATGTGCAAGGTGCGGTAAAGCAGCTTCTCGATCGCCGTGAACAGGATTTTCGAACCTCGTTGCGCAATGCGCATGTCTCGTACCAGGATGTGGTGGTCGATTATCCGGCGACTCGGGTGCGGGTGCTGTTTCGCGACGCCGATAGTTTCGCCAAGGGCAAGGCCGCCATCCTGTCCGACAGCCGCAACCTGAATTTGACCGAGATCAGCGTCGCCGGCGCGCCCGCCCTGGAATTGCAATTGACGCCGCAGGAAATCAAGGAACGCCAGGATTACGCGGTTTCGCAAAACATCGTCATCCTGCGCAATCGCCTCAACAGCCCGGAACTCGCGGTGTCGGAACCACAGGTTGCGCGCGAGGGCGTGGATCGCATCGCCATCCAATTGCCGGGACTGCAAAATTCCGCCGAGGTCAAAAAGATCCTCGGCAAGACTGCGACCTTGGAATTTCGCATGGTCGATGAGACCAACAACCCGCTCGAGGCCGCCTCGACCGGGCGCGTGCCGTTAGGCTCGAAGCTGTACTACACGCGGGACAAGCAGCCGGTGCTTCTGAAGCGCGACGTGGTGGTCACGGGCGACCAGCTGACTGATGCGACTTTTCAGCCGAACACCCAGGACGGCCCCGCAGTCTCGGTGGGCCTGGACAGCCGCGGCGCCGCGAAGATGCTGAAGAATACCCAGGAGAACCTGGGGCATTTGATGGCGGTGGTGTTCATCGACCGCTCGCGCGAGAAGAATGCGCAGGGCGTTGAGGTTGACCGGACCACCGAGGAGGTCATCAATCGCGCCACGATCCGCGGCGTCTTCAGCAACAATTTTCAGATTACGGGCGTCAATCCCATCGAAGGCCGCGAGCTCGCCTTATTGCTGCGCGCCGGCGGATTGGCCGCACCGCTGACGCCCGTAGAGGAGCGCGCCATCGGCCCGAGCTTGGGTCAGGACAACATCAACAAGGGCATCAAGGCGATGGTGTTCGGCATGCTCGCCGCATTCATCTTCATGGCGATCTACTACAAGGCCTTCGGCTTGATCGCGGATGTGGCATTGGCTGCCAACGTGGTGCTGCTCACCGCGCTGCTGTCGATGTTCGGCGCCGCGCTGACCTTGCCGGGCATCGCCGCCGTGGTGCTGACCGTCGGCATGGCGGTGGACGCCAATATCTTGATCTACGAGCGCATCCGCGAGGAACTGCGCAACGGCGTCACGCCGCGTGCCGCCATCGCCGCCGGCTTCGAGCGCGCGCTCTCGGCGATCACCGACTCGAACATCACCGCCCTGATCGCGGGCGTCGTGCTGTGGTCTTTCGGCGCCGGCGCCATCCGCGGCTTCGCGGTTGTTCTGGTGCTCGGAATTTTCACGTCGGTATTCACTTCCGTGATGGGCAGCCACGCGTTGGTGCAGATCGTTTACGGCAGAAAGCGCAAGCTCGATCGCTTGTCGATCTAGGGGAACAGTCATGGAATTTTTCCACAAGGTCACGCGCTTTCCGTTCATGCACACCCGCAAGGTGTGGTATGGGCTGTCCGCGATCCTGATCGTCGCATCGTTGGGCTTGGTTTTGATCCGTGGCCTGAACTTGGGCGTCGATTTTACGGGCGGCGTGGTGGTTGAGACGAATTTCGCGCAGCCGCCCAATGTCGAAAAGCTGCGCACGGAGCTGGCCGCCGCCGGCGTGGCGGATGCGCAAGTGCAGATATTCGGCAGTTCCAGGGACATCCTGGTGAAGCTGCCGCCGGATCCTAATGCCAAAGGCGACCAGATCGGCGCGCACATTCTCGAGGTGTTCTCCAAGTCGAACAGCGGCGTGAAGCTGCAGCGCACGGAAGTCGTAGGACCTCAGGTCGGGCAAGAGCTGTTCGTGAAGGGCGGCTGGGCGCTGGCCGCCACACTGTTCTTCATCCTGGTCTACGTTTTGTTTCGATTCACTCCCAAGCTCTCGCTGGGGGCGATTTTCGCGGTGTTGCACGACCCTATCTGCGTGGTCGGCTTCTTTGCCTTGACCCAAATGACCTTCGATCTCACCGCGATTTCCGCGGTACTGGCGGTCATCGGCTATTCGCTGAACGACACCGTCATCGTGTTCGATAGAATCCGCGAGCGCGCACGGACCTCACGCAAGCAGTCCATCGCGCAGGTGATCGACGAATCGATCAATCAGACGCTTTCGCGAACCTTGATGACCAAGCTGGTGACGTTGCTGGTGGTCGTGGCGCTGCTGATATTCGGCGGCGAAACGCTGCGCGGATTTTCCGCCGCCTTGGTGATCGGCATCATCGCCGGCACCTACTCATCCATTTATATCTCTTCCGCGCTGTCGCTCGATCTGGGCTTGCGCGTCGATGATCTGTTGGAGCGCAAGGCGACGAAGCCAGAAGAAGTCGACGGCATGCCCTAAAGCTGATGGAGCTGCTCGCCGATCCGCAATCATGGGTGTCGTTCGTGACGCTCGCGTTTCTCGAGATCGTGCTCGGCATCGACAACATCATTTTTCTGTCGGTTCTGGTCGAGCGGCTGCCGAAGATCCAGCGCGCCAGCGCGCGCGTGCTGGGCCTTGGCTTCGCCATGCTTACCCGCATCGCGCTGCTGTTTTCCATAACTTGGCTCGCAACGCTGCGCGATCCGTTGTTCCGTGCGCTGGGCACGGACGTATCCGGCCGCGACCTGATTCTGTTCGCCGGCGGCCTTTTTCTCGTCGTGAAAGCCGTCATGGAAATTTACGGCATGCTGAAGGGCAAGGTTCATAGCCGCAAGCCCGGGGTGCTCAACAGTTACGTCTTGATCATCCTGCAGATCGGCGTCATCGACATCGTGTTCTCGCTGGATTCGGTGTTCACCGCGGTGGGCCTGGCGAAGCACATTGAAATCATGATCGCAGCCATCGTGATCTCGGTGCTGGTGATGATGGTGGTATCCGCAAGCATCAGCCGCTTCATCGAGCGCTATCCGACCATCAAGGTATTGGCGCTGGCCTTTCTCGTGTTGGTCGGCGCGGCGCTGATCGCCGAATCGCTGGAACTGGACTTTCCCAAGGGCTATCTCTACTTCGCGATGGCTTTCTCGGTGGCTGTGGAGTGGATAAACATTCGATTGCGTCGACGAATCAAGCAATAGTTTGCTTGCGCGGTAGGAAAGCCGCTAAAGTCCGCCGCAGTATTTTAAAAACCGGGAGATGACATGAATTGGCGCATCAAACCGCTTGACGCTATTTTGGCGAGTGCCGAGAAGAGATCCCTGACCCGCTCGCTGGGCGCCTTTCAGCTCATGATGCTCGGCGTGGGCGCCATCATCGGCACCGGCATTTTCGTGCTGACCGCCGAGGCGGCGCAAAAGGCCGGCCCGGGCATGATGGCCTCTTTCGTCATTGCCGGTTTCGTATGCGCAGTCACGGCACTCTGCTACGCCGAGCTCGCCGCCATGGTGCCGGTATCCGGATCCGCCTATACCTACTCCTACGCGGTCTTGGGCGAGCTGATCGCGTGGATCGTGGGCTGGGCGCTGATTCTCGAATACACCATTGCGGCAAGCGCGGTGTCGGTGGGATGGTCGAATTACTTTGTGCCTCTCATAGCGCACAGCTTTGATATCCACATACCGCTGTACCTGTCCAAGGGTTACTTCGCCGGCGGCTTGATCAATGTGCCTGCCGTGTTCATCGCCGCGCTGGTGACCACGCTGCTGGCTTTAGGCACGCGCGAAAGCGCCACCGTCAATGCGGTATTGGTTTGCATCAAGGTGGCCGCACTGGTTCTGTTCTGTTCTCTCGCGTTGCCCGTGATCAAGTCGTCGAATTTCGAGCCATTTGCGCCCTTGGGCTGGCTGGGCATCGGCGGCGCGGCCGCCTCGATCTTCTTCGCCTATGTCGGCTTCGATGCCGTATCGACTGCCGCTGAAGAGACGAGAAACCCACAGCGCAACATGCCCATCGGCCTGATCGGCAGCTTGGTGATTTGCACGATTTTTTACCTGCTGGTCGCGAGCGGCGCGATCGGCTCCATCGGCGCGCAACCGGTGCTGGACGCCGCGGGCCACGGCATCAGTCCGGGCGGTCCGGAAATGCTGCATGCCTGCATGGATCCGGCAAAGCTCTCATCCTTGGTATGCAGCGATGAACCGCTGGCGCATGTGCTGCGGGAAATCGGCTGGCCCAAGCTGTCGCGCCTCATCGGCCTGGCCGCGTTCCTAGCGCTGCCTTCGGTCATCTTGATGATGATGTTCGGCCAGACCCGCGTCTTCTTCAGCATGGCGCGTGATCGCTTGCTGCCGGATGTTTTGACCACGGTTCACCCGCGTTTCCACACGCCTCACGTGGTGACCATGATCACCGGAACGGTGGTGATGTGCGCCGCCGCGTTTTTCCCGGTCGGCAATCTCGCCGACACATCCAACGGCGGCACCTTGGCCGCATTTTTCGCGGTGGCGCTGGGCGTCATGATCCTGCGGGTCAAGGCCAAGGATCGGAAACGGCCTTTCAGGACTCCGGCAGTCTGGCTCGTGGGCCCGCTTGCTCTGATTGGCTGTCTGGCGTTGTTCCTGCTGTTGTCGTTCTTCGCCAAGATGGTGTTTTTCGGTTGGGCGGCGCTGGGGCTGGTGGTCTACGCCGCCTATGGCCGCAAGCGCAGCACGTTGGCCCCCGGCTATGTCGAGCCGCCGGAATCAGGCGCGAAGTGATTCGGGCGTCAGGGGTCCGATGACCTCGAGCAGGGCCTGGTAGACCTTGGGATTGCCGGCCACGATGCCGGAGCCGAGCGTATATTCGGCGCCGACGGGCGTGCCTACGCGTCCGCCGGCTTCTTGGATGAGAAGGGTGCCTGCAGCGGTGTCCCACGGTGAGAGGCCGAACTCCCAAAAGCCATCGATTCTTCCCGCTGCGACGTAGGCTAGGTCCAAGGACGCGGCGCCCGGACGCCGAATGCCCGCCGCGGTCTGCATGACGACCTTGAGCATGGCGAGATATTCATCCACATTCGCCCCGGCACGAAAGGGGAACCCGGTGCCGATGAGGGACCCTTCCAAGGTGCGCTGACTGCTGACCCTGATTTTCTTGCCTTCCAGCTGCGCGCCGTCGCCGCGTGAGGCGGTGAAGAATTCCTGGCGCATCGGATCGTAGACGACGCCGTGCTGCAGCCGCCCCTTATGCTGAAGCGCAATGGAGACGGCGAACGTGGGGAAGCCGTGCAGGAAATTGGTGGTGCCATCGAGCGGATCGATGATCCACACGAATTCGTTCTCTCCGCTGCGGCCCGATTCTTCGGCCAGGATGGCGTGCTGCGGATAGCTGCGGCGGATCGTGGCGATGATGTCTGCCTCGGCCTTGCGGTCGATGTCGGTGACGAAGTCATTGCGGCCTTTGCTGTCGATTTTCAGGGAATCGAGGCGCGAGAGGCTTTTGACGATTAGATCGCCGGCGCGGCGCGCAGCGCGCATGGCGATATTGAGGAGGGGTTGCATGGTGTGGCGCTAGAATATCACCTGTGACAAGCCTCGTTCGCATTGTGCTCATCGATCCCAGCCATCCGGGCAACATCGGTTCGGTGGCGCGCGCCATGAAAAACATGGCGCTCGCCGATCTCGTGCTGGTTCGGCCGCGTTCCTTCCCACACGCGGAAGCTGTCGCTCTGGCGGCAGGCGCCGACGATATTCTGGCCAACGCACGCGTGGTAGACAGCGTTGCTGAAGCGATCGCCGATTGTGGTTTCATCGCGGGCACGACATCCCGGCCCCGCTCGTATTACTGGGAGTTTATGACGCCGCGCGATG
>DASXOY010000086.1:0-77573 GCA_036493935.1 Steroidobacteraceae bacterium | reverse complement strand
TGGTCGGGGTGACAGGATTTGAACCTGCGACTCCTACGTCCCGAACGTAGTGCTCTACCAGGCTGAGCTACACCCCGAAATCGGCTGCGGATTCAGTTCTTACGCGCTACCGCGAACTTCGCAAGTTCGCTCAAACCTTCTTTGAATGCACTCTCGGGAAGGGGCGCCAGGGCCGCAAGCGCCTGATCTGCCTCGCATTGAGCGAGGCGCGCAGTGTACGCAAGCCCCCCCAGGCTTGCAACGGCACGAGTGATTTCTTCCAAATGGCCCAGTCCGCCGTTCTCAATGGCGTGCCGGATCACGGTTTTCTGCGTCTCGCTGCCATGCTGCATAGCATAAATCAAAGGCAGCGTGGGCTTGCCCTCCGCCAAGTCATCGCCTAGGTGTTTTCCCAGGCTGGCCTCGTCGGCCTGGTAGTCGAGCGCATCATCGACGAGTTGAAAGGCGGTGCCAATGTGGCGCCCGTAGAGAGCCAGCGATTCTTCGATGACCGGAGGCGCGTCGCTTAAGACCGCGGCAATTTGTGCGCCGGCTTCAAACAGCCTGGCGGTCTTGCGGCGGATCACATCGATGTAGCGGGCCTCCGTGGTGTTCGGGTCGCGGGCGTTCATGAGCTGCAGTACTTCTCCTTCCGCAATGGCATTGGTGGCGTCGGCAAGGATTTGCATGATCCGCATGCGGTCCAGCGTCACCATCATCTGAAAAGCACGGGAATAGAGAAAATCCCCGACCAGCACACTCGTGGCATTGCCGAATACTTCGTTGGCAGTATCGCGGCCCCGGCGCAAGGACGACTCGTCAACGACGTCGTCGTGGAGCAGGGTGGCCGTGTGAATAAACTCAATGATGGCTGCAGCATCCACGTGCCGGTCTCCTGAGTGGCCGCAGGCCCTTGCGGCGAGCAGAACCAAAAGGGGACGCAGACGCTTGCCGCCGGCATAGATAATGTAGGTAGCAACCTGGTCTACCAGAGCTACCTTACTGTGCAAACGCTGTTTGACGACCTTATCGACGGCCTCGAAATCAGCGGTTACCAATCCACGAATCTGTTCTAGTGTCATGCAGCAGCTCAAAGAATGCGCCATGGTACCTAAGATCGGTCGGGCTGGCGCAAAGCGGTAGGGGGTGCGCCGTAGGTTGGTGGTGTGCCGGCAAGCCGGCAAGAGCCCGATAATCGGCCCTGTTTTGGGCTCCAAGAGACTGAATTTACGTGGGTTTGACCCGCCCGGTGTCTACCGATACAATTCGCGGCTCTTTTGCGGCCCCACCGGCCGTCCTTGGAGTTTCATTATGTATGCCGTGATAGCCACGGGCGGTAAACAATACCGCGTTCAAGAAGGTGCCGTGGTGCGTATCGAGAAGCTCGACGCAGACCAGGGTGCTAGCGTCGAATTCAATCAGGTTTTGCTGGTCGGAGCCGGTTCGTCGGTGACGATCGGCGCCCCGTATGTCGGTACCGCGAAGGTAACCGCGACGGTCGAAAGCCACGGTAAGGGCGACAAGGTGCGAATCGTGAAGTTTCGTCGCCGCAAGCACTACAAGCGCGAAAAAACTCATCGCCAGCCTTACACCGATGTGAAGATCACGTCGATCGTCGCTTAAAAGTTCGGAGATCCTTAAATGGCACACAAAAAAGCAGGCGGCAGTACTCGCAACGGCCGCGATTCGCATTCCAAGCGATTGGGCGTCAAGAAGTTCGGCGGTGAGGATGTGCTGGCAGGCAACATTCTGATCCGTCAGCGCGGCACCCAGTATCGTGCCGGCGTCAATGTCGGTATGGGTACCGATCACACTCTGTTCGCCAAGGCTCATGGCACGGTCGAATTTCGGGTCAAGGGCATTGAGCAGCATACCTACGTCAACGTCGTTCGTAAGTAACAACTTCGGGCGGGCTTGAAGCGCGCCATAGAATCGAAGGGGGCTTAAGGTACTTAAGCCCCCTTAATTTTTTGCGAAGCCATCATGAAATTTGTCGACGAAGCCAAACTCAAGGTCCAGGCGGGCAACGGTGGCCGTGGCTGTGTGAGTTTCCGGCGGGAAAAATTCGTGCCCTTTGGCGGTCCTGACGGGGGCGATGGCGGCCTCGGCGGCAGCGTTTACTTGAAAGCGGCCGAGGGCATGAACACGCTCGCTGACTTTCGCATTTCGCGTACCTACAAAGGGCAGAACGGCGAAAGCGGCAGCGGCAATGACTGCACCGGCCACGGAGGCGACGACACGTATGTATCCATACCCATCGGCACGGTCGTCATGGACAAGGATACCGGCGAGACTCTGGGTGATCTCACCGTCGAGGGGCAGACGCTGTTGGTCGCCAAGGGCGGCAAAGGCGGGTGGGGCAACACGCGCTTTAAGTCCAGCACCAATCGCACGCCCCGCAAATCCGGCTTAGGCTTGCCGGGCGAAAAACGCGAGCTTCAACTCGAGCTGAAATTGATTGCCGATGTGGGCTTGCTCGGCTTACCCAATGCCGGCAAATCCACGTTGATCCGAGCCGTTTCTGCTGCACGTCCTAAAGTGGCCGATTATCCGTTCACCACGCTGCATCCGAATTTGGGCGTAGTAGCCGTCGGTCTTGGGCGCAGCTTCGTAATGGCGGACATCCCGGGTTTGATCGAGGGCGCCGCCGATGGTGCCGGTCTTGGGATTCGTTTCTTGAAGCACTTGCAGCGCACGCGCGTGCTCTTGCATCTGATCGACATCGCACCCCCCGACCCGTCCGCCGATCCAGTGAAGGACGCGCGCACCATCGTGGCGGAACTGAAGAAATTCGCGGCGGACTTAGCCGAGAAAGAGCGCTGGCTGCTCATCAATAAAATAGATCTTTTGGAGCCCAAGGAAGCACAGCGGCGCGCCAAGGAAATCGTGCGGCGTTTGCGATTCAAGGGGCCGGTGCTGCTCATTTCCGGAGCGACAGGCGAGGGCACGGACGAGCTCAAGCAGAGGGTGATGCGCTATCTCGAAGAACATCCGCGCACGTCCGCGAAAGCCGGTGCTACAGCGACTTAAGCGCAATAAAAAGCCGGCATTGCCGGCTTTTTAATGGCCCGCTTTTTCTGGAAAAATTACTTTGCGAGCGCGCGAACCTGCTTGGTCAAACGGCTCTTGTGGCGCGCAGCCTTGTTGCGGTGAATGATGCCCTTGTTGACCATGCTGTCGATCACGGGGGTCGCTTCGTCAAGGGCCGAGGCGGCCTCGGCATGCTTGCCCGCCTTCAGCGCCAAGGTTGCCTTGCGGATGGCGCTGCGCAGCTGCGAGGTAAGTGCGTCGTTGCGGGCGCGATGGACCGTCGACTGTCGGGCAGCTTTTTCAGCAGATTTCGTATTCGCCAAGCGAGACACTCCTTAAAAGAGCCGCGTAGCTTGCCGATTGACCCAGCGCTTGTCAATTCATCGCCCCAGACTGTCCCCTGCACCTTGCTATAGTGGGACCACTGAACAGCCGGAAACCTGAGTATAATCACAGTCTTTCGCCATGGAACTAGTTCGCGGTCTGCATAACCTCTCGCGTACGCCTCAAGGCTGCGTGCTCACCGTGGGAAATTACGATGGTGTGCATTTAGGGCACCAAAAGATGATCGGCGTGCTTAAACAGCGCGCCGCGGAATTGCGCTCGACGGCCGCTGTCCTGGTTTTTGAGCCGAGCTCCAAGGAGTTCATCGATCCCGAAGGCGCGCCGCCGCGTCTCACGCGCTGGCGAGAGAAGTTTCTCGCGCTGGCGGCGCAAGGCGTTGATCGCTTGGTGACGCTGCGATTTGACGAATCCATGCGAGCGATGACGCCGGAGAGCTTTGTCAAATTGATCATCGACGATTTGGGGACCCGGCACATCGTGGTAGGCAATGATTTTCGATACGGATGCAACGCGCTCGGTTCCATCGATAGCTTGAGGGCGGCGGGCGCGGCCCGCGGCTTCGGCGTGGAGCAGATTGCGCCGTTTGTGTTCGACGGCGTGCGCGTGAGCAGCACGGCCGTTAGGGAGCGATTGGGTAACAGCGACTTCGCCGGCGCGGCGCGATTGCTAGGCCGGCCTTACCGAATGCTCGGCCGTGTAGCGCCCGGCCGGGAGTTGGGCCGCACGTTGGGTTTCCCGACTGCCAATTTGCGGCTTATGCGCCGCAGACCACCGGTGCGAGGCATCATGGCGGTGCGCGTGTTCGGGATTACGCATAAGGCGCTAAAAGGCGTGGCGAGCTTGGGAACGCGGCCAACTGTGGATGGAACCGACATGCTGTTGGAGGTTCATGTATTCGATTTCGCCAGCGACCTGTACGGGCAGGAGATTGAAGTGGAGTTCGTCGCGAAGCTGCGCGACGAGGTCAAGTTCGATTCGCTGGATGCCCTGGTGGTGCAAATGAAACGTGACGCCGCGCAGGCGCGCGATCTGTTGTCGAAGGTGGTTTGTGACTGATTACAAAGCGACGATCAATTTGCCGGTAACCGCCTTTCCGATGAAGGCGGACCTGGCGAAGCGCGAGCCGGCGATGTTGGAGGCCTGGGAGCGCGAGGATGTGTACGGAAAGATCCGCAATGTCGCAAAGGGCCGGCCGACCTTCATTCTCACCGACGGACCGCCCTATGCGAACGGCGCCCTGCATCTGGGTCATTCGCTCAACAAGATCCTCAAGGACATCATCGTCAAATCGCGCACGCTGGATGGCTACGATGCGCCGTACGTGCCGGGGTGGGATTGCCACGGCCTTCCGATTGAAATGCAGGTCGAGAAGACGCACGGCCGCGTCGGCCAGAAAATCCAACCCAAAGCCTTTCGTGCTGCCTGCCGCGAATACGCCCTCAAGCAGATTGACCTGCAGCGAAACGAATTCAAGCGCTTAGGGGTTCTCGGGGACTGGGATCATCCCTATCTAACCATGGCGCCTCGCTTCGAGGCGGAACAGCTGCGCGCCTTCTCGCTGATCATCAAGAACGGCCACTTATATAAGGGCTTCAAGCCGGTGCACTGGTGCCTCAACTGCCGCTCGGCGCTCGCGGAGGCTGAGGTTGAGTACGAGGATAAAACTTCGCCCAGTGTTTATGTGCGCTTCGAAGTGGTGGACCGCTCGGATCTGGCCAAACGCTTGGGAGTCTCAGCCGAGCAACAATCCGCCTTGTCGGAGGAACCGACTTCAGTGGCGATTTGGACCACGACGCCCTGGACCCTGCCCGCCAACCGCGGTGTGGCACTGCATCCGCAGTTCATTTATTCGCTCGCGGAATTCGAGCTGGGAGGCGCGCGCGAGCGCTTATTGCTGGCCGACGAGCTCGTTGCCTCTGTGATGAGCGCATTGGGAGTGACGACGTGGGTGATCATCGCGCAAGCCAAGGGCGAGGCGCTGGAACATCTCTTGTTGAGACATCCTTTTTATGATCGCCAAGTGCCGGTGATCTTGGGCGATCATGTAACGCTCGATGCCGGTACCGGCGCGGTGCACACCTCGCCCGGGCACGGTTTGGATGACTACATCGTGGGTCGGCGCTACAACCTCGAAATCGACAATCCCGTGGGCGGCGACGGCCGGTTTCTACCCTCGACACCGCTGTTCGCGGGCGAGCAGGTATTCGACGCGAACGCACACATCATCAAAGTGCTGATCGAGCATGGCCGTCTCTTGAAGGACGAGCCGTATCATCACTCCTATCCGCACTGTTGGCGTCATAAGACGCCGGTGATCTTTCGCGCCACGCCGCAGTGGTTTATCAGCATGGAACAGGCTGGACTGCGTAAAGCGGCGCTCGAGGCGATCTCGCACGTGGACTGGATGCCGACCTGGGGAGAACAGCGGATCACCAGCATGATAGCGGCCCGGCCGGATTGGTGCGTCTCGCGCCAGCGCACGTGGGGCGTCCCGATCCCGCTGTTCGTCGACAAGGTATCGGGAGAACTGCATCCGCGCACGCATGAGTTGATCGCCGAAGTCGCAAAGCTGGTCGAGCGCGACGGGATCGATGCGTGGTTCGATCTCGACGCCTCAGCCCAAGTAGGCGTTGATTTGAATCAATACGACAAAGCCTCGGACGTCATGGACGTATGGTTTGACTCCGGCGTGGTGCACCACTGCGTTTCGGTCATTCGGCCGGAAATCACCGCTCCGAGCGATTTATACCTCGAGGGCTCGGATCAGCATCGCGGCTGGTTCCACTCATCGCTGCTGACCTCCGTGGCCATGCATGGCCGCGCTCCGTACCGCGGTGTGCTCACGCACGGTTTTACCGTCGATGAGAACGGCCGCAAGATGTCCAAGTCGCTTGGCAATATTCTTGCGCCGCAGAAGCTCACCAGCACCTTGGGTGCCGACGTCATCCGCCTGTGGGTTGCCGCAACTGACTATGCCAATGAAATGAGCGTCTCAGAGGAGATATTCAAGCGCATCGGCGATTCATACCGGCGCATGCGCAACACCTTGCGCTTTCTGCTCGGCAATTTGCACGGATTTGATCCGAAAGAGCACGCGGTTCCGTTCGATGACTTGGTCGCCATCGATCAATGGGCGATCGCCAAGACCTTCGCCTTGCAAAATGATGTCGTTACAGCGTATCGGAACTATGAGTTTCACAAGATCTATCAGGAGATTCACAACTTCTGCGTGGTAGAGCTTGGCGGCTTCTACCTCGACATCATCAAGGATCGTCTTTACACCACGGGAACGAACAGCGTGCCGAGGCGCTCGGCCCAGACCGCGCTGAACCATCTGGCCCAAGCCATGGTGCGCTGGCTCGCGCCGATGCTGAGCTTCACGTCGGAAGAAGCCTGGAGCCATTTGCCGGGAAAACCCAATGAATCGGTGTTCCTAAATCTTTGGCATCAATTTCCGCCGGGAGCCGAGCGGGTCTCGACGATAGACTGGCCGGCGATGATTGCGCTCAAGGCCGATGTCGCGCGGGAGCTGGAACGGTTGCGCTCGTTGGGATCCTTGGGCTCATCGATGGAAGCTGATGTCACGGTGTTCGTGCCCGATTCACTCGCCCCGCAATTTGAGGCGATGCACGACGAGCTGCGATTCTTGCTGATCACGGGAGACGCCAAGGTCGCGAACCTGGGCACCCTGACTGCGACAGCCGTCCGGGCCACGCAAGAAGACCTGTGGATAGAGGTGAAACCCAGCCAAAGTCCCAAATGCGTGCGCTGCTACCAGCTCAGGCCGGACGTCGGCAGCAATCCACAGCACCCGGAGATCTGCGCGCGTTGCGTCGGCAACGTCGAAGGACCCGGCGAAGAGCGCCGCTTCGCATGATCAGCGAACTGCAGCGTAAACGGGCGGCGAGATGGTTGCTGTTATCGGCTTGCATCGTTCTTGCGGACCAGGCGAGCAAAAGCTACATCGCGCAGCGCTTCGGCGAATTCGAACACATCAGCCTGCTGCCGGTTCTCGACATTACGCGCATGCACAACGTGGGCGCGGCCTTCAGCTTTTTGGCATCCGCTTCGGGCTGGCAGCGCTGGATGTTCATCGGGCTTGCCGTGGTGGTGAGCATCGGAATTGTCGTGTGGCTGCTGCGCTTGAAGAGCGGAGCACATGGACTTCTGGCCTGCGGGCTTGCGCTGGTGCTGGGCGGGGCTCTCGGCAATGTCATCGATCGGATCCGCTTGGGATTCGTCATCGATTTCATTCACTTTCACTGGAATGGAGCGTATTTTCCTGCGTTCAACATCGCGGACTCGGCCATTACCGTGGGCGCCGCCTGTCTTCTGTTGGATGCGTTGTTTGAAGGACGGCAAAAACCTGATGCAAATCCTGTTAGCTAATCCGCGGGGCTTCTGTGCCGGTGTTGACCGCGCCATCGATATCGTGGAACGGGCGGTGACCCTGTTCGGCGCGCCCATTTACGTGCGCCACGAGGTGGTGCACAACAAGTATGTCGTCGACCGCCTGCGAACCATCGGCGCGGTGTTCGTCGAAGAGTTGAACGAAGTGCCGGACAACGCCACCGTGATATTCAGCGCGCATGGCGTGCCGCGAGTGGTGCAGCAGGAGGCCAAGCGACGCTCGCTGAACGTGTTCGACGCGACCTGTCCCTTGGTAACCAAGGTGCACATGGAGATCACCCGATATGCCCGCGAAGCGCGCGAGGTATTCTTGATCGGCCACGCCGGGCATCCGGAGGTTGAGGGCACCATCGGCCAATTCGATGCGAGTCTCGGCGGCTCTATTTACCTGGTTCAGACGGTCGAAGACGTTGCAGCTTTGGAAGTTCGCAATCCCGAGCACGTCGCCTTTGTCACGCAAACGACTTTGTCCGTCGATGACACGGCGTCCATCGTCGCCGCTCTGCGGGCGCGCTTTCCGAAGCTCAAGGCGCCGGTGAAGGAGGACATTTGCTATGCAACACAGAATCGCCAAGACGCCGTTAAAGACCTGATCGGCCGCTGCGAGGTGCTGGTGGTGGTGGGGTCGAAATCCAGCTCCAATTCGAACCGTTTGCGCGAAATGGCGGATAAGAACGTCAAGCCGGGCTACTTGGTCGACGGTCCGCAAGACCTGCGCCGGGAGTGGTTCGAGGGTATCAAGACCGTGGGGGTCACGGCCGGAGCTTCAGCGCCGGAGGTTCTCGTGCAAGGCGTCATTGCGCAGCTGCGCCAATGGGGTGGCGAAGTCGCGGCCGAATTGGATGGCCGCAAAGAGCACGTAATATTCGCGCTACCCAAGGCTTTGCGCGATGTCGCAAAACTCAGCAGCAGTCTTACGTCGGGTGATGCCGCGGGTTAGAATGCCGTCCCTTTTGAAAACGCCGCAATAGCTCAGTCGGTAGAGCAACGCATTCGTAATGCGTGGGTCAGGGGTTCGAATCCTCTTTGCGGCACCAACCCTGCTACAACTTCAGATCCCGTCCTAAGCGCCTGCGGAGCGCTACTCGATGCGTGGGTCAGGCCTTCCTCGAAAGGCCGCCCAGCAGCTTCTGCTACCAGCTTGCTACCAATGTCACGCCCCCGAAGGTGATCGCGCCTGCCGAACTGGCGCCCGGAATGGGCGGCCCGCCAATATCAGGCATCTCTCGTAGCCGTTTTGCCCTTGCTTCGGAAAAAATAGAGCGGCCAGCGTTCCACCGGTGGTCATTTGTGATCGCGACCGCGCCAGCGTGGTTGCAAATCGGTGGGCTGCGGAAACTCAATAAACCCGACGCCGACCGGGGCGGCGTCGGACAAGCTCGCTGATTTGTGGCGAAAAACCTGTACAGCCTTGTCTCCGCTGAAGCCTTGCTACGGGTCCGGCAACTCAACCTTCAAACACTGTCCGCGCAACTGGGATGAGAAATCGAGCACGCGCCCTCGTAATCCGCATGGCAATTCTTGGAACGTTTTGAGAGACTTTCGCAGCAGTACTGCCATAAAACCGATCTCTTCCTTTTTGTGGATATGCTTGGCAATAGGTGAGCTTCATGAGTGACTATACCGACGTTGATATTCAAAGAGCGCTCAACTCGATTACTAGCAAGTATCGACGCCATCCAGAGCTCGTCTGCGTCGAATATACGCATTCCTCTCGGTTTATTTGTCGTTTTTCAGACTTAAGAGTCTTGAAAGGCGCAATTCACGACACCGTGGAGCTTCGATCGACGAGACTCGGTACCGTCTCATTCGTCGACATCGAGTTTGTGGAAGGTCCAACTATATCGACCATGATCGGCAATGTTCATCTCGACCCTCCGCTGGAAACGCGCGTCCCACTATTTTTAGACGGCGAAATGGGTGGAGACCAATGCCGAAACGCAAATAACATGGACTATTATGGAACGATTACCGCATATGTGCGTTCAATTGGCTATTCCGCACACAATTCATCTTGTCAGCAAGACTGCTCAGCTGATAACGCACTTGTTTGCTGCAACCATGTAATTGGTCGCGACGACGCAGGAAGGCCTGGCGAAGTTATTTGGACGCCATTTCGTAGCGACACCGCCCATTTGAGCTGCGTGCTGCCACTAAGGTGTTCAGATATCGATTTAGCTATGGCGACAGCTACTGACATGACTGGAATTCAGCGCTGGACAGTTCGGCAGATAGGCCTACTAGCCGACAACCGCATCCCAAACATCGGCGAAGCGATTCAAAAGTACGGTGTACGGACAGGATATACAACTGGGTCAGTGTGGAGTAAGACGAACATCAATGCGGGAGGCCATTACTTCAACGGTGTCTACGCAACAACCGTGGGATTCGGCTGCCCCGGAGACTCGGGCTCCGCGGTTGTTTCCAACAACGGCGCAAACAGCTTACTAGGCGTGCTCTCTTGGGTAGATACCATGCCGTGCGCGAACGCCCCTCGGGGATACTTCTATTCGCTAACGGATCACCCTGCATTTGATGACCTATCATCTTCGAAGTCAAATACTGTGGCGATTGAACAGGGCGCCTGACGCCATCTCAATCAAGTGGCTTCGGGGTGCCTAAAGAAGCGTAAGAGGTGATTGATCAATGTCCGCTCTGGCCACATTGAGTGGCTGCTTCAGAGCAAATTCACCGGCACTGGCGGGCACAACTAAAATATCAGCAATTACAGAGAATCACGAGTAGCCAATTACATTGGCGGAACAACTCCTAGCCGGTGTATCGGACACCGCTCTCCAGCGCGTCGAACGCGTCTGCCGCCGCGCTACTACCACCCGGCATGAGGTGTCCGTAAACATCCAGGGTCACCTGAGCGGAGGCGTGCCCCAGTTGAGCCTGCACCTCCTTGATGTTTACGCCCGCCGCCAATAGGAGCGACGCACTCGTGTGACGTAGGTCGTGAAAGCGGATCGCACGCAGACCCGCGCGGCGCAGAGCTGGGCGAAAGCAACGCTTGAGCAGGTTGTGCGAGTCCTCGTAGCCGCCCTCTGCGTTGGGGAACACCAGGTCTAGGTCACCCTTCGGTGCCGCCGCGCGCCAGACGCGAAGCTCCCGCGCGAGAGACTTGGTCAGGCGGATCGAGCGCAAGGCGGCTGCCGTCTTCACAGCGCTACCCTCGCGGACGCGGCAGGACTGGCGCACGTAGACCTGGCTGCTTGCCCAATCGACATCCGCCCAAGTCAGGCCCAAAAGCTCGCCCTGGCGCATGCCACATTCCACCGCCATCCGAAACAGTGCTCGGTCGCGCACGGTGGCCGCAGCCTCGAACAGCCGCAGACACTTCGCCCACGTGAAGACGTTGCCGTCGAGCGAGCGGCGGCGCGCGTCGATTCGCGCCTGATCGTCGGCAAACTTGGCACAGATGATGCCGCCACGCTTGCCATTGGAAGTCGAAAAGCTCTCAGATCACGGAGGGCAATACGTCATCCACTTGGCTTGCAAATGCGGCCACAGTCGACAGGCGCGGCCCGAAACACTCGCGGCCATGTCCGGCTGGGAATGCCGACTGGAAGCCGTGGTGAAGCGCCTGCGGTGTTCCAAGTGCGGTAAGCGCCAATGCACGGCCACCGTGCGGCACGATCTCAAGCGGGACAACCGAAGCTAACAGCCATACAGCTTTGTGCGGCGCGGACTACTGTTTGGACAACCAATAAGCGGCCTTGCTTAAATGCAGGCAAAGTGTGAACCAGCGCTAGGTTGTCCATGGCTCGAAGTGAAGTCTCTTCTCAAGACCTTTTGGAAATTGCCGTCCATAATAGGTGCATAGGACTTTGCTTTGTAGTCAGGGAGGAGACGCTCGGTGACAATCTCACGCATTCACTCGTATCTGATCCACCCAAACACGAGGGGCGGGGAACCTCTTCCCATCGGTGGCATAGATATTCCCCTAAATGGCAAACTTTTTAATTTGCTCGCCAATATTGATAGGACGGCGCTTCGAGAGTGCGATATCGATATTGTGTTTCGACCAAAGGCGGATGGAACACAGCAAAATGATAGTCGCGATTCATTGCTTAGCTACCTAAAGACACCCTCACTGCCACGAGGGCGGGCGATCGCACAGCTTCTTCAGAAGGTGACGACCAACAGGTCTGGACTTGGACTTCTATTTCTTATTGCGAGCCGCGACCAACACGGATTAAGGCTTCTGATCTCGAGATTTCCAGCGGAGACTGGCGTTACTGCGGAGGAAAGAGGGCAAGCGATAGAAGTGCAGTTCGTCGAGAAAGTTTTCATGAAAAATACCCGCACCTATAAGAGTGCCTTGTTCCGATGTGCCACGATACAGGCGGGTTTCTGGGATGGAGTCGTCGTCGATAAACAAATGATCGATACGCGCGGGGCAGCTGACTATTGGACGAGTGAATTTCTGCAGTCGAACCTAAAAAACACTTCCGCCGCTGGCACCAAGCGGGTAGCCGTGGCACTTCAAATCGCGCTCAAGGACGCAACAGACCCAGCCATACAACAAGAGCTGATAAATGCGAGCCAGCTGGTGCTGAATAGGCACGGCCAAGTCACTTCCGCCAAGAAAATTGTCCAGGATTTGTCCCTGACCCAGGGCGCAGCGGCCGCGATTGCCAAAGCATTTGTTCGGCCTACACTGTATGACTCAACATTTAAATTTGATAGGGAGGAATTCAAAGCCTGTCTCGTATTTCGATCTGTTCAGCTGGACAACGGCGTGATGCTAACCGCGGAAAATGCTAGCTTCGACAGAGTCATCGATGTCACCCGAACGAGGAATAGCGAAAAGACCAGATTCACGACCGAAGGGAATATCGTGAGCGAAAAACTACGGAAGAGTCGATGACGAAAAGCCTCAAGGATCTCTACCGCCAGCGCTACGAAAAAGTTCTGTTACCCATTGCTGGTGACCTCGAAGAGATTCTAACGGATCATTTGAAGAGCGGGCCCCACATTGATCGCATCACTGTACGTGCGAAAACTCCAAAGAGCTTTCTCGCCAAGGCGGCGACGCGTGAGAAAGGGGCGCTAAAATACAAAGACCCTCTTGGCGAAATTCAAGATCAACTTGGTGCTCGGATAGTTGTGTTCTACACAAGTGACGTTAGGCCGATTAGTCGGAGCGTTACAAAGTATTTTCGACACATCGAGATGTTAAATAAAGAACCCAAATCGGAATCAGAGTTCGGGTACTTTGGCAAACACTTCATCTTGGCCCTCCCTGAAGACGCGATTCCAAGAAGGGTAAAGCTGGAGGCTGCGCCCAAAGTATTCGAACTTCAGGTCAGGACTCTGTATCAACACGCGTGGTCAGAAGCCAGTCACGATATTGGCTATAAGCCTGGGCGGAAACTGAAGAAAGTACAAAAGAGGAACTTTGCTTTGACTGCAGCGCAGTCTTGGGGGGCGGATCGAATCTTCCAGGAACTTCACAAAGCATTAAGAAAGAAAAATGCCTAAATTTACGCCAGGTGATCGGGCAACGTTGAGCGAGTCCGATAAGATGGCTGGGCTATCAATCAAACATACGTATATCGTGTTCTATGTCGTTCTCCTGGCCTTCGCTCACGGGTACGGCTACTGGAGCACCTTCCACGTTAACCTTCTCGAACACATTGGACTCGCAGATCTACCTAAGCTGGCAGTGTGGCCTATTGTGGCAACTGCGGGCGCATATCTTGTTGGCCCCGTAGTAACCATGCTGATTGGGTCTCGTCATTTGCCCCCCGGTGGCGGTGCAACCACAAGGGCGGGCATCTTTCTTAACCGTCATCGCAAGTTGATTGGAACGCTACTGATTGCAGGAGGGTTGGCTCTCTCAGCAGTCGAGGTCGTCAGCGAATACTTATGGATTCTGTGCCCACTGCTATTTGCGAATGGATTCTGGATTGCGATCGATATCGAAGGATTTCTTAAGCGAATAAACATTGATCTGCGTTATCCATTCGATTTGCTTTGTGTCTTGTTGCCGTGTCTCGCGTTGTCTGTCGGATACTCGGAGTCGCTAAAGATTAAGAATGGCCACGAGTATCTCG
Organism: Steroidobacteraceae bacterium; assembly: GCA_036493935.1. Taxonomy (GTDB): domain Bacteria; phylum Pseudomonadota; class Gammaproteobacteria; order Steroidobacterales; family Steroidobacteraceae; genus Bog-1198. The sequence goes on along the minus strand of DASXOY010000086.1, from coordinate 63,747 downwards.
ACGCTCGTTTTGAGAATTCAGGGCCTTCTTTGCGATACCTAGGCCGGGCGGGGGACTTCGTATTTTTCTGGAATTCATGCGATCTCGATACAGAGATTCGAAAATTGGATTCAATACAACCTTTAAATCTTCGATATGTGAGGCATACCAAGTCTCTGGCAGATCCTACTCATCCATGCGAGTAGCAAAGCAAAACCCAGTGAGAGTAGGCTAACCCCATGGACAAGCCTACTGTCGTAATCCTAATTATTCTCGTGCTAGTTGTTTTTCTCGCCACCCTAAAAGGGTTCAACAGTCCCGCTGTCGGGCACAGGACCTGGCCTTTCTATGTGAAACGCTTGCTCACGCAGCCGGAGCAGGTGCTGTATCACCGACTCGTCAAGGCGCTGCCCAATCACCTGGTCCTTGCGCAGGTCCAGGTGTCGCGGGTACTGGGTGTGAAGAAGGGCTTCCGCTTCCACGAATGGAACAACCGCATAAACCGCATGAGCTACGACTTTGTGATTTGCGACAAAGCCGCGACCGTCATTGCCGCTATTGAACTTGATGACAAGTCCCACGAGAGGGAGGACCGCAGGGAGACCGACGCGAAGAAGCATAAAGCCACAACCGATGCTGGGCTTCGACTGGTTCGCTGGAACGTAAAGTCCCTGCCGGATGAGCCGACAATTCAACGAAAGTTCAGCGTAAATGACGCGTCGCTGGGTCCGCTCCCCAAGATCTACGTCGAGCGAAGAGAATAAAGTGGTGAGGGCAGTGGGGTTCCAAGCCCTAGAACCTTCTTTTGGCATCCGCAATAATGGAGCCAAGAAAATCTAGCCCCTTGCGAGATTCCTTGCCACTGATTGTATTGAATAACTCGCGCAGCTTTCTGTTCAGCAGATCACTATCCGCACCATTGATTATCAGTACAGGGGCCCCCTGAGGTATGGTCAGATCAATCGCCTGGAACACATATTTGGTCGAGGAATCCGAAGCGGCCGACTGCAAGCCTTTATTGTGGACCAGGGCTGCACCTGCAACCTGTTGCAAAACCAGCCTCGCGGGATGCGACGGTATTGAAATATCCCACACAAATGTCGTCGGATTAAACTTGTTCCAATTGGTCCCGCCCCGTGATGTGACCTCAATGAGATCTCCGATGTAGCCGACCAACTCAGTTTCTTCTTCAGCGCTGGCCATCGATCTCTCCAAAATCAAACCCCTTCTTCTCAAACAACCCTACCAAATCCGCGAGTGCGTCACTGATCGCACGAAAATGTCCCTCAACTCCGTTATATACGGAATCAGGAGCTTCACTTTCTTTTGCGGCATCCGTGGGGCGCACAGCCGCCAGGGCCTCGCTTGCGGCTTGCAAAGTCTTCTTAAGGACCCCGATGGCATCTTTCAACTGCGGATCGCCGGCGAACGGTGCAATGGCACGGCGTAACCTACGATTTACCTCGTCCAACAAATCGCGAGCATCGACGAACCGTATTTTGGGCTGTATTTTGGAAAGTCGTTGGGCAAATTCAGTCAAATCGACGGTGGTAGTTTGAATTTTTACCGTTCGCCCAGCCTCTCTTGCTGCCACAGCCGCCTTCTTAGCTTCGAGAAACGCTTTGACCGAGAATACCAGGCCGGCTATGCCGAGAGCTGTCCCAATCCAGAAATCAGGGCGATGCCAAAAAGGCTCCGTCACGGATTGCAAAATCTGATTGAGGTGGTTCACATCAATCGGTGATGGTTCTCCTGGCATCCCTTGCAACCCCTCATCCTCGTTTTGTTGGTCAGCGCCGTAAGCCCGACCAGAACCACAAATTTTATACTGCTTGACGACTCGTCGGCACAAAAAGATGGAATTGATGACGCGCCGGGCCTCCCGGGCTGGAGGAGTAGGCAAACGGTGCGCTCGCTATGTGGGAGATCACGGTGTTTAGCGCCAACACGAGGGTCTGGTCAACGCCAGTCTGACGCGGGGGCTCGTTTGCTACCACTTTGCCACCAAGCGGGGGTAACCGGGGATAACTCACCGGGACCTCGATTGACCAGTTGAGGCCCCGACAGCCACGTTCGACCACCTTCGATGATCCTCGCTAAGTATCTCGGCGGGTTCGTAATGCGTGGGTCAGGGGTTCGAATCCTCTTTGCGGCACCAATTTTTCAGATTTTGTGTAGCGCCAATTGGCGCCTGTTGCTCGGCGGGACCGAATTCGAACCCCTGACAGACAACAAGGCGGTTCGACAACTTCGCCAAGGCGAAGTTGATCGCCCGCAGGGCGACCCCGAAGGGGCGAGGCGCGCAGCGCCGAGTAATCCTCTTTGCGGCACCACACCTAATGGGTCCATTCCGGCCTCAGAGTCTGTAAAGTTAGCTCCGTATGGGTCCGCTGAAATCCTTTGACCTCTTCCCGACGCGCATCTGGCAGGCGCATGTGCCTGCGCTCATGCCGCAATTGGAAAGTTGGAGGACCGCGGTTCTGACGATGCGCGCTGCTGCTCCTAAGCCTGCCGGCCGAACGGTTCGTCAGGGATGGAACAGCACTGACATGGCGGTGTTGGCCCGACCCGAATTCGCCCTTCTTAACCAGGAGATTCGAGCGGCGTGTGCCATTGCCTTGGCTGAAATGGGGCAGCAGAAGGTCCCTTTCGTGCTGCAATCGTGGATCAATATGCACGATCGCGGCGGCTTCAATTTTCTGCACATGCACGAGGGCTCGCTGCTGTCAGGGTCTTTTTACATCAGCGTGCCCGCGGGCTCGGGGCAATTTGTGTTCCGCGATCCCCGCTCCGGCGTGCGCATGGGAAACGTCAAAGGCGGCGTGCCGAACGGTCACGCCGATATCCATCTCACGCCCAGCGATGGCCTGCTCGTGTTGTTCCCCTGCTGGATGGAACACTATGTCGAACCCCATGACAGCGACCAACCGCGGATCACTGTTGCTTTCAATGCCATCGATGAGGTGCCGCCGGCGAAGGCCTAGCGCGGCGACGCACTAGCGCGCGGGTACGGCATCGAATGCGACGGTCAGGCGGGGCTGGTTGCTCGAGAAAGGCACCGTCCCGTGCCAGAAATACGACGGAAACAGCACCAGCATGCCGACATTGGGCCGTACCGAGTACTCGGCAGACAATGTCGGTGTCGTTCGCAGGCTTGGCTGGCCGAACGTCAGGATTCCTTGATCGGTGGCCGCTTGGCTCATGCAGTCGGGCAGCTCGACGTAGCATGCTGAAGATATCCAGCCTCGCGGATGGACATGGTTGCGATGGTGTCCTGACGTGCGAAGCCTGACCGACCAACTGCCATTGAACCGCCACGCGCCGTGATTGCGGCGGCGCAAAGGGTCGGTTCCATGGCCTGCACGTCTTAGGTACTCGCGAATTGGTTCGGCGAAGCTTTTGAACAGCGCTTGAATCGCGGGATCAGAACTGCGCGACAGATCCTGCGTGGTCTCCGTGCCATGGCGCAGCGATTGAAATAACAGCGGATGACCGTTCGGGTCGTGCAGCCGGTTGAGGCTCACGCGCAAGTCAGCGATGAAGGTCGCCAGGTCTGTCCAAGGGGGCGGCGCTCTAAGCTCAATGGGAAACACCAGATTCTTGTAGTCGCAAAGAATCTCGTATCGAGGATCGCTGAGCAGCCGCCAGGCAATCGTCTGCAGCGAGATGAGGTATTGATCATCGGGTGCCTTGGCCAACAGGATGTCGCAGTGGGGAAGGGCGGCTCTTGCATCGCCGAGGCCGAGCTGCGCCGCGACGAGCAGGGTTCGTGCCGCGGCATTGTCCGGCAACGAGTGCAGCGCACGATCCGCCAGGTCCAGCGCCAGCGACGAATCGAATTCGAGTGCTGCGAGACCCGCTCGGATGAGCAGCATTGGCGGACTCTGCGCGCGGTTGAGTCGCGCAGCCAGGCAGGCGTAGGCGGCCTGAGGGTCACCGCCGCCCTGCAAGATGGCGGCCTTGGCAGCCCATAGGCCATCTTCGTTGCCGAAGGCTTGTAGAGCCCGGTCGAGGGGAATGATCGCCTCAGCCACGTCGCCCGTACGCATCCATATCAATTGCGCAAGATTGTTTTGGGCTTCGATCATACGCGGCGCGGCCTCAACGCATTCACGCAACACCGCTTCAGCGCGCTCGAGGGCGCCCTGTGCGATCAGGCTGCGCGCATAGGTGTTGTATAGCGCGGCGGATCGATTTCCGCGCGACACCGCACGCTGTGCGACGGAAGCGGCTTCTTCATGCTTGTTTGCGGCGTTCAACGCCACTGCAAAGGCATGCGCCATGTCATGGTTGTCGGGTGCGGCGGCGGCAAGAGCTCGATAGCCGGCGACCGCTTCATCTTGACGCCCCAAGGAATTGAGCGCGGCGATGTGTTGGGCCGCCAATTCTGCATCGGCCTTGCCGTTGGTGCAGAGGGGTGCGGCTATGGCGAGCGCTTCGGCCGGATCGCCTAGGTCATTGTAGTAGCGCGCCAGCAGCAGCGTGGCGCGAGGAGAGGGCGGCGAGCCGGCAACGGCCCGTCGCAACAACGCTTCGGCTTCGCCTGCCCGACCACTGCTGAGCAGCAGCTCGGCAAGGGTCGCGAGCGTGGGCGTCCAAGCCGGATCGAGATCGAGCGCCCGGCGCAGGAGCTTCTCTGCGGCCTGCGGATCGCCCAGCGCCTGCTTCGTGCCGGCGAATAATCGCAGCCCTTCGACGAACTCCGGATTCGCGGCGACTACGCTTTCGAGCTGATCGTGGGCGAGGCGAAAACTGCCGGCTTGCAGCAACGCGGAGACCCGCCGCATGGCGTCCAGGAGTGTGGGGGTGATCACGAACATCCTGCGATCGAGGCTAGCAGACTGGCACCTTGGCGTCCCAGGGTGGGCATTCTGTGGGTCCTAAAAAGAAACCCTCTCGCGCCGGGCGGCGCGAGAGGGTTTTCATCACTGACTGAACCCAATCTTTAGAACTTGTATTTCGCTTCGATTTGCACTTCGCGGCCTTCGATGGAGCGCGCCAACAGCACGCCGCCGACACCGGCCGCGGCGCCGAACTTGCGCGCATTGCCTTCCGTGAGACCAATCTGATCGGTCAGATTGGTTCCCTGCACACGGAACTGCCAGTTCTTGCCCCAGTTGGTAACGACGCCGGCACCCAAGGTGTAATAGGCACCCAAGGGCTGCAATCCCGACTGATCTTCATAACGTTGGCCGACATGCTCGTACGTGACATACGGGGTCATGTCACCCCAAGCCGATACCGCGGTGTAGCTCGGAGTAAACAACAAACGAAGTTTCGGTTGACGTTGCAGCGGCTCACCTGTGATGGGAGAGCACTGCGGGTTTCCATTGATGTCGGTGTATGGCGCGCATCCATTGTAGTGCGTGTAGTGGCCATCCATGTAGTTGGCGATCAGCGTGAGGTTCAGATGCTCGATCGGCGTCACGGTGCCGGTCAAATCGATACCTTTGGAATCCGAGCCGTAGGTGGTAATCGGTCCGAACGGAACGCCGACGGCATCGGTTTGCTGATACTGCAAACCGGTGAACTGCCTGTGATACGCGCTCACATCGACATAGGCAAAGACCGACTGATACTTGAAGCCCGTTTCATAGTTCTTGACCGTTTGCACCGGTGCGAAGTTACCGCCTGCTCCTCGTATGCCATTGTCGAAGTCGTCGAAGTGCGTGCCGTTATTCGCGCGCAGGTAAACGCTCATGTTGTGGAAGATTTCGTAATTGGCACCGACCGTCCAGGTGGTTGAGTTTCTGGCGTAATGTTCGACATCGTAGGTGCCGTTACACACTCCGACTGCGTTGTCGTACAGGTCCGTCACCGGATTGCCCAGCGCCTGGTTGGTTCTGTTACAGGTTTCTTGGCGTACGGAAATGTGCTCGTAGCGCACCCCCGCGTCGAACAGGAAGTCTCCTATTTTCCACGAATCCGACAAGTAGGGCGCAATGTTCTGGCCCGTGCCGTCTTCGAGAATATCGAAATTGCCGTTCATGTTGACGATGCCCTGCGGGCTGGTCAGATGGAAAGTCTGCCCGCCTTGGGTGTAGCTCAACGTGATCGGCGTGGCATTGGGCGTATTGCTCATGAGCATCGTATTGCCGAGCGACCAATTGTCGTGATCGGTGTAGCGGGTAAAGTACACGCCCACCGTGGGGGTATTGCCTTCGAAAATCTCCTTGCTGAGGCGAAGGTCGTTGTTGAAATTGACGAGGTGCTTCTGGATGTACCACCAGCCCTGCGCGATCACGCTCTGATTCGGATTCACCGCGCCGCCGCCGACATATTGGGCATTGACGTTGGTGCTGAGCGGCAGACCCTGGCCACCGGTTCCCAAGTTGTTGCTGTCGACAGCCGTCGCGCCGTTGCAAAAGCCCGCCGGTTGCGCAACCTGGCATCCATACAAGTAGTAGCTCAAGGGCCTGGGGTTGGGTCCGGAGAACAATGCGTTGGTATTGAGGTCGCCGCCGTTCCAAACGAATTTATCCGACACTTTCCAGCCGCTGAAATCCTGATCGTAATTGCCGCCAATGAAATTCATATTGGCGCCGCGCCCATTCGCTAAATCGGCTTGTTGAAACCCGCCGGCCGCATTGGGGAGGGTTACGTTCTGCATGGCCTTGCTGCCATAGGCCGAAGTGGTTGCGCTGAAACCGGGATAGTTCGAGAAATTTCCGTTGGCATCTTCGATGACGGGAACCGGGACGATGAACTGATTCTTGTCGTTGAGGGCGCGGCCCCACAGCATGAATGACCCACCCTCCAAGTCATGCGAAAGGGTGGCGGTGAACTGGCCGCCGTCATCGGCGGGGAATTGCGGGTCGCGCACACCATCCGACTTGCGATAAAAGCCGCCAAGGCTCGCGTACCAACCCGGAGCTATCGAGAAGCCATAGAAGGCGTCGATTCTTTTCATGCCCTCGGAGCCATAGGTGAGTCCGATTGAACCGCTGGGTTCCGCCGTGCCTCTTTTCAAGATGAAGTTGGCGGTCGCGCCCATTTGTCCGGGACCGAATACGGCGCCGGGGCCGCCCTGCACGATTTCCACGCGATCGATCGTATCGTCGATGCGCAGCAACGAACTGGAGTCCATGAACGAGAGCGATGACATGCCGTAAAGCGGTGAGCCTTGAATCATGTTGGAGAAGAACGGTGCGTCGCCGCCGCCCGGGAAGCCGGCGATTTCGATATTGGCGCCGGTTTGACCGCCGGAAGACTCAGGCCAGATTCCAGGCGATAACTTGAGCAAGTCCGCCGTGCTCTTGGGATTGAATTGCTTGATCGCTTCGGAGTCGATGGACACGATGTTGTAGCTGGCATCCAGCTTCCTCACGCCGGTCGCTGATGCCGTTACCACCACCTCTTCCAGGGCCGATGACTCGCTGGGCGCCGCCGCCGCGGGTACAGCCTGCGCTCGCGCCGAGGTAATGCCGCCGGCGCAATACAGAATGCCGGCCACGGCGACTGCCAGAGTGTTGACGCCCAGGCCTCGGACGCTGATGCCGCGCGCAATGGCACGCGTGTCGGGCAATCCCAGGGCAGGCCAAGTGGCGGGTCCCAGTCGGACCGCGCTCGACCTGGAGCGTTGTTGTTTGTTGCGTTTTTGACTCATGAATGATTCCCCTCGGGAGTAAGCTATTTAACTAAGTGTGCGTCGCGGCAAAGCTGTACGACGGCCGTCGCGACTGGGTGAAAACATATTTGTGTTGCAGTGGGCGCGCGGCGCACGAAGCGCAGCCTCGCCGGCGCGCCATTTTCGGTTCGCATCTTGCCGCAGGTTGTCCCCGAGACAACCCCGATAGATCCCGAAAATGCCCATTCCCGCCTCCTCATGTCAGCCGCGTCATTCGCGGTGTTCAACTGCATGCTGGGAAGGTCGCCGGGCAAGATTCGACTAACGGTGCGGGCTGCTCGAGCAGTCTTTTCTCGATCGGTCGCTAGGCTTCCGATCAACGCCTTGCCGGCGTCCATCCATGCTACGGAATCTAATTGGTATTCTGTTCAATAGCAACATTTGCGGCAAATTAGCCACAATTCGCCAAAAGTGCTAGGGCGGCGGTATTGCCAGGTAGACCGTGCTCCAAAGCTGGGCGGCGTTGGACTCGTCGGCATCAGCGGCGTTGGCGCCGAAAGGCGCAATCCGAAAGCGCCCGCCAGTGAAGGTCCAGGACCAAAGTTCCGAGTTTCGCATGCCGTGGGCCGCATCTATGGCGCCCCACAGCTCTCGTTGCGCCGAGCGCAAATGAGCTTTGAGCCGCTCGGGGAGATCTTTGCGCTCCAGCTGCCGCCGCAGTCCCGCCGCAAACACCGCTTGCTGCCAGGACCAGACCACGGTGCCGTGATAGGCGCTTTGGTTGAGACGAGCCTGGATGGCAGGCGCCGCATAGACGGGATTCGCGACCACCATCCCCACGGGCGTGACAAGTCCGGCAGGGAAGGGCCGCATCAGTGCCGTAAGGGATCGGTCCAGGGTTTCCGGCTGAGGTTGCCCGAACAGCAGCTCGAAACCATCGTCCGAGTGGACTATGGGGATGGCCTTATCATCCGCCGACAAAGAGATTGCGTGGAATGACACGGGCGAATTGCCCACAGCGCGTAGTGCGCTTGCGTCCGCCACGTGCAGCGCCGCGGCATAGTCAGAAATCTTCTGCCGCGCCGCGGGATTCGGCACACTGACATCGAACAGAGGTCCCGCGTTGCTGCGCCACACGGCCGCCATGCTCGCGGCGCGTGCGAACAATTCGCGGTCTTGAGCGGCAAGGTAGGGATCGAGCAGGCCGCTGGTGAAAAAACCGCTCGCCGCTTCGAGGGCGGCAGGCACGAACACCGCATTGACGTCGTAAGGGATGCGACCGCCGCCCAAGCCGTCGTTGCTGTCGCGCCATTGGCCGGCGTCAAGGCCTTGCTTGAGCGCGATCAGATTTGGCGCCCGCGGATCATCGGCAAACTTGCGCGCGGCGTTGAGCACGAACCTGAAATTGTTGACCAGATCGGCGCCCATGGCTTGAGGCTTAACGCGCCGATCGTCCATCCGCTTCAGGAATGAACCTGCCTGCGCCCGGCCACGCGCATCGTTGAGCAGCCATTGCGCAGCCACCGGGCCCAGCATGAAGCTTCCATCGATCATGTTGTAGTTGAAGGTGGGCGCATCGGACTTCTCGCCGGTGGCGCGCAGATGATCGAGAATCGCAAATTCACCGATGTCCTCTTCATGCGCCACTTCGCCCTGAGGCGACAAGCGGGTCAGCACCGCGCCGAGCCCTGCGTCCACCGCCTCGGGAGTGAGGGCCGGCATCAACAGGCGCACCGACATCAGGGTGTCGCGGCCGAAATAGGTGTTGAAGCGCCAGGAACCGGCGAGGAATTTTTCCTTGTAGCTGAGGAAGGTCAGCACATTGCGCGCCGCAGGATCGTTGCGTGCCCGGTCGGTGAGCAGCTGTTTTTCAGGCAGCGCAGTCAGCGGTGTTTCGCCGCTCACGGCGGTGACCGTCAGATTGATGCCGCCGTTCGCGGCTGTGAAATGGTCGGCGCGCAGGGTCCCGCGAGTCACTTCAATACTCAGGCTATAACCCGCCGCGCCGTCGAGGCGATCACGTGCCCATGTGATGCTCGAGCCGCGAATCGCCGGATTGACGGCAACCTCGGAGGGGAAAGTTCCCAATCCTTGATAGTCCCTGAGCACGCGAACGCTCGATAAGACAGCCTGCTTGGGCGTCAGCTCTGAAACCCCTGTCACGCTCACCTCGGCTCTCATGCCGTACAGCGGACGTCCCTTCGTGTCGCGCACGGTGACCGGCTGCGGCCTCCCGCGAAGCGTCCAAGCAACCGGCGAGCTGCCGTGCGCAAACCAGAGGCCCACGCCGCTGTTGCCGGCGGGAAATGCCACCAGCAGGCGAGCGTCGAACCCTGAGCGCAGAAGCAAATGCGCGGCCACCGGACCTTCCCTTAGAAAGCTGTTGAGATTGGGACCTTCCTGTACATCAAAGGACAGCCGCTCGACAGGATCGGCGGTGCCCTTGAGGGGCGCAGCGATCAGGAACAGGGCGGCACCGGTCACCAATGCCTGCTGCATCAGAGATCGCATGTTCAGGAGATTTCCTCGATAAAAATGAGCTCAGAGGATAACGGCAAAGGCAGCGTGACGTCGACGCCCGCCTGCATGAGCGCCTCGCCGGCCTGAACTCGAGTCGCGGCCTGATCTTGGGAACGGACGCGGTAACGGCTGCTTGGGTTGAGCCCGAGCAAATGAAATCGATGCATGCGCGGACCGGCGCTGCCGCGAAAAGCGTACAAGACGCCGCGCCGGAGCTTGGCCGAGTAATATTCGATGCCGTCCCAGTGCACGCCGTCCGGTCGAGGCGCCACGTGATAGAGGTCAGCTTCGCGGATCAGGGGCCGCAACTCGGTTTTGTACAGAGCGAATTCCTGCCGCGCCGCGCCGCGTTGCTCGGCGGTCCATTCGTTTGCGTCGAGCATCAACGAAAACCAGCCCAACATGCCGCTGCGCAGCGCGTAGCGGAAATTCTCGATGCGCGGAGCGCTAAATTTCGCCACGTAACTTTCCAGCATCGCCGGCGGCAGCACATAACTTGCATCGTAGAACGCACGCCGGTTTGAGACGGGATCGTAAGTGTCCGTGATCGAGAAGTAGTCGCCGTGCGCCGCGCTGCCGAAGTCCACCATTCGTCCGCCGTCATTGCACAGCTCCAACAACAAATCCGGGTGGCGCGCGCGCAGCTGCTCGTAGATCTCGTAATACGCCCGGGTAGCGTGATAGCTCACATCGGTGGAGTTCGAGCCTTCGACCCAAACAAAGCCCGAATCCTCGAAGGTACGCAGCGTCTTAGGTTCCGCCGGTGCTGCGAGGTGATCTGCGCGGGTGCTGCCTTGCGCCACCAAGTAACCGTCCTGCTCCAGCATATCGAGATGATTTTCGCTGACCACCCGTTCCAATTCCTGCGCGGCCCACGCCTTGGCGGCCGGCACGCCCAGATCGATGGTGATCCCCTTGAATGGCTCGCTGTGCTGCCAGCCCGCGGGCGGGTCGGCGATCAGCCAGTTACGCGTGGCGGGATCGTACACATTGAGGGCGCCAGGCGCGCGCGACGTGCCCGCCTGCGTCCAGTCGATCCACAAGCCGAACTTCAGCCCGTGACGATGCGCAAAGTCTGCGACGCTCGCGATGCCATGCGGAAATTTCAGAGGGTTCGCATGCCAGTCGCCGACGTCGCGAAACCAACCTGCATCCAAATGAAACATTTCCAAACCGAGCTGCGCCGATTCGGTGATCATGCGCTGCGCGAGAGCCTCGTTCACCGCCATGCCGCTGCCCCAGCTGTTGTTAACCAGCAGCGGATAGGACGGATCGCGCGTGGTGCGTGGATTATTGAGCTGCGCTCGCACCCATCGGCGCAGGAAATTGCCCGCCCCATCCGGGCCGCCCTCAGACGCGCCGATGAATGCCGTCGGCGTTTCGAAAGTTCCGCCGGGGGGCACGCGGGTTCTATAGGGACCTGGCAAGGGATTGAGGCCTGCTTCACCGTGCAGCGATCGGCCCAGACGCTTGAGGCTGATATGCGTGCGTCCGCTGAATTCGATGCCGACATACCAACCGCGTTGGCGCCCGCCGGGCTCCTCGATGAGCACATAGGGGATCATTTCGCGAGCTTGACCCGCAATAGGCCGTGCGTAGGTACTGGATGCGCCGTCCCATGAGTCGCCGTCGCGCAGCGCATCGAGGTGGGTGCCCTCAGCGGAAGGAGAGTCCGCACCTTTTTCCACCCAAAAACGTTGCAGTGCGGCGCCGGCGTCGATTTCCCAATCCCATTGCAGGCTGGGCTGCAGCGCCAACCACACGGTCTCGCCGCTCAAGTTTTGGATCGAAACGTTGTGCTCGATTGGGCCGCTGTCCGCGCGCGCGCGCCAACGCCACAACAATTTTAGGCGCGGCGAATCGGCGACATATGCCATCTCGATATTTCCCGCGTCGACGCGGCTGGCGGAGCGGTCCAGCCGCCACACCAGCGTCTGCGGGGCGCCGTGAACTTCAACCTGCATAGGCAGGGTCTCGCTGCCGCGGTTATGCCAAGCGACACCATGGCCTGTCAGCGTCAGCAAGCGCGCGGCATGTTCTCCGGCTTCGACCCGGATCGACGTGTCGGCAGTGGACAGCGAAGCCTGCAGACCGGCAGCCGCGCTGTTCGCCATGTGCATCGAGCACAAGACGACCATCGCTGCTCCGCAAAACCAATGGCGAGGCAACTGCGTCTTCAGGACGGTAATGCCGATTGATAGACGCTGTAGCTCTCTGCGTCAATGTCGAGGAAGGGCTTGAGAGTTACTGACCCAGCCGTGGTTCGCACCAGCCAATCATGGCGGCCATTTGGGTCGCGCTGCGCGGCCAGCAGGTTTGCACGCGACACGGCGGCGCTCGCGGTGTCGGCCTCGAGGATGCGCATCAGCACCAGCGGCCCGACGAGCAGCGCAACCGTGTCGGGGTGCGCCGCCTCGACACTCTCGAGACGCGGCGTCAGCGGCAGGTCGAGCTCAATGCGGTCTCCCGAGCGCCATTCGCGCCTGATCGCAGCGAATTGCCCAGGTTGCAGAGATTGCCGCTCGCTGCCATTGATCTGCAGACTGGCACCGTTCGCCCAGGCGGGGATGCGCAGGTTCATGCTGAACACAGCAGGACGCGGCAACTCAAGTCTCATGCTGACGTTCGACGCGTAGGGATACTGAGTTGCGACGAATAAGGCGCAGCGCTCGCCGTTTTGTGTCCAGTTAACCTGCGCCGGAACATAAAGATTCACATAAATACCCTGCGGATCGGTGAAGCAGGTGCTGACGGCGTAATCCGCGGCGATCATCGGCAACGTGCCCGAGCAGCATGGCCAGCGATCGGGATGAAAGGTTTTCTTCGCGTGCTTGGTGTAATCAGAATAGTAGAAGGCGTGACCGTCGGGCTGAATCGGCAGGGCGCCGAGGACGGTGTTGTACAGCACGCGTTCCATGCTGTCGCCGTAACGCGCATCGCGGCTGATTCGCAGCAAGTAACGTGTGAGCTTGAAGTGGGCATAGGCACCGCATGGGGTTTCAAAGCTCTTGTGCTGGTCGGAAAGGCTGGCGCCGAGCGCTCCGCTGCCGGGAATGACAAAATGCTCGTCCGGTCCCCAGCCGCCGGTTGCGAAACTTTGTGCGGCGATCATCTCGAAGCCGTTGCGTGCCGCATCGAGGTATGCGGGGGCTCGAAGCGACAGATATGCCTGTGCGGCGGAACTCAAGGCATTAACGTGACTGTAGGCATGCTTGCCCGGAAGCACATTATCTCCGCGCGCCAGTGCGCTGAAGAACTCATCGTAGAGAAAGCGGCGGGCGAGTTTGAGATGGCGCGGGTCACCGGTGACTCGCCAGGCTTGAAATTGATTCTCCGGCAGCGTGTAGCTTTCGTCCCAGGCGTGCTGACTGAAGTCCTCGCCCGGCTGAGCATGCTCGTTGCGCGGCATCGCTTGCGGCGGAAGATACGGAACGGCGGCTTGCGTGGTGCGAGCGAGCGTTGCGAGCGCCGTAGCATTGCCGCCGAGGCGTTGGGCGTCGAGCAACCCGCCGACGAGTTTGTCGTACGTATAGGAAGGGAAGCGGTTTTTGCGATAGAACCGGCCCTGCGGGTCGACAGTCGCCGCATAGCCTTGGACCAGGCGCCCTATCTTCGCGCGGGTCGCCGCATCGCCGCTGATCGCGTAGTAGCGCGATAGGGCGCTCATCCACTGGCCAAAGGTGGCTCCAGGTGCGAATGCATAGGTGTCGTACCAGCCGCCGAGTTCATGTCCCGGGGCGTGTTGTCCGGCGCGAACCCGGAAGGGCCGCAATAATGCATTCTCATCCAGTCCCAGAACGAGGCGGTGATTCTCGCCCGCTTGACGTTGGAGGGGGCCGGCATGAAATTTAACCTGGCCGTAATCCAACTCCGCGAGAGGTACTTCCGATGTTTCCGGATCATCCTTGTCCGCCGCCGCAATCTGGTGCCAGCCCGCGGCGGCCAGCGCGCCCAGCGCTATGAATCGTCGCCGCCCCCGATTGATCCTTTCCGGCACCGTCAGCCCCCTTAAGTATCCGGTCTTCAGGATGCGGCGGCCGGCGCATAGACGCAACTGTGATCGACACACGTCCAAGTTAGGAATTTAATGTTCGCGTGCAGCGCGCAATTTTCGGAGGGGCAGTGAACCATCAAAAGCTAAAATTCGTGGTCATGGCGTTGCTGGGGTCGATGCTGGCGATACCCGCGCTCGCCGCCTCCACCGACAGTTTCAGCCTGAGCGCCGGCGCTGCGGATTTAAACAACTATTTTCCAAGCTATCTGGCCAACGGCTATTTCTCGACCATGACTGCGCCGCGCGGCACCGAGGGCAATCTGGCGTACATGGTCGCCTTTATGGACTACGGCAAGGACGACATCGCACGTCCCGCTGCCATTCCGGGTTGGAGCGAGATCGACTACTCGACCGGCGATTCGGCCGCGGGCCATTTCTGGATGAATCAAGTCCCGGTGAATGCGGCGCTCTTTAAGGACTACGAACAGACCTTGAACCTCCGCGAGGCAACCCTGACGACCCGCTACCGCTACGTCGACCACCGTCGCAGCACGGCCGTAAAGGTCACCACCTTTGTCAGCCAGGCATCACCGCACCTGGCCGCCACGCAGATCTCAATCACGCCGGATTTCGACGGCACGGTGGAATTGTCCTTTGCGTTGAATCTCTGGGCGCCGCACCAGCCGCGCCTGCCGCTCGCTAAATTGACGGGCGAAGAAATGCAGGAAGCGGTCGCCGCTCATAACATGCAATTGGTTGCGATTCCGCCGGCGACCCCCGATCGCGCTGCCCTTTGGTATCACGGCGATACGCACGTGCTTTCGGCCGACGGCAATGTAAAGGAATTGACCTTATCCTTAAATGGCCGCGCAGAGCAGGGCCTGAGCATGGCCGAGGCTGCCGCCATTGAACTTCCCGACGGCGTTCGAGCCAGCGACATCGTGCTGTATAAGAGCCGGTATCGCCTCGCGCTGAACCTGAAAGTCGCAGTTCAAAAGGACCGGACTTATTCCTTCGGAAAATTCGTCGCGGCCTCGCGAGAAGGGTGGGGCGGCGATGCGCAGGCAGATCTGGCACTGGCGGCGCAAGCGCGCAATTCCGGGTTTAACGATCTACTCGATAAGCACCGCGCGGCGTGGCGCGATCTTTGGCGTTCCGATATCACCATCGACGGCGATGCTCGCGCGCAAACCGCCGTGCATTCGGATCTTTATTACCTGCTCGCAACGTCCACGGCGGATACTCACTGGCCGATGGGCGCGTGCGGATTGACGCCGGGCTATACCGGGCATGCCTTCTGGGACAGCGATACGTGGATATTTCCTGCGTTGCTATTGCTGCATCCTGAGCGGGCGAAATCCCTGGTGATGTTCCGCGCCTATACCCTGCCCGCCGCTGAGAGCCGCGCCAAGGCTCGCGGACTCAAAGGCGCGATGTACCCCTGGGAGGCCGACCCGGAGAATGGCAGCGAACAGACGCCGCATTTTGCCTATGTGCTCGGCGAGCGCGAAATCCATGTGAACGCCGATATTGCGATCGCGCAGTGGCAATACTGGTTGGCTACTCGTGATCGGGATTGGCTGAAGCAATTCGGCTGGCCGGTGATCCGCAACGTCGCGGATTTCTGGGCCAGTCGTGCGACGTGGAATGCGGAAAAGCGGCGCTATGAGATCGTGCACGTGACCTCGGTCGCGGAGAGCTACAACGATGTGCCGAACGACACGTTCACCAATGTGTCGGCGCAAAAGGTCTTGAACATCGCCGCGACGGCTGCCGTGCTCGCCGGCGAACGGCCCGACCCACATTGGGCCGAAGTCGCATCGAAACTCTACATTCCCTTTTCCCAAGCGGAGCAGCGCCATTTGGACTTCGATGCCAGTGTGCCGCGCGAGCCTCTGGAGGGCAGCACCCTGGGGCTTCTCATGTACCCCTCACTTGATTTTGCGATGACGCCGCAGATCCGCCGCAACGACTTTAACTACACCATGATCTCGGTGAAGCAAGGACACCATGAACCGCACGGCATGGGAATGGCGCCGGCATCGATTGCCGCCGCTGCCGTCGGCGATACGGCCTCTGCGGTTGCGTGGCTGCAGAGCAATTTCACCAGCAACTTGATCAAGCCGCCCTTCAATGTGCGTACCGAGACAGCGACCAACAACTCGGGCTATTTCATTACCTCATCCGGCGGCTTCCTGCAGAATCTTCTCTACGGATTCAGCGGACTGCGCATTCAGGAGAAAGGCCTGGTCGCAGCCTATGCGCCGGTCTTGCCGCCGGAATGGAAGTCAATGACGCTGAGAGGCATAGCGCTGCGAGGACAGCGCTATGACATGATCATCGATCGCGACGCCGCCGGCCAAACAAGACTAACGCGCAAGGCTGCGGAACCGCCCTAGCGCTAGGATTGCATGTTCCAGCCGGCGCGATACTCGCGGGTCAAGTACTGGTTCGCATCCGAGAAGTTGGTGATTTGTCCGCGTTCGCCGTCGTAGAGGATCTTCTTGCCCTGTCCGGCGCGCAGCGCGACGAGGCCTAATAGCATGGTCTCGGTGAGCTGCGCCGCATATTCAAGCGGCGAACTTGCTTTGGCTTCGCCGCGGATCGCCTTGATCCAGTTGAGTTCATGAGACCACATGATTCGCGGTGTGCTCTTCGGCACCGCGGCCGCCGCTTCCGTCAGCGACTGCGGATACAGCCGCGGATTCGAACCGTAGGTGTCGTGCAACAGAATGCCTTTTTCGCCGATGAATATCACGCCGCCCTCGCTCCTGAGCGTGACGTCATCCGGCAGCACGTCGGGACGGGGCGGATAGATGCCGCCATCGAACCACGATAGTTTCACAGGCGGCGCCGCGCCGCGAGCCGCGAATTGGTAGTGCACGCAGGTTGAAACCGGATACGACACTGGGATGCGTGGCGCGCGGCCTGGCGGTGCGCCGGCTGCGGCAGGATCGCTGGGCGGGATGGGCATGGTGCCCCATTGAGTCGAGGTTGCTTCGATGCTCGTCGGATAGGTAAGCCCCAGCGCCCAGAACGGATGATCGATGAGGTGCGCGCCCATGTCGCCCAGAGCGCCACAGCCAAAAGCCAGCCACCCGCGCCAATTGAAGGGGTGATAAATCGGGTGATAGGGAACATTCTCCGCGATGGCTCCCAGATAGAGGTTCCAGTCGAGTCCTGCGGGCGGTGCGCCGCCGGCCCCCATCGCCGCCGCAAGCACATCCTGCAGATAACGATACGTCCAAGGATTTCCGAAGCCCCCAGGTGCTTCTACCGCCGGCACGCTGGTCGGCCGCGCCAGACCTTGCGGCCAATACACGACGGGACGGTTGGTCCATACGTGCACGTCGTGCACTGCGCCGATGACGCCGGCGCCGATCCACTCGTTGATGAGCCGCGCTCCCTCGCTGGAATGCCCCTGGTTGCCCATTTGAGTCACGAGCTTCGGGTTTTTGAGTGCGTGCTCGCGCAGCACGCGCGACTCATGCACCGTGGCCGTCAGCGGCTTTTGCACGTAGACGTGCTTGCCGGCCTCCATCGCCGCTTTTGCGACCGCCGCGTGCATATGATCGGCAGTGGCGATGAGCACCGCGTCGATATTCTTTTCTTTCGCCAGCATTTCGCGAAAATCGGTATAGCGCTTTGCCTTGTCGAATTGCTCCTTGAGTTTCAATCCCTCAAGCCTCGGCTGGTTTTGCGCATCGGTCGCGAGCTTCGCGACGCAGCGCTCGCTGTAGGCCAAATCAACATCGCAGACCGCGCCGATGTGATCGGTCTGCGCCATCACCTGGGCGTTTTGCGATCCCATGGAACCGAAACCGACAACCGCGATATTCACCGTGTCGCTCGGCGCCCGGGTGCCGCGCCCCAACACGCGGCGCGGCACAATCAAGGGCGCGCTCGCGGCGACTATGGCGAGCGTGGCTTTGCCGGCACCTGCGACGAATTCCCGGCGCGTGAGATCTTTTGGGTTCGACATCGTGATTCCTTCGCAAGGTGGTGGGTTGCATCCATTTTGGTGCAAGAACGGAACGCAGGGAAGGGCGCGAAGATTAAAGTGCTCAGCGGTGGCCCCGGCGTTTTTTGACATCGAAGCATGAACGCACCACGATACGGCGGCTTCGACACGCTGGAGAGATCATGAAACACGGATCACAATGGATATGCTGCGCGCTGGCCGGCGCGGCCTTCAGTCTCACGGGGTTATCCGCCGCAGCGGTGCAGCCTCACCAGGGAGCCCCGGCCCCCTCTACGCAGACACCGCGTGCCTTGTTCAAGGATTTGTTCATCGCGGTCCAGACCGCGCAGGTATTCCCCGACAACAAAACCTTCGTAGATGCCGTGCCGAAATCGGCGCCCGCCGAAATCTTGGCGCGTTTCCATGCTGCAAAACCTGCGTCGAAGGACGCGCTGAAGGGTTTCGTCTCCGAAAATTTTGTGCTGCCCTCTCAGGCAAGCGGTCCGAAAGCCCCCGTCGAGCGGGTCGACATCGGGCGCCACATCGACATGTTATGGGACCAGCTCACGCGTTCGAGCACCACTGCGCCGCGCTATTCCTCGCTGCTGACGTTGCCCAAACCCTACGTCGTGCCCGGCGGCCGATTTCGCGAGATGTACTATTGGGATTCCTACTTCACGATGCTGGGCTTGGCAGAGAGCGGGCGCCACGACCTGCTCGAAGATATGGTTCGCGATTTCGCTTCCCTGATCGATAACTACGGCCATGTCCCGAACGGCACCCGCAACTACTACTTGAGCCGTTCACAGCCGCCGTTTTACTTCGCGATGGTGGGGCTCTTGAATTCCCAAGATCCCGCGACTGCGTACGAACACTATCTGCCGGAGCTGCGCCGCGAATACGCATTCTGGATGGAAGGCGAGAAGGGCCTCAAGCCAGGCGCCGCACATCGTCGCGTCATCGCCCTACCCGGCGGGGAGATATTGAACCGCTACTGGGACGACGCCGATACGCCGCGTGAGGAATCCTATCGAGAGGACACGGAGTTGGCGAAAGCCAGCGGACGCATCCCGGCGCAACTGTATCGCGATGTGCGCGCAGCGGCGGAAAGCGGATGGGACTTTGGTTCACGCTGGTTCGCCGACGGCCGCAATCTCGCCACGATCAATACCACGCAGATCATTCCCATCGACCTCAATAGCCTGTTGTTTGGTCTCGAGGAGGCCATCGGCGCCGGTTGCGCACGCGCGCACGATTCGGCGTGCGTCACCGAGTTCGCACATCGATCGGCCGCTCGTCGCGATGCCGTGAACCGCTATTTGTGGGACCAGGCGGGGGGCGTCTACCACGATTACAACTGGGTCAATCAAGCACAAGTAGCGCGCATCTCGGCGGCAACTCTTTATCCGCTATTTGCAGCAATGGCATCGCAGTCGCAGGCGTCGGCCGTGGCGGCGACCGTTTCCCGCGATCTGCTCAAGCCAGGCGGCATCGTAACCACGCCCCTGCAATCCGGACAGCAGTGGGATGCGCCTAATGGCTGGCCGCCTTTGCAATGGATCGGTATTTCGGGATTGCGTCACTACGCCATTTCACCTCTCGCAAACGCCGTGGCGTGCCGGTGGATCCTAAACGTCAATCGCGTTTACGGCGAAAGCGGCAAGTTGGTAGAGAAATACGACGTGGTCACGACTGGCAAAGCAGGCGGTGGGGGCGAATATCCCACTCAGGATGGATTTGGCTGGACCAACGGTGTCATGCGTAAGCTAATGGCGCTCTATCCGAGCTACGCCACGAATACTTCGCCTCAGGCCTGCGAGCTGCCCGTGGGTCAGTCGCCACCATAATTCGAACCTATTAATTAATAAGGGTGTTTTATTAAAATCCCGAATCGATTGGACACATATATCAGCTGACACCATACTGAACACCTCATCCAGCGGAGTTGATCAGTGACCAGTCCGGTGATTCCCATCGCACGCGCGGGCGCCACCAAACAGCGAAAACGCCAGTCGCCGAAAGGCCGGGTCGTCATTCCCCAAGCCGTGGCCGAGGTTGAGGCATTGGTCGGTCCGGGTCCCTATAGGCACGACCTGTTGATCGAATACCTACATCTCATCAACGACCGTTATCGCCAGCTGGGTGCGCCGCACTTAGCAGCACTCGCCAAGCTTTTGGGGTTGGCGCAAACGGAAGTCTATGAAGTAGCTACCTTTTATCATCACTTCGACATCGTGAAGGAAGGCCGCGACGGTTCAGTCCCGGCGCCCCCAGTGCTCACGGTGCGGATCTGCGATGGCTTGAGTTGTGAGATGGCCGGCGCAAAGCAGTTGCTGGAAAAGCTGCCCGCGCTGTTGGGAAAAGAAGTCCGAGTAATTCCGGCACCCTGCGTCGGGCGCTGCGAGCAAGCCCCGGTTGCCGTGGTTCATCAAAGACCTGTTCCGAGGGCAACCTTGGAGGCGGTGCGCGGCGAAGTGCAAGCCGGCAACTTCAGCGATGAGCCGGGTAGCTACATCGATTTCGAAGCGTATTCGCGCGCCGGAGGCTATTCGCTGCTGCGCGATTGCGCCGAGCATCGGCGCGACGTCGAGAGTGTCCTGAAGATCATGGAGGACTCTGGGTTGCGCGGTCTCGGCGGCGCTGGATTTCCCACCGGGCGCAAATGGCGCATCGTGCGCGGCGAAGCGGCGCCCAGAATGATGGCGGTCAATATTGACGAAGGCGAGCCGGGGACCTTCAAGGACCGAGTCTACTTGGAGCAAGACCCACATCGATTTCTCGAAGGGATGTTGATCGCAGCGTGGGCGGTCGACATATCCGCAATCTATATTTATCTGCGCGACGAGTACCACGGCTGCCGCGCGTTGCTCGAAACCGAACTCGCGAAGCTACAGGACAATCCGCCGGTGCCCTTGCCCAAGATTGAATTGCGGCGCGGCGCCGGTGCTTACATTTGCGGCGAAGAATCCGCCATGATCGAATCGATCGAAGGGAAGCGTGGTATGCCCCGCCTGCGGCCGCCTTACGTTGCGCAGGTCGGTTTGTTCGGCCGTCCGACCTTGGAACACAACTTTGAGACGCTTTTCTGGGTGCGCGAATTGCTTGAAAAGGGCGCGGCATGGTTTGCCTCGCAAGGCCGCAACGGGCGCAAAGGCCTGCGCAGCTTCTCCGTGTCCGGGCGCGTGAAAAATCCGGGCGTGAAGCTCGCGCCTGCCGGCATCACCGTGCGGCAATTGATCGATGAGTTCTGCGGCGGCATGAAAGAGGGCCACACTTTTTACGGCTACCTGCCGGGGGGTGCGTCAGGCGGCATATTGCCCGCATCCATGGGTGACATTCCGCTTGATTTCGACACGTTGCAGCCCTACGGATGCTTCATCGGTTCCGCCGCCGTCATCGTGTTGTCCTCCCAGGACACTGCCAAGGCGGCGGCACGCAACATGATGCGATTTTTTGAACACGAATCCTGCGGCCAGTGCACGCCGTGCCGGGTCGGCACCGCCAAGACCAATGCGTTGATCGCCAAAGACGACTGGGACAAGCCGCTGCTTGCCGAGCTGTCGCAAGTCATGCGTGACGCATCGATCTGCGGCTTGGGGCAGGCGGCACCGAATCCCGTGGATACGGTCATCAAATATTTTCCCAATGAGCTTTAGTTGAGGGTAACAGCATGAGCGCTACCACCCCCGATATGCGCCTCGAGACCGAGGCACCCACCATCACATTCTTGCTGAACGGTCAGGAAACCAAGGCCTTACCCGGCGAATCCCTGATCGAAATTGCGGATCGCGAGGGCATCGAGATTCCGCGCCTTTGCTACAAGGAAGGGATGGAGGCAGTCGGCAACTGCCGCTCCTGCATGGTGGAGATCAAGGGCGAACGAGTGCTCGCGGCATCGTGTTGCCGCACACCGACGGCCGGCATGCAGGTGACCACCGACAGCGACCGCGTGCGCAAGTCACAGCAAATGGTCATCGAGCTGCTGCAGTCGGATATGCCGGAAAAGGAATACACCCGCCACAACGAAGTCGACGAATGGGCGGCCAAGCTCAAGGTCGGCAAACCGCGTTTCGCGCCGCGTCCGCAGGTTCAGGCTGATTTATCGCACGCCGCAATCGCGGTCAATCTCGATGCCTGCATTCAATGCACGCGCTGCGTGCGTGCCTGCCGCGATGTGCAGGCGAACGACGTGATCGGCTTGGCCTCGCGCGGACAGCACGAAAAGATTGTCTTCGACATGGACGATCCGATGGGCGCGTCAACCTGCGTGGCTTGCGGGGAATGCGTGCAGGCGTGTCCTACGGGTGCCTTGATGCCGGCGCGCGATGCGGCTCTATCGGTACCCGACAAGTCCGTGAAGTCGCTGTGCCCATACTGCGGGGTTGGCTGTCAGCTGACTTACCACGTCAAGGATGACAAGGTTTTGTACGTTGAGGGCCGCGATGGTCCCGCAAATCATTCACGCCTCTGCGTGAAGGGACGCTATGGGTTCGATTATTCGCGCCACCCACAGCGCCTTACCGTGCCGCTGATCCGCCGCGCCGATGCGCCCAAGTCGGGCAAGTTCGTCATGGATCCGAACAATGTCATGCAGGTATTTCGCGAGGCCAGCTGGGAAGAAGCGCTCACCTTGGGCGGCGGCACGCTGCGCAAGCTGCGCGATCAGTTCGGTCCGAGGTCTCTTGCGGGCTTTGGTTCCGCCAAGGGCAGCAACGAGGAAGCGTATCTATTTCAAAAGCTGGTGCGCACGGGGTTCGGCAGCAACAATGTCGATCACTGCACGCGCCTGTGCCATGCCTCGAGCGTCGCCGCGCTGCTCGAGGGAATCGGCTCCGGTGCAGTGAGCAATCCGGTCATGGATGTGACGCAGGCCGCCGTGGTCATCGTGATCGGCGCCAATCCCACAGTCAATCATCCGGTGGCTGCGACATTCA
This sequence comes from Steroidobacteraceae bacterium, assembly GCA_036493935.1. Lineage (GTDB taxonomy): Bacteria > Pseudomonadota > Gammaproteobacteria > Steroidobacterales > Steroidobacteraceae > Bog-1198. The sequence continues at coordinate 40,792 of DASXOY010000086.1, read as the reverse complement.
TCAAGAACGCGATGCGTCATGGGACAAAAGTGATCGTCATGGATCCGCGCCGCAGCGACCTGGCGCGCACGGCGTATCGCTTTCTGCAATTCAAGCCGGACACCGATGTGGCGCTGCTCAACGCCATGATGCACGTGATCATCGAAGAGAATTTGGTCGATGCGAAATTCATTGCGGACCGCACGCTCGGCTACGCGGAATTGGCGAAGAATGTGCAGGGTTACAGTCCGGATCTGATGGCGCCGATTTGCGGCGTTCCCGCCGACACCATTCGCGAGGTCGCGCGTCTTTACGCGCGGAGTTCCGGCTCGATGATCTTGTGGGGGATGGGCATCAGCCAGCACATCCACGGCACCGACAACGCCCGCTGCCTGATCGCGCTGGCATTGATGACCGGTCAAATCGGAAGGCCGGGGACGGGTTTGCACCCGCTGCGCGGCCAGAACAACGTGCAAGGCGCCTCCGATGCCGGCCTCATTCCCATGATGTACCCGGATTACCAGCGCGTCGACAATCCGAATGCGATAGAGCGCTTTTCCAAGGCGTGGAACGTGCCGATCGAGAAGCTTGACGACAAGCCGGGCTTGACCGTGGTCGAGGTGATCAAGGGTATCCTCGCCGGAAGCGTCAAAGGCATGTACATCATGGGCGAGAATCCCGCGATGAGTGATCCCGATGCCGACCACGCACGCGAGGCTCTCGCCAAGCTCGACATGCTCGTGGTGCAGGATATCTTCCTCACGGAGACCGCGTATCTCGCCGACGTGATCTTGCCCGCGTCGTCTTTCGCCGAAAAAACAGGCACCTTCACCAATACGGACCGCTACGTGCAATTGGGACGCCAGGCGCTCAATCCTCCCGGCAAAGCGCGGCCAGATCTGGAGATCATCATCGATCTATCTCGCCAGCTCGGGCTGTCGTGGTCTTATGGCACAGGCGAGCGTGCGGCTGCGGCGGTATTCGATGAGATGCGCCACACCATGCCGAGCATCGGCGGCATCACGTGGGAGCGCCTGCAGGCCGAAGACAGCGTGACCTATCCTTGCGAGAAGGAAGGCGATCCTGGCGACTCGGTGGTGTTTATCAAGTCTTTTCCAACGCCGACCGGCAAGGCGAAATTCGTTCCCGCCGACATCATCCCGGCCGATGAGCGGCCGGACACTGAATTTCCTATGGTGTTGATCACGGGGCGGCAGCTCGAGCATTGGCATACGGGCAGCATGACGCGCCGCTCCGGCGTGCTGGATGCCATCGAGCCGGATCCGGTGGCGATGTTGAATCCTATCGATATGGCGGCGCTGGGGGCAAAGCCCGGACAGCTCATCACCATTGAGTCGCGGCGGGGCAAAGTCAGCCTTTACGCGCGTGCCGATGACAGCTCACCGCACGGCGCGGTCTTCGTGCCCTTCTGTTTCTACGAGGCGGCGATCAACAAGCTCACCAATTCAGCGCTCGATCCCTTCGCCAAGATTCCGGAGTTCAAGTATTGCGCCGTGCGCATATCGTTGGGCGGAACGGCTCCGGTGCAGGCAAGCTACGGCGGCGGTCAGATTCTCGAAGCGGCTACGGTTGCCGAGGACTAGTCTGCAGCGCAGCCAACTCGCCCGGTGTGTTGGCGTTGGCGAACAATTTGGGATCGTCGAATATGACTTTGGCACTCTGATGTTGCGCGGCAAACAGTCCGGTCTTGCGCTCGCCCGCTTGGATGAAGGCACGCAGCGCGACGCGCAGCGACGTCTTCATCAGGCAAAACACCGGTTGCGCGCGCAACTCGCCATCCTCTCTGATATAGGCAGTCGCCATGTCGCTGCCGCTGTCCGCGAGCCCTTGCGCCAGCTGCTTGGCCAGATCGGCGGGGAAATTCGGCGAGTCGCAAGGCACGGTGACCAAATACGGCGTGCTGCAATGCTCGAGCCCGGTCAGCATGCCGGCAAGCGGCCCGGGAAAATCCGCCAATTCATCGGGCCAAACCGGAACCTTCATCGCTTGATATGCCGCGAAGTTGCGGTTCGCATTCAGCATCAGCTCCCCCACCTGCGGCCGCAGGCGTTCGAGCGCGTGCAGCGCCAGCGGAACGCCTAGATGCAATTGCAATCCCTTATCGGCGCCGCCCATGCGAGTGCCGCGGCCACCAGCGAGAACGAGCCCGGAAATTTCCAGTCGGTGAATGATCATGGGTTATGCGCCGCCATCGTAGCGCTTGCGCGCGGAGGCTGCCATCGAGACCACTAGCTTAGCGGCATTCGAGGTGCAGGCCGATGCAAGCTCGCTGCGCCCTGTCGCCAACGCCCCGCACTTGAGCGCCGCCGCCGCTGAATCGCTGCGTGAGATTGCCATCGTCGATGAGGCGGGCACGCAGCGTACTATATTCATTCCTGCCGAGCGGCCCCTGACGGTAATGCTTGACGATCGCGAACTGGTCACGCTCATGACCCTGGGCGCCTCTCCCGAGCTTTTGGTGTTGGGGTTTTTGTTCAACCAGCGGTTGATCAAAGATGCTACTGCGGTCGAGTCGATATCTGTCGATTGGAAATCGGGCATAGCGACCGTCCGGACTCGATCGGGACGAGCGGACACTCAAGGCGCTTCGCGCAGAACGGTTGCGAGCGGCAGCGGCCAGGGATCGGTATTCGCAACTCTTGAGGCGCACATCGACTCAATTCGTTTGCCAGGGGCGGCGGAAGCGCGCATCCACCACAGCGCCCTGCGACGCGTGCTCGAGGTGATGCGTCAGCATGACAACATTCATCGGCACGCACGATCCGTGCACAGCTGCGCGCTATTTCAAGACTGCCGCTTGCTGGTGTCCGTTGAAGATGTGAGCCGGCACAACGCGCTCGATACGATCAGCGGATGGATGATCCAGCACGGCATCGGCGGCGGCGACAAGGTCCTGTTCACCACCGGACGGCTCACCGGAGAGATGGTGATCAAGGCGGCGCTGGCCGGCGTACCCATAGTGCTGTCGCGCAACGGTGTGTCAACAATGGGTTATGACCTCGCAAGGAAATTCGGCATGGCGCTCGTCGGCCGCGCCGTGAATCGACGCTTTCATTGCTATACCGGCAACGAGCGTCTTGACGCCGATTAGCCGGAGTCGATTCGCCCAAGCAACCCTGTTCTCAGTACGGTCTGCGCGCAACATATGCTCCGCCGTGCATATTGTTGGCACTAGCTCCCCATGCTACTTTTCCAGCAGTTTTTCTGCTTGTCGAGCACAGCTCACAAGTGGCCATCGCGCCGCCTTTAATCCATTCGACGAGATTTCAATGACCCAATCGATTCGCTTCGCAATATTGTTTGCTCTCTCTCCCTTTGCCTTTGCACAATCCGCCGGCGCCGCGGATACCGCTGCTGATGCCACTGCCGATGCACCGCAGGCGCCGGCATCGGCGCTCCCTCGCGTCACTGTGGTGGGAACCAAGCAATCGGACGATTATCGGGCTGAGTCTGTGGATTCACTCGGACCGTTAGGCTCGCTGAAGATTCTCGATGCACCGTACTCGATTGGCGTGCTCAACGAGGACCTCCTCAAGAACTCGATGGCAACCAATTTCAAGGATGTCTCAAAGTACCTGCCGCTGGTGGCCTATCAGGAGCAACAGGGCCCCGACATCCTGCGGCCGCAGACCCGCGGTATGCAGGGCGGTAACTTCCAAAACTCGCGCATGGACGGCATGCAGTTTTTCATTACAGTCGCCAATGCGATGGAGCAGTTTCAGCAGATTGAGGTGGTCAACGGGGTGTCTGCTTCGCTGTATGGGCCGGCCAACCCTTCCGGGATGTTCAATTTCGTTTCCAAGCGCCCCACTGACCATGATCTGCGCGAAGTCAGCGTCAACTACTCGCTCGAGAGCATCGGCACTGCACACGTGGATTTGGGCGGCAAATTCGACAACAACGGCGTGGTGAGCTACCGCTTCAACGGCGTATTTGGAGAGGGCGATGCCTGGGTCGACCACAGTCATGCGAAGCGAGTGCTCGGCAGTCTTGCCGTCGACGTGCGGCCGCTTGAAAACACGGTCATCGAAACCAACTATAGCTACTATCACTTGATCGATACCGGCTATCCGGGGTGGTTTAGCTACAGCGAGAAAATCAACCTGCCGCCGGCGCCCGATCCCACCAACGTGGGCTATGGTCAAAATTATGCGGGTGTTGATCTGCTGACGCGCATGGGTAGCGCGCGGCTGAAGCACGATTTCAATTCCGACTGGCACCTGGTGGTGGGCGCCCTCAATCAAGACGCATCGCGCAACATCAATACGCCGGTCAACAACTTGACCAACAACAATGGCAACTACACCTCATCGTTGGCCAACGGTTTTGCACCGCGCTTCATCATGACCAGCGACGCGGCCTACCTCAACGGCAATTTTCTTACCGGTTCGATTGCGCACGATCTGACCATCGGCACCGCAGGATATAAGTCGCAGTCCTATTCGGTCATCACCCCGGCGACGCCCGCCAGCGTGCTGCTGGGTTCGGCGAATATCAACGCTCCGGTGATTTTTCCGCTTCCGGCGGCAGGCCTGCCGAATGTCGGCCTTAACTTCGATTCCTCCAATTCGTATCAGCAGGGAGTCAACACCGGCGATACCATTCACTTCACCGATGCCTGGGCGGCACGGCTTGCGATAAGTCAGGACTGGTTCCACACCGATAATTACAACGCCAAGGCTGCGCAGGTTTCGGAATACGCCAATCGCGGCGTGAGTCCGACCGCGAGCCTCATGTACAAGCCCTTGAGTAACATGACGGTGTACGCAACCTTTGCCAGCAGCCTACAGGCGGGCGACTTGGCGCCCGCGGGCACGGTTAACGCGGGAACGAGCCTGGCACCATACCGGAGCAAGGAATACGAGGTTGGCTACAAGGCATCCTTGGAGAAGATAGACCTCACGGCGGCCTTGTTCCGCATCGAACGGCCGTTTGCCAATATCAATCCTGTCGGCAATGTATTTGAAATATCCGGCTTGCAGGTCAATAAGGGCTTGGAGTTATCCGCAGTCGGAGAACTCGTGCAAAACCTACGAGTCTACGGCGGGGTAACCCTGCTGAACGCCAGGCTGGAGGACACGCCGCTTGCCACGACCAACGATAAGATTTACGTCGGTGCACCCAAGGTGAAGGGCAACACCTTGTTCGAGTACAGCATTCCCACGGTACCAGGATTGGCGGCTACCTTTGATTGGCAGTTCTCCGGTCCGCGTGCGGCCAACGACACCAATTCATTCTTCGTGGCCGGGTACAACCTGTTCGACATCGGTGCGCGTTACACCTCGAGCATTTTGAACAGGAATGTCACTTGGCGGGTCGCGGTGGACAATGTCACCGACAGGAGCTACTGGTCGACGGTTGCGCCGAGCAATTTGACCGGCGCCAACACCGGTAACTTGCTCGCGCACTTCGGCACGCCGCGTACGGTTTTAGCGGCGGTGAGTATCGATCTCTGAGGCCGAAGGAGAATCCAATGAGCCGAGTCGCTATGGCTTTAGTCGCGGCGGTGCTCGCAGCATATTCTGCTGCGGCGAGCGATTCGCTGTCGGTGCGCCTGCATGCGGCAGGCAGCCTGCGCGCCGCCTTGACTGATATCGGTAAGGCTTACGAGGACGCGTACGGTGTTGCGGTCACCGTAACATTTGGCGGCTCAGGATTACTCAAAGATCGACTGGCAGCGGGGGAGGCTGGCGATGTCTTTGCTTCGGCCGACATGGGGAATCCGTTGTCGCTGTCTCGAGCGGGTAAGTCGGGGCCGACAGTGCTCTTTGCGCACAATCACATGTGCGCCTTTTTGCGTCCCGGTCTCAAGGCGACGTCGTCGTCAATTCTCGCAACGCTTCTTGATCCATCGATCAAGGTCGGAACATCGACGCCGATTAGCGATCCGGCCGGCGACTATGCGTGGGCCTTGTTCAAGAAAGCTGATTCGGTGCGGCCGGGCAGCCGCGCAACGCTGGAGGCCAAGGCCGTTAAGATCGGAAATGTCCCGGGGTCTCTCGCCGTGCCGTCGGGGGTAACCAATGCAGTTGCGTGGCTTTTCAAGGAAAAACGGGCGGATGTTTTTCTCGCCTACTGCACCGGTGGCGCAGCCGTGGCGAAAGAGCTGCCGGGCACGACGACCTTGGTCCTGCCGCCCGCGCTCGCAATCGAAGCAAATTACGGCTTGACCATTTTGAACAGCTCCAATCAAGATCGGGCGGCGCAATTGGCGCTCTTCATTCTGTCGCCGGCAGGGCAGAAGATCCTGGCCGACCACGGGTTCGATGCGCCTCTGGTGATCCCGCGCTAGGTTTGTCCCCTGGTACAATCGATCCAACCAGAGGGCGAGCGATTAGCGGGGCGGGATGCGGTACACCAAAGTTGCAGTGAAAGCTGAACCTGCGCTCGGCATGCACTTGCGGTATGCGTTCGAGCCCGGTGAGCAACGTGGTGCCACGCTCGGCAACCCGCTGTTTGATCTCCTCACGGCCGTGCTGGAACTCGGTTCGATTCGTCATGCGGCACAGTCAATGGGACGCTCCTACCGATACGTCTGGGGCTCGCTCAGGAAGTGGGAGCAGATGCTGGGTGAGCCCCTCATCATTTGGTCTCAGGGGCAAAGGGCGCGTCCGACTCAATTTGCCGAACGTTTGCTGTGGGCTGAACGGCGTGCGCGCACGCGCATGCAGCCGCACATCGAAGCCTTGCGGTCCGACCTGTCGCGCGTAGTCACGGAGGCTCGCGATGAGCGTCATCAGCTGCTCACCGTCCAAGCCAGCCACGATATGGCGCTCTCGGTGCTACAACAGCACGTTGCGGATACGGCGGATCTTCATTTGGATATTCGTTTCCAGGGCAGCGAGGATGCGCTGCGCGGCTTGAGCGACCGGCAGTGTCTCGTGGCTGGATTTCATGTCCCGGCATTGCGCGGAGCCGCGCCAGTGTTCGCCAAGGCTCTAAAGCCCCTCCTCAAGCCGGGGCGGCATAAATTGATCGGCTGTTCGCGGCGCATGCAGGGTCTCATGGTCAGACGGGAGCATGCAGCGCTCATTCGCACCTTTCCCGATGTCGCGCGGCACCGTTTGAGATTCGTGAATCGGCAGGTCGGGTCCGGCACGCGGATGCTCATCGATCATCTCATGAAAGAACATTCGATGAATCCAAGCGACTTGCCCGGATTCCACGGCCTATCGGAGGAAACCCACGTCGCGGTGGCTTTGTGCGTGGCCAGCGGCCTCGCGGACGCGGGCGTCGGCGTCGAGGCGGCGGCGCTCGAGTTCGGGCTGCACTTTGCGCCATTGGTGGAGGAAAACTATTTTCTCGCTTGCTTGAAGGGAAACTTGGGACACCCCGCGGTGCTGCGATTGTGCGCAGCGCTCGCGGGAGCCGGCTGGCGAGACATTCTGGCGAACTTACCGGGCTATCGGCCTGCTCTTGCGCCGGGCAAGGTATTGATCATGACCGAAGCGCTGCCTTGGTGGCCGAAGATCAAATCCAGACCCAAGACCCCCAAGGTACGTCCGGCAGCCAGCGCGCACGCGTAAAGATTACTTACTTGTTGTGAGACCACTCGGCGTTGGCCGTGAAGCGCTGCGGACTTGAGTACACGTTGCAGTGCTTCTCCCGCAGAAATCCCACCAGAGTGAGGCCCGAAGCCAGCGCAAGATTGACCGCGAGGCTTGAAGGTGCCCCGATGGCAGCGAGCATGCCGGCACCGGTGCGCAGCGCCTTCTGCGTGAGTTCAAAACTCGCGCGGCCGCTCAACAGAATGATGTGCTCGTTGAGCGGCAAACGCCCGGCCATCAGCGTCTCGCCGACCAATTTGTCAAAGGCGTTGTGCCGGCCGACGTCTTCCGCCACGCCGATCAGATTGCCCGAAAAATCAAACAACGCCGCGGCATGTATGCCGCCGGTATCGCCGAATCGGGACTGAGCCGCGCGCATGCGCTCGGGTAAGCTGAACAGCAGCGACAGCTCGATTGCACCGGTCGGGGCAATGCGCGTTGCGGCCGCACGGGCGATGGCAGCGTCGAGTCCGGTGGTGCCGCATACGCCGCAACTCGAGCCCGCCGAGAAACGCCGCGTTGCGGTTTGGATTTCCATGTCTACGTCTGGGCGCAGGCGCACATTGACCACGTTGGGCCGGCGGGTGCTCGATTCGACAGCATCGATATCGCCAGGACGATTGACGATGCCCTCGCCGTACAGCAAGCCCACCGCCAGGTTCTCGTCGTCGCCTGGGGTCCGCATGGTCGTGCCGAACGACACCGGTTCGAGTCCCAGCGCAGGGTGATGCAGCATGTACTCGAGCGGCGCTTCGACCGCAACCCGATCCTCGCGCTCCGCATGCGAGTCAAGCCCTGCTCGAATGATGCGGACCTTCATCGTGCCGCTGGCGACAGGCGGCTCTTGCTCCGGGGCGATGAATTCTGCGGTGCTCACTGTGCCTATAATAACGCCGATCGCTTTTGGGAACTGCGAAACCGTTTAGAAACAGTATGTTAGAATCTTTGCACCACGCCGTCCGCGGGTTTCCATGATTAAGCTTCTATCACGCCTGCCTTGGGCTGCGCTCTACGCCTTCTCTTCGTTCCTGTACTTCCTGGCTTACCACGTCGCGCGCCACCGGCAGCATGTGATTCGCGAACAGCTCGAGAAGGTGTACCCCACGCTGAGCGTTGCCGAGCGCGAGGTCATTCACAAGCAGTTTTTGAGGAACTTCTGCGATGTGATGGTCGAGATCCTGAAGTCGGTAACGATGACCGAGGATGACATGCGCCGGCGCATGCGCGTCACCAACGCCGAATTGGCCCGCCAATATCTCGACGCCGGGCAATCAATCATGTTCATGACCTCGCACTTGGGCAACTGGGAATGGTTGCTGCATGGCGTTACCCTGCAGCTCGGCTACCCGGTGGATGCGGCCTACAAGCCCCTGCACGACGCCTGGGCGGAACGCTTGATGCTCGGCGTGCGCTCGCGCTTCGGCGCCCGATTGGTGCCGGCCAAGGAATTGTTGGCGGACTTTTTTCGCCGGCGCGGCGTGGTTCGCGCTCTGGGCATGAACGCAGACCAAGCGCCGGTCTCAACCGATCAACGCTACTGGACGCAATTCCTGGGCCAGGATACGGCGTTCTATGTCGGCGCGGAGCAGATTGCGCGCGCAACGCGGCTGCCGATTTTGTATGCACACGTAAGCCGTGTGCGGCGCAGCTTTTACGAAGTGGAGTTTCTGCCCCTGTGGGACGGCCGCGAGACAATCGCAGCGAATCAAGTGACCGAGCGCTACGCGCGCGCCTGCGAAGTCGATGTGCTTAAAAGTCCTGCGGATTGGTTGTGGTCCTACAGGCGATGGCGCTTAAAGAGGCCTCTGTACGGTGCCGACTGACCTTACGCTATGATCACATCGCCCGCGCCACCTTCAGCTGGAGAAAGCCCATGAGACTGGACGAGAGCCCCCGCAGCGACAATGTCGAGGACGAGCGCGGTTCAGGATTCGGGCGGCGGGGTGCCGGCATCGGCATCGGCACCATCGTCATCGTGGTAATCGGATACTTCATGGGCATCAACCCGGCGACGCTGCTCGGTCTGCTGAACGGCGATCCGCAAGACGTGAGCGCACCGGCTCAGGCCCCCGCGGCGCCGGATCCCAACGATCCGCAGGTGGATTTCGTGCGCGCCATTCTCGGCGACACCGAGGCGGTGTGGGGCGCCTATTTTCAAAGCCTCGGCAAGGTGTATGCCAAGCCTAAGTTGGTGCTCTTCAGCGGGCAGGTGGGATCGGCTTGCGGACTTGCGAGTGCGGCCGCAGGACCTTTTTACTGTCCTGGGGACCAAAGGGTCTACATCGACTTGTCGTTCTATCGGCAACTGGCAACGCAATTCGGCGCGCCCGGCGAATTTGCGCGCGCTTACGTGATTGCGCATGAAGTCGGCCATCACGTGCAAAATCTCTTAGGGATCACGGGTAGCGCGGAGCGGGCGGAACAGCGCGCCGGGCGCGCGGGCGCGAATCAGGTTTCGGTGCGCATCGAATTGCAGGCGGACTGCTACGCCGGCGTGTGGGCGCAGCAGGCGAATCGGGCGCGCAAGATTCTCGAACCCGGCGATCTCGAGCAAGGATTGGCGGCAGCCTCCGCGGTGGGCGATGACACCCTGCAGAAGCGCATGCAAGGGACGGTAGTGCCGGACAGCTTTACCCACGGGACTTCGGCACAGCGTGTACGATGGTTTCGGCGCGGTTTTGACGCGGGGAAGATCGACAATTGCGATACATTCAGCGCGGGGGAGTCGCTTTAAGCTTGGTCTCGAGATGCTTGGCCAACTGCGCGATGGTGGGGTAGTCGAACAATTCGGTCAGATCGATTAGCCCAGGGAAATCCCGGTCCACGCTTTCGTGAATCTCGATCAGCTTGAGCGAGCTGGCGCCGATCTCGAACAGATTGTCGTTCACGTCGATTCTCTTTCCCGGCAGAGCTGCCTCGCACAGCGCCTGAAGCTGCGCCTCCAGGCCGGCGCCTGCTTCGCGCTCGGCGCCGCCCCGAGACTCGCGCAGCAGCTTGAGTTCGCTCAAGTCTGACTCGAATTCACCATCGGTGTACGCCTGTTCCAGCAAATGGCGTTGCACCTTGCCACTGGTGGTTTTCGGGATGCGCTTCGCCGGAATTACCTGCGCGACTTCCAGTCCGGTGTGCTCGTTGATGAGCCGGCTCACGGCGCCGGCCGTCGGCAAGAATTCCGCCATGCTGCCGCGATGGAGCACGAACATAACCAGTTCCTCGCCTTGAGACCCCGGCTTGGCGACGCCGGCAGCGACCACCTTGTTGAGGTCAAGTCCCGGCGCGCGTTGCGCAATGTTCTCGAGATCGTAGGGATAGTAGTTTTGGCCGTTGACGAAAATAATCTCCTTGGCGCGGCCCACGATGTAGAGCGCCGCTTCGTGGATCACTCCTAGATCTCCGGTATCGACCCAGCCGTCGGCGTCGATGGCGGCGGCGGTAGCAGCAGGATCGCTGAAATAGCCGCGAGTGACGCTCGGGCCGCGAATCAATATATGCCCGACCTTTTCATCGGCCAGCGGTGCGCGAGCATTGTCCGCGATCAGCAATTCGGTATTGGGCACGATGTGGCCTACGCACACCACTTCGAGCGCGTCGCGCGCTTCCGGGGGATTCAACTCGATTTGCGAACCCACGCTCAAGCGGTGACGGTTTACGCGGATCCAGCGAAAGTCTGCGCCCAGGGGAGGAAAAGTTACCGCGAGGCAGGCTTCGGCGAGCCCGTACACCGGAAACATGGCGCTGCGCTTAAGCCCGGTGTACGACAAGGTATTCAAGAATTCATTGCACAGGGGCACCGAAATCGGCTCGGCGCCGTTATAGAGGGACCTGATCGAGGACAGGTCGGTATCTTCCAGGCGCCGATCACCCAAGACCTTTAAGAAATGCCGGTAGCCGAAATTCGGCGAGCAGGTGAGCGTCACGCGCTTTTTTGCAGCCGTCTGCAGCCACAAAAGCGGCCGGCGCACGAACAATTCGGTCGGCATGAGATTGATGTGCACGCGGTTGGCAAATTGAATCAGGTAAAAGCCGATCAGGCCCATGTCGTGCGTCAGGGGCATCCAGCTCAAACTAATGTCCTGCTCGTTATACTTCCCGACTGCGGTCGCACCTTGCGTATTCGCCAACAAATTACCGTGGGTCAACATCACACCCTTAGGCTCGCTGGTGGACCCCGATGAGAATTGAATGAAGGCCAGGTCGCCGGGGGCCGGCCGGACCAGTTTCCCGGCCTTTGAAATGTCAGTGATCGATTCCACCAGAAAGACTCGCGCTTTGAGTTGCGCAAACAATTCGGATTCGCCAACCTGCGCGGCGAGCGCCGCCAAGCGCTCCAAATTCTTGGAATCGGTGTAGAGCAGGGGGTTGCCGAGCTTGCGCGCGACCCTAAGCAGCTTGTGGCGGTGCTCGTCGCTGATGCCCACGGCCAGGGGTACCGGCACGATGCCTCCGCAGACTGCTGCCCAAAAGCCGTCGAGAAACTGCTCGTTGTTGTTGAGAAAAATGATCATCTTGTTGCCGCGGCGCGCGCCGGCCGCTTGCAAGTGGTTCAAGATGCCTAGCGCGCGTGCATGCACATCTTTGTAGCTCACGCGCCGTTCGTTGTTCTCTCCCTCCACATAGGTCACGCCGCGATCGACGCTTCGATTGGCCTCGAGGACGTCGACCAGAGTGGTGAGAGTGCTTAGCCTGTTGACATCATTCATCGCGTTTCTACCGTCATCATGAGGTTGGACCGAGGCCGCAGATTGATTTGCGCCTCGAGTTCAATGGCTTCGTCGCTCGCCCTGCTCAAGCGGAAGCGGCGCATCATGGTACGCATGTGCACCAGCATTTCGAACATGGCGATGTTTTCGCCGATGCAGTGACGCGGCCCCACCGCAAAGGGGATATAGGCGAACTTGTGGCGCTCATTCGCGTCGGCGTCGGCAAATCGCTCCGGCCTGAACTCTTCCGCATCGCTCCAAAAGGCTGGATGCCGATGCAGCATATACGGACTGATGAAGATATCGGTGCGCGGTGCAATGCTGAATCCGCCGAGTTCGTCGCCTTCAATGGAACGGCGTGTGATCAGCCAACCCGGCGGATACAGGCGCAAGCTCTCCTGCAGTACCTGATGCGTGAAGGACATCGCTTCCGCGGCCCCCAGCCCGAGAATTGCATCCTCGCCGGTCTGATCTGCCTCGGCGTGCAGCCGCTCTGCGGCCTCGCTGTGGCGGCTTACCAGGTACCAGGTCCAGGTGAGCGCGGCGGCGGTGGTCTCGTGGCCGGCGACGATTAGCGTCAGTACCTCGTCAATCAGCTCTTTCTCGGACATGGGCTCGCCGGTTTCTCGGTCGTGCGTCAGCATGAACATGCTCAAGAAATCGAAATGCTCCTCCGGCGCGTGTGCCCTTTGCCGGATCAACTCGCCCACCAAGCGTCCCAGCGAGCGAAATTGGAACGCGAATTTCAGGTCGCGATTCGATTGCTTGGCGACCACTTCGAACGGATTGACGCCCATCTGCTGCGCCAATTTTTCCAAATCACTGCCGAAGATGGATTTCAACACGATTTCGAGGGTCAACTCGCTGGTATCGTTCGAAATGTTGACGGGCTCGCCGCGTGCCGCGGCGGCCGCCCAGCGCTGCGCGTGGCGTTCGTTGACCTCACTGATGAGCGCGGCGAACTGATCAATGACGCGCCGATGAAACGAGGGCTGCATCATGCGCCGCTGGCGGCGCCAAAGCGCGCCTTCGCTGGTCATGATGCCGTTGCCGAGCAGGATCTTGACGCGATCCATGCCCTCGCCCTTGGTGTAGTTGCGGTGGTTGGTCAGCAATACCCGCTTGATGTCGTCTGGATGGTTGATGACGTAGTTGAATACGCCGCGGCTGGGGGCGAATACCCGGTAGGTGTCTCCGAATCGGGCAAAGTAGTCTTGCAAGCGAGCAAGCGATTCATCGCTGCCGCCAAGATCGAACCCTTCTGCCGGTCCCGGCGGAATTGCCAATGTCTCCATGCCGCCATTGTAACTTAGGCGTTGCGCAGCACGGAGCGCTTCCCGACAATACGAGCCGTGCAGAAAAAGCGAGAAGACGGCGGCCTTCGCAATACCATCTACGATCAACAGACGCGCTCCGGCCGTCGCCTGACGAAGGGGCGCCTGTGGCTGTACAAGATGGCCGCGCCCATGGCTCTTGGGCTCATGCGGCTGGTGTGGGGATGGTGCAAGGTCGTGCGCATAATCGGCGCCGAGCACATCGGCGCAGCGCTTGCGAGCGCGCCATCATTCATTCCTGTTTACTGGCATCAGCACCAATTGTTCTGCGCGAAATTTCTGTTCGAGCAACGCGCCGCAGGCGTGAAACTAGGAGTGTTGATCAGTCCGTCCGTGGACGGCGAATTCGGCGCCATCATCGTTCGAGCCCTGGGCGGCGAAGTGATTCGCGGCTCCTCGACGCACACCGGCGCGCGGGCGCTGCGCGATTTCTATCAGGCCCTGGTGCATGAAGGTATTTCGCCCGTGATCGCGCCGGACGGTCCGCGCGGGCCGCCCTGGAAGTTCAAGCCGGGGGCGCTATTGCTCGCACAGCTGTCGCAAAGGCCGGTGGTGCCATTGAGTTACTGTGCTTCGCGCGCGTGGAAAATCAGCTGGGATCGATTCGTGATTCCAAGGATCGGGGCGCGGATCGCGATCGCGGTCGGCGAACCCGTCTATGTCGCCAAGGGACTCGATGCCGCATCGCTGGAGCGGCTGCAAGCAGATATGGAACAGAGACTTGGATTGCTGTTCGAGGCGGCGAAAGCGGCGCTTAAATGAATCCGGGTGGCTTTTTGGGCGTGCGAAAGGCGTCAAATCCCGAAGCCCTATTAATACAATCGCTTAGCTTGTATTCCTTATAACTTATGCGAGAATCCGCCTGTATGTACGCCTTAGTGAAACCGAGGAACTGTGTGACGCATTCGCGTTTCGTCCCTGATTGAGTGGCAAACTATTGATATACAACCGTTACTCTCTTGGGGCCAGTGAAGGCGCATGGCAATAGCACCAACCGATCCCCGCCACGCTGACCTCACCGCCTCGGACATATTGTCTCCGCAAACATGGCCGAGGCGCGGCGCGCGACCCGCCGTAGGCCTCGATGTAATTTGCACCAAGATTGCGGTCGACTTTCAAACGATGACCGCGGCCACGGCCCTCGACACGATTATTGTCAACTTGGAATTGCTGCGTGAGGCCACCCGAGTCGACACCGCTTTCCACGTAGCACTCGATCCGGAGCTTGGGGTCATCGGCGATGTGCACGTTGCGCGCGGCATGCTCGCAACCGGCAATCCGGAACAGCTGCGCGGCCTCGCGCTCGACGAGCTGCCTTGGCTGCATGCACGCTTGGCGCCGCTGCGGGTGTCCGAGCTGCGGGATACCAGCGCTCCCCGCGATGATCAGGCTGATGATGCGGCAGTTTGGAATCACTTAGGTATAGGCTCGGTGCTGCTGCTCGGATACTCGATCAAAGGCCGCGCCGCAGGCTTGCTCGGCATTGCCAACGCGCGTCCTCGCGACAACTGGGACGTGCAGCTCCACCTGCTCATGAAGCTCGTGGGCTCGAGCCTTGCCACCGGTCTTGAGCGCATCGAGATTCAGCGTCACCTGGAAGATCTGGAAGAGCGCAACGAGCTCGCCATCCACAGCGCCAACGATGGGTTGTGGGATTTCGATACCCTCAACAACCGGGTTTATTTGTCGCCGCGCTGGAAAGCGATGTTGGGATACGACGAGAGCGATGTCGGGGAGGCGCCGGACTGGCGCACCCTGGTGCACTCGGACGACATGTCGCGCGTGCAGGCCGCCATCCGCGATCATGTCGCCGGCAAAACCCCGATTTTTGAAAGCTTGCATCGCATGCGCCACGCCACGGGCGAGTGGCGCTGGGTCATCAGCCGCGCCAAGGCAAAGGTCGACGATAAGGGCCGATTGCTGCGCCTCGTGGGCGTTGAGTTGGATATCACGGAGCGCAAGCTGTACGAGGAAGCGCTGTTCCGCGAGAAGGAAAGCGCGCAGATCACCCTGCAGAGCATCGGCGACGGCGTCATCACTACCGACGCCAAAGGCGTCATCGACTATGTGAATCCGGTGGCCGAGGCGCTGACCGGATGGCGTCTGGAGGACAGCCAAGGACGTGCCATCGAGGAGATTTTCCGAGCCTTCCATGAAGAGACATGCGAGCCCTTGGAAAACCCGTTAGCGGTCGCCATACGCCGCACGCGTTCGATCAAGTCCGTGAGGCCCATGCTGCTGATACGCCGCGACGGCAATGAAATTTACGTGGAAAGCACAGCCTCGCCGATCCGCGACGGCAGCGGCGCGGTCTCCGGCGGCGTGCTGGTGTTCCATGATGTCAGCGAGGCGCGCGAGCTCAACCGGCGCTTGAGCTATCACGCGAGCCACGACGTGCTCACCGGCTTGGTGAATCGGCGCGAGTTCGAAAGCCGCATGGAACGGGCGCTGAAGAGCGCCAAGGCGCGCGAGACGTCCTATGCGCTCTGCGTCCTCGATCTCGATCAATTCAAGATCGTCAACGACACCTGCGGCCACAGCGCCGGAGATGCGTTGCTGGGCCAGGTCGGCGCACTGCTCAAATCCAAGGTTCGCTGGCGCGATACGCTGGCGCGCTTGGGCGGCGATGAGTTCGGCATATTGCTCGAGAGCTGTTCGCTCGATGAGGCGATGCGCACCGCGGAGGCGCTGCGCGAAGCTGTGCGAAATTTCAAGTTCACCTGGGAAGAGCGCACTTTCAGACTGGGCGCCAGCATCGGCGTGGTTCCCATTTCGGCGGACAATGCCGACGTCGCGGCGGTCTTGAGCGCAGCCGACAGCGCCTGTCAGGCGGCCAAAGAGGCCGGCCGGAACCGCGTGCACAGCTTCGAAGAGAATGATATCGATCTCATGCGCCGCCGCCGCGAGATGCAGTGGGCGGCGCGCATCAACAATGCGCTGGAAGAAGGCCGCTTCGAGCTCTTCCGGCAGACGATCATGCCGCTGCAAAAGACCGAGACGGGCTCACATTACGAGCTGCTGCTGCGCATGCGCGATGAAGCCGGCAAGATCGTCGGCCCCGATAATTTCATGACGGCGGCGGAACGCTATGGAATCACGCCGAGTATCGATCGCTGGGTCATCGAAAATGCCTTCCGTTGGCTGGTTTCGGAGGCCGATGAGCGCGAAAAGCTCACCATGTGCTCGATCAACCTATCCGGCCAGAGCTTGGGCGACGACAAATTCCTGCCCTATGTCATCGATCAGTTTCACCGCAGCGGTTTGGACGCCACCAAGATCTGTTTCGAAATTACCGAGACGGCGGCCATTGCCAGCTTCTCACAGGCAAATCGCTTCATCCAAGCGCTCAAGGAGCTGGGCTGCAAGTTTGCGCTCGACGATTTCGGCACCGGGTTGTCGTCGTTCGGCTATTTAAAGCACTTCCCGGTCGACTATCTGAAAATCGACGGCAGCTTCGTCAAGGAAATCCTGCACGACCCCATCGATCGCGAAATGGTGCGTTCGATCAACGAGATCGGCCATCTTACCGGCAAGCAGACCATTGCCGAGTTCGCCGAGAATCAAGAAATCATCAACATGCTGCAGAGTTTAGGCGTCGACTACGCGCAAGGTTACGGCGTGTCGCAGCCGCAGCGCGTTTTGAAAGCAGCCAACGGCGCCTGATTTGAAGCGCCGGCGGCTTCTTAAGCTCGCCATTCAAAGCGCATCGACAAATCCACGGCGCGGAGGTGCTTGGTGATGCTCCCGACCGAAATAAAATCTACGCCGGTTTCAGCGATCGGGCGGATGATTTCGCTGGTGATGCCGCCGGAAGCCTCTATTTTCAATGGGCGCTTTGCCTTGGCATTGAGCGCAACGCCATCGCGCATGGCTTGCAGCGAAAAATTATCCAGCAATGCGATATCCGCGCCCGAGTCGATGGCCTCCTGCAATTGCACCAAGTCCTCCACCTCAACTTCCACCGGCACCCGCGACGTGCTGCGTTTCGCCGCGGCCACTGCCAGCGCGATGGAGCCGGCGGCCGCAATGTGGTTCTCCTTGATAAGAATCCCGTCAAAAAGTCCCATGCGGTGATTGTCGCCGCCGCCGACGCGCACGGCGTACTTCTGCGCGGTGCGCAATCCCGGAATGGTTTTGCGGGTATCCAAAAGGCGGCAGCGGGTTCCCTCGAGCAGAACCGCGTAGGCATGGGCCGCGCTTGCCGTCCCGCTCAACAGCTGCAGAAAATTGAGTGAGGTCCGTTCGGCGGTCAGCAGCGAGCGGGCCCGTCCCTCGACGCTGAACAAGATCTGGTCGGCATCGGCGGCATCGCCCTCGGCGACGCGCCAATCGAATTTCACACGCGCATCTACCTGCCTGAAAGCGGCCTCGACGTAGGGAATTCCGCAGACGATCGCCGCCTCGCGGGTGATTACCGTGGCGCGGCCGGATTTTTCCGGCGGAATCAGCGCCGCGGTGAGATCGCCGCCATGAATGTCTTCCGCGAGGGCCGCCGCCACCTGCTGCGGCATATCCGCAGGGACAGGCACCGGTGGCGGCACGGGTCGCATCAGCGGTGTCGCACCCACAGCTAGAAGGGCAGCCCGTGCATCGGTCCGATCATGCACATCAGCATGGGCACCGACAGCAAAAAGTTCATGCGCGAGGCGTACAGCGCCACCTTGCGGGCTTTGGCCTTTTGTTCATCGGTCGCCGGCACGATTCCCAGGATCTTTTTCTGGTTGGTCCAGATGAGTCCCCACACATTGAACAGCATGATGGTGCCGAGCCAAGCGCCGATCCCGATGATCAGGTTGGGACGTGAAAAAGTATGATCGGCGAGGGTCAGGGTAAAGGCGCTCACAAAACGCCCGGGCGTCTGCGACAGCAACCACGCGCCCAAGATCCAGGTGGCGAGGGCGGACCATCTAAACCACAGCAGAGCGCGCGGTGCGATGTACTTGTTGACGCCGGCGCCGCCTGGGCCGCCCTTGTCGGCGGCCGCGACGGCCATTGCGGGTGTCTGTACCGCATTAAAGTAGTACAGCAGGCCAATCCAGAAGATGCCGGCAAAGATGTGCGCCCAGCGAGTAAAGGCCGCCAGCGTGATCGAGTTGAATGTGAGGCCGCCTTCCACCAGGGCTGCGATCACCACAGCGAGCACGAATCCAATGATTAGAGGCCATTTGACGGTGTTTAACGGGTTCATGCGATTCCCCTCCATATGTTATGCATCGGATCACGCCACGGCCTTTAAGGATCGTGCGTTGCGGCAGGCCTGGAAGAATAGGGGACTGACCCCAATAATTCAACGATACCCGGCCCCGAGGGGCCCCGTGCCGCTCCGCGTCAAGATGGCGTTTGGTACAATCGGCGGGGGTTGGGCGAAGCGCGCGGGCGCACCGATCATGACTAACGTGGAGACTGTCGACTATGGACGCGATTGAACGAATCAAGAGCCAGCTATCCGCCGCCCCGGTGGTGCTTTATATGAAGGGTACCCCCGATTTCCCGCAATGCGGGTTTTCCGCCCAAACCGTGGGTGCGCTGCGGGCCTGTAAGGCGCAGTTCGCTCACATCAATATCTTTGAGGATCCTGAGGTGCGTGAGGCGCTCAAGACCTATTCGAAATGGCCGACTTTTCCGCAGCTCTACGTCAACGGCGAGCTCGTGGGCGGATGCGACATCACCCTGGAGATGTACAAGAGCGGAGAATTGAAGCAGATGCTGGCCGAGGCCGGGGCCGTCGCCGCTTAAGGATCCTTAAGGGTCGAGTTCAACCTCGAGCGGCCCCATGGCCGCCAAGCGCCTGCGGCCGGCGTCGAACACGCCTTGAAATTGATTGCACACGATGCAGAAAAGATCGGCGGTGCGCTCGGCGTCGTAGGCCGCGGAATGCGCTGAGGAAGTATCCCATTCCAAGCCTGCGGCGAGCGTCGCCCGCATCAAGACCGTTTGCCCGAAAGCGATGCCGCCGAGCGTGGCGGTATCGAAGCAAGAAAATGGATGGAAGGGATTGCGCTTCACCTGCGCGCGCGCAACCGCGGCATTCAAGAAATTCAAATCGAAGGACGCGTTGTGGCCGACCAAAACGGCCCGCGTGCAGTCCGCGGTCCGAATCGCGGTTCGGACCTCCCTGAAAATGCGCTGCAGGGCGTCTTCCTCGCTGATGGCCGGCCGCAGCGGGTGATGCGGGTCGATGCCTGTGACCGCCATCGATGCCGGTTCCAAATTGGCGCCGGGAAACGGAATGACGTGGTAGCGATGCGTTTCGCCGCGCGCCAGCGTGCCGTCGCTGCGCATTTCGATCAGCACGGCGGCGATTTCCAGCAGCGCGTCGGTTTGCGAATTGAAGCCGCCGGTCTCGACATCGATGACCACCGGCAAAAACCCTCGGAAGCGCGTTGCCAGAGTAATGGGCGGAATTTGCGACATGTCAATGAACTTGCGGCATGCTCAAGTTGAAACCAGGCGCCAGGCGATCGGCTCGCCGGCGCGGTACGGCACTACGGTGCCGCCCGCAAAAGGGTATTTCTCCGGCGTTAGCCACGCTTCTTTCCGCAGCGTCACGGTTTCCGCGTGGCGCGGCAGGCCGTAGAAGTCGGCGCCGAAATGGCTGGCAAATGCCTCGAGCCGATCGAGCTTGCCCGCTGAATCGAACGCCTCCGCATACAGCTCGAGCGCGGCGTGCGCGGTGAACATGCCTGCGCAGCCGCAGTCGCTTTCCTTGGCGTCTTTCTCGTGCGGTGCGCTGTCGGTTCCGAGAAAAAAGCGCGGATCGCCGCTGGTGGCCGCGCCGAGCAACGCTTGACGATCCCGTTCGCGCTTGAGAATCGGCAGGCAGTAATAATGCGGACGGATGCCGTCCGAAAAAATCGCATTGCGATTGTGCAATAGATGCTGCGGCGTAATGGTCGCCGCGACGCCGCGCCTTGCCGTGCCGACAAATTCCACGGCTCGCGCAGTCGTAATGTGCTCGAGCACCACTTGTAGCGCCGGGAAGCGCTCTAGCATGGGCGCAAGCACGGTGTCGATGAAATGCGCCTCGCGATCGAACACATCCACCTCGGGCTGCGGCGACTCGCCATGCACCAAGAGCCGCATGCCGATTTTTTCCATGCGCGCGAGAACTGCATGAACATGCTTGATATCGGTTACGCCCGAATCCGAATGGGTGGTCGCACCCGCGGGATACAGCTTTACGCCATGAATGAAGCCGGAACCCTTGGCGCGGTCGATTTCATCGGCGGATGTGCTATCGGTGAGATACAGCGTGAGCAGAGGCTCGAAACGGCTTGCGGCGGGAACGGCCTCGAGAATGCGCTGCCGGTAGGCGCGCGCCAATTCGGTCGTGGTGATGGCGGGCTTGAGGTTCGGCATGATGATGGCGCGTCCGAATCGTTCCGCGGTGAAGTGCGCCACGGATTGCAGCGCCGCGCCATCGCGCAGATGTACATGCCAGTCATCCGGCCGTTGAATGCGCAAAGTGTTCATGATGCCCGGAGCGATGCGTCGGGCCAGCCGCCGCGCAGCAGCTCAACCGTATAGCGAACGCCGAAACCTGTGATCTCCGTGGCGATGTGCCCCAGGCCGCCGTGCCGAGTGCCGGCCGCGAGGTCGAGGTGCAGCCACGCGATCTCGTTCGGCACGAAGCGGCTCAGGAAGCGTGCAGCCAAGATGTGGTCACCCTTGCCGTCTGCTGCACATTGCTGCACATCGGCAACCGTGCTCTCCAGGTCCGTGTCGTAGTCGCTGTCCATCGGAAAGCACCACACGCGTTCGCCGCTTCCCGCGCCGGCGCTCTCGATCACGTCGCGTAGCTCGGGCCGGTTCGTGAACGCGCCGCTGTAACGCTCAGTGAGCGCATGGATGCACGCACCCGTCAGCGTCGCATAGTCGATGATGGCGCGCGGCTTCTTGGCGGATGCCAGGCACAGCGCGTCAGCCAGCACCATCCGCCCCTCTGCATCGGTATGAATGACCTGAATCGTCGTGCCATTTGCCGCCCGCACCACATCCTGCGGCTTGTACGCGAGCGGACCGATGCGGTTCTCGGTGATCGCCAGCCAACAATCGACCGCCAGGGGTGAACGCAGCGCATGCAGGGCGTAGAGACTGCCCAGCGCGACGGCGCTGCCCTCCATATCGGTGTGCATGTCCAGCATGCTCTTGTGCGCCTTCAAATTCGTGCCGCCGGTGTCGAAGCAAATGCCCTTGCCTACCAAGCTTAGGTCGGGTGCTTTCGCGCCTCGGGGCCGATAGGAAATGGCGGCAATGCCGGCATCGCGCTGACCATTGCCGCGCGAAACCGCAAGAAACGCACCGCACCCCAGGCGTTTCAACTGCGGCTCCCCGTAGAATTTGAAGCGCAGCTTCAGGCGCTCGGCAAATTGCCGGATGAGCCGGCGATAGCCGCCGGCATCCAGCGTGTTCGGCGGCAGCGCAGTAAGCCATCGGGCGAGATTGTTGCCGCCGGCCGTTGCCAGCGTCAACTCCAGGTCCTGCAACTTTCCGCGGCGTGCGAGGTCTATCCGAACGAGCCGAACCCGTGTTTTGGGCTTGCTTTTGAAGCTGGCAAGGCGAAAGGCGGCCGCTTCGAGAGCCGCGATGACGGTATTGAACGTGGCGTCGGCGGCTTCCGGCGCGCATCCCTGCTGCCACACCAGCAATGTTTTCGGATCGCCGTCGAGCGCGCTGCGGGCAAGCTTGCCGGCGGCTTGCAATCGATCGAAAGTGCTCGCCTCGTTGGCGAGGCAGGCAACGACCAGCAGCGTCTGAGCCTCTGGTCCGACTCGCAAGTGAAAGGTGTCGCCGGCTTTTCGGATCTTGCGATCGTGCAGCGCGCGCAGCGTGGTGCCGTAGGGCAAGTCGTTCCAATCGGCCGCAGAAGGCGCCAGCGGCAGAAACAGCAATGCACTGTCATATCGAGCGAGGATTGATGGTGTGAGCCGCGAAGCCGTTTGGCGCACGGGCACGAGTAGACGGTCTAGGGGCAAGCGAGTCGGCATATCTTAAAAACGCAAAGGTATCGCGACCTTATCCCTTGCTTGACCGTGAAAAACCAAACCCCGAAGATAGTGCGGGTAAACAACGCAGTGGCAGTGGGCGCAGGGGCGCTGTAACGTGCCTGCCATCTTAACAGGACACGTGGGTCTATGACGCAACAATCGCCGTTCGAAGACATCGATCCGACCGAAACTCAAGAATGGCTTGAATCCATTGATTCGGTGATGCGAGCGCAGGGCCCGCAGCGCGCGCATTTTCTGCTGGAAAAGCTGGTGGATTTTACGCGCCGGTCAGGCGCTTATCTGCCGTTCAAGCCGAACACTGCGTATCTCAACACCATTTCAAAAGCTCAAGAACCGGAGTATCCCGGCGATCGATCCTTGGAACGGCGCAATGAGGCCTACATCCGCTGGAATGCGCTCGCGATGGTGGTGCAGGCCAATCGCACGAATTCCGAGTACGGCGGACATATCGCAACCTACGCATCCGCGGCAACTCTGTACGAGGTCGGATTCAATCATTTCTGGCGGGCGCGCAGCGCCGCCCACCCCGGCGACATGATTTTCATGCAAGGACACTCGAGTCCGGGCATCTATGCGCGCGCATACCTGGAAGGCCGCTTGGATGAGAGCCAGCTGCAGCGGTTTCGCCAGGAAGTGCGCGGCGGCGGGTTGTCATCCTATCCGCATCCTTGGCTGATGCCGGATTTCTGGCAATTTCCGACGGTGTCGATGGGCTTGGGTCCGATGATGGCGATTTTTCAAGCGCGCTTTCTGCGCTACTTGGAGCATCGCGGCATCGTCGCGCCGTCCGACCGGAAGATTTGGGCATTCTTGGGCGATGGCGAAATGGACGAGCCCGAGTCGATGGGAGCGCTTACCATGCCGGTGCGCGAAAAGCTCGACAACCTCATTTTCGTCATCAATTGCAACCTGCAGCGGCTCGACGGACCGGTACGCGGCAACGGCAAGATCATCCAGGAACTCGAAGCCGCATTTCTCGGCGCCGGCTGGAACGTCATCAAGGTTTTGTGGGGCAGCCGCTGGGATCCGTTGTTGGAGCGCGATCAAAAGGGGTTCCTCAAGCGGGTGATGGAAGAGTGCGTGGACGGCGAGTATCAGAACTTCAAGTCCAAGGGCGGGGCTTATACGCGCGAGCATTTCTTCGGCAAATATCCCGAGCTCAAAGAGATGGTCGCCAACATGTCTGATGAGGAGATCTGGCATTTGAACCGCGGCGGTCATGATCCGCAAAAAGTCTATGCCGCATACGCCTCTGCAATGGCACATGCAGGCGCGCCGACCGTGATTCTGGCGAAGACCGTGAAGGGATTCGGCATGGGCAAGGCGGGCGAGGGACTGAACTCCACGCATCAACAGAAAAAACTCACCGACGATAATCTCAAGGAAGTGCGCGATCGATTCAATATCCAAATCACCGATGAGGAAATCGCCGGCTTGTCGTTCAGGAAGCCGGCCCAGGACAGCGAAGAGATGCGCTATTTGCAAGAGCGCCGCACCGCACTCGGCGGGTATCTGCCCGCGCGCAGCTCGATCGCGCCGCCTCTAGTGGTGCCGCCGATCGAAGCCTTCAGCACGCTGCTCGAGGGAACCGGTGATCGCGAGATATCGACCACCATGGCGTTGGTGCGAATGATGACCACGCTGGTCAAAGACAAGAACATCGGCAAACACATCGTGCCCATCGTGCCTGACGAGGCGCGGACATTCGGCATGGAGGGCATGTTTCGGCAGGTCGGAATTTATTCCTCCGTCGGGCAGTTGTACACGCCGCAGGACGCCGACCAGCTCATGTTTTATCGCGAGGACAAGCAGGGGCAGATCATTGAGGAGGGCATCAACGAAGCCGGGAGCATGTGTTCGTGGATCGCCGCGGCCACGGCGTATTCCAATCATGGCGTCAGCATGGTGCCGTTCTATATTTATTATTCGATGTTCGGCTTCCAACGCGTCGGTGACTTCATTTGGGCGGCGGGCGATAGCCAGGCCCGCGGGTTCCTGGTGGGCGGCACCGCAGGACGCACCACGCTGGCGGGCGAAGGCTTGCAGCATCAGGACGGGCACAGCCAGTTGGTGGCGACGACGGTGCCGAATTGCGTGGCCTATGATCCTGCCTACGCTTATGAATTGGCGGTGATCGTGCAGGATGGACTGCGCCGCATGTATCAAGAGCAGGAAAGCGTCTTCTACTACATCACCGTCATGAACGAGAACTACGCGCACCCCGCCATGCCGGCGGGCGTGGCGCAAGGCATCTTGAGCGGCATGTATCTGCTGCAGATCGGCGGCCGAGGCAAGGTGCGGGTGACGCTGTTCGGCTCCGGCACGATCTTACGCGAAGTGCTGGCGGCGGCCGAGCTGCTCGAGAAAAACTATGGCGTGCCTGCGGATGTCTACTCGGTGACCAGCTACAGCGAGCTGCGCAAGAATGCGCTTGCCGTCGAGCGCTGGAACATGCTGCATCCGACCGAACCGCGAAAGCCGACTTATATCGAGCAAGTTCTCGCGGAGCGCGAAGGCCCCTTCGTCGCCGCCACCGATTATATGAAGACCGTCGCGGATCAGATCCGGCAGTGGGTGCCGGGAGCCTTTACTGCATTGGGAACCGATGGCTTTGGCCGCAGCGATTCGCGTGCGGAACTGCGCCGCTTCTTTGAAGTCGACCGCCACTACGTGGTGGTCGCCGCGCTGAAAGCGCTGTCGGACGAAGGCAAGATCGATACGCACACGGTAAGCAAGGCAATGCAGACTTTCGGCATCGATCCGGAAAAATCCAATCCCGTGTCGGTATAGTCGATCATGGCAAGTCCAATTGAAGTCAAGGTTCCCGACATCGGCGGGTTTAAAGACGTAAGCGTCATCGACGTGCTGGTGAAGGATGGCCAGCAGATCGACAAAGAAACGCCGCTGGTCACGATCGAAACGGAAAAAGCCGCTATGGACGTGCCGGCTCCCGCAGCGGGCAAGATCGCGCAGGTGAAGCTCAAAACTGGTGACAAGGTCTCCGAAGGATCCCTGATCCTCCTGCTCGAACCCTCAGCGGCCGAAGCTCCGGCCACCGAAAAGAGCGCGGTAGAACCGGCCGCCGCTGCCCCGGCGCCGGCGCAGAAAAAGGAGCCCGAGGCTGCGGTGCCCCCTGCGGTGCCCGCTGGGGCGCCCGCTGCGGCGCCGGCACGCGGCCCCGCACCTCCCACGAGCCCGGAGCAGGCCCGCCCGCAGGCGCGCGCGGCTGTGGTGGATGAGAAGGCATTCTCGAGGGCACATGCCAGTCCGTCGGTGCGCAAATTTGCACGCGAACTGGGCGCCGACCTAGGCAAGGTTCAGGGAACGGGCGTCAAGGGCCGCATCACCCAGGACGACGTCAAGGCACACGTCAAAGGGTTGTTGGCGGCCGCCGCGACCGCTGCGCCGGCGTCGCCCCTGCCGCGCGTGCCGATTGTTGATTTCGCGCACTTTGGCGCGGTCGAGGTCAAGCCGCTCTCCCGTATACAGAAAATATCGGGTGCACGCTTACAAGCAAGCTGGCTGAACCTTCCGCACGTGACTCAGCACGAGGATGCGGACATCACCGACCTCGAAGCCGCGCGCGGCGCGCTCAAGAGCAAGGCCGAGCAGGAGCAGGTGCGGCTGACGCCGCTGGTGTTCATCATCAAGGCCTGCATCCTGGCCTTGCAGCAATTCCCCCGCCTCAATGCGTCATTGGACGAGAGCGGCGAAAATCTGGTCTTCAAGAAGTACTTCAATATCGGCTTCGCCGCGGACACGCCGAATGGGCTGGTGGTGCCGGTCATTCCGAATGCCGATCAGCTGAGCATTTACGATACCGCCCGGGCGCTCGCCTCATTATCGGAGAAGGCGCGCGGCGGCAAACTCAAAGCCACGGAAATGCAAGGCGGCAGCTTTACGATTTCCAGCTTGGGCGGAATCGGCGGCACTTACTTCACGCCCATCATCAACGCGCCGGAAGTCGCAGTCCTTGGCGTATCGCGGTCCGCACAGAAGCCGGTATACGAGCGAGGCGCATTTGTGCCGCGGCTCATGCTGCCGCTGTCTCTATCCTACGATCATCGCGTCATCGACGGCGCCGAAGCAGCCCGTTTCGTGGTGTTCCTGGCAAAAACGCTCGGTGATGTGAAGGCGCTGCTATGAGCACCGTCGAGGTGCGCGTTCCGGATCTGGGCGACGTCAAAGGCGTCACTGTGCTCGAAGTGCTCGTGAAGCAGGGCGCCAAAGTGGCGGTTGAGGATCCGCTGATCTCGCTCGAATCCGACAAGGCCGCAATGGATGTGCCGTCGCCGGTGAGCGGAGTGATCCAATCGATCGAAATCAAGAAGGGCGCCGAAGTCACGTCGGGCACCTTGATCGCCATGGTGGAGACCGACGCCGCCTCGTCCGCAAAGGCACCAGCCGCCGCACCTGCGAGCGCGAAAATCGCTGCCCCCGCACCGACGAAAGCTGATCCGCCGCAGCCTGCGAAAGCCGATGCGCCCGCACCGCCGGCGGCGAGCGCAGCGCCCGAGGGTGCGGTCGATTTGGTGGTGCTCGGGGCCGGTGTCGGCGGCTACACCGCCGCGTTTCGTGCAGCTGACTTGGGTCTTAAGGTGACGCTGATCGAGCGGTGGCCGGTGCTGGGGGGTGTCTGCCTGAATGTGGGCTGCATCCCGTCCAAGGCGCTGTTGCACGCTGCCAAGGTAATCGAAGATGCGGCCGACATGGCGGCCAACGGCATCGTCTTTGGTTCACCGCGGATCGACCGCGATCTGCTGCGCACGTGGAAGAGCAAGGTTGTCACGCGATTGACCAATGGTCTGATGCTGTTGGCCAAGCAGCGCAAGGTCACGCTGATTCAGGGCGATGCCAAGTTCGTGGGCCCGCATTCCTTCGAGGTCAAGGGCGAGGGCGGCACGCGTCGCGTGGACTTCAAGCAATGCATCATCGCAGCCGGGTCCGAGTCGGCGCTCCTGCCGGGGCTTGCGGATGATCCCCGGGTCATCGACTCGAGCGGTGCACTGGAATTGCCGGTGGATTGCAAGCGGCTGCTGGTGATCGGCGGCGGCATCATCGGTCTGGAGATGGCCTGTGTTTACGATGCTCTCGGCGTTCAGGTGACAGTGGTGGAATTGAGCGACGGCCTCATGCCGGGAACCGATCGCGATCTGGTGAGGCCGCTGCAGAAGCGCATCGAAAAGCGCTACGAGAAGATTCTCTTGAAAACCAAGGTCGCCAAACTCGAAGCGCTTTCGGAAGGACTGCGCGCGACTTACGACGGCCCGGATTCTCCGCCGCCGCAGATGTTTGATCGCGTTTTGGTAGCCGTGGGTCGCAGTGCAAACGGCAAGGTCATAGATGCCGCCGCGGCAGGCGTGAAGGTCAGCGCCCGCGGACTCATTGACGTCGACAGGCAAATGCGCACCAACGTACCGCATATTTTTGCGATCGGAGATATCGTCGGCGCGCCGATGCTGGCGCACAAGGCGAGCCATCAAGGCAAGGTTGCCGCCGAGGTCGCAGCTGGACACAAAGCCTCCTTCGACGCGCGCTGCATTCCTGCGGTTGCCTATACCGACCCTGAAATTGCCTGGGCGGGCCTTACGGAAACGGACGCGAAGGCGGCCGGCATCCAGTACGGCAAAGGCACGTTTCCTTGGGCTGCCAGCGGCCGATCTCTGGCATTGAACCGCGACGACGGCTTCACCAAGCTGCTGTTTGACAAGGAAACCCACCGTATTTTGGGCGCCGGCATCGTGGGTACCAATGCCGGCGATCTGATTGCCGAAGTTGCGCTGGCGATCGAGATGGGAGCCGACGCGACCGATATCGGCTTGACCATCCATCCGCATCCGACGCTGTCGGAAACGGTCGCGTTTGCTGCGGAAGCTTTCGACGGAACCTTGACTGATCTCTATATACCGAAGCGATAGCATGGCTCAAAGCGCGGTTCTCTCGATACTGCTCGCAATACTTTGGAGCGTTGCCGGCGCACCGGCCCTTGCGGACGATGGCTGCGTAGACTTCAAATGGGACGTGGCGCGCGAGCGTGTGCTGTTCGCGGGCGGCGCGACGCCGTTGACGGCGGCAGCGGATGCGAAGGGCGCACCTTTCGTTCTGCTCGATCATCTGTACGAGGTCAAACTGAAACCGCAAGACCAGGTCGCATTTGCGGCCACGCCGGGAAAGAAAAATCCGCGCGCGGGTTCTCATGCCGGCTTGCTGACATTCAAGATTCCCTCGAGCGGCAGCTATCGCATCGCCATCGACATGCCGTTCTACATCGACGTGGTTTCAAATGGCGCGCTGGTCGCCGCGATAGACTTCCAAGGCCAGCGCGGATGCAGTTCACCGCACAAGATCGTCGAGTATGACTTGACGGGAGCTCGGCCGTTCCTATTGCAGCTGAGCAACGCCGATCCCGATAGTGTGCGATTGACCATTACGGTCACGCCTGCCCGAAAATATTGAGGCTAGGGCCGGTCCGGGGGCGAAATTCGGTTCGCGGAGACGGCCTGCGGCGGCGCGTCGATGCAGTTCTTGATAAAGGCCGTCTTTTCGGCGCCGACCAGCTTGTGCTGCTTCGCTTCCTTGAGGCAGATCGTGCGCTTGGCATGCCTTGCAGCGGCCTCGTTGGCGACTTGAGCAGCCGTGGGCGCCGTCGCCGCGGCGGCGGGTGATTGTGGTGTCGCCGCGCGGGCGGCCAGCACCCAGAAGCTGAGGCAAATGGCGCTCGCCGATAATGCAAGGCGCATGGTAATTTCCTGAAAATCAGTGATTTGCGAGCGAACCAGCATAACGGTGCGCTTCCGGCGCTCCGATGACGCGGGCATGAAGCTTCGTTAACCTTGGATGCGAACGGTCAGCGGGCCAGGCGATCCCGCGCGATCTGAAGGTAGCGCTGCTCGTCCGGTGCCCGGCCTTCGCGCTGCGCCAACCACAGCTCCTCGCCCAGGGCCTCCATCAGGGCGTGCTCGGCACGGTGCACGTCCCCCGACCGGACCTGCAGCTGTTGCAGCAAATCGCGGATTCCCGGCGGACGGTCAATGCTCACTTGTTCGCGCACCGCCAAATGCAATCCCATATGTAAGAACGGATTGTCGGCGGCACCTCCGGCGCTGGGCTCGAACCCGAGCGCGGCAGCTGCATCAGCGACCACGCGCTGGTACTCCGGGTGCGCGCCAATCACGTCGGCGATCTGTGCTTCGAGTGCGGTCAGCGGCGTGCGCGCCAGGTGCTTTGCCCAGGCTTCGGCGTAGGCAAGACGCAGTTGGTCGCGTGAATGGCTGCTAAAGGCGCTCATGCCCGCGTCTTGTGCCGGTACTCGCAAAGATCCGCAATGATGCAGTCCGGACAGGCAGGCCGGCGGGCCTTGCAAACATAGCGGCCGTGGAGAATCAGCCAGTGATGCGCATCGAGAAGGAATTGCGTCGGCACGAACTTCAGCAACTTATCCTCGACCTCACGCACTGTTTTACCAGGCGCGATTCCTGTGCGATTCGAGACCCGAAAGATGTGGGTATCGACCGCAATGGTCGGTTGGCCGAATGCCGTATTCAGAATCACATTTGCAGTCTTGCGGCCGACACCGGGCAACTCCTCCAGCGCCTCACGGGTCGTCGGTACCTCGCCGCCGTGGCGCTCCAAGAGCAGCTGCGACATGGCAATGATGTTCTTGGCCTTGGCATTGTAGAGGCCGATGGACTTGATGTATTTCGACAGGCCTTTGACGCCTAGCGCCCGGATTGCAGCGGGCGCGTTTGCCGCCCGGAATAATTCAGCGGTTGCCTTGTTCACGCTTTTGTCGGTTGCTTGAGCGGACAGAATGACCGCCACCAGGAGTTCGAATGCTGATTGATAGATCAATTCCGTGCGCGGCTGCGGGTTTGCTTCGGCCAAGCGGACAAAGATTGCTTGACGCTTTTGCGGATTCACTCAAGGCCTCGGACGCCGCGCCGCAGCCGCCTTTTTGGCATCCAGCTGCCGCTGCCGTTCCGCCGCTTGGCCCGCGAGGCGGCCGGTGTGCGCCGCGTAGCGCTCGCGATTCCGCACCGGCTGGTTGGCGTGCCCGGCGGCAGGCCGCATCTCGATGCAGTCGACGGGACAGGGCGGCAGGCACAGCTCGCAACCGGTGCAGCGATCGGCGAGCACGGTGTGCATGAATTTCTGCGCACCCACGATGGCATCGACGGGACAGGGCGCCAAACAGCGCGCGCAGCCGATGCAGCGAGCCTCATCGATCCAGGCGACCCGCGGTGGCGATTCGACTCCATTGATCGGATTCAACGGCAACGCCGGCTGTTTGAGAAGGCTCGCCAATGCATCGATCGTCGCCTGACCGCCGGGCGGGCACTGATTGATCTGCGCCTCGCCCGCGGCAACGGCGGCGGCATACGGGTTGCATCCGGAATATCCACAGCGCGTGCACTGGGTCTGGGGCAGCAAGGCATCGATGAGCGCCGCCAAGTCCGGCGCTGCTGCGTTGCTCATGTCATTTGACACGCATACCGGGAGTCGCGCCGCAATCCGGCGACAACGCGAAAATCTCCTTGCCGCCGGGTCCCGCGGCCAACATCATTCCCTCCGAGGTGCCAAAACGCATCTTGCGCGGCTCCAAGTTGGCGACCACGACGATGAGCCGTCCTACCAAGGCCTGAGGATCATAAGCGGCGCGGATGCCGGCGAAGATCTCGCGCTCGCCCAATTCGCCTACGTCGACGCGCAGCTTCAGCAGCTTGTCCGCACCGCTGATGAATTCGGCAGTCAGGATTTTCGCCACCCGCAAATCAATGCGCAAAAAGTCATCGATCGAGATCAGATTGCCCTCAACCGACGCGGCCGCCGCCAGGGTCGCGGTGTCGGATGCGCCCCCGTTGGCAAGCGCGGGGCCAGGGCCGGCGATCACCGCAGTCTCGGGCTCGACCAAGCGCGCCACCGCCTTGGGATCGAGCCGCACCGCCAGAGGCTCATACGCATTGATGCTCGTGGCAAGCAGCGGCTTTGCCGCCGCGGCCCAGGACCATCCCGGTTCTTGAAAAAATGCACAGGCCCGGGCCGCCATGGTGGGCAACACCGGCTCCAAGTAAATCATCAACACCCGAAATAGATTCAGCGCTTGGGTGCAAACGCTCTGCACCTCGGCGGTTTTTTTCGGGTCCTTCGCCAGCAGCCAGGGTTTGCGCGAATCGACGTATTGGTTGGCGCGATCGCACAGCGACATGATATCGCGCACCGCCGCAGCGATGTCGCGCGCTTCATAGTGTTTCGCGATGGCCTCGCCTGCGGCGACGAATGCCTCGTATAGCTCCGGATCAGCCAGGCTGCGCGCCAATTGGCCGCCGGCAGTGCGCGTAATGAAGCCCGAGCAGCGGCTGGCAATGTTGACGAGCTTGCCGACGATTTCCGAATTCAGGCGTGTCGCGAACTCATTCAGGTTCATGTCCATGTCGTCGATGCCCGAGCCGAGTTTTGCCGCAAAGTAGTAGCGCAGGTACTCGGCCGGAAAGTTCTCCAAATAACGGCGCACGGTGATGAAGGTGCCGCGCGACTTGGACATCTTTGTGCCGTTGATGGTGAGAAAGCCATGCGTATGCACCGAGGTCGGCCTGCGCATCTGGGATGCCTGCAGCACCGCGGGCCAGAACAGGGTGTGAAAGTACAGAATGTCCTTGCCGATGAAGTGATGCAGCTCCGTGCTCGAGTCGACGGCGAAAAAGTCCTCGAACTTAAGTCCGGTGCGGGCGCATAACTGCGTGAAACTAGCCAGATAGCCGATGGGCGCATCGAACCAAACGTAGAAATATTTGCCCGGCGCACCAGGGATTTCGAAGCCGAAGTAGGGGGCTTCGCGCGAGATGTCCCAGTCGCGAAGTCCCTGCGAGAACCACTCATTGAGCTTGCGGGCGACGCTGTCCTGCACCGCGCCGCTGCCGATCCAGGCGCGCAGCGACGATTCAAACGCGCTCAGCTTGAAAAAGTAGTGTTCCGCGTCGCGCCATACCGGCGCGGTGCCGCTCACCACGGAAACCGGATCCTTGAGATCTGCCGGCGTGTAGGTCGA
The DNA here is from genome assembly GCA_036493935.1 of Steroidobacteraceae bacterium. Lineage (GTDB taxonomy): Bacteria > Pseudomonadota > Gammaproteobacteria > Steroidobacterales > Steroidobacteraceae > Bog-1198. The sequence continues at coordinate 8,158 of DASXOY010000086.1, read as the reverse complement.
ACCGCAGTTCTCGCAGGAATCGCCGTACTGATCGGGCGTCGCGCACACCGGGCAAATGCCTTTCACGTATCGATCCGGCAGGAACATTTTGGCCGAGTCGTCATAGGCCTGGCGCACGCTGCGCTTGTCGATGTACCCCGCGTCCCGCTGCATCAGGTACATCCGATCGCACAGGACCTTGTTCTCCGCCGAGTGCGTCGAGCCGAAATTATCCATGCCGATCAACATGTCGTTAAGATCGCGCTGATGCTCGGTGTTCACCTGGGCAATCAGCCTTTCCGGTGTAATCCCTTCCGACTGCGCCTTGAGCATGATGGGGGTGCCGTGGGTGTCATCGGCGCACACGTAGTAGCACTCATGGCCGCGCAATTTCTGAAACCGCACCCAGATGTCGGTCAGAATCATTTCGAGAATATGGCCCAGATGCAGGGGGCCATTGGCATAGGGCAGTGCGCTGGTAACCAGGATGCGGCGTCGATGAGTCATGCCAAATTATGCCATGACGGGGACGGGCGGTCGCGGCTGCGGCCGTCGCCACGGGGTGAGAGCGTTGACGAATCTCGCTAAGACGCTTCGCGAAACTGCTCAAACTTGGATTTGTTGATGGCCTTTTTGAAGGCTTCTTTACCGGAAATTTGCCGCGAATCGAGCAGCGCCTGGATTGCCGTGTCCATCAGCCGCATGCCGTTGGCGGCGCCGCTCTGCATGGCGTTTTCGAGCTGATCCATCTTGCCTTGTCGTATCAGATTGGCCACCGCGGGCGTATTGACCAGGATTTCCAGAGCCGCAACACGGCCCTGCTTGTCCGCCTTTTGAATGAGCTGCTGCGATACCACGCCGCGCAAGCTGGTTGAAAGCATGGTGCGTACGTGCGGCTGCTTATCCGCCGGAAACGCATTGACCAATCGGTCGACGGTGGGCGCGGCGCCATTGGTGTGCAGCGTCGCCATCACCAGAATGCCCATCTCCGCCGCCGTGACTGCGATGCTCATGGTTTCCAGATCGCGAAGCTCGCCCACCAGAATGACGTCCGGGTCTTCGCGCAAGGCGGAGTTCAGCGCGGATGCAAACGACGCGGCATGCACGCCGATTTCGCGTTGGCTGATGAGGCAGTTCTTGCGTGCGTGCACGAACTCGATCGGGTCCTCGATGGTGAGGATATGGCCCTTCTCGCGATGGTTGATATCATCGATCATGGCGGCGAGCGTGGTGGACTTGCCGGAACCGGTCTTTCCCGTGACGAGGATCAGACCGCTGTTGATCTTGCACATGTCCATCACGGCCGGCGGTAGCTTGAGTTCCTCGGCAGTCTTGGCGCTCGAGGGTATGGCCCGGAACACCGCTCCCATGCCGTTGAGCTGACGCATGACATTGACGCGGAATCGCGCCACGCCCGGGATGGCGTAGGCGAAATCCGTGCCGTCCTTTTCTTCGAAGCGCTCGACCGCAAGCTTCGGCATGATTTCATACAGCGTGTTCTTCACATCGTCCATGCCCAACGGCTGATCGCCCAAGGCCTTCAGATCGCCATACTGGCGCACGCGCGGCGGGTCGCCTGCCAAATAGTGCAGATCCGAGCCGTTACGCTCGAGGATCTGGGTGAGGTATTGGTCGATGGCCGGCATGGGCTTACGGCGGGGTCGCAGGTTCTGCGACCGGCGCTCCGGACATGTCGGTGACGAAGCGCTGGAACTGGCGCTTGTCGGATGCATACGTATAGGCATGCTCCGGGTCCACTTCCTTGGCGTTGATGGCCGCGAGCAAGGCTTGATCCATCAGCTGCATGCCGTATTCCTTGCCCATTTGCAGCTGGCTGGGGATTTGATGCGTCTGGTCGGTCATGATGAGCTTGCCGATGGCCTTGGTGAGCACCATGATCTCGCACACGGCCTTGCGCGCACGCTGGTCCGGCGTCTTGAGCAGAATCTGTGTAATGACCGCGATGAGGCTATTGGCAAGGAAGGTCTTGGTTTGCTCACGCTCATCGTTCGGCAGTGCATCGATGATTCGATCGATGGTCTTGGTGGCGCTGGTGGTATGCAGAGTGCCGAGCACGAGGTGCCCGGTTTCAGCGGCGGTCATCGCCATGGCGATCGTTTCCGCATCGCGCATTTCGCCGACCAGGATCACGTCTGGATCTTCGCGCATGGCCGCACGCACGCCTTCGGCAAACGAGGGGAGGTGTGTCCCAAGTTCGCGCTGGATCACTTGGCTGGTCTTGCTGCGATGAACGAATTCGATCGGATCCTCGAGGCTGATGATGTTGAGCGCGCGGGTGGAATTGAGGTAATCAATCATCGAGGCGAGCGTCGTTGTCTTGCCTGTTCCGGTTGAACCGGTCACCAGGATCATGCCCTGGTGGTAGTCGCACAGCTTCCGCACGACCGCCGGTAGACCCAGCTGGTCCATGGTGGGCATGGTGGTGGGAATCGATCGGAACGCCGCGCCGATCCCGGTCTCCTTGCGGAACACGTTGACCCGAAAGCGGCCGCCCTCGGTCGAAACGTAGGAGAAGTCCAAATCGTGGCCCTCGCGCAGCACCTTTAGCTGCGATTGGGTCAGGATCTCGGTGATGTAAGCTTCGAGCTCGGCATCGCCGAGGTTTCGGAACTTAATGGGCATCAGGTCGCCGTGCATGCGCAGCATGGGAGGGACGCCGACCGCCAGGTGCAGGTCCGAGCAGCCCTGGGCCACCCCCAACTTTAGGAACGCGTCTACTCTTGCCATAACGCGTAAGGCTACCCGTAAGCGATTGGTTTTTCGAGTGTTTAGGGGCCGGAATAGGCCTTAAAACGTGAGCTACGTCTACAGCTAGAGGAATTTTTCGAGGGACAGGCGCAGTTCGTCCATGGTTTGAGCCCGCTTGGCCTTGTCCAGCGACATGCACTTCATGACCAGCGCGTTCAATTCCACCGGCAATTCCTTGTTGATCTCGATCGGTTGGCGCGCCTTTCCTTGGACGTGCTGGTACATCACCGACATGTGATCGCCCCGTGAATAGGGCGGCACTCCGGCGAACATTTCGTACATGATCACGCCCAAGCTGTAGATGTCGGCCCGCTCGTCGACTTTCTTGCCCAGAATCTGTTCGGGTGCCATGTACTTCGGCGAACCGATGACGTAGCCGGTCTTGGTCAACTGCGTGTCGCCCTGGGTCTGCGCCGCCGCCACGCCGAAGTCGACGATCTTGAGCAGAGAGTCGTTGTCGATCAGCACGTTGGCCGGCTTCAAATCGCGATGCACGATGCCGGCCTGATGCGCCACCGCCATGCCGGTGGCGATGTCGATCGCAAATTTGACGGCACGCTTCAACGCCACGGGCTTTTCATTCACGATCTCCCCGCCGAGGGTGTGCGAGGGGAAGTATTCCATCGAGATCGCGTAGTTGCCGCGGATATAGAGGAAATCGTAAATGCGGATGACGTTCTTGTGCGTGATCTTGCGGCTGTAGCGCAATTCATGCACGAAGCGCTTCATCATCTCCTCATCCGAAGAGACATTGGGGTTCAGGAATTTGAGGATCAGGCGTTCCTCGACCACGGTGTCTTCCATGAGCAGTACGGTGCCGAAGGCACCCTTGCCGATTTTCTCGATGAACTTGTAGCGGCCCTCGATCACATCTCCGGGCTTCAAGGTCGCGATGTCCAGCCTGGCCGACGCCGCGGTCTCCTCGGCTTGTTTGACCACATTCGCCAGGGCCTGATTGTCGATGAGCAGTGTTTTGGCAGGTTCCTGCATCTTTTCCGCGCGCTTGTTGGCGGCGATTTGCTGCGTCGAAAAGCGGTTGTCCAGCTCCTGCATTGCGCGCGCAACGGCCTGGCTCAAGGTGCCGTCGGTGCTGGTGGACACCGCCTGCAAGCGCACGCGGATGGTGTCGGCGCGGCGCTCGTCCGCGAGCTTCGCCAGCGCGGCAATGGCCTCCACCTTGATCTCATTTTCGGGCCGCGCCAGCATCGGCAGCAGGCTCTCGAGGCTGCGCTGATCGCCGATCTTGCCGATCGCGCGGATCACCGTGGGCAGGGATTTGGCCTCTCCTTGCAGCATGTCGATGAAGCGCGGCAATGCCTTGGTGCTGCCGATTTCCGCCAGCGCATCAACCGCGCGTTCGCTGACCCACCAGTCCGGGTCGCGCGTGGCCTCGATGAGCTGCGCGACGGCGCGTTCATCCTTGGTCTGGTTCAAGATCTCGATGGCGGAGCGGCGGATGTCCTGATTCTCATCCTTGATGAGCGCGAGCACGGCATCCACCACGCGAGGACCGCCGATCTTGCCGAGCGCATCGGCCGCGCGGGTGCGGACCCACCAATCGCTGTCGGCGATCACCTCCAGCAGGTACTTGACCGACTTCGAGGTGCCGACGACGTTCAATACCTCCACGGCTGCGCGTCTGGCGTATTCGTTTTCATCCTTGAGCACGTCCACCAGATACTTGACGGTTTCCGGATGATTGGCCTTCACGACGACGTCCACCGCCTTGTTCTGCACCTCGATTTCGGCATCGCGCAACATGCCCACGATCAAGGGCATGTCGAACTGGCCGTCCATCTTGGCGAGCGCCGACAAAGCGGCCGAGCGGATGAATTTGCTGTTGTCCTTGAGCTGCCGTTGCACGGCCTGCTGCACCTTGGGCAAGTTGAACCGTGCCAGCACATTGATGATGTGCAAGCGCGCGACCGGGTCCTTGCCCTCGATCCTCGCAATCAGATCATCGACCGAAGATTCATCGGCGACCTCGCCGATGATTTTGAACAGCCCATTTCTCTCGCTGGGTTCCTGGGTATAGGCGGCATTCAACAGCTCCCGCACCGTGTAGCGGGCTTTTTGGGCGGTGATCACGTCGAGCAGCGCTTGCTTGGGCATTCCGGGCTTGGATAAGGCATCGAGCAACGCGTGCGCCGGATAGTTCTTGCTGGACGATAACGCCCACGCAATACCCGACATGGCGCGGCCGTTGGCTTCGGACATGGTTTTCAAAAGAACCGGTAGCGTCTTGGAATCGATTAGCTTGGACAGGACCTCGACATAGGCGGTGGTTTCTTTCTTCTCGGAGGTGGCGAGCGCGTCGACGATGGGGTCAATGGCGTCCGCACCCAGGGACGTCAGTTTTTCCAACGCCTTCTGCGCCAGCGGGCTTGCCGGATTGCCGCTGGATTTGACTTCGGCGATGAGCCGATCGGCACGGTAGTTCGCGAATAACGTCATTCGGCGCCTAAGCTAAACATTCCCCGAGAGTCACCCATTGTTACGCTAATTCAGGCGCCCTCCGTGGTCTTGATTCTCAATTCAGAATTATGCCACACGTCACGGTTTTGGCCGCCTGCGGTACAATCTCGGTCCCTTATGAATCAACCCCCCGCCGCGGACGGCGCCATCCGCGAGAAACTCGGCGCGTACACCGACCCCTACCTGGATCAAACCCTGGCGGAGGCCAAAGCGGTCAAGTCCGTCGCTTCCCGCAATGGCCGGGTCGAAGTCGAGCTCGTATTGGGGTTCCCGTGCGCCGATTATGTGCCAGAAATGCACGCCGCGCTCCAGTCGCACCTGGGACCTGAGCTCGGGCAGGCGCGGCTAGAGCTGAAACTGAGCGCGCAAATCACCGCTCACGCCGTTCAACGCACGCTGAAACCCCTAACAAATGTGAAGAATGTGGTCGCGGTCGCGTCCGGCAAGGGCGGCGTTGGAAAGTCGACGACGGCTGCCAATTTGGCGCTCGCCTGGGCGGCGCAGGGCGCCAGAGTTGGGTTGCTGGATGCAGACATTTACGGCCCGAGCCAGCCCCTCATGATGGGATTGACCGGCGCCAAGCCGGTTAGCACCGACGGCAAGCACATGGCGCCGCTCCGGGCGCACGGTGTCGAAGTGATGTCCATCGGTTTCATGATCGACCCGGAACAGCCCATGGCCTGGCGTGGGCCGATGGTGACTTCGGCGCTGAACCAGTTGCTGGGAGATACCACCTGGGGCGATTTGGATTATTTGGTTGTCGACATGCCGCCCGGGACCGGCGACATCCAGCTCACCCTGGCGCAGCGCGTGCCGGTCAGCGGCGCCGTCATTGTAACCACGCCGCAGGACATCGCGCTGTTGGACGCCCGCAAGGGCCTTAAAATGTTCGAGAAGGTCGAAGTGCGTGTGCTCGGCGTCGTGGAGAATATGAGCATGCACGTTTGCAGTCAGTGCGGGCACGTCGAGCATGTATTCGGCAGCGGCGGCGGTGCGCGCATGGCGGCGCAATACGGCGTACAACTGCTCGGCGAGCTGCCCTTGGACATACGCATCCGGGAGGACGCCGACGGGGGTGCGCCGACTGTCGTGTCGGAGCCGAATAGCGAACGAGCGCGGGCTTACTTTCTGATGGCGCGCCGCACGGCCGCGCGATTGGCCACCTTGAACAAAGACTATAGTCGGGCATTCCCCAAGATCACGGTCGAAGCAACCTAATGAGTATAAAAAGCGATCGCTGGATCAGACGCATGGCGGCCGACCACGGCATGATTGAACCCTTTTCGGCCGAGCAAGTGCGCGTGGCGCATGGCCACAGGATCGTTTCGTACGGTACGTCGAGCTACGGTTACGACGTGCGTTGCACCGAAGACTTTAAAATTTTTACGAACATCAATTCGACCATTGTCGATCCGAAAAACTTCGACGAGAAGTCTTTCGTCGACTTCAAGGGACCGGTGTGCATCATTCCACCGAATTCTTTTGCGCTTGCGAGCACGATGGAATATTTCAGAATTCCGCGAAACGTTTTGGTGGCTTGCTTAGGAAAATCGACGTACGCACGCTGTTTCCGCGGCGACACTCGCATTGCGTTAGTCGATGGAACATCACCTACCCTTGAAGAGATGGCGAGACGGCATGATGCCGGCGAACTATTCTGGGGCTACAGCATCGGTCAGAACGGCCGGATGATAGTGAGCCTGCTCGATGCGCCGCGCTTCATCGGCCGCGACTCCCTGCTCGAGATCGAATTGGACAGCGGCGATCACATCCATGCGACGCCCGATCATTTATTCATGCGTCGCGATGGCCGAATGGAGGAAGCGCACAATTTGAGGCCGAATGATGCGCTGATGCCTTTGTACCGGGACTTGTTTCGCGGCTACGAGGGAGTGTATCAGCCGATTGACGGATATTTGTATGCCACCCATCGATTGGCTGACGAATGGAATCTTAGAAACAAAATCTACGAAGACATTCGAGGCACCCATCGGCATCACTTGGACTTCAATCGTCGCAACAATCGGCCCACGAACATCACTCGAATGGATGCCTCGGAACATACTGGGTCCATCCGAGGTGCCGCTCAATCACTCAACTGCGACCGATCGCTGTTTCGCCGATTTCCGGAAGCTTTGAGCGACTTTCGGGGCACCCGTCAATACCGAAATCACAAAATCGCCGCCATTCGCGAAATCGCCGGCGATCACGATGTCTATTGCTTGACCGTTCCCGAGGCGGGCAACTTCGCCTTGGAGGCCGGCGTCTTCGTCCGTAATTGCGGAATTATAGTGAACGTAACGCCTTTAGAGCCCGAGTGGGAAGGCCACGTGACGCTGGAATTCTCCAACACCACACCGCTGCCCGCGAAAATCTACGCCAATGAAGGCGTCGCGCAGATGCTGTTCTTCGAATCCGATGAAGTCTGCGAAACCTCGTACAAGGATCGCGGCGGCAAGTATCAGGGCCAGCGCGGAGTGACGCTGCCGAAGACTTAAGGTGCGAGACGCGGTTCGATCGGCACCAGGTGATCGACGCTCTTGATGCGCATCGCGATCTCCAGCTTGCCGTCGCGGCTGCGCTCCGCCTGCACGGGCACGAATCCCAATGACGGCGCGAACCACATGCGCAGAACGCGATTGTTGCCGACGCGCTGGCTCGTCACAATGACCGTGTCGAGTTCCCCGATCGCGGTGCGGATTTTCGCTGTGCCTTCCTGCGTATAGTTGAATTCCTTCAGCTGATCCTTGTCGATGATGTGGAACGTCTTGGGCAAATTGCCGCTCTTGAGGTCGAGCATGACCTCGACCTGACTGGACATCACATCCTGGGTTCCTTCCTTCAGTGCAATATCCACCGGCTTGGTTTCCGAGACGCCGGTGGCGCGCTTGTTCTGCCAGTCGAAATTCAGCTCGACCGTCGAAGCGCCTTCCTT
>DASXOY010000085.1:0-14736 GCA_036493935.1 Steroidobacteraceae bacterium | reverse complement strand
CGTCAGGGTCTTGTCGATGATCCGATTCAGCAGATTCTCGATCGACCACGCAAATTCGGCGATTGCACGCGCCCCGACCATGCGTCCGCTGCCCTTTAAGGTGTGAAAGCTGCGGCGCATCGAGGACAACGCGTCCAGATCCATGGGATTTTGATCCCACAAGGGGAAGGTCTTCTGTACCGACGCGATTTCTTCCTTGGCTTCCTCGATGAACAATTCGACGAATTGCGGATCGACCGCCTCCGGTTCCGGCACGGCAATCAGCGGATTGGTGGCCGCATGAGCGCGCTTGGTGCGCTCCATGGCGATGGTGTCCGCCGGGTCCAGCTTGATTGTCTTGGCCGCTTCGCTGCTGGTGAGACTCAAATTCGGCACGCGCGCGAGTGCTTCATTGTCCGCGAGCGTCTTCAAGCACATTTCGGCGTTGTCCAGCATGTACCACGGATCGGTGCGCCCGTTCTGCAGCGTTTCCATGTAGTACTCGATGCTGACGATGGCATCGGCCACACGCTCCAGGCGGACAGGATCCGGCGGCGGCGCGCCCGGCTCGATCAGCTTGCGAACCTGCGTGCCCACGGCATCCATCAATTCAACGGCGCGGCCTTTGCCCAGCATGAGCAGGCCTGCAGTAATGCCGCGCAGCAGCTGCGGCACATTGTCGAGCCCCTGGGGCGAGAATTCGTTGGGTTTTTGCACTGCGGTCGAAACCGCTTCCTTGATTCGCGCCAAGTTGACGATGCATTCGCGCAGCACCGCTTCGCTGACCTGCCTGAATTCATGATCCTGGTCGACGGGAACGCCCGCAGCGGCTTCATCGGCGGGCGCGGGCAAGATCAGCCGGACCAGCTGATCGTCCAGGCTATCCTCGACGGAGAGCAGAACGCCGGCGACACGCACCAACGAATCCTCGGACGGGGGCTTGCCGTCCTGGACAATCTGCGCAAGCGCCTGGATCTCATCTTGCACGCGCTGGCGCAGCTCGCCCAAGCCGAGCACGCCGAGCGTATCGCTGATCTTTTTCAGCAGCTCGAGCTGCGGCTGGAGCTCCGCGCTTTGACCGCCGCCGCGGCGCACGAAGATATCGAGAACATCTTTGACCTTCGAAAGATCTTCCTTGATCGCCGCCGCGACGGTGCGCATCAACTTGACGCTGGGCGCCGACAGGCTTTCGCGTTCCTGCTCGATGTTGTCATCGACCGGCAGCAGCTCAGCGAGCTTGAACGATGCGCGCACAGCCGAGATGCGTCCGCCGCTGGTGGTGGCACGCGCGACGTAGTAAAGCAGATTGTTCAGCAGGTCGATCGGCGGATCTTCGCAATAGCGCGCTTCACCGAGCTCGTACAGCGCCTTGATTTGCCGATCCGCCTGGCCGAGCAAGCGCTTCAAGGTCGCGCTGCCCTCCAGCCCATTGGCTCGAACCGCTTCGAGGATCGCGCCCGTAACCCACCACAGCTGGAACACCGGTTGCGTGGTCGCGACCTGCTCGAGCTTTTCGGTGACCTTGGCGAGAATTTCCAGATTCTGCACCGTGCGCTCGCCGCGGATGTAACCCAGCAAGCCGATTTGGAACCGAGGCCGCAACCGCCGCGCCCATTGCGCCACGGAAATCGATTGCTCTCCCTGCGTCAGGGTTTGCGGTGCGGCGTTTTGATCGGATTTCAGGTTCAGCAGCAGCAGCGTGCCTTCGGACAGCAGCGGGCTGCCGCGTACGGAACGTAAATCGTTGAGCAACGGCAGCAGCACCAGCGCCAGGTCCCGGCCGCCCGACAAAACCCGCTCGAGATAGGTCGGCAGCTGCACCATCGCTCGCATCAACCCGTCCAAGCCGTCGACTTGCCGCTTCTGATCGCTGCCGGAACTGAGCAGGTAGCGCGTGACGTGCTCCATCTCCTCGGCCAACAGCGCAGCGCCGTAAACCTCGACCAGCCGCAGCACGCCATGGGCCGAATGCAGCTGATCCGCGGTTCTCTCCAGCAGGACGCGCTGATCGGGGCGCTCCGCGTAAGCCTCGAGGGAGGCGCGCGCGTCATTCAACGTCGCGCTAAGTTCTTTAGCGACGATGTGCAGAGTTTGGGAACTGATATCAGTCATGCCGGAACCGTCGGGAGCCTAAGCTCCGATGCCGCTCGCCTTGCGCAGTTTTCCGGGAGCGGCCGGCGCCGGCGCAGCAGGGGCGGGGGCGGCAGGCTCTTTCAGGGCCGGCAGCTTGCTCGAGGTGGCACCCGCACCGTTGCCATAGTCGGGCAGCCGGAATCCCGCCACCGACTTGCGCAACTGCGCCGAAAGTGCGGCCAGCTTGGCGATCGAAGTGGATGTCGCCGTCGAACCTTCGGCGGTCTGAGACGAGATCTCGCGCACCACCTGCATGTTTTTCGAAATGTTGCCCGACACGGCCGCTTGCTGGCGCGCGCTGGCCGAAATGTTCTGCACCAGGCTGGCAATCTGATTGGAGACCTGCTCGATCTCCTCGAGCGCGGCGCCGGCGTTTTCGGCCAAAAGTGCACCGCCGACGACATCCGTCGTGCTGCGCTCCATCGATACCACCGCCTCGTTGGTGTCGGTTTGAATGGTGCGCACCAGCACTTCAATCTGCTTGGTGGCGTTTGCGGCACGCTCAGCCAGTCTCTGCACCTCGTCTGCCACGACCGCGAAACCGCGGCCCGCTTCGCCGGCCATCGACGCCTGAATCGAGGCATTCAGCGCGAGAATATTGGTCTGCTCGGCGATGTCGTTGATCAATTCAACGATGTTGCCGATTTCCTGGGAACTCTCCCCCAGGCGCTTGATGCGTTTGCTGGTCTCTTGAATGGTTTCGCGGATGGCATTCATGCCGTCGATGGTGCGCCGTACCGCATCGCCGCCCTTGTGCGCCACATCGACCGAGTGGCGCGCCACATCCGAGCAGCGCTCGGAATTGCCGGATACCTCTTCGATCGAGGCCGCCATGTCGGCCATCGATTCGCTGGCCGCCGAGATCTGACGCGACTGCGCGCTGCTCGCCTTGGCCATGTGGGCCGCGGCTCCTTGGGTTTGCTTGGCGGCGCCGTCCAGCTGAATGGCGCTGTCGTTGATCGTGGTCACCAGCTCGCGCAGCGCCTCGATCGCATAGTTGATCGAATCGGCGATGGCCCCGGTGATGTCCTCGGTGACGGTGGCTTGAACCGTGAGGTCCCCATCCGCCAGGCTGGACAGCTCGTCCAGCAAGCGCATGATGGCTTCCTGGTTGCGCTCGTTCTCGCGCACCCTTAGCTCGCTGCTGCGGCGCATGTCGGCCGTCTTCGAATAGGTCCAGGCCAGCGCGGCGAACAACAGCGCCGCCAGCGCCAGCAACGCGAGAATCCAGACTTTGTAGCTGCCGCCGTTCTCCACGCGCGGCGCCGCGCTGTTCAGTTGGGTGGCGAGCGCATTGCCGAGCGCCGGCAAGCCGCGCGCCGCGGTTTGCGCCTTGGAGAGGGCGTCGGCCGCGCCGATCGCCTTGCGCACGCTGGCAGTGTATTGCTGATTGCGTTGCACGACGGTCTTCAGCCGCTGTTCAGGGTCGGCGCCGGTGACTTTCTGAATGGCGATTCCGGACTCTTCGCCGGACAATCCGCGGATCACTTGATTGAGGAACTCCAAGCTGTCGGCAAGGCGCTGGGCGCTCGGACCGGCGTCGCTGACGCCCGCACCCAAGCCGTTCAAATCCTGTTGAATGCGCTGCACGGTCAGCTCGAATCGCTCGAGGTACCGGCTCATCCCCTCCAGCTTTTGGACGCCCACGGAACTGCCCAGATCGCCGAGTTCCGACAACAGCTTGGGCGCCAGCTCGCGAACTTCTTGGGTGGATGTTTGTATCGTCTCGACCGCGGTCCTGGCCTCGGAGACGGCGGCGACGCCGTCATTGAGCTTGCTCCACGTGGCTGCATCCCCGGCGCCCGGCATATTGCTGCGCAGGGCCTTGAGCCGCGCGGCGCTCTTGGCGAGCGCATCAAAGGCGCTCGCTTCGCCGCGCAGCGCGTTCTGGGCCTCGAAGGGCATGCGCTGCGCGACGAGCGATAGTTGCTCCGCGGGCGCAACCACCGGGGCAGTATTGCGCGTCAGCGCGGTTAGCACCGCGGCTAGAACTACGCACAGCACGACAAGTCCCGCCAGCACCGGCAGGAGATTTGCATTGGCTGATTTCTCGGCTCGCCTTGTCGTCATCTTTCGTTCCATGCCTAACTTGCCGCCTGCAGGAAGCTCTGGCTTTCCACCAGACTCTTCAAGCTCAAAACCGGCCAAACCTCGCCCCCGCGGCGAAAGGCGCCGGCAAGATAGCTATCGCAGCGGATCACCGTCGGCGGCGCCTCCGCGCTGAATTCCGACTCCGCGAAACGCCGGAATCCCAATACTTCATCGACCATCAAACCGGCCGGAATATCCCGGTGATTGACCACCACGATGCGTGTATTGCGCCCCGAGGTGGTCGCGCCGCTCCCCAAAAATTGCCGCAAATCCAGCATCGGCATGAGCGCCCCACGCACATTGGCCAGCCCCTTGACCCAGCTCTTGGCGCCGGGAATGCGTGTAACCACGGCCGGGTATCCCAACACCTCCCGTGTCTCTTCCCGGGCCACTAAAAAAGTCTCGCCCCCCATGCGAAATGCCACGCCCACCCACTCTTGCCCCGCCTCCGCCTCGGCAACGCTATTCGCCGCGACCGTGCGGCTGCGCTTCTCTAATTCCTTGAGCAATTCGAATGGCCGATCGCGCAAGCCGCGCAGGCTCGTGTCGGACCCGCTAGTCGTACTCGTCATGTGGCCAGTGCGGCCTGCGCCTTTTCAACCAGCGCCTGTGCCGACACGGGTTTGACCAGGTAATCCACCGCGCCTTGCCGCAGGCCCCAAACCCGATCGGTTTCCTGGCCCTTGGTGGTGACCATGATGATGGGGATCAGGCTGGTCTCCGGATCGTTGATCAGCATGCGTGTGGCCTGGTAGCCGTTGACGCCCGGCATGACGATGTCCATGAAGATGAGGTCCGGCTTCATCTCCTTTGCCTTGCGCACGCCCTCTTCGCCATTTTCGGCGGCGGCGGTTTTGAAACCGTGCTTTTCCAGCGCTTTTTGCATGACGAATACCTCGGTCGGTGAATCGTCAACAATTAGAATCAATGCCATCGCGTATTCTCCGTCATTTCCCGACGTGAGCTTCGATCGCTCCCAACAATTCGTCTTTGGTGAACGGCTTGGTCAAATAGTGCTCCGAACCTACGATGCGGCCGCGTGCCCGGTCGAACAGGCCGTCCTTGCTCGACAGCATGATCACCGGAATTTGCTTGAACACCTTGTTGTGCTTGATCAGCGAACAGGTCTGGTATCCATCGAGACGAGGCATCATGATGTCCACGAACACAATGTCAGGCTGATGGTCGGCGATCTTGGATAAGGCGTCGAAACCGTCGACGGCCGTGAACACTTCGCAGCCCTCCTTGGTAAGGAGTGTTTCAGCGGTTCGGCGAATGGTCTTGCTGTCATCGATCACGAGGACCTTCAGGCCCGTGAGTTTAGGCTTGCCGCTGGTGATCATGCTCTCCATGACTTGCGTAGGTGCTGGAATCTTGTGGCTTTTTAACATATCCAGGCCGCGCAAGCCACGGTACGGGGTCGACATTTCGCGGCATATACGGGCAAACAACGGTGGCGTGGTTCACAGTTTTTCGAAGAGAGCGGGCGGCCGGACCGCTTGCTAGACTTGCGCAATGAGCCTGTCGTCCCGAGTCCGTCTCGTCGTGGTCATGGACCCCATCGCCGCGATCAAGCCGGCGAAGGACACCACCTTAGGATTGCTGCTCGCCGCGCAGGCTCGAGGCTGGGAACTGCACTATGCGGAGCTCAAGGACCTGTGGCTGCGCGATGGCATCGCATGGGGCCGCATTGCTCCCCTCGAAGTCATGGACGATCCGGCCAAATGGTTCTCGCTGGGTACGGCGGGCGCGGCCAAGCTCGGCGATTTCGACGTGATTCTCATGCGCAAGGACCCGCCCTTCGATACGGAGTATATCTACAGCACCTACATCCTCGAGCGTGCGCAGCTGCAGGGCGCGCAGGTTTTCAATCGGCCGCAAGGCCTGCGGGACATCAACGAGAAGGTCTACACGGCCTGGTTTCCCGAGTGCTGCGCGCCCACCCTCATCACGCGCGACATGCACGACATGGGCGCGTTCTTGGCCGAGCACGGCAAAGCGGTGTGCAAGCCCCTCGACGGCATGGGCGGCAAGTCCATCTTCGTACTCGATCACGGCGACAAAAACCGCAACGTGGTATTCGAGACGCTGACCAACTACGGCACCCGCTATGCCATCGTGCAGCGTTACCTTCCGGAAATCGTCGCCACCGGCGACAACCGCATTATTTTGGTGGATGGCGAACCCGTGCCCTTCGCTTTGAGCCGGATTCCGCTGCCGGAGGACAATCGCGGCAATCTGGCGGCGGGCGCGCGCGCCGAGAGCCGTCCCTTGAGCGACCGCGACCGATGGCTGTGCGCACAGATCGGACCTAAGCTGCGCGATGCCGGAATGATCTTTGTCGGGCTGGACGTCATCGGCGATTACGTCACCGAGATCAACGTCACAAGTCCGACCGGCATTCGCGAACTAAACAAGAAGCATGGTGTCGACATTGGATCCTTGCTGGCGAACGCGATCGAGAGGAAATTGGGCGCCGCGTGACTTCTGAAACGCTTCAATCGGCTGATGCACTGCAAGCCGGCGACGCGCTGCGCACCAGGCTGCCGCCCGCGAACGACCGCATGCTGACCACCTGCTTTCTCGCCGCACTGCTGCATGGAATCATCATCCTCGGCGTCACGTTCAGTTCCACCAGCAGCAGCTCGGGAGATGAGGGTGCCCCGGGTCTCGAAGTGGTCCTGGTCAACGAACGCGCGCCCGCGGCCGCGAAGAACCCCAATGCCCGCTATCTGTCGCAGCGCACTCAATTGGGTTCCGGCAATACCTTGAAGCATGAACGCAGCGTGATCCCGAAGTCATCGCTGATGCCGGTCGACCGCCTGGGCGTGCCGAGCGGCCAGGGGTTGGATGCGCAGCGCTCCGGCACCGACACTGGTGCGGAAGACCTTGTCGCAACCCACAGCCCGTCCCAGAAGATTTTCTATTTTGCCGCCACCAGCTCGGCAAAGGACGCTTCTGAGCTGCCGCTGCTGCTCGAGAAGCGGCCCGACCTGGCCATGACGCCGAACGATGACGGCATCGAGCTGCGCTTGCGCGGCGAAGCCAAGCAGGAACTCTGGATCGCCGCCGATACGCGCGAATCGGACGTCGCGGTGTACTTGGATAGTTGGCGCCGGAAGATTGAACGAGTCGGCACCATGAACTTTCCGGATGTCGCGCGGCGCGAAAAGAGCTCGGGAACGCCGGTCATCGAGGTCACCATTGGCGCGGACGGCAAGCTGCTGCAGACCGTGGTCAGGCGCAGCAGCGGCCATGCGGAAATCGACGAGGCCGCGATGCGAATCTTGAAGCTCGCGGCGCCGTTCGACCCGTTCCCCAGCGAATTGTCTTCAAAGCACGACCAAATTCGCATCGCGTACGAATGGCAATTCTTGGAAGGATCCTCGCGAGGCGGCGCGGTATTTTATTCAGAGCCGAACAGTCCTTAGCGGCAAGCATCACGTGAGCGATTCAGGCTATCTGACCAACCAGCTGCTGATCGCCATGCCCTATATGGGCGATCCCAATTTCTCGCAAACCGTCGTGCTGGTGTGCGATCACAATGCGGGCAGCGCTCTCGGCCTGATACTCAACAAACCCCTGCCGATGCAGATGGGGGAGATTTTCGAACAGCTGGAAATCAAGCTCGACAAAGGCCCCCTAAAAGAGCGTCAAGTGCTGCGCGGCGGCCCAATGCAGACGGACCGCGGATTCGTCGTGCATCGCGCCTTCGGCAAATGGGATTCCACGCTGAAAGTTTCCGATACGCTGCACGTCACCACATCGCTCGATATCTTGGCGGCGATGGCCCGCGGTCAAGGACCCAGTGAAGCCGTGGTCGCCTTGGGCTATGCCGGATGGGACGGCGGCCAACTGGAAGAAGAGATTCGCGCGAACGTGTGGCTGAGCGCGCCGGTCGACCCAGGATTGATTTTTGAACTGCCGTACGAATCCCGCTGGGAGGCCGCGGGGCGTTTGTTGGGCGTCGAATTGTCCCGAATCAGCCCTATCGGCGGAAATGCCTGAGTCTTCCCGGCCGAAAGTGATTCTGGCTTTCGATTTCGGCCGGCGCCGGATCGGCGTCGCCTGCGGCGACACGGTCAGCCGCACGGCTTCCGCCCTGGATGCCGTGCCATGCGGGCCCGACGGACCCCGCTGGGAACTCATCGGATCGATGCTCAAGGACTGGCAACCCGATATGGCGGTGGTCGGGCTGCCGTATAATGTGGACGGTTCCGATAGCGACATGAGTGATGCAGCCCGTGGATTTGCGGCCGAACTGGCACGGCGCTACTCGCTCGAAGTTGCCCTGGTGGACGAACGTTACTCGTCGCTCGAAGCCGAAGCGCGTTTAAAATCGGCGCGCGAGTCCGGCTCGCGGCGCAGGCGGGTGGCTAAGTCCGATGTCGATGCCGCGGCAGCATCCGTGATCTTGGAACGCTGGTTCACTGAGCAATAATGAGGCGCAGATGCGATCACAACAAGACAGCGCGGGGGGCTTGCGCCACCTCATCACGCTCGAAGGGCTGGCGCGCGATGCGTTGACGGCGATTCTCGATCGAGCCGAACGTTACCGCCGCATACCCGGCCAACCCGCGTACGAAGGCCGCGAATTGGCGGGCGTGACGCTAGCAAACCTGTTTTTCGAACCGAGCACGCGCACACGCGCGTCGTTCGATCTGGCCAGCCGGCGCTTGGGTGCACACGTGCTCAATCTCGACCTGCATTCCAGCTCGCGCGCCAAGGGCGAAAGCATGCTGGACACCATCTATACGCTCGAGGCGATGAACACCGATGTGTTCGTGATTCGCGATTCCGAAGCCGGGATGCCCGAGTTCCTGATCGATCACGTCGCCCCGCACGTGTCGGTGATCAGCGCGGGAGAAGCGCACCTCTCGCACCCCACGCAAGGACTCCTCGACGTGCTGACGATCCGCACGCACAAACGCAGGTTTTCGGGACTCAAGGTGGCGATCGTGGGCGATATCAAGCATTCGCGGGTCGCACGCTCGGCGGCGACTGCACTGAATACATTGGGCACGACGGACCTGCGCCTGGTCGCGCCGCAGGCGCTGCTGCCGGAAGAAGCCGAATTTCGCGGCGCGCAGCGCTTCACGCGGATCGAGGACGGCATCGCCGGCGCGGATGTGGTGATGATGCTGCGGATTCAAAAGGAACGCATGGCGCAGGCCGCATCGCTCGACGATGCTGCGTACTTCAAGGATTTCGGGCTGACCGCGCAGCGCTTAAAATTGGCCGCGCCCAGCGTTTTGGTCATGCATCCCGGGCCCATGAATCGCGGCGTTGAAATTTCATCCGAAGTCGCCGATGGGCCGCGCTCGGTCATTCGCGAGCAAGTGAACAACGGCGTGGCCGTGAGAATGGCGGTGCTGGCCTCGATCGCCGCCACGCTGACGCGGCACCGCCGCCCGCTTTAGAGCGGCTTACGCCAGCCGTATCTGCGCGACGCCGGCCTGCTCGAGCGTGCGCGCGGCCGCCAGGCAAAGATTCTCGCGCCAGGGCGCACCAATCAGCTGCACACCCACCGGCAAGTCCCGCTCCACTGGTGTCTCGCCTTCCTCCGGCCAGACCGGCACGGTGCATACCGGCAGTCCGATGCACGAAATAGGCTGCGTGAGCACGCCGAGCCCAGCCTTGGTGGGAATGCTGCGGCCGTTGATCTCAAGCATCTCCTGGCCGACCCGCGGCGCCACCGACGGTGCGGCAGCTGCGATGAGCAGGTCAAAGCGGCCGAACAGTTCTATTGCCTCCCGATAGGCTTGTTGCCGCACACGCTGCGCCTGCACCACCCATGATGCGGGGATGAGACTGCCCGCCACCAGGCGCGCCCGCGACGCCGGCCCGAACTCCTCATACTGCTCGATCAAGCGCGGTCGATGCAGTGCACCGCCTTCGGCACCGGTAATGATGTAGGCCGCCGCGCGCGCGACTTCCGCCGCTTTCAGTTCGGCCCATTGCGTTGCCCTCAGCGCTTCCGCAACCAGTTGCACGGCGCGGCGCGCGGAGGGATCCGCCCAATCGCGGAACCAACCGCCGAGAATTCCGATCCGAAGGCCGCGCGGCAACGTCAGCGACTCAGCAACCGGCTCAGCTGGGCGCTGCGCACAGGCGGGGTCATTGGAATCGGGTCCCTGCATCGCATCGTATGAAAGCGCGAGACCCAGCACATCGTTTGCGAGGGGCCCCACGTGGTCGAAGCTGTTCACAAAAGGATACGTGCCGCTGCGCGGCAGGCGTCCATAGGTAGGTTTGAGCCCGAACACGCCGCATAGCGATGCAGGCACGCGGATTGAGCCGCTGGTATCGGAACCCAAGGTCAGCGGTACGATTCCCGCACCGACGGCCGCTGCCGACCCGCCGGAGGAGCCGCCCGCGCCGCGCGCCGGATCGCGCGGATTGCGCGTGATGCCGTAGTGATGATTTTCAGTGAGAAACCCGTATGCCAATTCCTCCATGTTGAGCGCGCCGACCAAGACGGCTCCCGCCCGGCTCAGTCGCGCCACGATGGCGGCATCGGCAACGGCGGGGGCGTTGGCGGCGTTGATCTTCGCGCCGGCCAAGGTCACCATCCCTTCGACATCGAACAGATTCTTCACCGCGTACGGCACGCCGGCGAGCGGCGGCAACGGCTTGCCTTTGGCGCGCAGAGCATCGATCGCCGCGGCTTCGCGCTCCGCCCGCTCAAAGGTTTTTTCCGTAAAGCAATTGAGCGCAGGATCTTTCGCCCCAATCAGCGCCTTGGTATCCGCCAATACCGAGGCGGCGCTGCGCGCGCCCGACGCGATCTGCCGTACGATCTCGCCGGCCGTGCCGATCACGGGCGAAACACCGGCGCGGCTTCGGAGGCGAAAGGCAGCGGCCACTCGAACACTGATCGCGCGATCGCGTCGAGGCGCGAAAATTGCATGACGATTTCCGCGATCTGCGTCTCGTCGAATACATAGCCTTGCAGCGCCAGGGCCGCGCGCACATACGATTCCAGCTGTTTGTCGCGTGCTTCCGTCATCACTCCATCATGGCATATTCGCCGCTCGTCATGCTTCAAGTCCCGCTTATCCCAGGTGCGTTGCGATCATCCAGTGCGGCGCACAGGCTTGCCGCACGTAACGCAACGGGAGGCCTTATGACCGCGCCGATTTTGTTCAAAGAGGATTTGGGTCCGCGCCGCTACGATCTCGACTGGGTCAGGATCGGCGCGTTCATGCTGCTCATTCTGTATCACGTCGGCATGTACTACGTGACCTGGGACTGGCACGTGAAGAGTCCTCATGCATCCGGCACGATCGAACCGCTGATGATGTTGACCTCGCCGTGGCGGCTGTCGCTTTTGTTCTTGGTCTCCGGCGTCGCCACCGGCTATCTGCTGGCGCGCCAAGGTGCGGGACATTTCATCGGCCAACGCTCGACCCGCCTGCTCATTCCCTTGGTCTTCGGCATGCTCGTCATCGTGCCGCCGCAGTCCTATCTGGAAGTGGTCGAAAAGGTGCGCTACGCGAGCAGTTTCGCTGAGTTCTACCGGCTCTACATCACCGGCTTTCACGGATTTTGCCGCGGCAGCGACTGCCTGATCATGCCGACCTGGAATCATTTGTGGTTCGTCGCCTATTTGTGGGTCTACACGGCGCTGCTGTATGCCGCGGTTCGCATCGCGCCGCCCGTGCTTCCCTGGCTGCGGCGCCTCGCCGAGAAACGCCTCGCGGGCGTGGGCGTCCTGCTCTGGCCAATCGCCTATCTTGCCGCGATACGTTTAACCCTGGCGCCCCGCTTTCCCGCAACCCACGCCTTGGTCGGCGACTGGTACAACCACGCCATGTATTTCGGCGTGTTCCTGCTCGGCTTTTCCCTGGCCGGTGCCCGCGCCGCCTGGGGCGCGCTGGAGCGCGCACGCTGGTGGACCTTGGGTCTCGCCGTTCTCGGTTGGGCGTTCGTGGTCGCATATTTCGGTGCATACAGCGACGATGCCGCCGTGCCGCCCTTGGCGCTGCGCTGGTTTCAACGCGGCGTCTACGGTGCGGAGCAATGGCTTGCGATCGCCGCTGCGGTGGGGTTCGCGCACCGCCACCTGACCCATGACAGCGCGGCGCGGCGCTATCTGACTGCTGCGATCTTCCCGGTGTATATACTTCACCAGACGATCATCGTCGTGGTAGCGCATGCCCTCAAACCGTCGCATTTGTATCCACCTGTGGAAGGAGCACTGCTCGTGCTGGTCACTGCGGCCGCGTGCCTCTTGAGCTACGAGGTCATTCGCCGCGTGCGGTTGCTGCGGCCCTTGTTCGGTCTCGAGCTCGAGCCAGGCGTGCCGCGCGCTCCTAACATCAAGCCCGCCACCCCCGTGCCGGCGGCACAGCGGTTCGCACCGCAAATCGGCGTTCCGCAAGACATCAACTAATCATGGCCGCGACCGACATCGTCATTCGGCCGCGACTCTCCCGATCCAACTGGGTGCTTTATGCAGTCCTAGCGCTGCTGTTCGGCCTCTACGAAGGCATCAACCAGGTGGTCGGACTGCGCGGTGCAGGCTTCGCCGCCTGGAAGCCGTTGGTGTGGGAAATCAGCAGCGTCGTCGTCATCTTCGCGCTGATCCCCTTAATCGTGAGCTTCGAGCGGCGCTTTCGGCTGGATGGGCACCCGCGTTGGCGCATCGCGGCCGCACACGCAGGCGCGGCCCTGGTCTTCTCTGCGCTGCATGTTGCCGGCATGCTGGCGTTGCGCAAACTGGCTTATGCCGTGGTCGGCCAGCACTACGCCTTCGACAGTCTGCCGCTGCAGGCTTTCTATGAGCTGCAAAAGGATCTCATCACTTACGCGATTATCTTGGTGATCATCTTCGCGAGCCGTGAATTTCAGATCAGACGCACCGCCGACCTGCGCGCCGCCGAGCTTGCCGGCGAGCTCAGCCAAGCCCGCCTGAAGCATTTGACGGCGCAGGTCGAACCGCATTTTCTGTTCAATGCGCTCAACGCCATTTCGAACCGCATGCACGAGGACGTCGAGGCGGCTGACCGCATGATCAGCGACCTGGGCAGCCTGATGCGTGCTGCCTACGATTCGGACAATCATGTGCTGGTGCCGCTGGCGCGCGAGCTCGAGTGGCTGCGCGGCTATGCAGCCATGATGACCGAACGCTTTCGCGGCCAGTTATCGTTCGAGCTCAAGGTGGAACCCGGACTGGAAGCCGTGGAGGTGCCGCGGCTATTGCTGCAGCCTCTGGTGGAAAACGCCCTGCGCCATGGGCTGCCGGGCGGCCGCGGCCATGTCTGCGTGGACGTCGCACGCGAGGGCGCGACGCTGCACTACACCATCAGCGACGACGGTGAGGGAATCAAGGACGCCGCGATCAAGCCGGGCACCGGTCTTTCCAATGTTGCGCGCCGCCTCGATCTGCTGTTCCCCGATGCACACACGTTCGCGTTGGCGCCGCGCACTCCGAAGGGCACAGTGGTCACTTTGAGCTTTACGGTCCCGCATTGACGCACTCCGTGATCATCGTCGACGATGAGCCGCCGGCGCGCGCCAAGCTGCTGCGCTTCCTGGAACCCTTGCCTGAATTTCGGGTGCTGGCGGAGGCGGACACGGTCGAAGCGGCGATCGCAGCCATCACCGCACACCACCCCGACGTCGTATTTCTGGATATCCAGTTGGGCGAGCGCAGCGGATTCGAAGTGATTGAAGCCATCCGCGGGGCCGAGTCGCCGCACATCGTGTTCAGCACGGCATACTCCGAATACGCGGTGCGCGCCTTCGACGTGCAGGCACTCGACTACCTACTCAAGCCCTTCGATCGCCAGCGTTTCTTGCTCAGCATCGAGCGCGTCAAGATGGAGCTCGCGGACCCGGAACCCGGCGATCTGGAGGAGCGCGTGCGCCGCGTGCTCGCCGCGATGCCCGGACACGCGGCGCCGGTGAAGCAAATCCTGATACGCGATCGGGCCCGCGCCTACTTCATACCCGTCGACAGCATCGATCGGCTGTCTGCCGCCGGCAACTATGTGGAAATTCACGCCGCCGGAAAAGTGCATTTGGTGCGCGAACCGCTTGCCAAGCTCGCCGCTCAATTGGACGCGGGCGAGTTCATTCGCGTGCACCGCTCGCACGTGGTCAAGTTGACCTCCATCAAGGAGCTGCAGCCGATGTTCCACGGCGACTACGAATTGATCCTGCGCAACGGTGAACGCCTGGCTCTCAGCCGCCGTTACAAGGCCTTGCTGCCGCCGGCGATCCGCGAGCGGCTCTAGAGAAGCGCTGCGCCGCCCTTGGCCCGCACCACCACGGTGCCGGCGATTTTGTCGTGCCACGCCTGGTGGTTGGGATCCAGTGCAATCCAGATGAAGCCGAGGAACACGATGCACAGCGAGAGGAAGCACCCCAACGCGCGCACGATCGCGGTCTCCCAGTCCACGGGCCGGCCATCGACGCGCACCACGTGCAAATCGAACACAATGCCGCCGACGGTGGTGCCGCGCAGTTTCCACATGACCGCGCCATAGATAGCGAGCACCACGAGGTGAAAATCGCCGAAAGGGTGCA
>DASXOY010000084.1:0-32948 GCA_036493935.1 Steroidobacteraceae bacterium | reverse complement strand
TCGCGTTCGTGAGAATGAATATTTTGACGCCGCCCTGCGTCGCTTCAAGCGTGCCTGTGAAAAGGCGGGCGTCCTCACCGAGCTGCGGCGCCGTGAATTCTACGAGAAGCCGACCCAAGAGCGTAAGCGAAAAAAGGCCGCTGCGGTGAAACGTCACCTGAAGCGCCTGTCGCGCGAGAACATGCGCGGCACCGGGCAGCAGCCGGCCAGCCCGCCGCCCGCCGCGCCGACACGCCCGTCCTACTAAGGGCATTGGTCTTAAGATTTGAGCACCCTCAAAGAGCGAATCACCGAGGATATGAAGGCGGCGATGCGCTCCGGCGAAAAGGAGCGGCTCGGCATCATTCGCATGGCCACCGCTGCCATCAAGCAGCGTGAAGTCGACGAGCGCATCGCGCTGGATGACTCGCAGGTATTGAGCGTGCTCGAAAAGATGATCAAGCAGCGCAAGGAATCCGTCGAGCAGTTCAAGGCCGGGAACCGCCAGGATCTGGCGGATAAGGAATCGGCGGAAATTACCCTGCTGCAGAGCTACATGCCGACCCAGTTGAGCGGCGCGGAATTGGACGCTCTGATCAATGAGGCGGTTGCCGCCACGGGGGCAGCGAGCATCAAGGATATGGGCAAAGTCATGGGGCTCATCAAGACCAAGGCCCAGGGCCGCGCCGACATGGGCGCCGTCGGCGCGAAAATCAAAGCCAAACTGGGCGGATAACCCAGGAGCCTGCCCGAGTATTCCAGGAGGCGGTCTGTGACCGGCCGAATTCCAGATTCGTTTCTCGACGAACTCGTTTCGCGTTCGGACATCGTGGATGTCATCAGCGCGCGCGTGCCGTTGAAGAAAGCCGGCCGCGAATACAAGGCCTGCTGCCCGTTTCACAACGAGAAATCGCCGTCTTTTTCGGTAAGCGCTGAGAAGCAGTTCTATCACTGCTTCGGCTGCGGCGCGCACGGCACCGTCATCGGCTTTCTGATGCAGTACGAGAAGATGGAATTTCTCGATGCGGTGGCGGATCTGGCGCAGCGCGCCGGCCTCGACTTGCCGCGCGAGGCGAAGGTGGATCGCGATCCCGGCAGCGCCGACTTGCACGAATTGATGCTGCGCGCGGCGCGTTTTTTCGAACAGAATCTGGCCGATAACGCCCGCGCGCAAGCCTATATCGAGCGCCGCGGCATCGACGCCAAGACCTGCACCAAATTTGCCTTGGGATATGCGCCCGACGCCTGGGAGGCGCTGCTGAAGCGCTTTGGAACCGAGGAAGAAGAGCGGCGCCGGTTGCTGCAAGTCGGCCTCGTCCTGGAGCGCAGCGGCGAGAAGAGCAGCGGCTATTACGATCGCTTCCGCGACCGGCTCATGTTCCCGATCCGCGATTCGCGCGGCCGCGTCATCGGCTTCGGCGGGCGCGTCATCGACCAGGGCGAACCCAAATACATGAACTCGCCGGAAACGCCGCTATTTCATAAGGGCCGCGAGCTGTATGGGTTGTTCGAGGCGCGGCAGGCGCGTGCCGATTTCAAGCGGTTGCTGATCGTGGAGGGCTACATGGATGTGGTTCGGCTGCACCAGGCCGGGATCACTTATGCCGTGGCGACCTTGGGAACGGCAACCACGCAGGAACACCTCAATAAGATCTTCCGCATGACCCATGAGGTCGTGTTCTGCTTCGACGGCGATCGTGCCGGACGCCAAGCCGCGTGGCGGGCGCTGGAGAATGCGTTGCCGCTGGCTCGGGACGGACGCGAGCTTAAATTCATGTTTCTGCCCGACGGCCACGATCCGGACACCCTGGTTGCCGCCGAGGGGCCACAAGCCTTCGAGACGCGCATGAAGCAAGCGCTGCCGCTGTCCGAATACTTGCTTCAGCAGCTGATCGCCGAAGTGGACCTCGATCACATCGACGGACGCGCAAAGTTAAAAGCCCTGGCCGGCCCGCTATTTTCACGCATGCCGGAGGGCATTTACCGGGAAATGCTGGCTGACCGGCTCGCGTCCCAGGTCAGCATGCCGGCCAACAAGCTCAAGGAATTCTTCTCGGCGGGCGAGCCGAAGCAGGCCGCAAAACCTGTGGAACTACAGGTTCGGCAGCACGGTCGTATGAGTGCCGGGCGCGGCAATCTGCTGACTCAGGCCATCACCCTGGTGCTGCACCATCCATCGGCCGCGGGCGCCATCGAGCAACCCGACCTGCTCAGCAGCATCGATAAACCCGGTGTTTCAGTGCTCAAAGAGCTGCTGGAACAGGCGGCGACGGCGTCTTCGCCGAGCACCGCCATGCTCCTGGAGCGCTGGCGGGACCGTCCCGAGCACGAGCGATTGACCGAACTTGCCATGCAGGACCCCCTGGTGGCGGATTCGGCCGCGGCGGCTAAGGAATTGAAGATGGCGGTCGAAAAACTGCTGCAGGAATACGGACCGGGGCGCCGGATGGACGAATTGCTCAAAAAAGCGGAGGAGTTGGGCTTGAATTACGATGAAAAGGCCGAATTAAGTAGTCTTCTCAAGTCCAAGGGCCGCTCCCGAGCGCCCTCTTAAGCCTGAAGCAAATGTGGCTACGGAATGCCCAGAATCGTATACTGCTCGGCTTGCATTTTAAAATGTCCAGACTCTTTTAAGAGGCGTCCACCTTGATCAAAAAAGCGCCAGCAGGCACAGCGACTCAAATCGCGGACGAGCGTCAGTCGCAATTAAAGCTATTGATTGCACGCGGCAAGGAGCAGGGCTACCTCACCTACGCTGAAGTCAACGATCACTTGCCGAGCGAAATCGTCGATCCGGAGCAGATCGAAGATATCGTCAACATGATTAACGACATGGGCATTCCGGTGTACGAGAAGGCGCCGGATGCCGAGTCCCTGCTGCTGACCGATGCCACCGCGGCTCCCGATGAGGAAGCGGTCGAAGAAGCCACTGCGGCACTGGCCAACTTGGATGCGGAATTCGGCCGCACCACCGACCCGGTGCGCATGTACATGCGCGAGATGGGCACGGTCGAGTTGTTGACGCGCGAGGGCGAAATTCGCATCGCCAAGCGCATCGAAGAAGGCCTCGAAGCGGTCAAGATTGCGCTCGGCAGCTATCCAGGCACGTACGATCTGCTGCTGCGGCATTACGAGACCGTCAGGGCCGGGCAGATGCGCCTCGTCGATGTGATCGTCGGCTTCGTCGACCCGAATGCACCGGACGAAATTGCACAGCCGCAAAATCCGAAGATGATGGCCCTCGAGCGCGAGGAAGCCGCCAACGACGACGATGAAACCGAAGGCGACGAGGACGAGGAAGCCATCGACACCGGGCCTGATCCGGAAGAGGCCGCCAAGCGATTCGCCTCGATCGCGAAGATTCATCATCAGTTCCTGAATGCGCTCGACAAGCTCGGTTCCAAGGATCCGAAGACCTTGAAGATCCGCAAGAAAATCTGCGGCGAACTGATGGAGCTCAAGCTCTCGCCCAAGATGTTCGATCAGCTGATCGACAACCTGCGCCAGCACGTCACCGAGGTGCGCCTGCTGGAAAAGGAAATCATGTTCCTTTGCATCAAGCAGGCCGGCATGCCGCGCAAGGATTTCATTTCCACGTTCCCGAAAAACGAAACCAGCACGCGATGGCTCGACAAGCACATTAAAGCGAAAAAGCGCTATTCCGGTCCGCTTGCCAAGTTCAAGGACGAGATCGAGCGGCGTCAGAACAAGCTGAAGGACCTGGAAGGCCTGTTCCATGTGCTGATCAATGAGATCAAGGAAATCAACCGCGAAGTTTCCATCGGCGAAGCCAAGGCCCGGCGCGCAAAGAAGGAAATGGTCGAGGCCAACCTGCGCTTGGTGATCTCGATCGCCAAGAAATACACCAATCGCGGCCTGCAGTTCCTGGACCTGATTCAAGAAGGCAACATCGGCTTGATGAAGGCCGTCGACAAGTTCGAGTACCGGCGCGGCTATAAATTCTCGACCTATGCGACATGGTGGATTCGCCAGGCAATCACACGCTCGATCGCCGACCAAGCGCGCACCATCCGCATTCCCGTGCACATGATCGAAACGATCAACAAGCTGAATCGCATCTCGCGGCAGATGCTGCAGGAGATGGGACGGGAGCCGACTCCTGAAGAGCTCGCCGTGCGCATGGAAATGCCCGAGGACAAGGTCCGCAAGGTGCTGAAGATCGCCAAGGAACCGATCTCGATGGAGACCCCCATCGGCGATGACGAGGATTCGCACCTGGGCGATTTCATCGAGGATACGTCGGTGTCATCTCCCATCGATTCGGCCACCACCGAGAGCTTGCGTGAAACCACGCATTCGGTCCTTGCGCAGCTGACGCCGCGCGAAGCCAAGGTTTTGCGCATGCGTTTCGGCATCGACATGAACACCGATCACACGCTCGAAGAAGTGGGCAAGCAGTTCGACGTCACCCGCGAGCGGATCCGCCAGATAGAGGCCAAAGCGCTGCGCAAGCTGCGCCATCCGAGCCGCTCAGAGCAGCTTCGCAGCTTCTTGATGGACGATTGACCGCGCCGGGGCAGCGGGCTAACGACGATCAAGGGCCCTTCGTGGGCCCTTTTTCTTTTAGCCGGCGACCACTTCCACAGTCAGGTGCCGCTCGCTGTTGAGCGAGTTGGCAACCAAGCAGCTGCTTTCAGCTTTTTCCAGGAGCCTCTTTGCACGCTCGACGTCGGCGCCGGCTGCGACATGCAGCTTCGCGTGCGTGTCGAAGCGCGTGAAGCGCATCTTGCCTTCAACGCGATCCAGCGTGCCTTGGGTGCGCGCCTCGAGCCGCTGCCAGGAAAATTTTGATGCGGCTGCGATGACCCTGAATCCCAACACAAAGCAATCGGCAACCGCCGCGGTCAGCAGCCCTTCGGGCGACCATTGATTACCGGGTCCGTCGAACTCCTTCGGCGACGAAGATTCGATGACCCGCACGCCTTCGGTGGACAATGGCACGTCGCCGTCCGGACGGATGGACGCGTTGACGGTGTAGTGATGCGGGAAGGGATGCATAGGGGTCTCCGCGTGGCGATGCGTGAAAGTCCGAAGATTAAAGGATAGAGCGCGCGGGGCCGCGACCCGAGCCAAATAGTTTCAGCTCTGGGCTGTGATCCACCAGCCGGATCATGCGCTCGAACCGCAGGCCGATCTTCTCCAAGACCGCGATTGACGACCAATTGTCCGGCGATGTGATCGCGAGAATGCGGCTAAGATTCAAGACGTCCCTGGCGTGGGCGAGCACGGCGGCGGCGCCTTCCACCGCGTATCCGTTTGACCAGTAACGCGACAGAAAGGCGAAACCCACGTCCGGTTCCTGGAGGCCTTCGCGCTTGACCAGGCCGCAAATCCCGATCGGCGTGCCATCGCGCAAACAAGCCGCATACAAGCCGAAACCGTTGCGCGAGTAGCTGTCCATCGGTCCTTGGCGAATGTAGTCGCGCGCATCCGCGAGGGTGCGGACGCCCTTATCGCCGATGAAACGAATGAACCCGGCCTCATTGAGCAGCTCCAGAATAAATTCGTCGTCCTCGAAGGCAAGTTCACGCAAGTCCAGGCGCGCAGTCTTGATGACCAATGAAGCTTGCATGGCGTTCATGGCAGGCGCGTTGCAGAGATCAAGCCGAAGGCTTCAGCCAACAGCCGATAGGACTGGCGTCGAGCCGCTGCATCGAAGGTCCAGGTGTTGATCACGATCTCATCGAGCTCCAGTTTATGCGCCAATGCCCGCAGCTTGTCGGCGACCTGCGAGGCATCGCCCACCAATGCTTTGGCGCGCAGCTTCTCGATCATGGTGCGCTCCGCCTCGCTATAAGCATGGGCGGCTGCCCGCTCCGGAGATTCCAACGGCAGCCGCAGGCCCTTCTCGAACCCCGTGCGCCATAGTTCGCGGGTCATGAGAAGACGGCGCGCCTCGGCTTCCGTCTCCGCGGCCAGCGCCCAGACACAGATTGTCGCCTGAGGGCGAGGATAGCGTTGCGTGGGCCGATAGTTGCGCCGGTAGAGACTCAGGGCTTCTTCGACGCCGGCCCCCTCGTTGAAAAAGTAGGCGTACGCGTATGGCAGCCCGAAATGCGCGGCCAGCTGCGCGCCGTAGTCCGAGCTGCCCAGTATCCACAATTGCGGGCTGGTAACGCCGGCCGGCAAAGCCATGATGCTTTGATACGGATGACCGGCCGGAAGCGGGATGCCGGATACCCAGTGTTGCAGTTCCTGCACCTGGCGTGGAAATTCCGCAGCGCCATGCGAATGGGGATTCAGCGCGTGCGCAGTCAAACCGTCGGAACCCGGAGCCCGTCCTACCCCTAAGTCGATGCGGCCCGGAGCGATCGCCTCCAGCACGCGAAACTGCTCGGCAACCTTGAGCGCCGAATAGTGCGGCAGCATGATGCCGGCGCTGCCGACGCGAATGCGCCGCGTCGTCGCGGCAACTGCCGCGATCAGAATTTCCGGCGCCGTCCCTACGATGCTCGCGCTGTTGTGATGCTCCGAAACCCAATAGCGCTCGTAGCCCAGCGTGTCGCAATGCTGCGCAAGCGCGATCGATTCCCGGATGGCGGCATCCTGCGTGTTCCCGGCCGAGGACGGCGATTGATCGAGAACTGACCATTTCATTGCGACGGCGGCGTTTCCGGGCCGGGATCCAAAGCGGCAAGCATGGCGGCAATCTCGCGCGAATCGGCATCCGCTGCATTGCGCAGGCCGCGGATCACCCCCTGCCGATCCGCGTGCGTGCGATTCTGGCTCACCTTCCATTTGCCGGTAAGGCTCGCTATTGAGAATTCGAAGCCGACGATCAGGCCCAGCATCCGATCGATGTAAGCTGACGGCGCATCGTCGATCTTCCACGGCAGTGCGCGCGGCGCTTCGTGTGCGGCCGTCAATCCTGCAACGAAGTCCTTGAGCCATGCGGGATCTTCGATGAATCGCAAGGTGCCGGCGGCGTGGACCACCGCATAGTTCCACGTCGGCACGACCTCGCCGGTTTTAGCCTTTGACGGGTAAAGCGACGGCGAGACATAGGCTTGCGGACCTTGGAAAATCGCCAGTGCTTCCGTGCCGCTGCGATAGTCCCGCCACAAAGGATTGGCACGCGCTATGTGGCCGCGGATGCAGCCCCAGGGCGCAGGATCATCCAGCGTTTGCACGGGCACATGATTGGCGACCAAGCCCGATTCGCACTGCGTCACGATCGTGCTCAAGGGGCGGGCGCGCATCAACGCGCGCAACACCTCAGGGCGGGTCTCATTGAAATGGGATGGCAGGTACAAGCTGCGCCCATTATATTGCCGGCCGCGCGAGGCGGGGGATTATCGAACCTTGGCGCCGGCCGATTGCGCTTCTTGACAAATAAAGGGGGCGACACCGATTATTTCCTCCTATGTGCCGAAACATCAGAACCCTGTTCAACTTCCAGCCGCCGGTGACGGACGACGAAATCCGCGCCGCGGCGTTGCAGTTCGTGCGAAAGGTGAGCGGCTTTCATAGCCCCTCCAAGGTCAACGAGCCTGCATTCCTTGCCGCTATCGATGAAATCGAGGCCGCCTCGCGCAAGTTGCTTCATTCGCTGCACACCAGCGCGCCGGCAAGAAACAGGGAAGAGGAAGCGGCCAAGGCGAAAACACGCTCTGCGCTGCGATTTTCCAGAGTGAGCTAGATCGACAAATCCACTCAAGCCGATGTGCTCATCGTCGGCGCAGGTCCGACCGGTTTGGTATTGGCCTTGTGGCTGACGCGATTCAGTGTTCGCGTCAGAATCATCGACAAGCTGGCCAAGTCCGGCACGACCTCCCGCGCGCTGGCGGTTCAAGCCCGAACGCTCGAGTACTATCAACAGATGGGTCTCGCTCAGGCTGTCGTAGATCTAGGCCATAAAGTCCCCGCATTGAATCTTTGGGTCAAACAGAACCAGGCAGTCCGCGTCCCGATCGAGAATTTGGGGCAAGATCTCACGCCTTTCCCGTTCCCACTCATTTTTCCTCAAGACGAGCATGAGACGCTGCTGATCAATCGCCTGCGCGGCGCCGGTGTGGAAGTCGAACGCATGGCTGAACTGGTCGAGTTCGAGGACCTCGGCGCGGAGATTCGCGCGACCGTGCGCAAGGACGGCGCAACGGATACGAGGGGATATGCCTACGTCGCCGGCTGCGACGGCGCGCGTTCCCGCGTTCGGGAGGTGCTCGGCGCCGGTTTTCCCGGCGGTACGTACGATCATTTATTTTACGTGGCCGATGTCGACGCGGCCGGACCGCCGATGAACGGCGAGCTTCATGTCGACCTGGATGACGCAGACTTCCTTGCGGTGTTCCCGATGGGCGCGACGGGCAGAGCGCGGCTCATCGGTTCGGTGCGCGATGACATGGCGAAGGACCACGAACATCTGAAGTTTGAGGATGTGCAGGGGCGGGCCATCCGGAATCTGAAGGTCGAGGTTGCGCGCGTGAATTGGTTTTCAACCTACCGGGTTCATCACCGCGTGGCGCAGCAATTTCGCAAGGGACGAGCTTTCCTGCTGGGGGACGCCGCGCATATTCATAGTCCGGTCGGCGGCCAGGGAATGAATACGGGAATCGGAGATGCGGTGAATCTGGCCTGGAAACTCAGTGCTGCACTCAAGGATTCCACCAGCGCTGCGTTGCTCGACAGCTACGAGCCCGAACGGATTGCCTTTGCACGGCGGCTGGTGGCGACCACCGATCAGGCATTCACGGCGGTCATCAGTACCGGCGCTTTTGCGCGGTTCGTGCGGACCAAAGCGCTGCCGGCGCTTGCTCCGGCGTTGTTTCGCATACCGGCGATGCGCAAATTCATGTTCCGCACCGTGTCGCAGACTGCCGTGAACTATCGTGCCAGCCCCCTGAGCGCGGGGAAAGCGGGCAGCGTGCGCGGCGGGGACCGTTTGCCGTGGGTCAGCACCGCGGACGGTAAGGCGTTCAACTTTGCGGCGTTGGCCGCGATGACCTGGCAGATGCATGTGTACGGAGAGGCCGCGCCCGGACTGCAGGCGCTGTCCGAGAGCCGGAGGATTCCATTGCATGCGTTCGCATGGCACACCGCCATGAGCCGGGCCGGTTTGCGGCGAAATGCTGTATACCTGATTCGGCCCGATGGCTATGTGGCGCTTGCCGAGCAGCTCGGCAGCGCAGCGACGATCGGCGCGTATTTGGACAAGAACAAGATCGGGCCGGTTAACTAAAATCAAGGGACCTATGAATACTCGACGCGCGTTCATCAAATTCCTCGCCGCCAGTCCACTGTATGCGGGGTCGCCATATTTCGTGCGCTGTTTCGCGCAATCCGCGCCGCCGCAGGCGACGTCGGCCGATGGCTTGATCGCGCGTGCCGCCGATGCACTCGATGTTTTCGATTTTGAGCCCATAGCGCACAAAAATATTCCGCCGGCCCATTGGGGCTACCTGGTCAGCGGTGTGGATGGCGAGGACACGCTCAAGGCCAACCGCGCGGCCTTTGCGCATTATCAGCTGCAGACCAAACGTTTCGTCGATGTCAGTAAAATCGATTTGAGCGTCGAGCTGTTCGGCACGAGATACGGCAGCCCGATCATCCTCTGTCCCTTGGGCGCGCAGCGGGCCTTCCACCCGGAAGGTGAGATTGCGGTGGCAAGGGCGGCAAAGGCGCGAGGACAACTGCAAATTCTGTCGACCGTCACGTCCACCGGCGTCGAGGACGTGATCGCCGCGCGCGGTGCGCCGGTGTGGTTCCAGCTCTACACCACATCCAGCTTCGAGGTAACCCGTAAATTGGTCAAACGGGCCGAAGCTGCCGGATGCCCTGCCGTCGCCGTGACGGTCGACCTGCCGGCCGGCAGGAATACCGAGACGGCGCTGCGATTTGCGCGCACCGATACGCGCACCTGCACCGCCTGCCATGCACCCGGAGGATCGCCGCTGTTCTCGCGGCCCATGTTTTCTCAATTGGATACCACCGATTTGAAAATCACCTCGGCGTCCTTGACCTGGGATTTCATCAAGCGTCTCAAGGACGTCACCAGCATGAAAGTGCTCATCAAGGGCCTCGAGTCCGGCCAAGACGCGAGTCTGGCGGTGGCGAACGGCGCGGACGGAATCGTCGTCTCCAATCACGGCGGCCGCGCCACCGATTCAGGGCGCGGCACCTTGGAGTGCCTGCCGGAGATCGTGACGGCGGTGCGGGGCCGCGTTCCGATCATTCTCGATGGCGGCGTGCGCCGCGGCACGGACGCGCTCAAGGCCCTCGCGCTGGGTGCAACGGCGGTGGGAATCGGACGGCCTTACATTTGGGGCCTCGGCGCCTACGGTCAGGCGGGCGTCGATCGCGTACTGGAGCTGCTGGACAACGAGTTGACGCTCGCGATGATCGGCGTCGGAGCGCGCAATCTGCGCGAGATCACCCGTGCGGCCCTCGTCCACCAGGAGTTCATGCATGGCTAAGGCACTCGAAACGGTGAGAGCGTTGACACTGCCGGAGATGCAGGAGGCGCGCCGCCGAATCGCGGGCAGCGTGATACGCACGCCGCTGGTGCGCCTCGACTTAGGATCGCAGTTTCCCGATATCCGGCTGAAACTCGAGAATTTGCAGCCCACCAATTCGTACAAGCTGCGCGGCGCCGTTAACGCAGTGGCGATGCTCTCCGACGCGGACCGCCGGCTGGGCGTCTGGACCATCAGTGCCGGCAATGCCGGCCAGGGAATTGCATTTGCCGCCAGGAAAGCCGGCGTCCCCTGCACAGTCGTCGCCATCGAAACCGCACCGACCGCCAAGCTCGAGCGCATGCGCGCGCTCGGCGCCAAGCTTGTCACTGTGCCCTATGAGGCCGCGTGGCGCGCGCTGGGCGATCGCACCTATCCGGGTGTTGCGGGAACATTTGTGCATCCCTTCGATGATCAAAATTTCATCGCGGGCCACAGCACCATGGGCTTTGAAATACTCGAGGATGCACCTGACACGGCGGCGGTGATCACCGCCATCGGCGGCGGCGGACTCATCACCGGCGTGGGCAGCGCCCTCAAGGCGCTGAAGCCCGGCATCAAGATATGGGGCGCGGAACCCGAAACGGCGGCACCGGCAGCACTGTCCCTTTCCAAGGGTTCGCCCCAAGCGTTCAAAGACTGGAAGGCATCGTTCGTGGATGGTGCGGGAGGCCAAAGCCTCTTTCCGCGCATGTGGGAGCGGCTCAAGCCCGTCGTGGACGGTTGCATCGTGGTCAGCTTGGAGGACACCAAACGCGCCATGCGAATGCTGGCGGACAAGGCTCGGGTCGTCGCCGAGGGCGCCGGCGCACTGTCACTCGCCGCTGCGCTCAGCGGCAAAGTCGGCCAGGGTCCCATCGTCGCGGTCGTGTCCGGCGGCAATATCGATCTGCAGAAGTTCTCCGAACTCATAGCGGCCGCCGCACATTGAGGATCGCGGTCTAAACGTTACGGGCTCTGCGCCCCTCCAATGGGTAAAGGAATACCCATGGAACTTCGGCCCATCCTCTCCGCCATGCGCCGTAACAAGGTCGGCGCGCTGGTGATTGTCGTGCAAACGGCGATTACGCTCGCAATCCTGTGCAACAGCCTGTTCATCATTCAGCAGCGGATGCACATGATCGACCGGCCGACGGGGCTTCAGGAACAGGACATTTTCACCATCGCCAATCAATGGGTTGGCAATCCGCCGGATCTCGCGGCGCGCGTGCATGCCGATTTGGCGGCGTTGCGTGCGTTGCCCGAGGTGGTCGATGCCTACGTGTCCAATTCCTATCCGCTCTCCGACGGCGGCTGGGATGATGTGATCATGCTGGAGCCGAGCGATGCTCACTGGATTACCAGCGGCGCACTGTACTTCGCCGATGAGCATGCCCTTTCTACACTCGGCCTTAAGCTGATTGCCGGCCGCAACTTCGATGCGGCGGAAATCCAAGATCGCAGCGACATGGAGAGCAAACCGCCCAGTGCCTTGATCGTCAGTCAGGCGTTGGCAGACAAGGCGTTTCCGAACGCCAATGCCCTAGGCAAGTCGATCTACCTGTCCGACTACAAAAAGAAGGTGCCGATCGTCGGCATCGTCGAACGCCTGCAGCAGCCCTGGGTCAACGCGCGCAACAGCCGAATCGAAAACGCCATGCTGCAACCTTATCGATATGTCGAGAGCTATTCCTATTACGTGGTGCGGGCAAAGCCCGGACAGCTGCAAGCGGCGATGAAGAGCACTCAAAAGCAACTACTGACGATTAACCGCGCGCGCGTCAACGACAAGACGCGCAGCATGCTGGAGAGCCGCTACCGGGCATATCAGGACGACCGGGGTCTTGCGGTCATACTCAGCATCGTGAGCGTGGTGCTGCTCGTCGTCACGGCATTCGGCATCGTAGGCGTCACGAGTTTCTGGGTGTCGCAGCGGCGGCGGCAAATCGGCATCCGCCGCGCCATGGGAGCGACGAGGACCGCCATCCTGCGCTACTTCCAAACGGAAAATCTGATGATTGCAACCGCCGGCGCGGTTCTAGGAGTTCTGCTCGCACTGAGCTTGAATTTTTGGATGGCAGGCAAATTCCAAATGCTGCGGCTGAGCATCGGCTCGACCGTCGCAGCCGCCGCCATCGTCTTGCTGTTGGGTCAGCTAGCCGTCCTCTGGCCTGCCCTGCGGGCGGCGTCGATCTCCCCGGTCGTGGCAATCCGCAACACCTAACACAACAGAGCCCGATCCGCGGCGTGGCGCAATGCCGCCGGCCCGAGCATAATTGCGTCCTGTCTAAGGCACCTAGGGACAAGGAAAGCCGGATCATGAGAATAGCGACGCGATCGGTCTTGCGGCTCGCCTGCATCTTCCTCGGCGCGGCATGTACGTTGGCGGCCGTGGCGCGGCCGACGAATATCCAGGAGCTGGTGCAAGATACCCAGCGCATGTCGCAAGGGGCATCCCACATGACGATGGTCTGGTGGATCCCGCAGGAATTTTGGGAGGCGAGCCTGGATGCCAATCCGAGGGTAACGCCGGCGCAACGCGACGAGGTGCTTGCGGCGCTCGAGGATTTGCAAATTGTAGCCCTGCTGCGAGGCAAGGTCGGCATCGGCGGCTTCACCGATGCCTCGACCTTGGACGATATGGTCGCGCATGCGCGATTCGAGTTGAATGGCAAGGTCATAGAACCGCTCGAGGATGCGAAGATCGGTGTTGGCGCACAGGCCGTCCTCTCCACGCTCAAGCCTCTCATTGGAGGCATGCTTGGTCAGTTCGGAAAAGGCATGCAATTTGTCGCCTATCCGAGCAAGCAGGGCAGCCAACGGCTGATCGATCCCAAAAAACCGGGCTCGTTCGACTACACATTCTTCGATGAATCCTTTCATTGGCGCCTGCCCTTGGCCAGTTTGCTGCCGAAGAAAATCGATCCCAAGACCAAGGAAGAGTTTCCGGGAAACTTCGATTTCAATCCATACACGGGCGGCAAGCTCAGTTCTCAATAGCAGCCGCTTATGCGAGATTCGGATGAGCCGCTCCTTCTAAATCGCCGGCGTCTGCTGCAAGGCTCGGCGTCGGCGGCTTTGCTGCTGGCCGCGCACCCCGCCGGCGCCTCTGGTGCATCAGCAGAGCCGGTGCCGCTCAGCGCGGTGCGCCTGCTGCCTTCGCCCTACTTGACGGCGGTGACGGCAAATCTTGCGTATCTGCATCGATTGGAGCCTGATCGGTTGCTGCACAATTTCCGCAGCCAAGCAGGCCTCACGCCGAAAGGGGCGGTGTACGCCGGATGGGAGAGCGACACCATCGGCGGGCATACCTTGGGTCACTATCTTTCGGCGCTGGCGCTGATGCATGCACAGACCGGGGACGCCGAGTGCAAGCGGCGCGTGGTGTACATCGTGGATGAATTGGCGCTCTGCCAGGCGCAAAGCGCGGACGGTTTTGTCGCCGGCTTCACCCGTCGGCGCGGCGATATCATCGAACCGGGGAAATTGGTGTTCGATGAGGTGCGCCGCGGCGATATCCGCACGCGCAGCTTCGATCTC
Organism: Steroidobacteraceae bacterium; assembly: GCA_036493935.1. Lineage (GTDB taxonomy): Bacteria > Pseudomonadota > Gammaproteobacteria > Steroidobacterales > Steroidobacteraceae > Bog-1198. The sequence continues at coordinate 18,978 of DASXOY010000084.1, read as the reverse complement.
AACGGCTCCTGGGTGCCGCTCTACAGCTGGCACAAGCTGATGGCCGGACTGCTCGAGGCTCACCGCCATTGCGGCAATACCGCCGCGCTTGGAGTCGCGGAACGGCTCGGCGGCTACATCGGCGGCGTGTTCGATGGTCTCAACGACGCGCAGATCCAAAAAATGCTGGATTGCGAACACGGCGGTCTCAACGAAAGCTTTGCGGAGCTGTACGGGCGGACGGGAAACCGCCGCTGGCTGGCACTGTCCGAGACCATTTATCACCGCAAAATTCTCGAGCCCTTGAGCCGCGGCGAAGACTGCCTGGCGAATATCCATGCCAATACTCAAATTCCAAAACTGATCGGCTTGGCCAGGCTGCATGAACTCACCGGTGAGGCGCGGCACATCAAGGCGGCGGGCTTCTTCTGGGAAACGGTCACGCGCGACTATAGTTATGTCATCGGCGGCAACGCCGATCGGGAATATTTCCAGGCACCGCGCTCCATCTCGCGCTACATCACCGAGCAAACCTGCGAATCGTGCAACAGCTACAACATGATGAAGCTGGCGCGATATCTGTATGCGGACAAACCGAGGGCGCGCTATTTCGACTATTACGAACGCACGCAACTGAACCATATTCTCGCCCAACACCATCCGCAAACCGGCATGTTTGCCTATATGGTGCCGCTCATGTCGGGCAGCCATCGCGAGTTCAGCACGCCCTTCGATGACTTCTGGTGCTGTGTGGGCACTGGAATGGAGAGCCACGCCAAGCATGGCGATTCCATCTTTTGGAGGCGGGGAAACGATGTCATCGTCAATCTCTACATTCCGGCCGCATTGAACCTATCGCGGCCGAAATTGGGATTGCGGCTGGAAACCCAGTATCCATTCGCCGATGAAATCGTCCTGACCATCACGCAAAACGCAGCCTCCCTTTCCGCGATCTCGCTGCGGGTCCCAGCCTGGTGCGAAAAACCCCGCGTCAGCGTGAACGGTCACGCGTCGATGGCTCACGTCAACGACGGCTACTTGAGGCTGCGCCGGGCATGGAAAGCCGGTGATGTGATTCAGTTGACCCTGCCGCGCGAGCTTCGAATCGAGCCCACGCCGGACGATCCAAACACGGTGGCTTTGCTGCTTGGGCCATTGGTGCTGGCGGGAGATTTGGGTGCCTCCAGCGGGCACTGGGAAGGTCCGGCGCCGGTGCTGGTCGGCACGGATCTGCCTCGGGGCATTGCGCCGACTGCGGAGCCTGCCGTTTATCGGACAGAAGGCGTCGCGCGTCCCTCCGACCTCACACTGCGTCCGTTCGCGTTCCAGCATGACAACAATACGGCAGTCTATTTTCGCCGCTTCACGGAAGCAGCGTGGCGGCAGGAACAGGTAAAGCTCGAGACGGAGCAGGCGCGGTTGCGCGGTCTTGACGCGCATTCAGCCGACGTCGTGCGTCTGGGCGATGAGAGCGCAGAACGCGAGCACCGCCTGGAATCTAAGATTTCCTATCCGGTCGTCTATCGCGGCCGCACCGGGCGCGACGCACGCACCGGCGGCTTCTTTGAGTGCACGGTGAAGACGCGGCCGGGTCCGCTGACGCTGCAAGCGACTTATTGGGGCGGAGAGCGCGACCGCCGATTCACCATTCTGGTCGATGGAGTCGCGCTGGCAAGCGAGCAATTGAACGGCAGTGGACCGATTGATTTTTTCGAGCGCGATTATGCGATTCCGGAAGCGTTGACTCAGGGAAAATCCACGCTGCGCGTTCGATTCGAGCCGGAAAAAGGCTTTTCGGCGGGGCCGGCCTTTGGGCTGAGACTGTACGAAGCAGGCGCGACCAGCACCTGAACCTCAATGAGCGAGTTCGACAGTCCCGCTCAGTCACCGTGCGTCGGAAATTGCTGCCTTGACGATGAACTGATCTGCCTCGGCTGCTTTCGGTCCTTGGAAGAAATCAAGGAGTGGGCGATTGTCGACAATCGCCGGCGCCATGCGATTTTGCAGAACGCCAAACGGCGCAGAGAGGCTCAGCTCAGTCCCCCCGACGTTTGAGCGCCGGGGGGATTTTGAGACTTAAGGTTCCTGCGTTGCGGTATCGACCGTGATGCGAGTCGCCGTGATCATTCCCTTGATCGGCGCCGGCAGCGCGGGAGTCTTTCCATCCGGCATCAATTGGTTGATGCTGAAGGTGCCGGTATAGCTTTGTCCGTCGCGTGACAAGGTTACAAACTGCTTGATGAAGGCAGGACCGCCGGAGGCGCCGGGTCCGCCGCCGGGGTTGCCCGGACCCGCGGGAGCACTGTAAGGCGCCAGCGGATTCCACGACAGACCGATGTGATTGAGCACGTAGGTGCGCGCGCCGGTTTGCTTCCACACACCGATGCAGCTCGCACCCACAATCGGATTGCGCGCACCGGAGAATGTGACTTCATTGCCGTCGGCGAACCAGGCGGTGTTGCCATTGTCGATAGGCGCTCCGTCAGGGATGCCGAGAGTCTGGGAGTTGCCCATCGACGTGTACTTGAAAGCCCACAGACCGACGATCGGCGCGCGGAAAAACGATGGGCCATAATCGTCATCCGCTCCTTGCCGGTAGTCGGCCTTCATGAAGCGTGCCGCGCCGAACAGTGATTGCGGACCTTGCAATTCAACCGTCGGTACTTTGATTCCCGGCACATCCAGGCAGCCGGCCGACGCCTGCTGGGCAAGCCCGGCGCTCAACGTCACAAGCGCAGCCAGGCTTGCGTAGCCTAGAGCGGCGCGGAATTTAACTAAATTGAGTAAACTAGACTGAAATTTCATAAAAAAGTCTCCCCTGTGCATAATTGAAATTCCCCTCGTCGATTCAATCGACATGCGGCAATTTAAGCTCTAGGGCCCCGTCGAGTCCTTCGGGATTTATGAGGGATTAGTGAGGGATTGCGCTTGGATCAGATCCTTTACCGTTGCGCAGAGTGGGAACTCGATACGGCGAACCGCACTTTTAAAAGAGGCGGGATCGAGTACACGATCGAGCCGAAAGTCTTTGCGGTGCTCGCACAGCTGGTCATGCGGCCCGGCGAACTGGTGACCCGCGATCAGCTGCTCGACAGCGTTTGGGGTCATCGTTATGTCACCCCGTCGACACTCAACCGCGTAATCGGGTTGGCGCGGCGTTCGTTGGCCGACGATACCGACGAGCCCAAGTTCATCCAGACCGTTCATGGCTCGGGCTATCGCTATGTAGGGCCGCTCGAGACGGCGGCAGCACCGGCGGAGCCTCGCGTGCGCTTCGGACCGCCGCCCTCCCTGCGTCTGCCGGCTCGCTTGGTGACGCTGATCGGACGGGAACGTGAACTCAAGCAGATCGAGACGCTTTTGAGCGTCGGCCGCACGCTCACGATTCTTGGCACGGGCGGCATGGGCAAGACCCAGTGCGCGCTGGCTTTCGCGCACGCCGCCGCGGATGCCTATCCCGACGGCATTTGGTTCTTTGATCTGGCACCCATGGAGCGCGCGGACGAGTGGGTGCAGTCGATTGCATTGGCACTGGCAATTGCGCCTTCCGGCGAGCGTGACCTTCTTAGGAAGATAACGGAGACCTTGGCTGAACGGCGCGCGCTTCTGCTGCTCGATAATTGCGATCGCCTGTCGAGCGACGTCGGCGCACTGGCGATAGAAATCCTGCTCGGCACCGAGCACCTGAAGATTCTGGCAACCTCACAGCAGCAGCTGAATTTCGTCAGCGAGCGAATCCTGCGCCTGCCGCCGCTTGACTTGCCCGCGCTCCAGCAGCCCTCGGATGATTTTGAGTTGCAACAAATAGCGGCAGCGCCCGCCGTGGCGTTGCTGCTCGCCCGCGTGCGGGACCTCCAGCCGGAATTCAAGCTGACCATCGCCAATGCTCCGGCGATTGTCGGCATCTGCGAACGGCTGGATGGCATGCCGCTTGCTCTCGAACTCGCCGCAGCCCGTTTCGCGCTGCTCTCGGCGGAGCAAGTGCTCGAGAGACTCGATCACCGCTTTCGTTTCTTGGTCGGCGAGGTTACCGGGCGCGACCACCGCCACCGAAATTTGATTGCGCTGCTGGAGTGGGGTTTTGCACTGCTGTCTCCGGATGAGCAGCGCCTGCTAGCGTGGCTCGGGGTATTTGTGCAGGGCTGGACGGTGGAGGCAGTCATCGACCTCGCGACGGCCTTCGGCGTCTCTGCGGAGGCGGCGGTCGACCTGATGACCGGTCTCGCCAACAAATCGTTGGTTTCCGTCGATCAGAGCGTCAACCCACCGCGCTATCGGCTGCTCGAAACGGTGCGTGAGTTCGCAATTGAACAGCTGAAGAAATTAGGCGATGAATCGCGCGCGCGTGAGGCGTACCTCGCCTACATAGTGCGCATGACGGAAGCTGCTCACCGAGACATGCTCGGACCGCGGATGCGAGAACGAATTGCGCTTCTCGGGCCCGAGCATGGGAACATCAACAGCGCCTCGGAGTATGCCGCCGTCTGCGGAAACACGCGGGCGGCACTGCAAATTGCCGGTCACCTGACGGTCTATTTCAAGGCGCATGGCGAGTATGCGTTTGCAATACGGCTGTGCGAGCGCGCGCTCGCCGCTATGCCCATGGTGTGCAGCCGAGAGCTCGCGCTGGCGCTGCTGTGCCGGGGCATCAATCTTTTCTTTGGCCGCAAGGTGGCGGCCGACAAATCGTTGCTCGAAGCCGCCAGGGTCGCGCGGCAAGTGGGCGATGAATGGACGGAAGCCTATGCGTGCGGTCATTTGGCGCTGTGGCTGATCAACGATGGCCAATCGAAGCATGCCTCAGAGCATCTCGCCACTGTCGAGCGGCTCGCCGAGGCGCGCGGCGATGAAATGTTGCAGGGCCTCGCTGGATTGGCGCGCGGCTGGCGCAATCTGGCGGAAGAAGACGTCGACAAGGCGCTCGGCGCCCTGCGCGCAGTCCGCCATCTCAGCGCTGATTCCCACCAGCATCATTTCATCGGGACATATATCGCGCTCGCCTTGTTCCGCTGCGATGATCTTGCGGGTGCGGCGACCGAGTGGCTGGAAGCCATGCGCATGGCAATTGCGGTGAGGCACATGCGTGGTGTCGCGGGAGCGGTCGAGGGGTGCGCTTATGTTGCCCAGCGTTTGGGCGACCCAGAGGCCGCTTGCCGATTCTTGAGCGCTGCAGAGCAGTTTCGCCGGCGCACGGGTTCTCCTTTGTTTAGCTTCTGGATTCGCCACAATCAAGCAGCGCACGCAGCGTTGCGCGCGGCCATCGGGTTGGGAAGCTACGAAGCAGCCATACAAGCCGGGGAGCGAATGCGTGCCGAAGACGTGGTGAACGAGGCCAGGGAGCGGCTGAGGCAATTCGGCGAAGGCTACCTCGGTTAACTGCCCTGCAGCGTTCCGTTGGGATCATACTTGCGCCGCAAGCCAGCGAGGCGCGCCGCATTTTGGGATCCGAAACGCCGCACAGGGTCCGCATCATCCTGATCAGTGAAGTTTGTCATAGCTCCCGGCAAAGCTTCACGAGCCGCCTTGTCATAGAGCGCGCGGACGCCCTCGCGCATAGGGATCATGGCGCTCGAAGCATCGGTGACGCCAATGAAATTTATGAAAAACTGCGCGTTTCGATGGGCAAAGGCGGTGTCTTCACCGGCAATTCGCGCGACGGCACCGCCCATGTGCTGCACGTGAATCTCGCTGCGCATGGTCGGAAGCCGGTTCGCCATGGCGGCAAGTTCGGTCACGGTGGCGTCGCTCAAGGCGGCATAATTCGCTGTTTTCCAATAGTAATAATGCCCGCGCGGTGCCATGGGATCCAGCATCTGCTGCCACTGTGCATAAGGCATTTGACCTACATGATCGACCAGCGGCTGACCGTGTCCGCGCAGTGCGGCGAGCGCCTGTTCTCCGGCGGCGAGAGCACCCGACCAACAGACCGCGAACAAGATCACCGGACGCCCATGCCAGGCGGAATCGAGAAACGGCAAGGGCGGCCCGTGGGCGATCACCGCGATACCGCAGAATTCGTCGGGTGCATTCGCCGCAAAGTCGCGAAAGGCGCGCAGCGCGTCCGCGGCCCGCTCAGCGGGGTGGATGATGAGTCCAGCCAGCACTTCGCGCAGCGGGTGCAGTTGAAACTCCAAGCTTGTGACTACGCCAAGACCCCCGGCGCCGCCGCGCAACCCCCAATAAAGGTCGGCGTGTTCCTGAGCAGAGGCTCGAATGAATCGACCATCGGCCAGCACCACGCCGGCGCCGCGCAGATTGTCGCAGGCAAGGCCGTGCTTGCGCATGAGCCACCCTGCGCCGCCGCCCAAGGTGAATCCGCCTATCCCCGTGCTCGACACAAGCCCCCCGGTGGTCGCGAGCCCCTCAATCGCGGTTGCCTTGTCGACGTCGCGCCACACAGCGCCCCCCTGAACGGTGGCAACCCTTGACTCTTGATTGACCACCACGTCGCGCAGCTTCGAGAGATCGAGAAGCAGCGAGCCATCGCGGATCGAGCGGCCAGCCACATTGTGTCCGCCGCCCCGAACGGTTAACGGCAGCCCATTGTCAGTGGCAATTCGTACTGCGTGAGATATGTCCTCGGCGTCTGCGCAGCCGATGATGCCCGAGGGATGCCTGTCGATGGCGCCGTTCCAGACGCGGCGCGCGATGTCGTAGCCCTTATCGCCCGGCACGAGCGTCGTGCCCCGCAGATGGGAACGTAGTGCGTCGAGAATCGAGGCTCTTATGGTTGCGGGCTCGTTATTCATCGACGGCTCCGTTGGAATATTCCAGGCGCCAGTTTACGTAATAATCGCCGCAGCCTTAAGGGGCATTTGTGATGGATTTGTGATGTAGAGGCGTGCGCAATGCTCACGCCATAGGTTCATAGAGTCTTGGATTCCAGTTTCTTGAAGCCTGCAGGGACTGCGAATGCATCAGGACTCACCGAAATTGTCGACACCGAAACCAATTGCGACGACACGATCATCAAAGGCACGTCGCCCTCCGGCATGACCGAAGGCGCGGCGGAAGGCGGCTGCGCGGCAGGCGCGTCGGCGTTGCTCTTCTTCCTTTGGAATAGGCTGCCGAGTTTTCCGGCCACCGCGCCTGCGAGGTCGCTGGGGCTTTGCGGACTGCCGGAGTTTTGCGCACTGCTGTCGGTTTGGTTCGTTTGGCCCTGTTGCGCCTTCGAATCCTTGCACTGGGCACCGCCCAACCCGAGCGTGAAACTGCTCTTGACGGGATAACCTTTCACGCTCTGCATCTTGGCCGCGACCTCCGTCCACACCCCCTTGTACTGCCCGAACAAAGCCTTGGCCCTTTCGGATGCGTCCTGGGAATTCAATGGATTCATGCCCATCTTGGAAACGTATGCGCCATAAAATTTTCGCGCTTCGCTGCTTTCCGCGAAATCGGTGGAAATCCACTGATCCAGCACCAATGCAATCTCACAGATCGCACCCGTTTCCTTGTCCTGGCAGGGTTGCGTGGCGGTGACCGTCACACGCTGCGCATCGTAGCCTGCGAATTGTGCTTTTTCGCCGCTCTTCTTCACGTCGACCTTGGCGGGCAGCCAGATGCACTTGGATTGATCGACCGCGGACGGCTGCGCCTTGTCGTCGGCGGAATTCATCTGATCCGACACTTTTTGCATTTGAGCGCGAAGCTGGTCGAAGGACATCTCGGTGTATTCCTTCTTGTTCATGTTCAAGTGATATAGCTTGTCCTCATCCAGCAGGATGATGTCAGCACTGGGTCCCACGGTATTGCGCGCCAGGAACCCTATGATCTTCGATTGCATTTTCATGTCGCTGTCGGTGCGCGACTTGTCGCCGGAGATGATGGTCTTCGAGGTACCCGACATATTCGCGAACCCCATTGCGCCCGCACCTTCGACGGAAGTCGTGCGTTCGATGGTGACGTCCGCCTGCGCCGTTCCTGCGGCGAATCCCAGCATGGCGCCCGATAGGATCAGCGCGGTTGCCCGCAGATTGTGCATGTTCATGGGAATCCTCTCTTCGGTAATATTCAAATAGACCGGAATGACGCCTAAAACCCGCCACCATCGGGCGAATTATTGGTCCGCCCGCTACTGCGGCTGCCATTCGACGCGCATAATGCTGGCTGACTCCTTGCGCGAAAATCAACAGCAACATTTCGAGGAATCCAGTCGATGCCGCATCATTTGATATTCCAAGAACGTCCTTCCCCTCTGAGGGCATTCATCGGTCCCTTCCTCATCGCGTCGCTCGCCATGAGTGCATCAGCGGCAGCAGCGCCTGAGACCCCGGCTGTCGGCGACTCAAAGCTTGCGCGAGAGATTCTTCGTGAACTGATCGACACCCGCTCGACGCACGACGTCGGGTCGACGGATGCCGCACGCAAAGTGCAAGCGAGGCTGCTTGCGGCCGGCTTCGCGCCGTCTGACGCGCAATTGCTGATACCTCCCGGCCATCCGAAAGCCGGCAACGTCGTTGCCCGCCTGCACGGAAGCGGCAAGGGTAAGCCGGTTTTGTATCTATGCCACCTGGACGTCGTCGCGGCGAATCCGGAGGACTGGACCCGCGATCCGTTTCATTTGACCGAGGACGGCGGCTGGCTGTACGGGCGCGGCACGATCGACATGAAGGGTCAGGACGCGGCCGTCCTTGCGGCGCTGATTCGCATGAAGAGTGAGAAATTTGTTCCTGAGCGCGACATCATCGTCGCCTTCACCGCGGACGAGGAATCGGGCGGCGAACTCAATGGCGTCGACTGGCTACTCACGGCGCACCGCGCACTGGTGGACGCCGGCCTTGTTATCAACCCGGACGGCGGTGAAGCGGGCATGAAGGCCGGCCGCCGGCTGTATATCGGCGTCCAGACCAGTGAGAAAATGTCGATGGCATTCGAGGCGGAAGTGACCGACAAGGGCGGCCACAGTTCGCGGCCCACCGACGCCAATCCAATCTATCGCCTGAGCGAAGGCCTGGCACGGCTCTCCAAGTTTCGATTTCCCGTGCATCTCACCGACACTACCCGGCAGTATTTCGAGCGCCGGGCGGCCATCGAGACAGGTGCGATAAAAGCCGACATGCTTGGGGCCGCAAAGACGCCGCCCAACCCCTCCGCTATTGATCGTCTCTCGGCGGTGGTCGAAACGAATATCCTGCTGCGAACCACGTGCACGGCGACCCAGATCGAAGGTGGTCATGCTCAGAACGCACTGCCGCAGCGCGCACGGGCCACTTTGCAGTGCCGGATCGTTCCCGGCGAGACGCAGGACTCGGTGCGCGACACGCTTGCACGCGTGCTCGCGGATCCGTCCATCAAGATCAGCGTCATAACAGCCGCAACACCGAGCCCGGAGTCGCCTATCTCCGGCAACATTTTGCCGACCGTCGAAAAAGTGGCGCATCAGTTATGGCCTGACGTGGTCATTCTGCCGCAAATGGGCGCCGGCGCGAGCGACAGCAAGTACACCCGCATCGTAGGCATAGCGAGCTATGGCATCGACGGCATGTTCGACGATCTGGACGATGCCCGCGCGCACGGTCGCGACGAACGCATAGGCGTCGCGGCATTCGGCCAGGAGGTCGACTTTACGTACCGGTTGATGCGTGAGTTCTCGAACCAGCGTTAGCGTTACGTCGAGCCATCTAAGCTCAGCCGGAAGGTCCTCGCACGCCAACCGCCTCGGGAGATGATCAAAACCGCAAAGATCACCGCAACTGTTCCGCAGACGGCGATGGCAATCACCGAGGCTTCCGGACCAAAGTCACCCCCCGTAAGCGGCACCGGCCCCGTCAATGTCGCATGAACCAGGCTATGAGATGGCGCGGTTCCCGAGACCGCTGCGCCGAATAGACTCCCTTCTGCGAAATTCCACCCCATATGGATACCAATGGCGAGCCATAGGTTGCGCGTTAGAGCGTATGCCATGGCCAAAAGCAGCCCAGCCTCGATCGCGATCGCGAAATCGCTGAAAAACGTGGCACCGGGATTCGCGCCATGCAACAAGCCAAAAATAGCCGCCGAGAGGATCAGTGCCACGGTTGTGCCGCAGGCCTGCTCGACGATGCGAAACAGCACTGCCCGAAGCAGAAGTTCTTCGAACACGGCTGCGAGGAATGCTGCGGCCAGACCGGCGCCGAGACCGGCCAGACCTGTGCCTGGCCCAAAGGCCGCGATATTAGCCGACCACAAAATCGCGTAAACGAAGGCCATCATCGCGACTCCCAGCACCGCACCCGCCGGAAACTGCGTGCTCCCCTTACGCGGGTCGAGCTCTATTGCACTGCGCCGTTCCAGCCATCGAACCATCAGGATGTAGATTGCGAGCACAAGTCCCGCAACAATCAAGTTCCTGAGAATCGCCAACCACGCATGCAGCGGTGAGGGTTCGGGCGGAATGAACAAGCTGAGCACCCTTGAGGCCATTGTGACCGTTAGGATTATCGCTGCCGCCTGGAGAAGAATGCGGGTGAACGCCCATTGGCGGATGCGGGTCAATATTGGCATTTGGCCGTACCTCGAAATGAACTAGTGCGAGATCGGGTGCGTTCTCAAAAGTTGCCCGTCTACTATAGCGGCGAGTTTTAATGCAGGATCGCGAATTCAACTCAAGAATGGGCCCGCGAGGCCCAACGAGGATAATCGTGCGCAAATTGATGTTCATCTCTGCATGGTGTTTGGCCGCCTTCCCGGCGATATGCGCTGCGCAGGCGGCTGCCCCGGCGCCTACGAGCGTCACAGCGATCCGTGCCGGCAAATTCATCGATGTCCAGACCGGCCGCGTGATCGCGAATCAGGTGATTCTCATTCGCGGCACAAAAATCGAGGCCGTTGGTCCCAATTTAGCGATACCGGAGGGAACCAATGTAATCGACCTGTCGAAGATGACGGTACTGCCGGGCTTGATCGACTGCCATACCCACTTGGCGGACCTGTCCGATCCCGAGCCTTTGACTTCCCTGCGGTTGTCAGCGGCCGAAACGGCTTATGCGGCGATTCCGAATGCGCGGGTTACCTTGCTGGCCGGATTTACCACCGTGCGCGATGTGGGTGTTTATCGCGCGTTTAACGATGTGGCAATGCGCGATGCGATTGCCAAAGGAATCATCATCGGACCCCGCATGTATGTGGCGGGCGCGTACGTAACCATCAGCGAAGGTGCCGGCGCAATGACGGGGCTCGCCAAAGATATTCAGCTGCCATTGGACCTACGCTACGGCATCGCGAATGGACCCTGGGACGTGCGCCGGGTGGTGCGGGAACTCGCTCATTTGGGTGCGGATCACATCAAGATTCTATCGACGGGCGCCGTTCTGACCCACGGCAGCATCACCAAATCAATCGAATTTACGCCCGAGGAAATAAGAGCCGCGGTCGAAGAAGCGGCGAACTTCGGCCTTCGCGTAGAGGCGCATGCACACGAAGCGGAAGGCATCAAGAATGCGATTCGAGCCGGAGTCGCTTCGATCGAACATGCCACGCTGATCGATGACGAGGGGATTGCGCTGGCCAAGCAACATGGCACCTATCTGGACATGGACATTTACGATGAGGAATGCATCCAATCAAATTCGAACACGCCGGCTGATTTTCTGGCGCACGATGCGGGATTGGGTGAAGCGCAGCGCAAGAACTTCGCCAAAGCCGTTCGGGCGGGGGTGAAAATGACCTTCGGCACGGACGCCGGCGTTTGCCCACATGGGATCAACGCCCGGCAATTTGCCTTCATGGTCAAGTACGGCATGACGCCGATGCAGGCGATTCAAGCGGCCACGGTCAATGCGGCTGATCTTATCGGCCACTCTGAACTTTTCGGATCGATTACTGCCGGTAAATCCGCTGACATTATTGCGGTGAGCGGCGATCCGATCGGCGACATACGCGAACTCGAGCACGTGCGCTTCGTGATGAAGGAAGGGAAGGTATTCAAGGACGAGGTAAACTGAATAGATTGGGGCGGAGATTTGCAGCATGGCAAAACTTGTCTTCGAATTGAACCAGTCCCTGGATGGCTACGTCGACCACACCGGGTTTGGGCCTAGTCTCGCGCTCTTCCGTCACTTCATCGAGAGGGTGCGCGGTTTGTCGGGCATGGTGTATGGCCGCCGCATGTACGAGGTAATGCGTTATTGGGACGAAGATCTTCCTGACTGGGAGACGCGTCAGCACGATTACGCCGCAGCGTGGCGCAGCCGGCCGAAGTGGGTCGTGTCGCGCACGCTCAAATCCGTCGGTCCCAACGCCACGCTTGTCGCGGATGACCTTGCGGCGGCGATGGTTAAGCTGAAGGCCGAACTGGCCGGTGAGATCGAAGTCGCCGGCCCCGACTTGGCGCGAAGCCTTACCGAGGCCTGTCTTATCGATGAGTATCGAATCTACCTTCATCCCGTCGTGCTTGGCAGCGGCAAGCCATTTTTCGGCGGTTCACGGCCACGGCTCCGCCTGACAGCAAACGATCTGATCACCGATGACGTGATTAGGTTGACGTACGTTCCTGCGTAATGGCTGAGCGCTCAAGATCCGTATTCTTGAGCTATGCCTCGCAAGATGCCGATGCGGCCAGGCGCATTTGCGATGCGCTGCGCGCCGGCGGGATCGAGGTCTGGTTCGATCAGAGTGAGTTGCGGGGCGGAGATGCCTGGGACCGGCAGATCCGCAGGCAAATCCACGATTGCGCGCTCTTCATTCCCATCATCTCGGCGACCACGCAAGGACGCGAGGAAGGATATTTCCGGCGTGAGTGGAAACTCGGCGTCGATCGCACCCATGATAGATCCGACCGCAGAGCGTTTCTGGTACCGGTGACCATTGACGACACGAGGGATGCGGAAGCGGATGTGCCGGAAGCCTTTCGGGCCGTCCAATGGACGCGGCTGCCTGCCGGAGAAACGTCACCGGCATTCGTGGCTCGCATCTCGCAGCTTCTGTCCCCGAGCGAGCCCCCAGCGCGGGCCGACGGCCGAGCCGCAATCCTTCCGTTCAACCAAGGTGCTGCGGCATCACGCCGATCGAAACTCATACCGCTGCTGATCACGCTGTTTGCTCTGCTCGGCGTCGGCTACTTGGCGCTGGATAATTTCGCACCGTCGAAGCGCACATCGACCTCGGCTACTGCCTCATTACCCGGTGAGCCGGCGGCGACTCCGATCAATGAGAAGTCCATCGCCGTGCTGCCCTTCATAGACTTGAGTGAAAAGCACGATCAAGAGTACTTCTCCGACGGACTTGCCGATGAACTTCTCGATCTGCTCGCCAAGACGCCGGGTTTGCACGTCATTGCTCGAACCTCCTCCTTCTCCTTCAAGGGCAAGTCGGATGACATCCCGACGATCGCCAAGAAGCTGCACGTCGCGAACATCCTCGAAGGCAGTGTGCGCAAGTCCGGCGACCGCCTGCGCGTCACGACACAGCTCATCCGCGCCATCAGCGGCGAGCATCTATGGTCAGAAACCTACGATCGGGAGCTGAAGGACGTGTTCGCGGTCCAGGATGAAATCGCGGCAGCGGTGGTCTCGCAGCTGAAGCTCAAGCTCGTCCCCGCGCCGCAGTCCGCCGCGCACCGCACCTCGAACATCGAGGCCTATAGTGAAAACTTGCTTGGCCGAGAATTTTCCAACCAGGAGAACCTCGACGGTTGGAAACGCGCTATCGAGGCGTTTCACCGTGCGATCGCGCTCGACCCGAACTATGTCGCGCCTTATGACGGGCTTGCATTGGCGGAGTTATACGTCGCAGATGAAGCAGGGGATGCGGCCGGCTACCAGCGCGCGAAAGATGCCGCCGCAAAGGCGGTGGAACTGGGACCGGACGATCCGAACGCCTACGCGGCGCGTGGGTTCATTCGACTCAACATCACCTGGGACTGGGCAGGTGCGCAGGCGGATTTCGAGAAGGCGCTAGCGCTCGATCCGGGCGACGCCCGATTCCAACAACGCTACGGCCTTTTGCTGGCGACACTCGGCCGGTTGCCCGAGGCGATCGCAGCGACGACGAACGCGATCCAACTCGACCCGTTGCAGACTGCGACGTGGCGGAACCTAATCGGTTGCTTTCTCTTCACCCGGGACTTCGGCGGCGCTCGGGAAGCGATCCGCCGCGTGCTCGAGATCAGCCCGGAATCGCCTTATCTTCTGGATGCGCTCGGCCTGCTGCAACTGCTCGAGGGCAACGCTGCGGATGCGCTCGCGACATTCCGGCGGATCGACGTCGACGCATTTCGCCTTAGCGGCATCGCGATGGCCGAGCACACACTAAAAGAACCCAAGGCCTCGCAACAGGCGTTGGATGTCTTGATCTCGAAGTACGCGGCGGTAGCCGCCTATCAGATCGGGGGGGTCTATGCCTGGCGCGGGGATAAGGATAAGGCGTTCGATTGGATGGAGCGGGCTTATGCGCAACGGGATGAAGGTCTGGCCAATATCAAGATCGATCCCATGATTTATTCACTGCGCAGTGACCCGCGCTACACGGCGCTGCTGCGCAAGATGAACCTGCCGGAGTCATAAGGCGATGCCCCGAAGCGATATTTCAACAGCAAGCCGCTTTGCCAGTCTTAAAGGCTGGCGCCGAAATGTGGCCGTGAGCTTTGCAATCCTCGTAGTTCTGCTGAGTGCAGCATACTCAATCCGCTGCACGCTTCTTCTCCACATCGCTAGAATCGTCTTGAGCAGGGATTCAGACCTGCTGGCTCAAGAGCGGAAAGACGGCGTGGCAATTGATTTCGTTGGCACGGGCACGGCTTGGGTGAAGCCGATGAAGAACTTGATGAACTCGATTTGGCTGCCAATCCAAGCGAAGGGAGTGAACTACTTTACTTTTGCCGCTCCGGACAATGTGCTGCGGAGTTTTAGTGAGCGCTCAAATCCCAGATCACCCTACTACCAAGCGTGGGTAGGCGGCTATGTAACCCAGCGAGACGATGGCACTTTGCCTTCCGATTTGCCGATGTGGGCGTCTCAAGTGACTGCGCTTGATCAGCGCTCATGGCTGGCGGCGATGGGCGACCCAATGCCTGTCGCCAACTTTGGGGCGGCGGCGCCGATGGGGCACATTGAGGTCGACGGTCGCGATTTACAGCTTTGGCATGGCGCTATGCAGAGTCACAGTGATCTGAGCGATCACCCGCGCGGACCACTCGCGACTCTGCTTGGCATGCCGCCGAAGTCAACCTGGCCCAAAGGTATCGAGGCGTTTCACGATGTGACTCTGGACGGTTATTTTGTGTGTTGGTCCGATCCAAAGCGGAACATTTCGGTCGTCATCTATGCCGTAGCTGCCGTCTTTGGAAACCGATCAGAGATGCTTGGCGACAATCGCCGGATCATTAACGATGAGATCTTGAATCTTATGAAATCAGCCAGGATCGAACCGATCCTCCCGATTAAGGCAAGTCGTAATCAATTGTGAGTCATGACTCCGAACCGAGATACTGACACGATCGCGTTTCCGTCAGCAAAGGACTGGGAACGCTGGCTGGCCAAAGCCCACGCGAAATCAAGCGGCGTCTGGCTGCAATTTTTTAAGCAGGGCTCGGGCATTGCGTCGGTGAGCCATGAAGAAGCGCTGGCCGTTGCATTGTGCTACGGGTGGATCGATGGTCAACTAAAGAAGCACGATGCAGACTCGTGGCTGCGAAAATTTACGCCGCGGCGCACAAACAGCATCTGGTCTAAACGCAATTGTGAACTCGTCGAACAACTTACGAAATCCGGCAAAATGCGGCCCGCAGGGCTTAAAGAGATCGCGGCGGCCAAAGTGGATGGTCGCTGGGGCCGTGCTTATGATTCGCCGAGCAAAACGACCGCACCGGCGGATTTCCTAACACGACTCTCCAAGAACAGGAAGGCGAACGCGCACTTCAAAACATTGAGCAAAGCGAATATTTACGCGATTACGTGGCGACTGCAAACCGCCAAAAAGACGGAGACACGCGAAAAGCGTATGACGGCGATCATCGAAATGCTTTCGAAGGGACAGTCCTTTCACTAGTGACAGCTGCCTGGCGCGTTCGGTCGCAGGGAGAATACGGGATATTATCGTTGCTAACTTGCCCGCAAAGTAAGGCGCGTCGATTCTAAGGGGAGCATTTGCGATGCCGAAGTATTTCATGGCCTTCGCCTTTTTGATCGTAGCAACGACGCTGGAATCCTTCGGCGACGCGACGGTTAGGATTGGCCTATATAGTAGAACTGGACTTGCCCGAGCTGCGGTGTTGACGGGCGGCGCGCTGCTTCTGTTCGGTTACGGAGTGATGCTGAATCTTGCTCCGCTGCCATTTGCGCGCGTTGTCGGTCTTTATATCGCGACGCTATTTTGTGTCTGGCAGATTGTGACGTTCCTCACTTTTCGCACGCTCCCCAGTGTTCCGATTCTCATCGGAGGCGCCCTGATTGTTACGGGCGGCCTCATCGTAACTTTTTGGCCGCAACGTGTCGCGTGATCAGATGACTATCGCAGAAATCGCCGTCTTCGCTGCTGTCATTCTCTACCTTCTCACGGTTGCCCCAGTGAAGGCTTTAGGGCATCGGAGGTTCGACAATGCCAACCCGCGTGATCCGGCATTTTATAAGCCTGGCATTGCCAGTCGAGCACTGGGAGCGCACATCAATGGTATCGAAACCTTCCCGTTCTTTGCAGTCGCAGTTCTATTCGCTGAGTTTCGGGCGCAGTCTCAATTTTTTGTGGACGTGCTGGCCGTGGGGTTTGTGTTGGTGCGGCTTGTCTTTGTCGCGGCCTATCTCGCCAATTGGCCAACCACGCGAACCCTGCTTTGGAACCTCGGCTTCTTGATAAACGCCGCAATTTTTTTCATGCCGTGGTGGAGGACGCTTTGAGGGCAACTGCCGCCCTCGACGTGCGGTGTAATCCGGTCGCCATGGAAGCTCAATTAATACCGCATAAAATCGTATGCGTAACCATGTGTGAGGACTACAATTCAGTCGCCGCATGTCTACTAGGAGTCCTCCGATGATATTCAACATGCCTGCACGCGTGCTGCTAATCGCCAGTCTCATTAGCTCCAGCCTCCTGATGGGATGTGAAAACAGCGATCACTTCGAGAGATTCTATAAACCAGCAGCAACTCGTGAAGGTGCCCCCGCGGTTACTGTGCAGCCGAGCGCTACTCCGCCGCAGCTCATATACACGCGCGATCCAGATAGTGACGACAGGCTCCTACGGCAAGACGGATTCGTGTTGATCGGCACCACCTCATTCAATGGTGTGCCCGACCTTTCGTACGCAGATCGCGCGGTGGTCGTACAGGGACAGAAGGTCGGAGCAACAATCGTGTTGTTGAATGCCCGCTCCTACAGCGCGATCACAAGTTGCTGCACGCTTGACGAATCCCTCCAGGTGACATCTGCAGGAGGAGCCACTTATTTTGCTTCGTACTGGGCGAAGTCTGACGCCGCAAAAACGTCAGAGCGGCAGTGACTCCAACTGTCGCATCGTTGGCGAACGATTAATTAGTGGGCCCGCTCACCATCGAATTAGCGCAGAAAATGCCTAATTTTATAGGCGTTTAGCTAATTCGAATATCGCAGTTACCCCGTTAGTTACCCCCGTTGTTCGCGTGTGGGTTTCGGGTGAAAGGTGGCCATAAGTCACAACCTTCAGACGCAGCTCCCTTTGCCGGATAATCTCTTCGGTTTGCTTACGCGACTCGCTCAGGTACTTCTCCCAAGTCACCAACGGGACGGCGTACCCCTGGTTGGCTTCCTGAAGCGCCGCGAAATACTCCGATGATCCATATTGAGGGCATTGAAGAGTTGCATCCACAAATGATGCCGGTGGCAGGTATGAATGAACCTCAAGGTAATGGACGATGGCCGCCGGACAGGCGAAGACCTCCAGCCGAGACGGAACCAGCAGGTTGATGTGGGACCTCTGCAAGCGCGCCTGCGGGCCGGGGCTACAAAGCGTGCAATCGTGAAGACCTCGAAAATGGTATTGCGCAAAAACTGAACTGGCGCCCTCGATCAAGACGCCTAATTTGGCTACCAGGCCAGGCGGCGTAGCACCGTGATGGAAAGCGTGACCGGTTTCGAGCCAACCGACGGCTCGCAAGGGAACACGCCAACTGTCCGCATCCAGAGGACCGCGGTGGTATTGGCATAGTGAGAGATCTTCAAAGTACATGCGTCATCGCCATCAGTTCCGAGTTGTGCCCCTAAGCGGTTGCTCGCAAGGGGCCGCTTCGGGACTGTTCAGAGCGCTAGCAACTCGTGACCTGGCCGGCGTTGATCTCCACAACGATTCCGGACTTGAAGGTCAGGTACAACGAGTTCAGGAGATCGTACCCGCCCTTACAATTACCATCGTCTGCTACCTTGCCTTGATAACCGATGAAAGACTGCCCACCGCTGTGCAATAGACCGGAAGGGAAGGCCTTCTCAACCGCAGCCTCAGAGTCACCAAGCCAAACGCGGTTCTCGAAGCTGAGTGGCCTAAACTGTTTCGGAAGGAGAGGACAGTCAGAAGGTGGAGAGCCATTGGCGACTCTATGCACATTTATCTCCGTGATTCGCATCTCCGGACCGCCCATTTCACCCGATGCCTCGATCCAAATTCGGACGCTTTTCGCGGCTGTGGCGGCCGAATAGCAGAGCCAGTTGACACTATCCGCCGCATCACCCTGATGCTGGATAATGCCTAGCTTGGTGACGTTTTTGACCTGCGGCAGGGTCGTTTCTTCAAATTCTATTTTCAGAGTGCCCATCGTCAGACCTTGAGATGGTTTTGCGGGGGCTTGCCAAGATTTCTCCGACTCACTGATCGACTCATCAACAGTGGGAGGTGGAGTTATCGCGATTGCGGCAACAACATGCGTCAGTGAGATGGCAAAGAAAAATCCGAGGGTGCTCCCGTGAACCTTTGGCTTACGTCCCAGTCTCAACGCGCCCATCGCCACTCCAGTCAGGCAGTTAATTCCAAAAGTGTATCTAATCACGAAGTCTATGGGGCGAAAACCAGCCTTCCTGAGTATGTGATAGTCCGGTTTATCGCGCGCTTAGATGCTCGCTC
>DASXOY010000083.1:0-73480 GCA_036493935.1 Steroidobacteraceae bacterium | reverse complement strand
GCGTCAGCATGGGCGCGGGATCAACGGGACTGACTCTGAACGTGGCGGGAATCGGCAGCGTGCCGTTCAGCAGCGTTCAGCAGATCTCCAACTAATTCATCAGGAGTAAACAATGGCTTCTTTCGAGATTGCGTTATCCGGTTTGACCGCGGCGAGCACCGATCTGGACGTGACCGCGAATAACGTCGCGAACGCGGACACGGTCGGCTTCAAGGGGTCGCGTGCCGAATTCGGCGATGTGTTCGCCGCCGGCGCCGTGAACCTCAATACCTCCCAGGTCGGCGAGGGCGTGCGCGTCGCGACCACGGCGCAGCAGTTCACCCAGGGCAATATCAGCACCTCGGGGTCGAACCTCGATCTTGCGATCAGCGGCGACGGCTTCTTCACCTTGCAGGATCCCAGCAACGGCATCGTCTACACGCGCAACGGGGAATTCTCCGAGGACAAGAACGGCAACGTGGTGACCGCCACGGGCGCTGCGCTGCAGGTCTATCCGCCCACCGCCACGGGCGGCTTCAATACCGGCGCGCTCACGGATTTGAATTTGCAAACCGCGCAAAGCACCCCCTTGGCGACTTCCGCGGGAACCGTGATTTTGAATCTGCCGGCCGGCTCCACGCCGCCCACCGGCGGAGCGTTCGATCCGACCAATCCGGCCACCTACAACCAGTCAACCTCGACCACCGTGTACGACTCGTTGGGCAATTCCTTCCCGGCGACGTTTTTCTTTACGCAAACGGCCACGTCGGGACTGTGGAACGTCAACATGACGGTCAATGGAACCTTGCTGCCGGCCACCAATACGCTGCAATTTTCCAATACCGGCGCGGTGACGGCACCGGTGGGCGGAGCTCTGAATTTCGCCGGCTTCACGCCTCCCGACGGTGCGCAGGCCATGAACATGACCTTCAATTTCGGGCAGACCACGCAATTCGGCGGCGGCTTCGGCGTGTCCTCGATCATTCAGAACGGCTTTGCCACCGGCCAATTGAGCACCGTGTCGATCGATCCCACAGGCGTGGTTTCGGCGGTGTATACCAACGGCCGCTCGACGCAGCTCGGACAATTGGCGCTGGCAAATTTTCCGGACCCGCAGGGCTTGAAGCAGTTGGGCGACACCGACTGGTCCGAGACCTTTGCGTCAGGCACCCACATTTCCGGCACCGCCGGATCAGCGGGATTCGGCTCCATCCAATCGGGCGCCCTCGAGGCCTCGAATGTGGACCTGACCACGCAGCTGGTGAACATGATTACCGCGCAGCGCGCCTTCCAGGCCAACGCGCAGGTCATCACCACGGCGAATCAGCTCTCCCAAACCGTCATTAACATCACGCACTAACCATGGACAGAGGACTCTACGTAGCGATGACCGGCGCGAAGCAGATCATGCAAGCGCAGGCCGTGAACAATCACAACATCGCCAACATCAGCACCATCGGGTTCCGCGCCGACGCCGTGTCCTTCGACAGCGAGCCGATCTACGGTCCGGGTTATGCCACGCGCGTCAATGCCGTGGCGGGCGATGCCGGCACGGATTTTTCCGCCGGCACCATGGAAAACACCGGACGCGATCTGGATATCGCGGTGAACGGCAATGGTTTCATCGCGGTCCGGGGCTCTGATGGGCAGGAAGCCTATACGCGCGCGGGAGATTTAAGAGTCTCGCCCGTCGGGGCCGTCACCACGGCCAGCGGCTTGCCGGTGTTGACCGAAAGCGGGCCGCTGGTCATCCCGCCATCGACGAACGTGAGCATCGGCAGCGACGGCACGGTATCGGTGCTGCCGCAGGGCTCTGCGCCGCTCGCCGTCACGCAGGTGGATCGCATCAAGCTCGTCAATCCGCCAACGGCCACGCTGCAAAAAGGCGATGACGGTTTGCTGCGCCTTAAAGGCGGCGGCAAGGCGAAAACCGACGACACGGTGTCGGTGACGCCGGGGATGCTGGAGTCCAGCAACGTCAACGCGGCGCAGTCGCTGATCAGCATGATCGAGCTGCAGCGCCTGTACGAATTTCAAATCAAGAGCATCAATTCGACCGACACCGATGAACAGAGTGCGGAACGAATGATGTTGACCTCGTAACAGACAAGGAATATCCGATGAATCTTGCATTATGGGCCGCAAAGACCGGACTGGACGCGCAAAACACGCGCATGGCCGTGATCGCCAACAATCTGGCCAACACCAACACCACGGGCTTCAAGGCGGGCCGCGCCGCGTTCCAAGACCTCATGTATCAAAACATCCGTCAGGTCGGCGCGCAAAGCACGCAGAACACCCAACTTTCGACGGGATTGACGCTGGGTACGGGCGTGCGCATCGTCGCCACGGAAAAGGACTACACCCAGGGCAGTATCGTGCAGACCAACGGCTCGCTGGACATGACCGTGAATGGCCGCGGCTTCCTGCAGATCACCATGCCCGACGGCACCATCGCCTACACGCGCGATGGCAGCTTCTCGCTCGACAACCAGGGCAATGTGGTCACCGCCTCAGGCTACCCGCTGCAGCCGGCCATCAACATTCCGGCGGGCACGCAATCGGTCACGATCGGCAACGACGGTGTGGTGACGGTGACCTCCGCCACCAACGCCAAGGGCACTCAGGTGGGCCAAATCCAATTGGCCGATTTCATCAACGTGGAAGGCTTGCAACCCACGGGCAACAACTTGCTGGTGGAATCCGCGGCCAGCGGCTCGCCGCAGGTCGGCACCGCGGGCACCAATGGCCTGGGCACCTTAAGCCAAGGCGCGCTGGAAACTTCGAATGTGAACTCGGTGACGGAGCTGGTCTCCATGATCGAGTGCCAACGCTCCTATGAAATGAACTCCAAGGCCATCAGCACCACCGATCAGATGCTGCAATTCCTGACAACCAATCTGACATGATCCGCCTAACCGCCATTCTTCTGTGTTGCTTGCTCTCGGCGTGCGGGCTGATGCCGCATAAGCCGCCGAAGCCGGATCCGGTGGTCGCGCGCGTGCTGCCGCCGCCGACGCCGCGCACCGACGGCGCGATTTATCAAGCAGGCCAGCAAATCGAATTGTTCGCCGACTTGAAGGCGCGCCGCGTCGGCGATGTCTTGACCATCCGTTTGACGGAAACCACCAGCGCCAGCAAGAGCGCGACCACCAAGACGGCAAAGACCACCGCCGTGAACAATACCGGCCCGACGGTCTTGGGCAGGACCATCACGGCATCGGGTGTGCCCATTTTCACCACGACGCTGGCCGGCGCGGATAGTTTCGACGGCGAAGGCTCGAGCACGCAGGCGAACAGCCTGGCGGGGAGCCTCACCGTCACGGTGATGGAAGTGCAGCCCAACGGCAATCTGGTCATTCAGGGCGACAAGACCCTGAAGCTCAATCAAGGCGATGAATTCGTGCATATCTCGGGCGTGGTACGCCGCGCCGATATCGCGACCGACAACACCGTCACGTCGGACAAGGTCGCGGACGCACACATCAGCTACTCGGGCAAAGGGGTCATCAACAGCTCGAACAGCATGGGATGGCTCGCCCGGTTCTTCAACTCCGTCTTCGCGCCATACTGATCATGAGTTCAAGAAATCTCATCAAGGTCCTCCTGGTCGCACTGTTCGCGTTCGTCAGCGCGCCGCAGGCGGTCGCCGAGCGCATCAAGGACATGGCGCAAATCCAGGGAGTCCGCACCAACCAGCTGGTCGGCTACGGCCTCGTGGTCGGTCTCGACAGCACAGGCGATCAAACCAGCCAGGCGCCTTTCACGGTGCAATCGCTCAACAACATGCTGGCGCAACTGGGCATCACCGTGCCGGCCAATGTCACGCCGCAGCTCAAGAACGTCGCGGCCGTGGCGGTCCACGCGGTGTTGCCGCCCTTCGTCAAACCGGGCCAAACGATCGACATCACGGTGAACTCCATCGCGAACGCCAAGAGTCTTCGCGGTGGATCGCTGCTCGTGACGCCCCTGCACGGGCTCGACGGTCAGATCTATGCGATCGCGCAAGGCAATCTCATCGTCAGCGGTTTCGGCGTCGAAGGCACCGACGGCTCAAAGCTCACCGTCAATGTGCCGAGCTCTGGCCGTATTCCGAATGGCGCCACCGTGGAACGTGCGGTGGCCTCGCAGATCGCGCAGGGAGATTCGGTTACATTCAATCTGAACGACCCCGACTTCACCACCGCGACGCGTTTGGTGACGAGCGTCAACAAGGGCATGGGCGACGGCGTCGCCTCCGTCATGGACGGGGGTTCGATCCGCGTGCGCGCGCCGATCGACATCACGCAGCGCGTGGCGTTTCTGTCGATGGTCGAGAATCTTGAAGTGGAACCCGGCACCGCACCGGCCAAGGTGATCATCAATTCGCGCACCGGAACCGTCGTCATCAGCAGCCACGTGATCGTGACGCCCGCCGCCGTATCGCACGGCTCGTTGTCGGTGACCATTAAAGAAGAGCAGACCGTCAGTCAGCCGAACCCGCTCTCCAAGCTGGGCCAGACCGTGGTGCTCAACAATTCGACCATCAAGGTGGATCAAGGCTCGAACCGTATGTTCCTGTTCAAGCCCGGCGTGGAACTCGATCAAATCGTGCGCGCCGTGAACGATGTCGGCGCGGCGCCCGGCGACCTGGTCGCCATTCTGGAAGCCTTGCGAGAGGCCGGCGCCCTGCAGGCCGAGCTGGTGGTCATTTGATGACGACGCTGTTGCCCATCGCTTCGACGATGCCTTCGCTCGGTGATGCACCGGCGGACCTATCCGCCGCGACCACCTACACCGACGTCAATGGCTTGGCGGCGCTGAAGAAGGATCCGAACTCTCCGCAGGCCATCAACGCCGTCGCGCAGCAAGTCGAAGCTCTGTTTCTGCAGATGATGCTGAAGAGCATGCGCGATGCGACCGCCGCCGAGGAAACCGACAGCAATGAAATGGGCATGTATCAGGACATGTTCGACAAGCAGGTGGCGCTCTCCATCAGTCAACACACCGATTTAGGCATCGCACGCCTGCTCAAGCGCCAGTTGGCAGGCAAGTCAGCACCCGGCGCACTCAAGATAGGCTCGGGCAACAGCGCACCGGCAGTGCCATCCGCGCCGACCGCCGGGATTGTGACCTCACCGGCCGAGTTCGTGAATCGCGTCATGCCGTCGATTCGTCGGGCGGCCTCCGCGCTGGGTGTCGACCCCTCGGGCATGCTGGCCCAAGCCGCGCTCGAGACCGGCTGGGGACAGCGCATGCCGCGCAATGCCGACGGCTCGGTCAGCCACAACTTGTTCGGAATCAAGGCGGGCGACGAATGGGGCGGCGCGAGGGCGACCGCGGATACCATCGAGGTCGTGAACGGCGTCGCGACGCCGCGCCGGACGAGCTTTCGCGCGTATGGTTCGATTGAAGAAAGCGTCAATGATTTCGCAAGCTTACTGAAGAACTCGCCGCGCTATCGGGACGTGCTGGCCGTGGGCAGCGATGCCGGTGCTTATGCCGCCAGCATCGCCAAATCCGGCTACGCCACCGACCCGGACTACGGGAATAAGTTAAATCAGATTCTGCGCAGCGACACGCTGCAATCGGCGCTCGCCGCCCGCGTCGCAGCATTATAGAAAGCCGTCCTGATGCCGATATTGGCGGTCAGGACCGGAGAAACAACGTGTCAGATGTGTTTGGAATCAGTGTTTCGGCGCTACAGGCGTTTCAGCAGGCGATCAACGTCACCAGCAATAACGTTGCGAATGCCAGCACGCCCGGCTACGACCGCGAAACAGTAAACCTCAACGAGGCCATCCCGCAGGCGAATGGCGCTGCCACGGTCGGCGCGGGCGTCGTCGTTGCGGGCATCAACCGTGCGTTCAGCCAGGCGGCTGCGAACCAGTTGAACACCTCGCAAAGCACGTTGGGTCAGCTCAATGCGATGCAGAACTACAGCAGCCAGATCGACAATCTTTTTGGAACCACCATCGGCGGCTTGAGCACGGCACTTCAGGGTTTTTACAGCGCGTTTGCCGACGTGGCGAACAATCCGACCTCCACCGCTTCGCGCCAGGCGCTGATCGGGCAGGCGCAAAGCGTGTCGAGCGGCTTCCAGAACGCGAGCGGCGAGTTGAGCTCGCTGAACACGGACGTCAATTCACGCATCACGGCGGACGTAACCCAGATCAATTCCATCGCCAAAGCGATTTCGACGCTGAACAATCAGATCGTGACGGGCACGGCGCAGCAGGGCGGCCAGCAGCCCAATGAGTTGCTCGACCAGCGCGATCAACTGGTATCCAATTTGTCGCAATTGGTTGGCATTACAACGACCACCGACACCAACGGCGCACTGAATGTATTCGTCGGCAACGGTCAGCCCCTGGTGTTGCAGGGCCAAGTCCATTCCTTGACGACGGTGCCCAATCAATTCAATGCGACGCAGCTGGAAATCAGCACGTCCGCATCCAGCGCCGTCATCAGCAGCACCATCACCTCGGGCGACCTGGGCGGATTGCTGTCGGCGCGCACGCAAATCATCAATCCCGCCCTGAACCAATTGGGGCAGATTGCCACGGCGTTGTCGCAAACGGTCAACTCGCAGCAGGCGCAGGGGTTGGATCTGAGCGGCAATTTCGGAGCGCCGATTTTCTCGGTCGGCACGCCGCTCGCCATCGGTTCTTCGCGCAATACCGACGCGGTGACCGCGACGGTCAGTGTGAATGCAAATGGCTTAGGTGCCCTGACGCCAAACGACTACGTCCTGTCATTCGTCGGCGGCACACCGAAGCTGACCAACACCAGCGACGGCACCAGCGTGACGCCGGCAGGCGCGGGCACCGTTGCCAGTCCCTACACTGCGGCCGGCATCTCTATCGTTCTTTCCGGCACGCCGGCGAACGGCGATCAATTTCTGGTGCAGCCGACGGCTACGGCGGCCGGCAGCCTCAAGGTCGTCATCAGCAATCCCTCGCAGATCGCGGCGGCCGGCGCGATAAAAACCATTGCCGCCGGCGCGAACACCGGCGCGGCGACCATCAGTTCCGGTACGGTGATCGATGCGACCAATCCGAATTTGCTCTCGCCGGTCGCCATCGCCTTTACGAGTCCGACCACCTACACCATCAATGGCGGCGCGCCCAACGCATACACCAGCGGCAGCAACATCGATGTGAACGGCTGGGAGGTGCAGATCAACGGTGCACCGGCGGCGGGCGACACCTTCAATGTCACCAGCAACGCGGGCGGCACCGGCGACAATCGCAATGCTCTCATCGCGGCGAATGCTCAGAACGTCGGCGTGCTACAAAACGGCACGACCAGCATCACCGGGGGCGTCAGTGCCCTGGTCACGGGCTTGGGCAGCCAGGCTCAGCAAATCAACACGGCGCAATCGGCCCAGTCCGCCGTCAATGCGCAGGCACTCGGCAGCGTGCAATCGACCAGCGGAGTCAATCTGGACGAAGAGGCGGCGAGTCTCTTGCAATGGCAACAGGCCTATCAGGCCGCTGCCCAGGCGTTGAGCATCGGCAACACGCTGTTCGCCAGCTTGCTCTCCGCGGTCAAGGGAACTTAAGGAATCTGAATCATGACCATGCGCGTCACTCAAAGCTCGAATCAAACGCAGTTTCTGACGTCGATCAATTTGCTCGAAGCGAGCATCAGCCAGACGCAGAATCAGATGTCTAGCAGCTTGAGCTTCACCACGGCGTCGCAGAACCCGATCGGCGCGGGCAGCGTGAATAACTACAACCAGGCGCTGGCGCAAAGCAAGCAGTACGGCACGAACGCGACCAGCGCGCAGACGAATCTGAACACCGAAGATAATGCTCTGTCTCAGGTGCAGACGCAGCTGCAGGCGCTGCGCACGCTCGCTCTGCAGGCCAACGGCGGTGCCTTGACCAACTCGAACTTGAGCGCCATCGCCACCCAGGCGCAGCAGATACAGAACAGCCTGTTGGCGCTCGCCAACACGCAGAATGGCAACGGCGAATATATTTTCGGCGGTTTTGCCGCGCAAACGCAGCCCTTCACCCTGAGCGCCACGGGAGCGACCTATAACGGCGACCAAGGACAGCGCCAGGTGCAGATCGCGGCCGGGCAGACCGTCGCCGACGGCGACAATGGCGACACCGTTTTCGATCAGATCAAAACCGGGAACGGCACGTTTGCGGTCGCCGCCGCCGCCGGCAACGCAGGCTCCGGCATCGTCGGTGCGACCACGGTATCGAATCCTGCCGCTTATGACGGCGGCACCTATGTGATCAAATTTACCGCGCCCGGAACCTATCAGGTGACCGAAGGCGCGACCGTGGTGACCACCGGCTCGTACACGGACGGCGACACCATCGCATTCAACGGAGTGCAGGTGACTCTGAGCGGGCAGCCGGCCGCCAACGACTCCTTTACGCTCGCGCCCAGCACGAACCAAAGCCTGTTCACCACCGTGCAGAATCTGGTCAGCGCACTGCAAACCGGGGTGACTTCCTCGGCATCTTCAACGGCACTGAACAATTCGATCAACAGCGCGATCAACAATCTCGATCAAGCGCTCAACCAAACTTCCAATGTGCGCGCCACCGTGGGCGGGCGGCTGAATTCGATCACGACGCAGCAGTCGGCGGCGACAGCTGTGCAAACGCAGTTGCAGCAGTCCATCACCAATATCCAGGGCCTCGATTTTGCCGCCGCGATCACCACGCTGGATCAGCAAAACACCACGCTCAGCGCCGCCCTGCAGGCCTACACGCTGACGCAGGGTCTGTCGCTGTTCAAGTTTCTGTAGGGCTCGCTCTCTAGGACGCGCGCCTAGTGATGGTGGCCGCCGGCGCCGTGCACGTGGCCGTGCTCCAGCTCTTCCGCCGTCGCCTCGCGCACACCGACGACCTGCACATCGAAATGCAGCGTCTTGTCGGCGAGCGGATGATTGCCGTCGAGCGTCACCATGTCGCCGACGATGCCGGTCACCGTAAAGAGGCGCATTCCTTCCGGAGTCCGGGCTTGAAATTGCATGCCTTTTCGCACTTCACCCGAGCCCTGCAAGGTGCGCTTCGGCACCCGTTGGATCAATCCTGATTCATACTTGCCGTAGCCTTCCTCCGGCGTCACCGACACCGCCACATTGGCGCCGTCGGGTTTGCCCTCAAGCGCCTTCTCGAGGCCGGCGACCAAGTTGCCGTGCCCCTGGATGTAGGCCAAGGGATCGCCGCCGGCGGAACTGTCGATGACGGTTCCAGCATCGTCCTTCAAGGTGTAGTGAATCGTTACGACTTTGTCTGCGGAAATATCCAAGGGCTGTCTCCGAAAGAATGTATATGGCTAGCTCAAGCGGGCCTCAAGATCATAATCGCCCGCGCCGGTGATCTGCACGTCGACTAATGCCCCCACCTTGAGGACACCGGCTCCGCTGGCTGCGCGCGCAATGCGCACCGTGCCGTCGATCTCCGGCGCATCGCTCGACGAGCGCGCGATGGCGACATCGGCATCGCGGTCGATGCTATCAATGAGCACCTGCATTTGCCGGCCGATCTTTTCGCGCAAGCGCTGCGCACTGATCCGAGCCGCGGTTTCCATGAATCGCGCGCGGCGTTCCGCTTTGAGTTCAGGTGCGACCGGTGCTTGTTTCAGCGCGTTGGCTGCAGCGCCTTCCACCGGCGAGTACTCGAAGCAGCCGACGCGATCGAGCTGCGCCACCCGCAGCCACTCGAGCAGCTCTTCGAAGTCCTGCTCGGTCTCGCCGGGAAATCCGACGATAAAGGTGCTGCGGATGGCGATGTCGGGGACCGTGCGCCGCCACGCGGCGATGCGTTCCAGGGTATTTACCGCGGCCGCGGGGCGCTTCATCAGCTTCAAGATACGGGCGCTGGCATGCTGGAACGGAATATCCAAATAAGGCAGCACTTTTCCATCGGCCATGAGATCGATGACCTGATCGACGTGCGGATAGGGGTATACGTAGTGCAGCCGTATCCAGACGCCCAGTTCGCCGAGCGCTGCCGCGAGATCGTAAAAGCGCGCGCGGCGCGCCACATCGCGCCAGGGCTGCGCGGCGTATTTCAGATCGACGCCGTACGCGCTGGTATCCTGGGAAATCACCAGGATTTCCTTCACGCCGGCCCGCGCCAGTTGCTCGGCCTCGCGTAGCACCTCGCCGACCGGCCGGCTGACCAAGTCGCCGCGCATGGAAGGGATGATGCAAAAGCTGCAGCGATGATTGCAGCCCTCAGAGATCTTCAAGTAAGCATAGTGACGCGGCGTCAGCTTGATGCCTTGCTCGGGAACCAGGTCGAGGAAGGGCTCATGCTTGGGCGGCAGGTACTGGTGCACCGCCGCGACCACTTCCTCGTAGCGCTGTGGGCCGGTGATCTTGAGCACCTGTGGATGCCGGTCGAGAATCTTCTGCGGCTGGGCGCCTAAGCATCCTGTGACGATGACTTTGCCGTTCTCCGCGAGCGCCTCGCCGATGGCCTCGAGCGACTCATCCACCGCGGCATCGATAAATCCGCAAGTGTTAACTACGACGAGGTCGGCCTTGGGATAGCTTGGCGCGACCTCATACCCCTCGGCGCGCAGGCGGGTCAGGATACGTTCGGAATCGACCAGTGCTTTGGGGCAGCCCAAGCTGACAAAGCCCACCTTGGGGCTTTTGCGGTTGACGGATTTCACGCTATTTCGACGGTGGCGGGACGGCCCCGGATTGTACTCCAACGGCCTCCCGTTTGCCTTTTCGCGGCCGATACGCTGGGTGTCGGGGGAGTACCAGACCGGTCCTGCCAGCCATTTCGCACTGTCAAATTCGACCCGCAAAATCTGCGACTTAGCGCAAACAAAACCCCCCGAAAGATAACCACCTCCGCCTAAAGAACCCCCGGGGCGATCCGATAAAGACTTTGAATGTGGTCACCGGTCCGCCCAAGTGGGTGAAGTGAACACATAGGGCCTAAGAGGGGCCGGTGGTTAAACTTTCAGGAGTCATCAATGTCACTAGTACTAAATACCAACGTCGCTTCGCTGAACGCGCAGAACAATCTGTCGGGTTCGCAGGCTTCACTCTCGCAATCCTTGGAGCGCTTGTCTTCCGGCTTGCGCATCAACAGCGCCTCGGACGACGCGGCCGGTCTTGCGATCAGTCAGCAATTCACCACGCAGATCAACGGCACCAATCAGGCCGTGCGAAATGCGAACGATGCCGTGTCGGAAGCCCAGACCACTGCGGGCGCTCTGAACACCATCGTCAACAACCTGCAGAGCATCCGCACCCTGGCGGTCGAATCGGCCAACGGTTCGAACAGCGCCTCGGATCGCGCCGCTCTGAACAACCAGGTGCAGCAGCAGATTGCGGAAATCACGCAGATCGCGCAGCAGACCACGTTCAACGGGTTGAACGTGCTCAACGGCTCGAGCGGCACGACCGTGTACCAGGTCGGCGCGAACGTCGGCAACACGATTGCGGTCAGCTTGCAGCAGGGCGTTGCGGCTAACCAGATCGGGCAGTTCTCGACGGCGACCGGCGGCGTGGTCGGCACCAATGCGGCCCCGGGCGCTGCGTTGACTGCGACCTCGACGGTCACCTTGAGCGACGGCACCTCCACGGTCACTGTGGGCCCGACCGCCAACTTCGTCGGCGCGACCACCTACCAGGGTGCGGGCTCCGCGTTCGCCAAGGCAGCCGCCGTCAATGGCGCCGGCTTGCAGGGCATCACGGCGAGCGCAGCGACCAGCGCGGTCGATACTGCGGCGTTCAGCTCGATCGTCTCCGGCACCACGACGGCGTCTACCTACAATCTGACCATCAACGGCCAGGTGATCTATGGTGGAACCGCCAACGTTGCCGTTGGCAGCACGTTGACCGGCAGCCAGGTGGCTTCGCAGATCAACCTGTTCACCGGCACCACCGGTGTGACGGCCACGGTCGGCACCTCGGGCGCCATCACCTTGAGCAACACCGACGGCAGCGACATCGTCGCCTCGCAGACGGTCACCAACGGCACGGGCGGCACGCCCGGCGGCACGGGTTTTGCGACCATCGCGACCACGGCCGGCTTCACCACCCAGGGTAACGTGACCTTGACCGACTCCAAGCCGGTCACCATCACGGACGTCGGCACGGGCGGCGGTGCGGCGGCCTTAGGGTTCGTCAGCGGCGTTGCGACCGGCTTGAGCACCACGTCGAGCGGTGCCACAGCGACTCTGGCCAACCAGAACGTACTGACAGTGGCTGGTGCCAACAGCACCATCTCCTCCGTCGATGCGGCGCTGGCGACAGTGTCGGCCTTCCAGAGCCAATTGGGCGCCATCCAGAATCGCTTCACGGCGGCGGTCAGCAATCTGCAGTCCACGGCGCAGAACCTGACGCAATCGCGCAGCACCATTCAGGATGCCGACTTTGCGGCGGAAACGGCGAACTTGACCCAGTCTCAGGTGTTGGAACAGGCCGGAATCTCGGTTCTGGCACAGGCCAACCAGCAGCCCCAGTTGATTCTCAAGCTTCTGCAATAACAGCCGATAGCTTGGAGATAGGCGAAAATCCCACGGCTCGACCGACTTACGGTCGGGCCGTGGTCTTCCGAAAAGGACTTCGAGACGAACATTTGAGGGCATTGCGTTAAGTTAATAGGTGTAACCATGGCTAGTGACGGACAGCCGGTAAAGATACCGGCAGTGAGCCTCGTGCACGGAAGTCAGGCGCCTAAGACGGTTTCTGTACAGCAGAGCGGCAATGTTTTGCCGCCCAGCGGCCGCCCCGCGGCTCCGCCGGCCAAGCCGCACCTGCAAGCGCAGGTTCAACTCCTCAACAAGTATTTGAACGACTCGGGCAAACCGTTTCAGTTCAGAATTGACCCGACCTCGGACGGCAAGACCATCCAACAGGTCAATCCTGCGAACGGCGCGGTAGTCGCCGAATTTCCGACCGACGAATTTGCCGCCCTGGCACGCAGCCTTGGGATTTCCGGCGTCATCCTCGACAGGCACGCCTGACAGCACGATCTCGCGGCCTTTGGTACGCCGCTTGCTTAAGTTCGGACAGTACGAGCCGATAACTTGAGCAAGACAACGCGCGGGCCAATCACATGAGTTCAGTCATCTCCTCCAGCAGCGCAGCGCCGAGCGGCAATGCATTGATCACCTCGACCGGCATCGGATCGGGTCTGAACATCGGCGCCATCGTGTCCTCGTTGACCACGGCCTTCGGCGCGGCGCAAACCACGCAGCTGACAAATGCGCAAACCACGCTGGATGCGCAGGTCTCGGCGTACGGAACTTTCACTGCCGCACTCGATACTCTCAAGCTGGCGTTGCCTGCCCTCGAGGATCCCAGCCAGCTTGCTGGATTCGCGGCGACGGTGGCCGACAAGAACATCGCCTCCGCGAGCACGAGCCCCAGTGCGGTTGCCGGCTCCTACTCTCTGCAGGTGACCAACCTGGCCACGGTGGCGACGGCGACTTCGGCGCCCCTGTCGAGTTCGGCGGCAGTTGGCAGCGGCACCCTGACGATCGCGGTGGGCGGCGTCTCGGCCGATATCAGCATCGACTCAACCAACAACACCCTCGCGGGGATTGCTGCAGCCATCAATTCGGCGCCGAACAATCCGGGCGTGAGCGCCAGCGTCATCACGACCACGGACGGCGCGCGCCTGGTGCTGAGCGGCACGCGCACCGGCACGGCCAATCAGATCACCGTTACCCCTTCGGGCGGCGACGGCGGCCTGGCCGCGTTGGCGCTGACCACGGTGCCTGCGCAGGATGCGAATTTCTCGATCAACGGCTTCCCCGCCACCAGCGGCAGCAACCTGGTGACCGGCGCCATCACCGGCGTGACCATCAACCTGCTGGGCGCATCTGCGCCAGCGACGCCGACCACCTTGACCATCAGCCCCGATACTTCGTCGGCTCAAAGTGCGATCGACAAATTCGTCACCGCGGTGAACGGCGTGCTCTCCAGCATTCAAACGTTGACCGGCTACGATCCCACGACCCAGACGGCGGGCCCGCTGAACGGCAACGCAACCCTGGAAGCTTTTCAAAATCAGCTGCAAAGCATTCTAGGCAAGGTGGTCTCCAGCAGTGCCGGCGGTGCGAAGTCTTTGACCGATCTCGGCATCAGCGCCGGGACCGACGGCACTTATTCCACCGACGATACCAAGCTGGGCAACGCCTTGAGCGCAAGCTTGGCATCGATTGGGAATCTGCTCGGCGGCACCAACGGCATCGCCACGCAGATTGCCAATCTCGTCGACGGGTACATCAAGCCGGGCGGGTTGCTCGACACGATCAATCAAGGCCTGCAGACCAGCTTGAGCAATGTCGCCGACCAACAGGATGCGCTCACGGCTCAATTGGCCGCGTACTCGGCAAGGCTCACCGCCGAATACAATGCAATGGACACGGCAGTTGCGAAGCTGAAGCAAACCCAGACCTTTCTCAACGCCGAGTTCAATCCGACGGCCAACGCGGCGTCAGGCACGTCGCAGCCCAACACCAGCCTGGGCAGCGGTAACCTAGGCGTCGGAAGCTAGCCATGTACGCGCAACGAGGGGCGGCTCAGTACCGCTCGGTTCGCAACCACGGTTTGGTGGCGGATGCCAGCCCGGCGAGGCTGGTGCAAATCATGTTCGAGCAGATTCTGGCGCAGTTGGCGACGGCGCAAGGCTGCATGGATCGGATCGAGAACAACCTGCCGCTGAGTGATGTGGTTGCCAAGGGCAAGGCGCTGGGCAAGGCCATCCGCCTGATCGATCAGCTCAACAACACCTTGGATATGGAGCGGGGGCAGAAGATCGCCGAGAATCTGCGCGCCTTATATGTATACATGCTGGCGCGGCTGACGCTGGCGAATGTCAGCAACGATGCGAAAATTGTCTCGGAAGTGATGTCGCTGGTGCAGAAGATCAAAACCGGCTGGGACCAGATCGTCGAGCCTCGATGAGCGGCGGCACCCTAAGCCCAGGCTTGGCGCGCGCCTTGGCGCTGTCTCAGGAAATGTTGAGCGCCGCCGAAAGCGGCAAACTGCAATGCCTGGAGGCGCTCGACCTCGAGCGAATGGAGCTGCTAAAGTCGTTTCGCAGCGCCAAGCAACAGGTGGCTGCGGCTGATCAAGCCGTAATTCAAGAAATCGCGCAATTGAACGACCGGGCGATCGGATTGCTGGAACACCAGCGGCGCAGCAAAGGCCGGGATCTGGATATGGCAGCGGTGGGGCGAAAGGCGGTCGCTGCGTATGCCGGAAATCGGCCGCAGCGCTGAGAATTTCCAAAAAAGGCTTGAGGGAGCCATGCCTGAATCATTTCTGGGCGATGGTCTGATATTCGAGGAATCGCTGCCGGTGACCTGGGCGCCCGGCGCGCTGGCCGAGGGAGCGCAACTCGCACGGCTGAACGCCGACAATCACCAGCTGCTGGGCGCGGAATCTTCCCTGGATGAAGTGCGCGTGCATGAGGCGCTCAAGGATGAATCGCCGGCATTGCTGCATGAGCTGCAGCGGCTCGAGTACAAGGTGAATATATTGCTGCGCCTCACGGCCGAGCTTGCGCTGCGCAGCAGCGGGCTGCCGGTCGCCGAAAGGGTGCGCATGTCCTCGCGAGCCTTGGAGTGGTACGGCGAGCATCCCGCCACCGCTTCCGCCACCGGTGTGCTATCGATCTATATCAATTCCGCACTGCCGCAGCCGCTGAAAATTCCCAGCGTCGTCGCCGGTACGCGCGACGTCGACGGCACGCGCGCCACGCAGTTCCGCTTCGTCGGGTTGAGCGATGCGGTGGTGGACATGATCGAGAAACTTATTTTTCGTCATCATCGACGCTTGATTGCCGGCGCGAAACACGCCGCGTCCTAAAAATCCCCTAGTCATTCTGGGGACAAACTCTGCCGGCTAATTTGGGGGAACCCCTTACGCGCTTTGCGGGGGTTTGCCAACTGCTTTTCTCTCAAGTTCATCAGTTAGTATGGCGCGGTGCTCGAAATTGATTGAGCTATGTCAAAGGGTTAGACGAAAAGCTTAAGACGGAACGAGAGATTTGTGCACTCCGTCACACTTTGATTAATGGGAAGGAGTCCCAGTCGTGGTTGAAGCGAAAGTTATTGTGATCGAGCCCTCAATTTCGGAGGCAAATACCCTCCTGGCTCTTTTGCGTTTTTTGGACCTGGATCCGCTCCATGCGCGCGACTTGAGCGAGTTGCGCCAGTCAGCGCAGTGCAACACACAGGATTGCTTGGCCGTCATTGCGCGCCGAGAGACCGTAACTGCGCTGGGACAGGAGTTGGTGGCGCAGCTGCGCGCCATGCGCCAGCCCTTGCCGGTCATCTGCATCAGCGCCGACGGGTTGCCGAAAATTGCGGAGAGCAGCAGCGATCTGGCGTGGTTTCAATTGGAAACCCCCGTCAAGCAGCGCCGCCTCTCGGCTGTGTTGAACCAGGCGCAAAACGTCCGCAGCGGCCACCCGACCCAGCCCGGCACCCACCGCTTCCGACCCAGCGGCTGCTCCAAGGCGATGCGCGCCGTGCATCGGTTGATCGAGCAGGTGGCGCCCTTTGATACCAATGTGCTGATTCTCGGCGAGTCCGGCACGGGCAAGGAAATGGTCGCGCGCCACATCCACGAACTCTCGGGCCGCGCCGCGCATCCTTTTGTACCGGTCAATTGCGGTGCGATCCCAGCGGACCTTTTGGAAAGCGAATTGTTCGGCCATGAGAAGGGTGCGTTCACAGGCGCGCTGTCGACCCGCATGGGCCGCTTCGAGTTTGCGGAGGGCGGCACCTTATTCTTGGATGAGATCGGCGACATGTCGCTGCAGATGCAGGTCAAGCTGCTGCGGGTGCTGCAGGAGCGAAGCTTCGAGCGCGTCGGCAGCAACAAGACGATCCGCTGCAACGTGCGCATCATCGCCGCCACGCATCGAGACCTGGATGCAGCCATTATCGCCGGGCGCTTCCGCGAAGATCTGTACTATCGCTTGAACGTGTTTCCGTTGCAGATGCCGCCGTTGCGAGAGCGCCTCGATGATCTTCCGGTGCTGATTGAACACTTGGTGCAGCGTCAAGGCCAAGACGCCGGCCGCGCCATTCAGCTGGATCAAGCCGCGATGATCTGTCTTTCGCGCAATCGCTGGCCGGGCAACGTGCGCGAGCTGGCGAATTTGCTGGAACGCCTGGCCATCTTGTTTCCCGCGCAAACCATTTCCGCTGCCGATCTGCCGGACCGTTATCGCAACGCCGCGGGCGTAGGCTGGCTGGGCAGCGAGCTGCGCATCGATGCCCGCCCCGAGCCGCTCCAGGCACCTGTGCAAGGGCCGGAATCGGCCGCCGAGTGTGAACAAGCCGCCGGATTTGAATCAGCCGCTGAATGTGAATCCGCCGCTGAATGTGAATCAGGCGCTGAGCCGGCGGCGTCCCCGGGTCTGATCGAGCGCGAGACTGCGCGAGAATCGGATGCCGTTGTCTATGAAATGCTCGATACCTCCTTGCCGCGAGGCGGCATCGATTTGAAGGACCACATGTCCGCCATCGAGATCGGTCTCATCCGCAAAGCGCTGGAGGAAGCCGACGGTACCGTCGCCGGTGCCGCGCGCCTGCTGCGCATCCGCCGCACCACCTTGGTCGAGAAGCTGCGCAAATACCGTCTGAGCGCCTGACAAATTATTGACGCCGCGGCGCTGCCCGGCACTTGGCGAACTCGTAACTGGTTGATAGGCGGAGCAAATACCGCCCGGGCACAGAAGTTGCTTTCCATCTGTGCATGGCAGCCACAAAACTTGAGCTGATCGAAAACCGTCGCTCCGAACTTCAGGCAGCATTCCTGGCCTTCGGCTCGGTGTCGGGCCAACTATCGGATGCCTTCGACTCGCTGCGGGGCGAGGTGGTGCAGCTGCGGTCCGACCTGTCCGAAGCGCACGCAGGCAAGGAGCACTTGGCCGCGCGCCTGTCGGCCCTGATCAAGGGCCTGCCGGGTGGAGTCCTCGTGCTGGATGCGCGCGGCGCGATTCAGGAGTGCAATCCGGCGGCGCTCTCGCTGCTGGGCGAGCCGCTCGTCGGCGAGCTGTTTTCCGCCGTGCGCCTGCGCGCGACGGTCAATTCGCGCGGCATCGGTGAGCACACCGAGCTGCGCAACGGCCGCTTCGTCAATATCTCGCGGCGTGATCTTGAGAACGGCGCCGAGGTCGTGCTGCTGACTGACGTGACCGAATCGCACCTGATGCAGGTGTTGCTGGCGCGGCAACAACGATTGCTTACCTTGGGCGAGTTGGCGGCAGGCCTTGCCCATCAGATTCGCACGCCGCTTGCGGCCGCGCTGCTGTACGCCTCGCAAATGACGCTGTCGGAACGAAGTCCCGCGGACCTCAAGCGCTGCGCGGACAAAACCGTCGGCAGCCTGAAGCAACTCGACCAGCTGGTAAACGACATGCTCGCCTTCGCGCATGGAGGAGCCGCGCGCGAGGCGGTCAGCGTCAGCGCATTGCTCGAACAAGTCGCCCAATGGCTGCGCCCGGCATTGGGCGACGGCATCCGTTTGACCATCCGCACCCAGGCACCGGACCTGATGGTGCGTGCCAACGCGCCGTCCCTGGTATCGGCGGTGCTGAATCTCGCGACCAATGCCATGCAGGCGGCGGCGGGACCTCTGGACTTGGAATTGCTGGCGCGGCGCGCGGCACCGGGACGGGCGCAAATCGTGGTCAGCGACAACGGTCCCGGGGTGCCGGCGCAAATCCGCGAACGCATCTTCGAGCCTTTCTTCACGACGCGCGCACGCGGCAACGGCATCGGCCTGTCCATCGTCAAATCGGTGGTCGAGGCGCACGGCGGCAGCGTCTGCCTGGCTGAGTCCGACCGCGGCGCCACCTTCGTGATCGAACTTCCGGCAGAGGACAATCCATGAGCACAGTGAATGATGCGGTATTGGTGGTCGAGGACGACGCCGAGCTGCGTGAGGCCTTGATCGACACGCTGCGGGCGGCGGGTCTTTCGGTGCTTGCGGCCGCGGAAGCGCAGGGCGCCCTCCAATTGCTCGCCGGCGAGGACATCGGCCTGGTGATCTCCGACGTGCACATGCCCGGCGCCAATGGCTACGAGCTCTTGTCCTCGATCAAGCGCATGCGTCCGTACATGCCGGTGGTGCTGATGACGGCTTACGGCACGGTCGCCCAGGCGGTGGCGGCCATGCGTGAGGGCGCGACGGATTACATCGTCAAACCCTTCGACGCGCAGGCCCTGATCGACATGGCCAGGCGCCAATTGGCGGCGCGCGTCATGCCGAATGAGCTGATCGCGGCTGATCCCGAGTCGAAGCGCCTGGTCGGTCTCGCACGCAAAATTGCGGAAAATGACGCCACGGTGCTGATCACCGGCGAGAGCGGCACGGGCAAGGAAGTGTACGCACGCTTCATTCGCGACAATTCGATGCGCGCGGACAAGCCCTTCGTGGCAATCAATTGCGCCGCTATTCCCGAGAACATGCTCGAGGCGAGTCTGTTCGGCCACGAGAAGGGCGCTTTCACCGGGGCGCTCGCCTCGCATGCCGGAAAATTCGAGCAAGCGCAGGGCGGCACCTTGTTGCTCGATGAGATTTCGGAGATGGATCTAGGCCTGCAGGCGAAGATCCTGCGTGTACTGCAGGAGCGCGAGGTTGAGCGCTTGGGCAGCACCCGCACCATCAGCCTGGATGTGCGCGTCATTGCCACCTCCAACCGCGACCTGCCGGAGGAAGTGCGGGCGGCGCGCTTCCGCGGCGACCTGTATTACCGCTTGAACGTGATGTCGCTGCGCCTGCCGGCGCTGCGCGAACGCCGCGGCGACATCCTGCCGCTGGCGCGCCGCGCGATGCACGCATGCGCACGCCCCGGACAGGCGGCGTTGAGCCTGTCGGTGCAGGCAGAGCGCAAATTACTGGGCCACGACTGGCCGGGGAACGCGCGTGAATTGAACAACATCGTGCAGCGTGCCGCGTGGCTCGCGGCCGGCGGCATCATCGATGCGTCCGATCTCGATACCGGCGCGCCGGCTACGCCGGCTGGGCCGGCCGCCGCGATCTCGCCGGTCGTCTGCGGGTCGCCTGCCGCGGCAGTCTCGGCCGCGTCGCCGCCACCGGCACCGGCGGAAGATTCCGGCTTGGATCGCGGGCTCAAGGACCGCGAGCGCGAGCTCATTCTCGCCACTCTGCGGGTTACCGGCGGCAACCGCAAGCTTACGGCTGAGCGATTGGGGATAAGTCCGCGCACGCTGCGCCACAAGCTGCAGCAGCTCAAGGCGGCCGGCGTCAATGTGCCTCGCGTCCACGATCATCAATTCCTGGCGGTGCAGTCATGAGCAGCATGCAAATAACTCAGGTGCTGGCGGAGATGCGAGCGCTGCAAGCGCGGGCATCGGGCATCGCAGAAGCGCCCGCGGCGGCTGCGCAGCCCTCGGACTTTGCCAATCTCATGAAGAATTCGATCGACCACATTGCCGGCATGCAAAACCAGGCAACCGCGCTGGCGAATGCGTACGAGACCGGCGACAAGAGCGTCGACCTGACCAAGGTCATGCTGGAAGTGCAAAAGGCATCGCTGGCGTTTCGTGCGATGACCGAAGTACGCAACAAGCTGGTCGATGCCTATCAGCAAGTAATGAATATGTCGGTCTAAGGACCGCGAGGTTAAACCATGGCGGACATTGTACCCACCTCAGTTCCGGCGCGCGGCTTGGCCGACATCCCCGGACTCAAACAGATCGGCCTGCTCGCGGGCGTGGCCGCCGCAATCGCCGCGGCAATTTGGTTGGTGATGTGGTCGCAAGGACAGAACTACACCGTGCTCTACGGTCAGCTCTCCGAGCGCGAAAGCGGCCAAGTTATGGATGCACTCACTGCCGCGGGCATCGAATTCAAGCTCAATCCCTCGGGCGCGGTCTCCGTGCCGGAATCGAAAGTCCAGGAGGCGCGCATTCGCCTGGCGAGCCAGGGGCTGCCGCAGAGCGATTCGATGGGAATCGAAATGATTCAAAAGGATTCGGCCCTCGGCAACAGCAGCATGATGGAGAGCGCGCGCTATCAGTCGGTCCTCGAGACCGAATTGGCGCGCACCATCATCAAGGTGCAGGGAGTCCAGAGCGCGCGCGTGCATTTGGCGCTGCCCAAGCCGTCGGTGTTCTTGCGCGACGCGCACAAGGCGACGGCCTCGGTGATGCTGCAGCTGTATCCCGGCCGGCGGCTCGATCCGGGCCAGGTTGCAGCGATCGTCCATCTGGTCGCATCGAGCGTGCCGGAATTGTCGGCGAACGACGTGACGCTGGTGGACCAAGCCGGATCACTGCTCAATTCTCCGGACGAAAACGCGGAAGCTGCAATCAGCACCCGGCAATTCGAGCAGACCCGCAAGCTCGAGGAGAGCTACCAGCAACGCATCGTCGAGTTGCTCGAGCCGCTGCTGGGGGCAGGCCGGGTGCGCGCCACGGTCACCGCGGACATGGATTACACCGTCACGGAAGAGACCCGCGAGAACTACGATCCGCAAAAGACGGCGGTGCGCAGCGAGCAAACCAGCAATGAAATGCGTAAAAGCGGCGACGGCGCCGAAGGCATACCCGGCGCGCTGAGCAATCAACCGCCCGGCACGTCGGGCGCGCCGGCGATTCCGGGCGCGGCGACTCCCGGCAATCCCGTGACGCCGCCCGCGCCGGGCGCCGCCCAAGCCACGGCCGCGAACTCGGGTCCGACCTCCAGCGCTCAGCGCAGCACGCGCAATTTCGAGGTGGATCGAACGCTTTCCTACATCAAGCAGCCGGTGGGCACGTTGAAGCGCCTCAATGTGGGCGTGGTGCTGGATGATTGGCAGAAAGTGGATGCCGACGGCAAGGTGACGACCTCGCCCATGAGCGATACCGACATCAAGCGTTTCACCCAGCTCATCAAGGAGTCGATCGGCCTGAAGGACGATCGCGGCGATCAGATCAACGTGCTCAACCAAACGTTCAAGAGCAACGCCGCGCTGCCGCCCGTCGAAGGGCTGCCGCTGTGGCAACAGCCGTGGCTGACTCAGCTCGCCAAGCAAATCGTGGGCGCGGCCCTCGTGCTGGTGGTGGCGTTCCTGGTATTGCGGCCGTTGATGAAGTCCTTGACCAAGCCGGGCCGAAGGTCGGGCGCAGGCGAGGACATCGAAGGCGATCGGCTCAGCCTGTCGGGCCAGGGCAAGCCCATCAAGCTGTCGCCCAGTTTTGAGCAGCAGATCGCGGCGGCGCGAACCCTCGTGGGCCAGGATCCCAGACGTGCAGCACAGGTCGTGAAGGACTGGGTCTCCGCGGATGGCTAACGACGAACTCGCCGGCACGCAGCGCGCCGCCATATTGCTCATGAGCTTGGGCGAGCAGGATGCCGCCAATGTGCTCAAGCAATTGAGCGCCCGCGAGGTGCAGAAATTGGGCATCGCGATGGCCGAGCTCAAAGAGGTATCGCGCGAGCAGATGAGCTCGGTGCTCGATAAATTCATCGGCATCGCCGACGCCAAGGCGAATATCGCCGGCGGATCGCAAGAATATGTGCGCCGTGTGTTGACCCAGGCGGTGGGCAAGCAGAAGACCGACATGCTGCTCGACCGTGTATCGAGCGGCCAGGCCGGTCAGGGAATCGAGGCTCTGAAATGGATGGAAGCCAAGGCGGTCGCGCAAATCATCAGCGGCGAGCATCCGCAGATCGCCGCCATCGTGCTGGCGCACCTGGAACCCGAACAATCGGCCGCCATCCTGCCGTTGCTGAATGAGGATTTGCGCACCGAGGTGCTGATGCGCATTGCATCGCTCAACGAGGTGCCGCAAACCGCGCTCACGGAACTCGACCAGCTAGTCGAAAAACAGGCCAATGTCGCGGCGCCCGCGCCCCTGCGGCGCGTCGGCGGTACG
The DNA here is from genome assembly GCA_036493935.1 of Steroidobacteraceae bacterium. Taxonomy (GTDB): domain Bacteria; phylum Pseudomonadota; class Gammaproteobacteria; order Steroidobacterales; family Steroidobacteraceae; genus Bog-1198. Next base: position 50,671 of record DASXOY010000083.1, on the reverse strand, counting down.
CGCAGCGTCGCCAATATCCTGAACGCCATGGAGCGCGACAAGCTCACCGACGAGATGGGCAAGATCGAGAAAGCTGACGGGGAAATGCACCAGCAGATCAAGGATATGTTGTTCGTCTTCGACAACCTGCTGGATGTCGACGATCGCGGCATCCAAGCGCTGCTGCGCGAAGTGGGATCGGACACCCTGGCGGTGGCTTTGCGCGGCGCCGAGCCCGAAGTGCAGGAGAAAGTGCTCAAGAACATGTCGAAGCGCGCGGCGGAGATTCTCAAGGACGACATGGAGGCGCGTGGTCCGGTGAAGCTCACCGACGTCGAAGCGGCGCAAAAGGAAATCATCGTGATTGCGCAGCGCATGGCCGAAGAGGGCACGATCAGTCTCGGCGGCAAGGGTGCGGGCGAGTTTGTCTGACCCCAGCACAAAGTCAGGCGCGACTGTTGCCCTTTGGACCGCTCCCGATATGGAGGGCTCGGCCCCGCAGCAAAAAATGGCCACTGTCGGTGGCCTTGCGGACCTGCAGGCGGAGGCGCACCGCGAAGCGTTCGAACAGGGGCTCGCCGAAGGACGCCAGGCTGGACGTGCCGAGGTTCAGGCGCAGGTGGATCGGCTCGCGGGCATGTTTTACGACCTGGCGAAGCCCTTTGAAGTTCTGGATCAAGAGGTCGAACGGGAACTGCTCACGCTCGCCATGGCCTTGGCGCGGCAAATCGTGCGCCGCGAGTTGAAGACCGATCCGACACAAATCATCGGCATCATCCGCGAGGCAATCGCCGCGTTGCCCGTGGCGACTCGCGACGTACGCGTGCACTTGCATCCCGAGGACGCGGCGGTGGTCAAGCAGCACCTGGCGCCGACCGAAAACGAGCGGGCCTGGACCATCATCGAAGATCCGGTGATGGCGCGCGGCGGATGCCAAATTACGACCAATACCTCGCGCATCGATGCACGCCTGGAGACAAGACTCGGCAGCATCTTGAGCGAGCTTCTGGGAACTGAACGCCACGCCGCTCCGCGCGGGTCGCCATGAGCGCCGATACGGCGCAGCTGCGGCCCAAGCGCTGGGCCGAAGCGCTGGTGCAAGCGCGCGAACGCATGGCGAGCGCCGCGGAATTCGTGGTCGAGGGCACCTTGAGCCGCATGGTCGGCATGACCTTGGAAGCGGTGGGATGCGAAGCCGCGGTCGGCGGCCGCTGTCTGGTCGATGCCGCTGAAGGCAAACAGATCGAAGCGGAGGTTGTCGGCTTTTCCGGCGACAAGTTATTTCTCATGCCGACCGGAGACATCCGCGGCCTGATGCCCGGCGCGCGCGTCATTCCCACGCGCAGCGAATCGTCGGTGCCCGTCGGAGACGAGCTCCTCGGGCGGGTTTTGGACGGCGCGGGGCGGCCGCTCGACGGCTTCGGCGAACTGCGCTGCACGGATCGGGTTTCGCTGACCGGCGAGCCGCTGAATCCGCTCATGCGCCGTGCGATCCGCGATCCTCTCGATGTGGGCGTGCGCTCCATCAACGCGCTGCTCTCGGTCGGCGGCGGCCAGCGCATCGGCTTGTTCGCCGGTTCCGGCGTCGGCAAATCGGTGCTGCTCGGCATGATGACCCGGTACACCAAGGCCGACGTCACGGTCGTCGGATTGATCGGCGAGCGCGGCCGCGAGGTCCAGGATTTCGTCAGCAACACCTTGGGTCCCGACGGCATGCGGCGCGCCGTGGTGATTGCGACGCCGGCAGACAATCCTCCGCTCATGCGGCTGCACGGTGCTTGGCTCGCGACAGCCATCGCCGAATATTTTCGAGATCGGGGCTTGAAGGTGCTGCTGCTGCTCGATTCTCTGACGCGCTTTGCGCAGGCGCAGCGCGAAATTGCGCTGGCAATCGGCGAGCCTCCCGCGACCAAGGGCTATCCGCCGTCGGTGTTCGCGCGGCTGCCGCAGCTGGTCGAGCGTGCCGGCAACAGCGATCGCGGCGTCGGCTCGATCACGGCGTTCTACACCGTGCTGGTGGAAGGCGATGATCAAAACGATCCCATCGCGGATGCGGCGCGCGCCATCTTGGACGGGCACATCGTGCTCTCGCGCCGCTTGGCCGAGAACGGGCTGTACCCGGCAGTCGATGTCGAGGCGTCCATCAGTCGTGCGATGCACCAAATCGCGACGCGCGACCAGCTCGACCTGGCGAATCGCTTCAGGCAGGTCTATTCAACCTACCAGCAAAACCGCGATCTGATCACCGTGGGGGCCTATCGCCGCGGTTCCGATGCTCGGGTGGATCTGGCGGTCGAACAGTGGCCCAAAATGCTCGAATTCCTGCGTCAGGACATGTATGAGCCGGTCGGAATCGAGCGAAGTTACGCGGATCTCAAGCAACTCGTGACGCAGTTCTCGGCGCCGCCTGCGCCAACGGGCCGATAGTGAACGCGCTGCCAACGCCGCTCCTGAACACTCAGACAGGCTCCCAGCCATGATCAAGTCCAAAAGATTCGAGCCCATCCACGAGATCGCTTCGAGCTCTGCCAAGGATTTGAGCCGCGTCATGGCGGACGCCGGCCGCAAGGTCGCGGAGCTGGAGCGCCAGCTCGAGCAGCTCAAGACCTATCGCGACGAGTACGTGCGCAACTCAACGGAAGCGAACGGGGCCATGGATGCCGTCAAGCTGCAGAACTACCGTTCCTTCCTCGATCGATTGGGCGAAGCTTTGAACCAGCATCAAAAATCTCTGGACATCGCCCGCAAGGAATTCGACAAGCGCCGCGCCCAATGGAGCGAGAAGAGAATAGAGGCGGAATCGCTGAATCGCGTTGTCGATCGCTTTCGCAAAGAGGAACAGAGCGCCGCGGATCGGCGCGAGCAGCGCGAGGGAGATGAGGCCGCGATGCGTCTGATGATCGCGGCGCGCACCGACGGCGGGAATGCCTAAAAAGGCGTGATACGCTTCGGCTGGATGCACAGCCCAGAAGCGCCAGAACCCTCCGATTCCCCGCAAGCGCGGCCTGAACCCGTTGAGGTGCCCTACGGCGAATTGTCGGCGGAACTGCTGCACGCCGTGGTCGAATCCTTTGTGTTGCGCGAAGGCACGGACTACGGCGAACGGGAATTCTCGCTCGAGGACAAGGTGGCCGGCGTGATCCGTCAGCTGAAGATGGGCGAGGCCAAGATCTTGTTCGACCCGGAATCCGAGAGCGTGACCATCGCGGTCAGGCAAAGCAGCAAATAGCGAGAATCACCTGCCGCGCAGATCCGCCAAGCCCGCACGCCGCGGCGTCAAGTTTGCGCGGCGCCTTGCGAGACTCGCGCGGCGCGGCCGCAGGTGGTGGCGGCGTGCGAGACGTTGGTGGCGTCCCGCGCCTCGTCCGGCGAAAATCATCATGACGGCTCTCGTCATTCTGGCTCTGTGGCTCGGCATCAACTGGATCTACCAGGTGATGCGCAAGCCGTCGGAGTTATTTTTTCCGGTGAGCAGCACCCTGTACAAGTCGCCCGCCGAGACCTGGGCGCAGTACGCGCCAATCTTCAAGAGGTTTTCCACCAATGTGATGACGCCGGACTTTCTGGCGGCAATCGCGCAAGTCGAAGGGTCGGGAAATCCCGTGGCACGCACTTACTGGCGATGGTCTTGGTCCTCGCAACCCTTCGAGGTCTATCGGCCCGCGTCGAGCGCCGTCGGCATGTACCAGATCACGGACGGCAATTTCGCCGAAGCGCGGCGCTACTGCATTCACGATCATGTGGTTGTGGCGGACGGTCCTTGGAATGATTGGCACTCATGCTGGTTCAATAGCTTGTATGCGCGCGTATTGCCCGGCGATGCGGTCGAGCTCACGTCGGCCTATCTTGATCGCAGCGTCGCATCGATTCTAGAGCGCCGTCGCATGAGCGCAGCGTCTCTAGTGCACAAGCAAAGGCTTGCCGCGCTGATCCATTTATGCGGCGCCGGGGCGGGCGATGAGTTCGCCAGGCGTGGATTCAAGTTGGCGGAAGGGCAGCGCTGCGGAGATCATGCGGCGCGGGCCTATATCGAGCGAGTCGAGGCGATGCAAAGCGTGTTCACGCGCCTGGACAACGGGCAAGCGCATCCTTGAGCGCAATTCTCGACAGGGTGCCGGCGTGATAGTCGGTAAGCCAGATCGCACCGTGTCCAATCCCCAGAGAATCGCCGCCCGGTCCCGCCCACTGGCACAACAGCCGTGCAGCGGAGGCGTCAATTAGCGAGAGCGGCATTTTTGCCATCGTTGTCCACACCTTGCCTGCGCTGAAGGCGATGTCGCCGCCGTGACCCGGGGTTCCCAGCGGGATCGTGACGACTTGCTTGCTGCGCGTGTCGACGCGCGTCAGCGTGCCGTCGCCTTGATTTAAAGTCCAAATCGCGCCGGCGCCTGCGGTGAGGAAGCGGGGATGAGGTCCCGTGCCCACGCTCGCCGTGATTTTCCCGGTCGCAGAATCGAGGACCGTCAATTCCGCGCCGTCCACATGCGTCACCCAAAGTGCGCCGCGGCTGAACACCGGGTTGTAGGAGCCGGCCGGCAGGCGAAAGGTCGAGAGAATGTCGCCGTTGCGAGGATCGATGCGCTTCAAATCGCCTAATTTGTTCACGACGAGCCAGACGCTGCCCGCGCCGTAGGCGACGCCGCCTTCTTCGGCCGCGGGCCCCACCGCAAAAATCGAATCCAGCTTATTGCTGGCGAGGTTCACCTTGGCAAGTGACGGCGGGGCACTGCAAAGCGGCACCCAAAGGCTGCCGGCGCCTATGGTCAGGCCCGCGCATGGCTCGCCGGGCAGATTTACGCTGGCAACCAGCCTGTTGGTCTCGGGATCGATGCGATGCACGGCAAAAGGCCCCGTGCTCCCGACCCAAACGGCATCCGCCGTGATCGCGACCCAGTCCGCCGTCTTGCCCAAGCTGAATGTCGCCAAGGCTTTGAGCTCCGCAATGTCTCTTGGCGGCGCGGCAGAACACAGCGAGGCGCATAACAGCGCGAGCGCGGAGACAACGAACTGAACATTGCGCGGATGCATCCAAGGAGTATGGACTAGCCATGATGCGATTTCGATGCGCGGCGATGTGAACCGCGCTCGCTGGTGTATGCTTTCAAATCAAATAATCTCTACTTTTGGGAGAACGCCGTGCGATTAGTCGTGTTGCTCATTGTTCTGGCCGGCGTGCAAGTAACCTACGCTCAAACGGCTGCGCCTGATGCCGAGCCGATCCAGCACGAATTTGTCATCAAGAATTTCAAGACGGAGAGCGGCGTGGTTCTGCCGGAGGCGCGCATCGTCTACGGCACTTACGGGAAATTGAACGCCAAAGGCGATAACGCCATTCTCCTGCCCTCGCACTACATGGCGGAAATGCATGGATATGGCTGGCTGATCGGCCCGGGCAAGGCGCTCGATCCCAAGAAACTGTTCCTCGTCACCAGCGAGCTGTTCGGCAATGGCCGTTCGTCCTCGCCCAGCAACACACCGGAACCGTTTCACGGACCGCGATTTCCGGTGACGACCATCCGCGACAATGTGCAAGCGGTGCATAGCATGCTGACCGAGCAGTTGCACGTGCAGCATCTGCGCGCCGTCATCGGATTTTCGATGGGCGCTCAGCAGGCGTTTCAGTGGGCGGTGAGCTATCCCGACTACATGGACGGCATCGTGGCGACGTCGGGGACGGCCAAGACCTATGGTCACGGCATCGTGAGGCTCGAGGGTCAAATTGCGGCCCTTACCACGGACCCGGTATTCAACGGTGGCGATTACCAGACGCAGCCCGTCAAGGGCATCCAGGCGTTCTCGATGGTGTGGACGGGATGGTTGTTCTCGCAGGAATGGTGGCGGCGAGAACTGTGGCGCAGCAATGCGTCGCTAGGAAAAACATTCGATGAGGTGGTGGAACACTTCCGCACGAATTTCATTCCCGGAGCCGATGCCAATAATCTCATCTTGCACATGCGCACCTGGGAAAAGCACGACGTGGGCAAGACGGCGCCTTTCAGTGACGTCGAAGCCGCGCTGCGCTCGATCAAAGTGCCGGTGCTGTACATGCCCTCGGAGACCGACCTGTATTTTCCGGTCAACGATGCAAAGTATGAGGCTGCCTTCATTCCCCACTGCACGTTGGCCATCATTCCTTCGCTGTGGGGACATCCGGCAGGTGCGGGAGCATCGCCGGCGGACGGCAAATTCTTGAACGAGCATGTCGCGAGCTTTCTTGCGGGCATCGCCAAGAACTAGCACCCGTTCCCAGGTTGCGGCCAACGACCACAGGGATGTGATGTGGAGATTCCGCCTGCGAGCGCGGCGCGCGGCTTGCCATGAGTGAGATGTGGGTAGATTATTGCCGCCCTATGAAAATTGAAAAACCCCATTGGCGCGTCGGCATTTGCCTATGTGGATTCATCGTCGTCGGTGCAGTGCAGGCGGCCGACACAGGCGCACCGGTATCCGCGCAGCACCCGGTGACGGATATCTATCACGGCGTGAGCGTTTCCGATCCGTATCGCTGGCTGGAGAACACGGCCGATCCGAAAGTTCACGAGTGGAGCGCCGCGCAGGATGCGCGCGCCAGAAAGTATCTGGACTCGCTGCCGCAGCGGGCGCCGATTTTCAAGCAACTGCTCAGCCAGATTTCAGCGACTTCCAGCTCCTACTATGGGCTGCAGGCCGTACGGGAGTCCGTATTCGCCTACTACTCGCAGCCGCCCAAGCAGCAGCCGATGATCGCGGTGCTGACCAATGCCGGCGATCCGGCGCTCGCGCGAGTCGTCGTCGATCCCAACGCAATCAATGCCAAGGGCACGACAGCTATCGACTGGTTCGTCCCGTCCCCGGACGGCAAGCTGCTCGCCGTCTCGATGTCGCAGAACGGCAGCGAGGATGGCACTCTGCATTTATTCGACGTCGGGTCAGGCAAGGAAGTGGGTCCGCGGATACCGCGCGTCCAATATCCCACCGGCGGCGGCAGCTTGGCGTGGCGAGCCGACGCCAAGGGCTTTTGGTACACACGCTACCCGGGTCCTGAGCGGCCCGCGGCCGAACGGCATTTCTTTCAGCAAATCTACTTCCATCGGCTGGGAGACGATCCGTCCAAGGATGTCTACGTTCTCGGCAAGGATTTTCCGAAGGTCGCCGAGATCAAGCTCGATGCGCGCTACGATCCGAAGCAGGTCATCGCGTCCGTGGCGAACGGCGATGGCGGTCAATTCGAGCACTATGTGATCGACGTCAGCGGTACGGTCCGGCAAATCACCCGTTTCGACGATCAAGTCGTGGCGGCTGCCGCGGGGCCCGATGGCGCGCTGTACTTGGTTTCCAGAAAAGGTGCCCCGCGCGGCAAGCTGCTGAAGCTCAGCGCCGGCGTGACGGAATTGAGCCGCGCGGTCGCCATCGTGCCGGAGAGCGATGCGGTGATGCTGGCGAGCGGAGAATTCGGCGGCGAACCGGTGGTGGTCACGCCCAGCGCGCTGTATTTGCGCGAGCTCGTCGGCGGCCCGTCGCGAGTGGCCGTGTACGATCTGCTCGGCAAATCAAGGGGGGTGCTGCCTCTGCCCGAGGTGGCGTCCGTCGATGAGGTAGAGCCGTTGAGCGACGGCGCGCTCTTGTATTCCGTCGAGACATATCTGCGCCCGCCGTATTTTCGACGCTACGATGCACAGACCGGTAAAGCCTCGGATACGCATCTGGCGGAGACAAGCCCGGTATCCTTCGCCGACACTGAAGTCATCCGCGAATTCGTCAAGTCCAAGGACGGAACTTCGATTCCGATCAATATCGTGCGCCGCAAAGGCACCCAGCTCACGGCCAAGAATCCGGTGCTGCTGTACGGTTATGGCGGCTTTGACATCAGTGAAACGCCTGGGTTTCTCGGGGCGTACATCCGTCTCTGGCTGGACGGCGGCGGTGTCTATGTGGATGCCAATTTACGCGGCGGCGGGGAGTTCGGCGAGGATTGGCACCGGCAGGGAGCCCTCACGCACAAACAAAACGTCTTCGACGACTTTCTTGCAGCGGCCGCGCACTTGATCGCCGAGAAGTATACGGATAATAAGCACCTCGCCATCATGGGCGGCAGCAACGGAGGTCTGTTGATGGGTGCGGCCCTAACGCAGCGCCCGGATTTATTCAGGGCCGTCGTGTCGCGCGTCGGCATTTACGATATGTTGCGGGTCGAGCTCGATCCGAACGGATTGTTCAATACCACCGAATACGGATCGGTGCAGGACCCCGAGGAGTTCAAGGCACTGTTTGCGTACTCGCCGTATCATCACGTGCAAGAGGGCACGGAGTATCCGGCGATTTTCATGGCGACGGGCGAAACGGACGGGCGGGTCAATCCCGCGCATTCCCGCAAGATGATCGCGCGCCTGCAGGCGGCGACGAAATCCGACAAACCGATTTTACTCAGCATTAACGCCCATGCCGGTCACGGAATCGGCAGCGCGCTGTCGATTCGCGTGAATCAACAAGCCGACATCTATGCGTTTTTGTTCGACCAGCTCGGAATGCAGTTGCCGCAGAAGTGAGCGCGGCGCCTGAATGACCTTCAAGACCTGGCTGCTGTTCTTGGTGATGGAAACCGCCCTGTCGCTGTCGCCGGGGCCGGCGGTGTTCTACACGGTTTCGCAGGGCGTGCGCGGCGCGCTCAAGCGCACGTTGCCGGCGGCGGCGGGCATCTTGACTGCCAATGGAATCTATTTCGCGCTCTCCGCCACGAGCTTAGGCGCCATCATCGCTGCCAGCGCGCGCTTTTTTACCATCGCCAAGTGGGTCGGCGCGGCGTATTTGATTTATCTGGGCGTCAAAGCGCTGCGCTCTGCCAACTCGATGCATGCGGTTGCGCTCGGCGGCAACCCCGAGCAGCAGGATAAGGATCTGCGCGGCGTGTACTTGGGAGCGCTCACTCTGCAGCTGGCGAATCCCAAGGCTCTGCTGTTCTTCCTGGCGCTGCTGCCGCAGTTCATCGATCCGTCGATAGCAGTGGTGCCGCAGATGTTGATCCTGGCGGCGACCTCCATGGTGCCGGAATTTTGTATTCTGACCGGCTACGGTTGGCTCGCGCATCGCGCCGTGCACGCCACCGCGAGATTCGGCGTCACCGGAAATATGAATCGGTTGCTCGCGCGCATCGAGGGCATCGGCCTGTTGGGCTGCGCGACATTGGTCTTGAAGTTCAATCGCGGCGCTTGACCGCTATCAATGGCAACGAGGTATGACATGAGATTGATAATTGCGGTGGCGATGCTTTGCATTGGGGCCGGGCAACGGTGTGAGGCTGCGGAAACAGCACCTGGACGGCTGGTGCATCGCTTCATCGGGGTCGAGATTTCCCCGAACGGAGAACTCGTCGCCTCGGTCGAAGGAGACTCCTCGAAGAGCGGCGGCGCCCCCACGATCCGCGACTTGATGATCAGGCCGGTGCGATCTGGCGGCACCGCAATTACCATCCCGGCGCCCTGCGGGCGCGTGCCGCAGTGTTGGCCGGATTCGCTGACCTGGAGTCCGGACGGCAAACATCTAGCCTTTGCGCTGCGAACGCCCGGCAGCCATGCGCGCACGGTGTACGCCGTGGGAGCCGACGGCCGCGGCTTGACCAAGCTGCTGGATTTCAGCGGCACCATCGTGCATTTGCGCTATCTCCCGGATGGACGTCTCGCCATGCTCGCGATTCAAAACGCAACCAAGGAAGTGGGTGCCACCCAAGCGGGTGCGGCCATTGCAGGCGATTTGGACGCGGCTCCGCCGGAACAGCGGATTGCGACCTTGGAGAATGGAACCCTGCACTGGGTCTCGCCCCCGGATCTGTTCGTCTACGAATATGACTGGAGAGCCGGCGGCAAAGGGTTCGTCGGAACCGCCGCCCCCGGGGACGGCGACAACAACTGGTGGACCGCGAAGCTCTACGCCTTTCCAGAGGGGGCCGCCGCGCACGTCATTTACACGCCGGCGGATGCGCGCCAGCAACTCGCGATGCCGAAGGTGTCCCGCGATGGGTCTCGGGTCGCCTTCATCGCCGGCATCATGAGCGACTTCGGCTCGACCGGCGGCGATGTTTTTACCCTCGACTTGAACGGCGGAACCGCGACGAATCTCACGCCCGACATGCACGCCTCCGCCACGGCGATTTCGTGGCGATGCGATGATCATCTGCAGGCCGAGCTGCTCGCCGGCGACAAGACTCAGTTCGTGGATCTGGGCGCGGGCAAGAAGGCGGCGGCAGCGGCCGTCTTATGGAGCGGACAGGAGTCCTTGGGCGATCGCGCCGGCGGCATTTCAACCGCGTGCCCGTCCGGTGTGACCGCCGATGCGCACGAGTCGTTCACTCAACCGCCGGAGATCGAGACCGGCACCGTCGGTCACTGGAAGAATTTGACCGCCATTAACTCCGGGCTGAGCCTGCCGGCACGAGTGCAGAGCGTTTGGTGGAAGAATGATGGCTTCGATATCCAGGGCTGGCTGTTTCTGCCGCTGCATGCCGAGGGCAAACTACCGATGATCACCATGGTCCACGGCGGTCCGGCAGCTGCGGTAATTCCGGGTTTCGCCGGGCCCGGCACCGCTACCGCGCTGCTGGAGCATGGTTACGCCTTGTTTCGGCCCAATCCGCGCGGCAGCTATGGCCAGGGCGAGCGCTTCACCCAAGCCAACGTGCGCGATTTCGGTCACGGTGATTTGCGCGACATCATGGCCGGCATCGACGCTGCCGCCAAGGCCGCGCCCATCGACACCGCGCACTTGGGCCTGACGGGGGGAAGCTACGGCGGTTTCATGAGCATGTGGGCCGTGACTCAGACCGATCGATTCAAGGCGGTGGTCGCAGCCGCCGGCATCAGCGACTGGCTGTCGTACTACGGCGAAAACGGCATCGATGCTTGGATGATTCCCTATTTCGGCAAGTCGGCGTACGACGATCCCTCGGTGTATGCCGCCTCATCGGCCATCAATTACATCCACAACGTGAAGACGCCGACTTTTGCCTACGTGGGAGAAAAAGATATTGAATGCCCGGCGCCGCAAACCCAGGAATTTTGGCATGCGATGAAGGCGATGAACGTGCCGACTTCCGTCATGATCTATCCCGGCGAAGGTCACGGGTTGCGGGATCCGGAGCATCTTGCCGACGCCGAACAGCGAACGCTGGCATGGTTCGATAAATATCTGAAATAGCCATGACGAGCGCTCTCAAGCATCCGATTCCCGGCGCGTTGTTCTTGGCGCTGTTCGGTTGCCTGCTCGCGGCGGGGAGCCGTGCTGAGGCGACCGGATACGATCTGGTCATTGCCAACGGACACATCATCGACGGCACCGGATCGCCGTGGTACGCAGGCGATGTGGCGATCGAAGCGGGGCACATTGCCGCCATCGGCAACCTGTCCCGGGCGCCGCGCAAGCGAACCATCGATGCGCACGGGATGATCGTGGCGCCGGGATTCATCGATATGCTCGGTCAATCCGAGCTTACGGTGCTGGTCGATCCGCGCCTGCCTTCCAAGATCTATCAGGGCATCACCACGGAAATTACCGGTGAAGGCAATTCCGTGGCACCGATGAACGATGCCATCATCAAGGAGACGCAGGCGGAATTCGATCACTATCAGATCAAGCCGGACTGGCGCAGCTTTCAGCAATATTTTGCGCGCGCGCAAAAGCAGGGCATCGGCATCAACATGGGCCACTATGTCGGCGCGACCACCGTTCGCGAGATGGTCATCGGCTATGGCAATCGCGCTCCCTCGCCGGACGAACTGAAGCGCATGCAGGGTCTCGTGGCCGACGCGATGCAGCAGGGCGCGCTCGGATTGTCGAGCTCGCTGCAATATCCGCCGGCGCCTTACGCGCACACCGATGAGTTGATCGCCCTGGCGAGCACGGCCTCGCAGTACGGCGGAATCTATGCGACGCACATGCGCAGTGAAGGCGATGGGGAAATGGCGGCGCTCGCGGAGACTTTTCGCATCGGCGCCGAAGCGCACATTCCCGTCGAGATCTTTCACCTGAAGGTGTCGGGCCAGCACAATTGGGGCAAGGCGCCGCTGATCATTCGCAGCATCGAAGCCGCCCGTGCGCACGGCGTCGATGTCGCGGCCGACACATACGCGTATACCGCTTGGGAAAACTCCTTCTCCGCCTTCATCCCGCCGTGGGCTCATGACGGCGGGACCGAGGCACTGATCGGACGGCTCAAGGATCCCGCGACGCGCGAGCGCATACGCAAGGACATGCTGACTCCCAGCAAGCAGTGGGACAACGAGTGGCTGGACTTGAAGGGACCCCAGGACATTCTCATCACCGCTGTGATCAACAAGGAACTGATCAAGTATCAGGGCAAGCGCCTCAGCGAGATAGCGCAAGAATGGAACGAAGATCCGATCGATGCGATCTGCGATTTTTTGATCCGCGATTCCGCCGCGACCAGCGTGGCGGTATTCGGCATGGGTGAGCCGGACGTGCGATTGATTTTGCAGCAACCCTGGGTGTCGATCGACAACGATGCGCCCGGTGCATCGGTCGAAGGGTTGCTGGCCGCGGAACACCCACACCCGAGAGCTTATGGTGCTTTCCCGCGCATTCTGCACAAGTATGTGCGCGATGAGCACGCACTTACCTTGAGCGATGCGATCCGAAAATTCACCGCGCTGCCTGCTCAGCGAGAGCATCTGGTCGACCGCGGCGTGCTAAAGCTGGGAATGTGGGCCGACGTGGTCATATTCGATGCGGCGACGATTCATGAAGTCGCCACCTACGAGAACCCCAACCAGCTATCGATCGGCATGAAATATGTATTGGTCAATGGGGTGCCCGTGATCGACATGGGCAATATGACCGGCGCGCTGCCTGGGCAGATTCTCCACGGTCAGGGGTTCAAGCCGCCGCACTAGGATCTGCCCAATTGGCACGTCGCTTGCAATTTCCGCGCTATGAATCCAATACCGCCGATTTTTCAAGCGCAACGCAGCGACGCCCAAAAGAGCACGCAGGCTTCAGCCGCACAGCCGTCCCAGGGCGGCAGCCGGGATTTCGCAGCCACTTTGAGCGATTCCGGCAGCAAGCCGGTGCGCAGGCACGCGTCGCACAAGCAACCCGAGAATTCCCCGGACGGCAACCAATTGCCGTCCTCCGGCAATCAGCCGCCGCCCGCGATTGCCCCGCCGCCGGCCGGCTCCCAAACGCCTGCCGCAGCGGCTAAAGATGCCGCCGGCGCGGCTCCGGTCGCGCAATCCGGCACTGCAGCCACTGATTCCCAGGCCAAACCGGCGGCAACCGCGCCGGCTGACCCCGCGGCTGCCGGTTCTCCGGCTGCTTCAAAGGCCGCCGGCGACCTAAGTCCCGCCGACGCAGGGTCGGCGTTGTTGGCCGCCGACCCCCAGGTTTCGGCATCAACGACATCCGTCGCTGCCGCCGCTGCGGGGAGCACGGTTCCCGCGGCCTCCGCACCTGCAGACGGTGCGCCGACCGCAGGTCCCACCATGCCGCATGCCGCCAGTATTCGGTCTTTGCCGACGGCGGGCGCCTCGACGGCCGGCACGTCCCCAGACCCGCACGTGCGGGTCAATCCGCGCGACGCAGCACCGAGCGACGCCGTACAGGCTGCGGCGGCTGGCGGCCCGACCTCGGCCGATGGAAATTCGGCAGTGAGCGACCCGGGATCGAGCAATGGCCCAACGGCGGACGCCGACGCCGCGGCTCAGGCGGTCATGGCCGCTGTGGTCGCGCAGTCGCAGAGCGCACCTGCGAACGATGCAACTTCGGCCGACGACACCGTGACTCCTGACAACAGCTTCTCTCTTCAGGGAATGGCGGCGGCAAACGATGCGCAATTACCGGCGCCCGTCGCTGGACCCCATGCACCGGCAGCACCGTCCGCCATTGCCGCAACAACCGCGGCGGCCGTGGTGCAAGCCGCGCAGGGTGCAGCCGATGCCGGCGCGGCGGATCGGCATTCGCGCGGCAACGGCCAGGACTCGCTAACCACTTCATCGGCCGACGGGACCGCAGGAGCCGCGCAATTGCTCACGTCGAACGCACCGACCGACGCTGCGCCCGTGCCGACCTTTAAAGTTCCGGCCGGCGTCGATACGGCGGACTTCGGACAGGGAATAGCCGATCGAGTGTCGCTGATGATGGACGGCAACCTAGGTTTGGCGAAATTGCAGGTCAATCCTCCTGCGCTGGGGCCCATCGAGGTTCGCATCGCCTTGCAAGCCGGGCATGCGCAAGTTTCGTTTTCGAGCCATAGCGCGGTAACCCGCGACGCGCTGGAATCGAGCGCGCCGAGGTTGCGCGAGATGCTCGGTTCGCAAGGTTTCGCGCAAGTGAGCGTCGATATCTCGCACCGCTCCTTTCAGGATCGCGGACCGCCCTCGCACGGCTATGAAACAAGCGCTGCAGCGGACAGTTCCGCCGTAAAGCTCCCGGCATCCGCGCCGGCGTCGAGGACTGCGAGCGGTCTGCTCGATGCTTACGCGTGAAGCGTGTGGATATTCAAATCATTCCGCCATTGATCGAAATGATCTGCCCGGTGATGTAGCCGGCTTCGCGCGACGCCAGATAAGCCACCAAGCTCGCCACTTCGTCGGGTGAACCGGCGCGTTTCATCGGCACGATGTCCTGGATGGCGGCCTCGTCAAAGGCGCCTTTGCTCATTGCGGTGGCAATGATCCCCGGAGCCACGGCGTTGACCGTGATTCCGCGGCTCGCGACCTCGAGGCTCAATGCCTTGGTGGCTGCGTTGACCGCGCCCTTCGCGGCCGCATAGTTGACTTGGCCTCGATTGCCGAGCAGCGCCGCCACGGAGGTGATGCTGACGATCCGTCCCCAACGCGTGCGGATCATCGGCAGCATCAACGGCTGCGTGACGTTATAAAAGCCGTTGATCGAGAGATCGACGACACGATGCCACTGCTGTGGATTCATGCCCGGAAAGACGGCGTCATCGTGGATGCCGGCATTGTTCACCAGTATCTGAACCGGGCCCGCTTCGAGCAATGTGTCTAAGCTCGCGCGGGTTGCGGCCGCATCAGTCAGGTCGAATTGCACGGCGCTTGCACGGCCGCCCGCAGCGACGATGGCGGCGGCGATCGATTCAGCCCCGGCAAGGTTGCGGTGAGAATGCACATAAACATGGTGACCCTTTGAGCTCAAGGCGCGGCAGATGGCGGCGCCGATGGTGCCGCTGCCGCCGGTAACCAACGCGCGAGTTGCAGCCTCACTCACAGATGCAACCGTCCGCCGGCATCGAGCACCACCGAGGCGCGCCCAGTGAGCAAGGCTCTGTCTTTGTCGCGAAGTGCGAACTCATATAGCGCCGTCAGGCTGTCTCCCGCAAGGTGAGTCACCTCGCAAATCAGGTCTGATTCGATATCGTCGAGACGCAGAACGTGCAGCCGCACGTCGCGCACGCTGGCGAGAAGCCCCACCCGCGCCGGGCGGCCCGCATCGGCACCCGCCAATGCTCCATGCAGTGCCATGGCTTGTGCGGCGTATTCTATACCGCACGCGATTCCTAGGCGCTCATGCGAGCGCAGCGGATTGTCCGGCGCACGATGCGTGTCCGTACGGCAGCGGATGCGCTGAGGATCCCATTCGATCACCTCGCCGAGCAGGCACATGCGGCCTTGATGCGGAATCCGCGCCTCGATCCAGGCGCGGTTCATGCGCATGACTCAACCTGCACGGCCGCGCGTGATATGTCGAGGTAATCGAGGATAACTCGGCCGTTGACGCCTTTCGCAAGCACCCGCAACAGGGGAAGCGAGCGGGCAGCGGGGATCGCGATTCGCAGTGCCTCGAGTTCCGGGTCCGCCAGCTTGTCCGCGCTCTCGTCGGTGAGGGACACCTCGATGCGGGCGATCGAATGGTGCTCCTTATCGGGTGTCAGGATCATGGCAATTCCCAATGCGTCGGGTATCGGGCGCTTCGCATGCAGCGGCGGCGGATACTCGGTGTCATACGCGACGAACAGAACCGGGTGCCGGTCGACGGCGACCTGCGTCATGGCATCCAGCAGGCCCGCGACGCAGCTGGCGTCGAAGGCGCACAGCACATTCGACTCGGCCATGGAGTTCGTTGCGATGCTCCAATAGCCGGCCGCGACGTTATGCACGGAATTGGAAAAGCGCGTCGGGGAAACTTCGCGAGTCTCCAAGGCCAGCGCCTGGCAGATCTCGTGGCAAATATGCCCGTCGCTGCCGGACGAAGAGAACACGCTGGGAAGCTGCGAGGCGTCGGCGCCGGCACTCGCGACGGCCTCCGAGGCCACCGCCAGAGCCAATTTCACGACGCGGCCCGTGCGGCGCCGTTCGGCGGCGGGCAGCATCGCAGGAACGGGCAGAACCGTGGGCGCCGTGAGGTATGGCAGGCTGCCCGACAAAACCGCGGCGGCTTGCGGCCAGCTATGCAGGCCAGGTCCCAACACGCCGATTCCACCGATATATGCGGACAAGGTCATCCAGCGCGGCCGAAAATCAAACTGCAATTGGTGCCGCCGAAGCCGAAGGAATTGCTCAGCACGCGTCTCACGGGCCCGCGCCTGTTCTCCTTTATATAGTGAGCCGTGAGCATCGGATCGATCCGCGTGGTCTGAACGCCGCCCGGCATCAGGTCATTCTGAATGGCAAGTGCGCTGATCACCGCCTCCAGCGCCCCCGCCGCACCCAGGGTGTGACCCGTTGCGCCTTTGGTCGAGCTGCACGGCGTGGTTGGGCCGAAAATGCTCGTCACCGCCTGGCTCTCGGAGCGATCGTTGCTCGGGGTTCCGGTGCCGTGCAAATTGATGTAGTCGATATCTCCCGGCTCTAGCGAGGCAGCGGCCAGCGCCGCCTGCATGGCGCGCTTGGCGCCCAGGCCCTCGGGATGCGGCGCAGACATGTGATAGGCATCGCTCGATTCGCCTACGCCGTAGAGCAGCACGGAATCGGCGCGAGTTCTCTCCGAGACGCGCTCGAGCAGCGCAAATGCAGCGGCCTCGCCGATGGAGATGCCGTCGCGTGCGATGTCGAACGGGCGGCACGGCGCAGGCGAAGAGAGCTGAAGTGAATGAAATCCATACAGCGTCGTCAGGCACAAGGAGTCCGTTCCCCCGACCAGCGCCGCATCGATCAATCCAGCTTCGATCATGCGCCGGGCGCTGCCGAATACCTTGGCGCTCGAGGCGCACGCCGCTGACACCGCCATGGCCGGCCCCTCGAGCCCGCAACGTTGGCGGGTATAATCGGCGACGGAGAACGAATTGTGAGTAGTGCCGTACTCGAAGCTCTGCGGTAACGCGCCGCTAACGGCATCGCGCGCGCGATAAGCCAACTCAGTCTGCATGATGCCGGCGGTGCTGGTGCCGATGAAGACGCCTACGCGGCGGCGGCCCCATCGCGCCGCAATCTCAGCCACCGCGTCGAAGAAGCCGTCCTGCCGCAACGCCAACTCGGCCAGCCGGTTGTTGCGGCAATCGAATCTGCGCAAATGGGTCGGCGGACGTTCCGCATCAACTCCCGCGACCTCGCCGATGTGCGTGTCAATCGTCACGGTCTCGAAGTTGCAGCGTGTCAAGCCGCTGCGCTGCGCGGCCAGGCTCGCGAGCGTGGAACTCAAGCCGGTGCCGATGCAGCTGGTCGCCGTGAACTGCGCGAGCACCAACGGATTCATGGGTTTCACGGCAAAACCGAGCGCAAGGTGACGGGCCTCAAGCCGCGAGCCTGCAAGGTCTCGAGCAGTCGCGGCAACACTTCAAGAATCACCGGCCCGCCGTTGCGGCTGCGCGCCGCATGGCCATCGTGCAGCAAGAGTATGTCGCCTGCTTGAAGCGGCACGGCTAGCCGGCGGAATACGGCATCCGAGTCGGCGCTCACGGTATCGAAGCCGCGCCGCGTCCAACTGGCCAAGCGCAATTTCAAGCGAGCCAGGACCGGGTCAAGAAAAGGATTGCGCAAGCCGGCCGGGGCGCGGAAAAAAAGCGGGCTGCTTCCGGTTACGCGATAAATGCTCTCCTGGGCACGGGAAATCTCCGCGCTCATGCCCCTGGGACCCAGCAGGGAGAAGTTGTGTCGATGGCGCTGGCTGTGATTCTCGATGACATGACCGCGGCGTACGATTTCCTGTGCGAGATCAGGGTAGCGCAGCACCCGATCGCCGATGCAAAAGAAAGTGGCGCTTGCCGCAAATCTTTCGAGCTGCGTCAATACCTGCGGCGTGACGTTCGGATCGGGTCCATCGTCGATGGTGATGGCGACATCCGGTGCGGCATCCTGTGCAGAGCCGTGGACCGGAAGCCGAATCCAATTGGGCCCCAGCAGCTGACTTCGCGGCCAAAGTCCGGCCGCCGCCAAGACGGCATGATTGGCAATGACAGCGCCGAGCGCCCAGGGCCAGAGGCGTGGACGCGCCAGCCACGCCGCTGCCGCGCCCATGTGCACGGCACCCGAAGCCAACAATAGCGGCGACGGCAGCCAGCGGCTTGGCTCGTGCCCGCGCGCGCTCATGCGAAATGCGAATCCAAAAAGCTCTCCCAGAGGCTGATCCAAGTCCGCCAATCATGGCCGCCGCCAACGACATTCACCGCGCTTGCGGGCAATGCCCCAGCGAGCAGATCGTGCGCCCGGGCGAATCGATCGTCCTTTCCGTATCCCAGAAACAGCGGCCGCGAGTCGATTCGCGTCTTGATATAGCGCCATATTCGTCGTTCCGCGTCGGATTCCGCAAGTTGCCCCGGTTCCCAGGCTGCGAGCCCTGCGGCCGCAATTTCATTGATCAACATGCGGTTTCCCAAGTAGGGCGCGAGCAGGCATATTCCATCGATTTCGTCCAAGTGCGAACTGGCATAGTCCAGGGCGGCCAGGCCTCCCAGGGAGATTCCGGCCAACCAGATCGACGCACCCGAAGCGCGCGCCGGCACGATGATCTCGCACTGCAGGCATTTGAACGCGTCTCGATCGTTGAGGTGCCGCATCTCCAAATCGACAAACTGCAGGTCGAGGGGTTTCCGGCGCTGCCTGACGGCGCGCGCAAAACCCTCTTGCTCGAAGTCCTTTGCCTGGTTGTACGCACCCGGCAGCCAGATCATTTGCATCGAGGCTCTGCCCTGTGGGGCTGCCGGACTGAAAATGCTACGCATGCACCCGGCCGGAACGGTATCCGATTGCCGCAAACAGCAGGGCGAGAAACGTGCCTGGTGCAACCGTGGTGCCGAGGGCAACGAGCACCGGAATCTGAGAGAAGGACAGCAGGCCGAATCCAATCACCGTGCTGGCATTGGCAATGAGGAGCGACGCGAGCGTCAGCGCTTCGTTGCCGGTTTCTTCCGAGTGAGCCTGACGGTCAAAAAATAGCGCGTAATTCGATCCTACCGCGACAATCAGCAGCATGCCGACCAAGTGCAAGATGCTCAAGTGCACGCCGGCGATGGCGAGGCCGGCAGCGACTGTGAGCACTGCCAGCACGAGCGGCGCGAGCACGCGCACGACGCGCAGCGGCGAGCGCAACGCGATCAATAGCAATACGGTCAATGCCAGGAAGCCGGCCAGCGAGAAGTGAATTGCCTCCGATAGGTAGCTGGCGTAGAGCGCGTTCGACTCCTGCTTGAGGTCGAGCACTCTGGCGTTCTCGACTTTGCCGTCGTTGAGCGCCGCGGCCACTCTGGTTAAGTCGATTTCCGCGCCGACTGCTGCGCTGCGTAGCGGCAGCAGCGCATTCCAGCGATCCCTCTGATGCAGAATCAATGCGTCGAAACCGGCATTCAAGGAGGTTCCGGCCAAGTCCCGCGGCGTCACCAGCGCGCCGTGCCGTGTCGCTTCGACATCCTCCAAGAAGGGCTGCAGACTGTCGGCGCGCACGGGCAAGTCCTCGACAGCTTGCTTCAGATTCGCCCGCAGCTCCGCAGAATTCGGCAGGCTGCTGCGGCGGCTCTCTTGAGTGGCGACACTTGGGACATAGTTTGCCGGGCTTTCGAAACCACCGATGACTCTTTGCTGCGCCAACGCCGCGAGTGCCGTGCCGGCGCGTTCGGCGCCGGCCAGGATTGATTCCATGTCGGGCCCGGAGACAATCACCAGATCCCGGACGTCGGCGGCACCCAAATCCGCACGTAGTTTGGCGTCATAGTTCTGCTCCTCGGCCGAAACGGGACTCAAGGCGGAGAGCTCGCGATTCCAGAGCGTGGTCCGCCCGTGATACAGCACCGTCAACGCCAGCAGCGCGAGCACGGCGCCGCACCACAAGAGCGTTGCGCCCTTCAGCCTATGCGCCCGCTGCAACAGCCCGGCAGCGCGCATGCCCAGCGGCGTCACGTTTCGAATTGAGAAGCCGGTGGGCAGCAGTGCCGGCAGCACAAAGCGGGTCACCAATGCGGCGGCTATCAAGCCACTGATGGAATAGAGTCCCAGTTGCTGGAGCCCCGGGAATCCGGACGGCAGCAGCGACGCAAATCCGCATACGGAAGTCAGCATCCCCAGGCGTATCGTCGGCCACCAACGCCGGCGCCATGTTTGCCCCGCGGCGGCGTCGGGAGACTGGCGCGACTGAATGAAGAAATAAATCGAGTAGTCGACCGACTCGCCGATCAAGGTAATGCCGAAACCCAAAGTGATGCCGTGCACGGCGCCGAAACCCAGCGCGACGGCCGCGACGCCGACCAGCGCGCCGGTGGCCACCGGCAAGAGTCCCAACCCCAGGGCCGGCAACGATCGATAGACGAGCAGCAGCAGTGTGACCACCAAGATCCCACTGGCGATGGACAAGCGCACAGCCGCGCGTTCGATCTTGGCACGCGCCGCCACGGCAAACACGGCGGGCCCGCTCAAGCGCAATTGCATGCTGCCGGCGGTTTGCGGCGTTTCAGCTGACGCCGCGGCAAATGCCGCGCGAATCGCGTCAATGGCTCTGCTCTGAGCGTCGCTGTCCGAACCGCTTGCCGCGGTTTGTGCAGCCGCCAATGCGCGCTCGCCGTCGCTGGAAATCCAAACGCCGTCGCGGCTCTGTGGGGCCGGCGTGCGCGCCATTTGATCGATCACATTCAGCAGCTCGCCGGTTGGATCGCGCGGCAGAAGCGACTTGAACAAAAGGCCGGCGGGAGACGCTAGGTTATCGATGGTGTCTCTGATGGCGGCATTTAGGCCCGCCGCGGTGAAGCGCTGCGCCGTGACCGACTCGCTCAGCAAATAGCGGTGCTGAAATAGAAATTCTCGATCTCTCTGTCCCGCCGCGGCTTCGCCGTTGTTGACGCTGGAAAATTCCGGATCCTTGCGCAGGCGCTCCACCATCCCCAGCGACGCGCCAGCCCGCGAATCCGCGTCGCCCTTTTCGATCGCAATCAGAATCAGGCGCGAGGCGGGCCCATCGCGCAACTGATCGACCAACAATTGCTGCGCAGGCGTGGGATTGGACGGCAGGAAGGCTGAAAGATCGGCGATGTAGCGGGCGCGCACCACGATGACGGCCGCGAATGCCGCGCAGAACAGCCAGATGATGAGGATGCGCAGCCGCGCGCTCATGGCGCAGGGGAGGGCCGCAACGTCATCAGTGATCGGTCGCCATCGGGCTGGCGGATCTCGACCCTCAGCAATTGGTCCCGGACGCCGTCGATGCGCACTTGGGCCACTGTTTGTTTAACTTTCGAGTCCACCGGCACCAACGTCAAGCTCCAGCGCGCGACCGTCCCGGCAAAATCCAGGTGGAACACGCGCTCGAGTGCGGCACGATCGCCTGCCAAGGTTCCGCGAATGCTTTCGACGAAGGGCAGCACCTGAGGGTATGCGTGCAAGTCCATCACGCGCCGGCTGTGGGCGCGTTCCACGGTCAAGGTGCTGCCGCTAAGCAACAGGGTCTCGGCATGAGGCTTGAGCGTGCGTTTCTCCAACTGGTCCGGCGCGTCGTAACGCAATTCGCCGGAGGACTCGATCGGACGTTTCAAGACGCTCAAGAAATGTTGCTCGATGAACTCAACCCGGCCATGCCGGCGCATGGCGAGTAAACCCATGACCTCATCGAGGTCGCTAAAAGCGGCGGGTGCCGCATGCGCAGGCGCGCCCATGAAAGTGCAACAAATGGTCAACAGGATGAGCGGCAAGCTGCGCAGCATTACTCGGCCCCGTTCAAGGACGGCTCGCGCCAGAAATCGAAGAAGTTGAACCAGTTGTAAGGATCGCTGCGGCAGTACTGCTCGAGCACTGCGGCATAGCGCTCGATCGCCGCGCGCACGGCAAACTCGCGCCCGCCGATGCCGGCAGCCGAAAAATCCGCAACTTTTTCGAATGCCACGTGATAGCTATTTCCGCCGCGGTACAAGCCCACCATGAAAAACACCGGGCAGCGCAAAATGGCGGCCGCGCGCATCGGTCCGGTGGGTAGGTAAGCGCGCCTTCCCAAAAAGGTCACCGGCTGCGCAGGTTCGGCTCCGAGCGTGCGATCAGCAAGCACGCCAACATAGGCGCCATGGTCAAGTCGTTCGGCAATGTTCAGCATCGCGTCGATTTGACCCAAGGGAACGATATCCGCAATCCAGTCCGGATTGATGGCGGCAAGGATCCCGCTGATCTTGCGTGCATTCTCTTCATACATTGCCATCGCAACAGAGAGCCCATGCTGGCGCCGGCTCAGTGAATGCATGACCTCGAAGCTGCCCATATGCGCGCCCAGCAACATGGCACCTCGGCCCTTCGGCTCATGCGCCAACACGATGTCTTCTCCTTGCACCGAGATATTGAATTTGTCGAACTGGCCGTTGATGAGGTACACCCGGTCATGAATGGTGGTCGCGAAGCTCAGTATCTGCAAAAACCGATCACGCGCCGTGGGCGGCCTGCCGAGCGCAAGACTCAGATAGTTCCGCGAGTGCCGCCGCGCGCTGGGGCCGAACAAAAAGAAGTACAAGGCGATGCCGTACAGGATCAGGCGGCTCGCTCTGCGCCCGCAGCGCAACGAAAGAAACGCCATGATTCTTAAGAGCCACAGGCTGCCGCGCTCGCGATGCCTGACCCATTCGGCCGCCTTCGCCGCATCATCGGTGAGATTTGCGGTCTTAGGAGTCATGCAGGCTGCCCGCGGCAATCTTGCGATCCCCGACGCGAATCGCGAAACGAATCAAACCTGCTGACGGGGACTCGTGCTCGAAGATCAGCGAGTCGCCGGGCCGCACCGCGTCGAGGAATTTGACCGACGAAATATGCCAGGATTTAAGGTCGATCCCGTACGCCGATTCCAGGGCCTTGAGCATCTCGTCCAGCAGGACTGCGCCGGGCAGGACGGGAAAGGTTGGGAAATGGCCGGAAAACGCCGGATGGTCCGCGGCAATATTCAGCGTATTTTGAATTTTCATTGCGATTCGTAGATTCGCAGTTGCTCGTCCGCGAATCCCTGCAGCGCCTGTTGGGGCAGCTTGCCGGTCGCATTGCGCGGCAGGCGCTGCACGATCAACAAGGGTCGCGGCAAGAACACCGGATCGATCAGCTGGCGCAACTGCTCGGTCAAGGCAACGGCGCTCAGGCCGGGCGCGACGACCACCGCGGCCAGGCGCGCCACGCCGGTGGTTCCGCTCAAATCCTCACGCAGAAAGAATGCGCCATCGATCACCCCCGGGATGGCGTTGAGCTGCGCATTCAAGTAACCGAATGAGCTGCGCTTACCCGCAACGTTGACCAGGTCGGCGGTCCGGCCATGCAGCAAGAACTCTTGTTCGTTGGTGATTTCGATGACATCGCACATGGGCGTCAATTGCTCAACGTGTCCGCCTTGCGCAAAGACCTGCCCGTTCGCGATACTCAAACGAACCCCGGGCCAAAGGCGCCACGCGGCGGTCCGGGCCGTGCGCCGCAGGGCAATCTGGCCGGTTTCGGTCGAGCCGTATATTTCCAACAGCGGCGTGCCGTACTTTTGCTCCACCTCGCCCGCTAATTCCTGGCTCAAAGGAGCCGTTGCCGAGATCACCAGATCGAGCGCGGGGAATTCAATCCTGGAGGATAGCAGTGTGCGCAAATGAATGGGCGTGGTCACCAGCACGCGGGGCCGCGGCACGCGTGTGACGGCGGCAGCGACATCTGCGGGGTAGAATGGCCGCTCAGCGCTCAACGCGTTGCCGCTCAACAGCGCGAGCAGCACCGTCGACTCGAAGCCGTACATATGTTGACCCGGAACTGTACCCACCAACACGTGACAGCGCCCGTCCAATAGCCCGAGGCTTTTCGCGCCGTCGCGCACACAGCGCGCCAGCAACCCCCAGGTTTTTTTGAAGGGTACCGGCGCACCGGTCGAACCTGAAGTAAAGACGATGGCCGCGAGCTGAGTAGCGGCGATGCGAGGCACGTCGAAAGCTGCCGTCGGCGCGCTCGGAGACGGCGATTCATCGACCAGGCGCGGATAGTAAGCCTGCGGCAAATCGATGTCGCAACTCGTGTCGTCCGTCAGGCAAAAGGCATCGGGCGCGAAGGCTGCGAGCTGTGCAATGACTTGCGGCGTATGCGTCGAGGGCAACAGGCTGATGCGCTCCGACATCAGGCACGCCGCGAGCCCGACCGTGAAGCGGTAGCGGTCAGCGCAGATATTCAGCACATGGCTGCCCTTCGGTAGCCGCCGCGCCAGCTGTGTTGCGTCGAAAAGGAATTGCTGTGCACTGACGCCGACACCCGAACGATAGGCCACTATCGAGGTGGGCGAGGGATGGGAAAGCAGGGCGATTGCGTCCATGCGCTACGGTGAATCCGCGAAATAAACGCGCAACGTGGCAAGCAACCCGCTGCGGTGCACCTGCGGCAGCACGCGGCGCCGCACCAGGTATTCCGCCACGAACATCGCCAAGATCAGCGGCAGCGCGCAGAAATTGACGAACAGCGACCAGATCCGCAGCGGTGCGAGCGCGAAGAACAAAAAAGTCGCAGCGAGATTCAGAAGAAAGAAAATAACCCACGCCAGCGTGACATTGCGCGTGTAGCGCAGCTCGAGCGTACTTAACGGGCCATGAACCTTGTCCGCGAGTTGCGTGCATAGCGGCACGCGTCCCTTGAGCAGCGAGCGGCCGAACGTGATGGCCATGAGGCTATAAAAACCGCACTGCTGCACCAGGTATAGGATGGAAAAATTCTGCGTGAGCAACGGCCAGAATGCACGCAACAGGATTGCCGCCGCCGCTGCGGCTACGCAGGAGGTGAGCGCACCGCTCCAGCGCCAGAGCAGCACAAACCCAAGCGTGAGCATGGGTGCGAGCGCGAGGCCGGTGCGTAAATCGTGCGCTTGCGGATTGAGATTGCTGTAATGCGACAGTACGGAGTAAGCGATGAAAAACAAGACGACGGCAGCTAGCTGCAGTCTACGTCCCGAAGCCATGGTTACTTGGTTCTCTGCGCCGCAATGTACTCTGCTAGATGCCTCAAAGAACGAAAAATCTGCTGATTCTCCTGGCTGTCGGCCCGAAGATGAATTCCATACTGCTTGGAGACGATCAAGGCCACCTCCAAGATATCGATGGAATCCAATCCCAGCCCTTCGCCGTACAACGGGGCGTCCGGATCGATGTCCTGAGGCAGCACCTCGAGATTCAGCGCTTCCACGAACAGCGCGGCAAGTTCCCGCTGGAAACCGACATCGGTCAGCGGCGCCGGCTGTTGCATAAGCGACGCTTTGTCGGCCATAGGCTTGAGCTTTCAATTGGAGTTCTAAGTAACTGCATTATATAGGTGCGGGCCGGTGCGGCAACCCGCCGCCCCGGGCGTATGCTAGCGCGATGCAAGCACCGCACCCACCGTTGCGCGAGTACTACACGCAGGAAGCGGAGCGGCGCGGCTGGGTGCGGCAGATCTTTGACCGCACTGCGGGAGATTATGACCGCATCGAGCGCGTTATGGCCTTGGGGTCCGGGTCCTATTACCGCAGAAGGGCGCTGCGCCGGGCCGGCCTCGAGCCCGGCATGCGGGTTTTGGATATTGGGGTGGGGACCGGGCTGACCGCCAAGCAGGCCGCCGTTCTGGTTGGTATATCTGGCCGAGTCACGGGTGTCGATCCGAGTCCGGGAATGATCCGGAGCGCCAAGGTTCCCGCCGGCGTGGACCTGCTGATTGGCAGCGCCGAGGCGATTCCTGCCGCCCCTGAAACCGCCGACTTCTTGTGCATGGGCTATGCGCTGCGCCATATCGCGGACATGTCCGCGGCCTTGCGGGAATTCATGCGAGTGCTGAAGCCCGGCGGCCGGATTTGCCTGCTGGAAATTACTCGTCCCGAGGGTCCCGTGCCGCGTGCGGTGCTAAAAGCCTACATGCGCGGAGTCGTGCCTTTCCTCGCCGGCATCCTGGGCGAGAATTCCGAATCTCCCAAATTGATGCGCTACTACTGGGACACGATCGATGCCTGCGTCGCGCCGAACGAAATCTTAGAGGCGATCCGCGAGGCGGGGTTCGTCGATGACTATCGCTACGTGGAACTGGGAATTTTTTCCGAGTATTGCGCGCGCAAACCGCCTTAAGCGCGGCGGATGCGCCTGACGATCAGAATCGGCAGGCGCGCGACAAATCCGAAAAATAACCGGAAGTGCATCCATGTCAGCAGTGCATTGTCGCGCCAATAGTTGAAGTGGGAAATGCCGCCTTCCTCCGCGCTAAAGTAACGCACCGGCGCCGGTAGATTGATGGGCCGCACGCCGCGCCAGCACAGGCGCACCACCGCCTCTACATCGAAGTCGAAGCGCCTCATCCAAAGCTGTCCGCGCATGATTTTCACCAGCGCCCCGATGGGATAGACGCGAAAGCCGAACAGCGAATCGTGAATTCCCGCCCACAGGGTCTCGAGATTGGCCCACCAATTCGAAATCCTGCGGCCTTTGACGCGTAAGCTGGGGGCGCTGGCATCGAACACCGGTTCTCCCAACACCATCGATTCCGGAGACGCCAAGGACGCCTGCATGAATGCGGGTATGCACTCTGCCGGGTGTTGTCCGTCCGAGTCCAGCGTCAATACATGCGTAAAGCCGAGGGCCTGAGCTTCCTTGAGGCCAAACAGCACCGCCGCGCCCTTGCCCCTGTTCTGCGGCAAAACCCAGATTCGCAGCGCCGGCTGGACGCCGGCCATTTCGGACAGGCGATGTTCCGAATGATCGGTGCTGCCGTCGACCACCACCCAGACGGGCGCCCATTGATCGAGGGCCGCTCGCACCGTTGAAAGCACCTTGGGTCCGGGGTTGTAGCTCGGAATGAGCACAAGATGAGTGCTCGATGGCGTCATGACTCGTGTTTCAACCAGCGGGACTGCGGAGCGCCCGCGAGCTCCTGACGATAGTAGCGGTCGAGCTCTGCCGTGAAGGCAGGCACGTCCGTTGGAGGATCGAAGCGCCGGCCCAAGCGAACCCTGTACGTGATAGGCAGCTCGGGCCGCTTGAACAACGGCCAACCCTTGCTCAAAAACGGCGAGTCGGTCTCGATCACCAGAGTTTGCACCGGCACCTTGGCATGTTTCGCGATCAAGCCGACGCTGCCCACCAAAGGGTTGATCGGAAAGCGGGTGGTGCGAGTGCCTTCGGGAAAGAGCAGCAAGACGCCGCCGGCCTGCAGGTGTGCCACCGACTCTTTGACCATTTGCCTCGACGAGTCGTTGCGCACGTAGCGCGCAAGGCGAGATCCTGAGCCTAGAAACACGTTCTTCATGAGTTCCGATTTCATCACGCAGACCAGATTCGGATGCCGCGTCAGGATCAACAGCGCGTCGATCAACGCCGGATGGTTCGGCGCCAGGATCACCGGCGGGCCGCCTCTCAAGGTATCGACGGCGCGCAAATCCAGCCGGTAAGTCCCCGTGATGGACAAGGACCAAGAGTAGATCCGAAAGCCCGCCATGATGCCGAAGCGGCCGACCGCCGTGCCGGCGCGCGCCGGCAAGATGAAATAGAGCGGCAGGGCAAACACCGACCAGGTGAGGCAGATGAGTCCCAAAAGCGTCAGAGAGCTGTACAGCGCGAAATATTCGTACATGACTTTTAGGAATCGCGGCATCGTCGCTGTCAGTCCGGTATTTGCACGACCTGTGCGGATTTTTGGATCATCCAGGCGAAACCAAATCCGCCGGTCCAATAACTTTTGCGCTGAACCAGGGGGCTGTCAACAAAGGCCGCGCCCGCCAGCGTGTCGTAGCGCATGTACGCGCCCACCCAAAACTTCGGGTAGCGTTTCGACAAGGCGGCGAGCGTCTGGGTGCCCGCGTAGCCCCCCTGCGCTGTGAATTGCGGCCGCGAGGCCGTCGCAAACTGAGGAGCAACCGAATAAAAATAATCGTGATAACGGCGGTCTGCGAACAACGGACCCGCCAACAGCCCCAGATTCCAGCCCCGAAGTCCGAATGGATCTCTCAGATCCAAATTCAACCGCGGGCTAAAGGTCCAACCGATGATGCGCGGCGACGCCTCGACGGTTGCGGCCGCGCGCAGCGGCATGCGCAAATCCAACTTGATGCGGCGGTCGTCGCTGCGCAGCAGGTGGAAATCGAAAGAGGGTCCCAGCTCGACCGTGGAACGCAGATCCGGCATGCCGCTGCGCTCCCGGTCGTTGCGCACCGGCGTGGTCAGGTTGAAGCTCAGATTGACCTCGAGCCAATCCTGGTTGAACAGCGTGCCGCGCACGCCATCGCGATCTGCCTTGAGGAACTTGCCGTTGTAGACGATGTAGGGAACGGGCAGGGGATAGGCGTGAGTCGTATCCGACCCCCGATAGTCCTGAAATGCAATGGCGCCGGCGCCGAGACCGAACTCCCACAGGGGCGCCTCTTTCGGGTAGGACGGAACCGCCCAGCACAGCGCGGCCAGCGCGGCGAGGCCAAGGATCCGAGTCTCGGGCATACACATCGCCTAGTAGGGGTCCTATCGAGTGAACCCGGACGACCGCATCGTAGTCTAAGATATGGAGTCATGCACATCTTGATAGTCGAAGACGACGAAGTCGCGCGGGATTACCTGGCGAAGGCGCTGCGGGAGGCCGGTCACACGGTGGATGTCGCGGGCAATGGACTCGAAGGATTGCACATGGCCTCCTCGATCGCCTGCGACTTGGCAATCGTCGATCGCATGCTGCCCAAGCTGGACGGACTCGCGTTGGTGCAGTCGCTGCGCGCCACGGGCCGCAAAATGCCGGTCCTCATTTTGAGCGCGCTCGGCGATGTGGATGACCGCATCACGGGGCTGCGGGCGGGCGGCGACGACTATTTGACCAAGCCCTATCACATGGCGGAGCTGCTGGCGCGGATCGACGCGCTCGCGCGCCGCGGTGAATCCGGCAACGCCGAAGCCAGCACCAAGTTGAAGCTGGCCGATCTTGAGTTGGATCGCATGACCCGCCGGGTCGTGCGCAACGGCAAGAAAATCGAGTTGACCGCGCGCGAGTTCCAGCTGCTCGAATTCATGATGCGCCATAGCGGACAGGTGGTGACGCGCACCATGCTGCTCGAGGGAGTTTGGGACTATCACTTCGACCCGCAGACCAATGTAATCGACGTGCACATCAGCCGTCTAAGGCAGGCCATCGACAAGGATTTCGACAAGCCTTTGCTGCATACCGTGCGCGGCGCGGGTTACAGCTTGCGCGAAGACGAATAGCGGCCCTTGGTGCCCTGAATGGGTCCCGACCAGCGCTTTCTCGGTATTCTCGATACTTCGCCGTTCCGTATCGCCATCGTCTATTCGATCATGTTCGCTATCGGCGCGGCGGTTCTCATCTATGCGGTCGACTTCGCCGTATCGCGCGTGGTCGACGGCAGCACCGACAATCTCATCGAGGCGGAAGTGCAGGGATTGCGCGAGCAGATGCTGGTCCTCTCGCGCAGCGACTTCATCGAATTAGTCGAACAACGCTCCCAGGACCAGGATGTGCGCGGCGCGGTGTACTTGATGGTGGATCCGCAGCTGCGCCCGGTGGCGGGAAACGTACCCGCATGGCCGAAAATAGACACCAAGGAGAAGTGGTTTCTATTCAAGGTGTCGGTGCCGTTCGGCGACGAGACCCGCGAGCACGAAATGCGCGCGCGCTATTTCGCCCTTCCCGGAGGCTATCAAATGCTCGTCGGACACGACGTGCAGGAACGCCAGGACGTCAAGAGCCTGATGGTGCGCGGACTCATTGCCGGGGTGGTGCTGACCTTGCTGCTGGGCTTGGGCGGTGGATTTTGGATGGGGCGGCGCATATTGGCGCAGGCCGGCGCGATCTCTGCGGTGGCGACGCAGATCATGCGGGGCGACCTGTCGCAACGGCTGCCGGTTCGGGACGCCGACGACGAAATCAATACGCTGGCGCGCGAGATCAATACCATGCTCGACAAAATCGAGCAGCTCACCCTGGGCATGCGCACGGTTCTTGACAGCGCAGCGCACGACTTGCGCACTCCGTTGAATCGCCTGCAGGCAACCGCGGAGGGGGCGATGACGACACTCACGCCGGGCTCGGCCGAGCGCCGTGTGCTCGAACGGGTCACCACCGAGGTGGACCAGATGCGCAGCACGCTGGACGCCTTGCTGCGCATCGCGCTGGCCGAGACCGGCACCGTGGCGCGCGAGAATGTCGACCTATCGGAGCTGGTCGCGAGCGTTGTCGAGCTGTATGCGCCGGTGAGCGAAGAGCGCGGCATCGTGCTGGAAAGTTCCGTGTCGGCGGGAGCGCAGGTGCAGGGAAATCGGCAACTATTGGCTCAAGCGCTCGCCAATTTGCTCGACAATGCCATTAAATTCACTCCGCATCACGGCCACATCCGCGTGGTGCTGGATGGATCGGGCAGCGCGCCGCAGGTCATCGTAGAGGATAATGGGCCGGGCATTCCGGCCGACAAACGCGAGATGGTGCTCGGCCGCCGCGTGCGCTTGGACGAAGCGCGGAAGTTTCCGGGCTCGGGCTTGGGCTTGTCCCTCGTGGCGGCGGTGACGAAGTTGCATGGCGCGCACCTGGTGCTCGACGACGCGGGTCCGGGGCTGAAGGTTTCATTGAAATTTTGAGGAGAGAGCATGTTGAAGAATTTGGCAGGCGTCGTCTGCATCGCCGCACTTGCGGCATGCGCCAGCAATCAGCCGTCGTCGCCGCCCGCGGCAGCTGCGCCGCCTCCGCGCCCGACGCTGCGTTCCGGTATTGATCTCCAATATGTGGACTCATCGACGCGTCCCCAGGACGACGTGTATCAATATCTGAACGGCAAATGGCTGCGCGAGTATCAGCTGCCGGCGGACAAGGGCGCGGTCGGCTCGTTTACCACGCTGCAGGATAAGACAGAGGAACAGCTGCGTACCATCGTCGACGGGCTGGAACAGACCGCCTCCAATGAAGATCCCGACGCGAAGAAGCTCGCCGATCTGTATGCAAGCTTCATGAATGAGAGCGAGCTCGAGAGCTTGGGCGTCAAACCCCTGCTGGCGGAGTTCGCTGCGATCGATTCGGTCAAGGATATGAACGCTGTTCCCAGCGTGATGGCGCGCATGGTCCAGATCGGTGCGGGCGCGCCCTTCGGGCTGCAGTTCA
Organism: Steroidobacteraceae bacterium; assembly: GCA_036493935.1. Lineage (GTDB taxonomy): Bacteria > Pseudomonadota > Gammaproteobacteria > Steroidobacterales > Steroidobacteraceae > Bog-1198. The sequence continues at coordinate 19,247 of DASXOY010000083.1, read as the reverse complement.
ATCTCGATGCCCGGGACTCAACCCGCTATGCGGTCATTTTGTCCCAGGGCGGATTGGGATTACCGGACCGCGATTACTACTTGAAAGATGATGCCAAGCTCAAGGAGGCGAGGGGCGCCTATCGGGCGCACATCGAAAAAATGTTGGGCATGGCCGGCCAGGCCAAGGCCGCGCAAAGCGCCGCTGCGATTCTCGAGCTGGAAACGTCTCTGGCAAAGATTCAATGGACGCGGGTGGAAGACCGGGACCCAATCAAGACCTACAACAAGACCGCCATCGCCGAACTGCCGGCGCTGATGCCGGGATATGACTGGCAGCGCTACCTGCGCTCCTCGGGCGTCGAAGGCAAGGCCGACTACGTCATCGTGACGCAACCGACTTACTTCACGAGCTTGAGCAAATTGATCAGCGCCACGCCGCTGCACGTCTGGAAGGCATATTTCAAATGGCGCGTGCTGTCGGCGTCTGCGCCGTACCTGTCGAAGGCCTTCGTCGACGAACGATTCGCATTCACCGGCGGGGTGCTGCGCGGCGTACCGGAAAATCAGCCGCGCTGGAAGCGCGGCATCAACCTGCTCGACGGCAGCCTTGGCGAGGCGCTCGGCAAGCTGTATGTGGCGAAGTTCTTCCCGCCGCAGAACAAGGCCCGGATGCAGGCTCTGGTGGCCAATCTGTTGGAAGCATATCGCCGCGACATCGACACGCTCGATTGGATGAGCGCCGAGACCAAGGTTGGTGCGCAGGCCAAGCTGGCGAAAATGCTGCCCAAGATCGGCTATCCGGACCATTGGCGCGACTACAGCGCGCTCAAGATTTCCCGCGACGACTTGCTCGGCAACGTGGTCCGAGCCAATGAATTCGAATACCGGCGCAACCTCGCCAAATTGGGCAAGCCGGTCGATCACAGCGAATGGGGCATGCGCCCGCAAACCATCAACGCGTCGTACAATCCGACGCGCAATGAAATCACGTTCCCGGCGGCGATCCTGCAACCGCCGTTCTTCGATGCCGGCGCCGATGATGCGGTGAACTACGGCGGCATCGGCGGGGCCATCGGCCACGAAATGAGCCACGGATTCGACGATCGGGGCAGCCAATTCGACGCCGACGGCAATCTGCACGACTGGTTCACGAAGGCCGACCACGACAAGTTTGCCGAGAAGAGCAAGGCGCTCGTGGCGCAATACAACGCCTACGAGCCGGTAGCGGATTACCACGTCAACGGCGCGCTCACCTTGGGCGAGAACATCGGCGACAATTCGGGACTGGCGATTGCCTACAAGGCGTACCGGATTTCGCTCGCCGGTCATGAGGCGCCGGTTATCGACGGCCTGACCGGCGATCAGCGCTTGTTCCTGGGATGGGTGCAGGTGTGGCGCGGCAAAGTGCGCGAGGCGGAGGCAATCCAGCGCATCAAAACCGACCCGCACTCCCCTCCGGCCGTGCGGGGCACGGCGCCGCTGCGCAATCAGGCCGGATTCTATGCGGCCTTCGGCTTAAAGCCCGGCGACAAGATGTACCTGCCGCCGAATCAACGCGTGAGCATCTGGTAAGCGTCAATTTATCGGCGCTTCGGTCCGCGTGGGCCGGTGCGCCGATATTTATTAACCTACTGAATATTCTAAGAAAAACGCTCTAAAAATCTTCTGGCATAGAACTTGCTCGATTCTGCGCTTGCGGCATGTGCCCGCGCATCGGAATCGAACTATGGCAGACGAAGCTGACGACGCTCCTCCTCCCCCGCCACCAAAAAAATCCGGCGGATTCATGGGTACCCTGGTGAACGGGCTGGGCATTTTCGCGCTCACTCTAGGTGCTGTCGTGATCGGCGGCTTCATCAACGCCAAGCTGCACCCGCTGCCCGATCTCAAGATGGACAAGGACGGCAAGATCACCGCCATCGTGCCGGTGCCCGTCGTCGAAAAGAGCGCGGAGCACGGCGGCGCCGGCAAGCCGTCGGTTTATTACGCTATCGATCCGCCATTGGTTGTGAACTTCGAAGACGGTTCAGCCGTGCGCTTCCTGCAGATCACCATGGAGATCATGGCGCACGACGAAAAAGCCATCGAGAGCGTGCAAAAGAACATCCCGTTGATCCGCAACAATCTGCTGTTGCTGATGAGCAATCGCAACTACCAATCCATGATGTCGCGCGAGGGCAAGGAGAAGCTGCGCCAGGAGGCGCTGGCGGAAGTTCGCGCGGTGCAAAAGAAGGAAGGCAGCCCCGACGTGGACGATGTGCTGTTCACCAGCTTCGTGGTGCAGTAATGGAGGAATCCGCGGCACGAATTTCCAATGAGGAAGTACAGGCACTGCTGGAAAAAAACGGCAAAGAAGGCCAGCAAACCGTTCGGCCCTATGACTTTGCCGCTCAGCGCATCAATCGGACCGACCTGCCGCTGCTCGAGGTCATCAGCAAGAATTTTGGCGATCGCGCCGGCGCCTCGCTCTCCGGGCTGCTGGGGCGCGATGCCAGCCTGCAATTTGATTCACTGGAATCGGTCAAGAGCGCCGACTTGCAGGCTTCCCTGCCGGTTCCGGCCACTCTCGCGGTCGTACGCCTAAAACCCTTGCCGGGACACGCCTATGTCAGCGTCGAACCCGCGCTGCTGTTGACTCTGCTGGACGGATTCTTCGGCGGCACGGGCCGTGCGAACGCGGACCCGCAGGCGGCGGTCGCACCGGCAGCGCAGCGCTTCCTAACCTTGATGCTGCGCAGTTTCGCGGCGGACTTGGCGGCCGCCTGGCAGCCGGTGTCGCCGGTGGAATTGGAATTGGTAAAGCAAGAGACAAATCCCCGGCTGGTGCAGCTGGGCGGCGCGCTCGATTCGGTCATCGTCGCCAAATACACCGTCGAATTCGCGGCCCGCAGCGGCCGTATCGACTGGCTGCTGCCCGACGCGTTGCTCAGCCCGATCCGCGAGACCCTCGCGGGAGACGGCGGCGCGGCCCCGGTGCGCAAACAAGAAGCATGGGCGCCGGTCATCACCAAGGCACTGCAGGAGGCGCATCTCGACACGCGCGCCGTTCTCGCGCAGGCGCAAATCAGCTTGCGCGAACTGGTGAGCCTTGCGCCAGGCGACATCATTCCAATCGAGGCGCCGCAGCAGGTCACCTTGCTGGCCGGCGATGTAGCGCTGTATCGCGGACGCTTCGGCATCTCGCAGGGGCACAACGCCCTCAAAATTCTTCCAGGAGTCCCCGCATGAGTCCGCCCGATCCGAAAAATGCTGCCGTCGCACGCGCGCAATTCAGCGACCTAGGCCCCAACGCCGCCGGCGCCGCCGGCCAGGAAATGAATTTAAAGCTCATTCTCGACGTCGCCGTCACTTTGGCCCTCGAGGTTGGGCGCGCGAAGATGTCGGTGCGCGACTTGCTGCAGCTCGCGCCCGGTTCCGTGGTCGAGCTCGATCGGCTGGCCGGCGAGCCGCTCGATGTGCTGGTGAACGGCGTGCGCATCGCGCGCGGCGAAGTCGTGGTCGTCAACGAGAAATTCGGCATCCGCCTCACCGACGTTGTCAGCGAGACGGAGAGGATGGAGCACGCCAAATGACGGCGATGGCGCAACCCGCCTCGCCGTTGTCGATCGGCAGCTTGACGCAGCTCACGTTGAGCCTCATCGCCATCGTGGCGTTGATCCTGGCGATAGGCTGGGTATTGAAGCGCTTCAAGCTGAACACGCCTCGCGGTTCGCTCGACAGCGAGGTGCTCGACCAGCTGAGCATCGGTCCGCGCGAACGCGTGGTGCTGGTGCGAATCGGCGAAGCGCAAGTGCTGCTCGGGGTGACTGCCGGCGGCATCGTGTCTTTGACCCCGCTGACAACTCCCATCTCGCTGAAGGCGGCCGGTCGCGTGCCGCCCTTCGCCGAACGGCTCCGAGATCTGATGAAGCGGCCGGGCTCGCCGTGATCAAGGGTCTGCCCTATCGCCTGATTGCGGCGGCAGGACTCGCGCTGTTGCCGTTGGCTGCCGGCGCGCAGGCGGCGCTGCCCGCGGTAGCCTTGAAGTCGGCCGCCGACGGCGTGCAAACCTATTCGCTCACGTTCCAGATTCTCATTCTGATGACGCTGTTGACGCTGCTGCCGGCAATTTTGCTGGCCATGACGGCGTTCACCCGCATCATCATCGTGCTCTCGATCCTGCGGCAGGCCCTCGGCATGGCGACCACGCCGTCCAATCAGGTGCTCACCGGGCTCGCGCTTTTTCTGACGTTCTTCGTGATGGCGACGACTCTGGAGCAATCGTACGCAGCGGGCATCAAACCCTATATGGACGGCCAGCTTGCCGGAGAAGTGGCTATCGACCGCACCGTCGCGCCGCTGAAGAAGTTCATGCTGGCGCAAACGCGAGAAAACGACTTGCAGCTGTTCTCGAAACTGTCCGGCAAGGCGCAGTTCGCGAGCGCCGAGGACGTGCCGCTTTCAGTCCTGGTTCCGACCTTTCTCACCAGCGAGTTGAAAACCGCCTTCCAGATCGGCTTCATGGTGTTCATTCCTTTCTTGGTGATCGACCTGGTGGTCGCGAGCGTCCTCATGTCCATGGGCATGATGATGCTGTCGCCGGTCTTGGTGTCCCTGCCTTTCAAGATCATGCTGTTCGTCGTGGTCGATGGCTGGACCTTGCTCATCGGAACCCTGGCGTCGAGCTTTCACCAATGACGCCCGAAAACGTCATGGATCTGGCTCACAAGACGCTGATGGTCACCTCGTTGATCTCGGCACCCTTGCTGCTGATCGCGCTCATCACCGGTTTGGTGATCGGCATGCTGCAAGCAGCGACGCAAATCAATGAGTCCACCTTGAGCTTCATCCCGAAGCTTTTAATGTTGGTGCTTACCTTGTTTGTCGCCGGGCCGTGGATCTTGCGGGTGCTGATCGATTTCACGCACGAACTGTATGCCAGCATACCGGCGATGGTGGGCTAGCTGCATGCAGCCGTTGACCCTAAATTCCGCCGATGTATCGATGTGGGTGAGCCGGATGTGGTGGCCCGCGCTGCGCGTCGGCGGCTTCGTGCTCTCGGCGCCCATCGCCAGCGAAGGCGTTGTGCCGGGGCTGGTCAAAATAGTGCTGACCCTGGCGCTCGCATTCTTGCTGGGTCCGCTGATTCAGGTGCCCGCGGGGCTGTCGATCTTTTCGGCGCCGGGATTGCTGGCCGCCGTGCTTGAATTGCTCATCGGCGTGGCGATCGGCATGGTGGTGCAGGTCACGTTCGAAGCACTGGTATTCGCCGGCCAAAGCATTTCGATGACCATGGGCCTCGGCTTCGCCACGCTGGTCGATCCGCAGCGCGGCGCTCAGGTGCCGGTGCTCGGCCAGCTGTTCATGATCTTCGGCACGCTGACCTACCTTGCCATCAACGGTCATCTGATGCTGCTCAGCGCCTTGGCGGAGAGCTTCCACTCGCTGCCGATCGGCGCGCATCCGAATCAGAATTTTTTCCTTTCCTTGGTGCTTTGGGGCGCACATGTATTCGACACAGGTCTCTTGATCGCGCTGCCCGCCGTCATCGCCTTGGTGATCGTCAATCTGGCGCTGGGTGTGGTGACCCGCGCCGCGCCGCAGCTCAATTTGTTCGGCATCGGTTTCACCATTACGCTCATGAGCGGCTTCTTCGTATTGCTCGCCGGGCTCGACGGCATCATGTCGGGCATCGCCACTCTTATTAACAATGCCCTGATGGCCGTCGGGGATCTGGTCAGCAGCCATGCCGCAGGGGTGCCCTGATGGCCGAATCCGAAATGGGCGGCGAACGCACCGAAGAACCTTCGCAACGACGGCTGCAGGAAGCACGCGAGCGCGGCCAGATACCGCGCTCCCGCGAGCTCACCAATTTCGCCGCCATGATCGGCGGCAGCGCAGCATTGGTGGCGATCGGCGGCACCGCCGCGTCTCAACTGGCGCAGATGATGCGCCGGTCGCTGTCGGTCGATGGCCGGGCCTTGAGCACCACGGACTCGATGAGCGCGTCGCTCGGCGATGCCTGCGTGAGTGCCCTGACCGCTGTGCTGCCGGTGTTCGGCGCGCTGGTGGTCATGGTGCTGCTGGCGTCGGTGGCGCTGGGCGGGTGGAATTTCACCACGCAGGCACTGGCACCGGATTTTTCGCGCCTGAGCCCGCTGTCGGGCCTCAAGCGGCTGTTCGGGCTTCACGGCGTGTCGGAGCTGGGCAAAGCGCTGCTCAAGTGCCTCGTCGTCGGCGCCGTGTGCGCCGGAATCGTTTCATGGATTTTCGGCGACGTCCTGGCGCTGGCCCGCATGGCGCCGCGGACAGCCGTCATGCGCGGCGCGGGTCTCTTGAGCTGGGCCTTCGTGTGGCTGTGCGCGTCTCTCGCACTGATTGCGGTGGTGGACGTGCCGCTGCAAATCTTCCAGTTCAAGCGCGCATTGCGCATGACGCGTCAAGAATTGCGCGATGAATCGAAGGAGTTGGACGGCCGCCCGGAGACCAAGCAGCGCATACGCCAGATGCAGCAGACCCTGGCGCGGCGCCGCATGATGCACAAGGTGCCCACGGCGGATGTCGTGATCGTCAACCCGACGCACTTCGCGGTGGCGCTGAAGTACGACCCGAAGAAGATGCGCGCACCCGTGGTCCTGGCGAAGGGCCTCGATCTGGTCGCGCAGAACATTCGGCGCATCGCCGAGGAAAATCGCGTGCCGGTGTTCGAAGCGCCGAAGCTGGCGCGCGCGCTGTACCGCTCGACCGACCTGAACAAGGAAATCCCGAACGGCCTGTATGTCGCGGTGGCGCAGGTGCTGTCGTACATATTCAGGGTTCGCACCTTGAATCCGACCCTGGCGGCGCGCGTTGCGCGGCCCAATCCCAAGGTCGGCGATGAGTACCTAGACGCATGAGCGCGCGCGGCGCAGTGGCGACCTTCGGCGAATTCGCCCGCAACGGACTCGGCGTGCCGGTGCTGGTGATGATCGTGCTTGCCATGATGGTGTTGCCGCTGCCGGCGTTCCTGCTGGACATTTTCTTCACCTTCAACATCTCGCTGTCGCTCATGATCTTGCTGGCGGTGATCTATGTGCGCCGCGCGCTCGAGTTCGCGGCGTTTCCCACGGTGCTGTTGGGTGCGACGTTGCTGCGCCTTGGCCTTAACGTCGCCTCCACGCGCATCGTGCTCATGAACGGCCACACCGGCGCGCAGGCAGCGGGCCACGTGATCGCGGCATTCGGCCATTTCGTGGTCGGCGGCAACTATGCCGTCGGCATGGTGGTGTTCACCGTGCTGGTGATCATCAATTTTGTGGTCATCACCAAGGGCGCCGGGCGCATCTCGGAAGTGAGCGCCCGCTTCACGTTGGATGCCATGCCGGGCCGGCAAATGGCGATCGACGCCGATTTGAACGCCGGGATCATCACGCAGGCCGATGCCATCGTCCGCCGGCAGGAAGTCCGCGAAGAAGGCGATTTCTACGGCGCCATGGACGGTGCCAGCAAATTCGTGCGCGGCGACGCGATCGCCGGCATCCTGATTGTGTTCATCAACATGTTCGGCGGCACCATCATCGGCGCCGCACAGCACGGCATGTCGCTCGCCGACGCGGGCCGCACCTACGCGTTGCTCACCATAGGCGACGGACTCGTGGCGCAGATCCCTGCGTTGCTGCTGTCGGTGGCCGTGGCCATTCTGGTGACGCGCGTTTCGCGACCGCATGACATGAGCCAGCAGATCATGGCCCAGGTGCTGGGACAGCCTCGGGCACTCGCGGTCACCAGCGGAATCTTGACGCTGCTCGGCGTCATTCCGGGAATGCCGAATTTCGTGTTTCTGGCGATGGCGGCGATTTGCGCCGTCGGCGCCTACCTGATGAGCAGGCGGCCTGCGCCCACGGCGGTCGTCGCGGCCACGCCGGTCGCGCAAGCAACGCCCGCCGAACAAAAGGAACTCTCTTGGGACGATGTCGAAGCGATTGACGTCATCGGCCTGGAGGTCGGGTATCGGTTGATTCCCTTGGTCGACCGCAATCAGGGCGGCGAACTCATGGGCCGCATCAAGGGCGTGCGTAAGAAATTGTCCGAGGAGCTCGGATTCTTGGTCCAGGCCGTGCACATCCGCGACAACTTGGAACTCGGCCCGAATTCCTACCGCATCACGATCTTGGGAGCGCCGGTGGGCGAATCCGAAGTGTTCCCGGATCGGGAACTGGCCATCAATCCCGGCCAAGTATCCGGCACGATACCCGGCACGGCCACCAAGGATCCCGCCTTCGGCTTGGACGCGATTTGGATCGACAAGGTGCGGCGCGAGCAGGCGCAGTCTCAGGGTTACACGGTGGTCGACGCCAGCAGCGTCATCGCGACCCACTTGAGCCACCTGTTGCAGTCGCATGCGCATGAATTGCTGGGACACGAAGAAGTTCAGCAACTGCTCAACCGTCTCGGCAAGTCGGCGCCCAAGCTCGTCGAGGATTTGGTGCCGAAGCTCTTGCCGATGAGCGTGGTGGTCAAGGTGCTGCAGTTCCTGTTGCTGGAGCGCGTGCCGATCCGCAATTTGCGCACCATCTGCGAAACGCTGGCGGAATATGCGCCGCGCACGCAGGACGCGGTGGCGCTGGTGGCCGCCGTGCGCGTGGCGCTCGGCCGCACCATCGTGCAGAACATCGGCGGGCTGCGCCAGGAATTGCCCGTGATTACCTTGGATCCGGGGCTGGAGCAGGTGCTGCAAGACTCGATGGCCGGCGGCGGCGACGCCTCGCCCGGATTTGAGCCCGGGCTCGCCGACAGAATTCAAACCGCATTGGGCGATAGCGCGCGTCGTCAGGACGCCGCAGGGGAGCCGGCGGTGCTTTTGGTGGCACCGAAAATCCGCCCGTGGATTGCGCGGCTGATGCGCCATTCCACGCCGTCGCTGGCGGTGCTTGCCTACAACGAGATTCCGGAAAACCGCCGCATCCGCGTGATTGCTGCGGTGGGCCGCTAACGAATTGAGTGATTCACGGAGGTTGACATGAAGATCAAACGATACACGGCGCCCAGCATGCGCGCGGCTCTCGCCCTGGTGCGGACGGAGCAAGGCCCGGACGCCGTCATCCTGTCGAGCCGTCGCAGCGACGAGGGCATCGAAGTCATCGCCGCCGTGGACTATGACGAAGCCCTGTTTGTCGACGCCAAGCGGCAGAGCGCCGCGCCCGTGATTGCACCGCCATCGAGAGACGCATCGCCGGCTCCGGCGCCGATTGCACCGACCCCGCCGGCAGCGGTGGCAAGGCCGGCCGTCCCGCGTCCCGCGCCGGCGACGCCGGTTGCGACGACTAAATCGGCCGTGGCTCCGAAACCGGCTGCCGCGGCTCGCGTCATGCCGGTTCAAACTGCGCTACGCGCGGAAGCGCCGGCAGCGGATGCAGGCTACGGCGCCATGCAGCGCGAATTGCTGGGCCTGCGCCGCATGCTCGAGACCGGGTTGGCGGGCATCACTTGGAACGACAGGCGCTTGCGCGAACCCTTGAAGGCAACGGTGCTGGAAGAACTGACGGCAATGGATATTGCGCCGGATGTGGCAAGCTCGCTGGCCGAATTCACGCCGCGTCGCACCAGCTTAGAGGATCCCTCGCACATTCCGCTGGCACTGCTCGCCAAGCATCTGCCGATCATCAATGACCCGACCTGTGTCGCCGGAGGCATCGTCGCCTTGGTGGGCCCCACAGGTGCCGGCAAAACCACCACGATCGCGAAGCTGGCGGCGCGCTGGTGCATGCAGCATGGCAGCCAAGACCTGGCGCTCGTCAGCACCGACGGCTATCGAATCGGCGCCCGCGAGCAGCTGATGACTTACGCGCGCATTCTGGGAGCGCCCATGCATCCTGCTAATGGCGCCAAGGAATTGGCGCGCGTGCTCGAGCGGCTCAAGTCCAAAAAGCTGGTCCTGATCGACACGGCCGGCATGGGGCCGCGCGACGTCCGTCTCTCCGAACAATTGGCGGCTCTGAAGTATGGCGCTGCGCGCGCGCGCGTCTTGCTGGCGCTGCCGGCGCAGGCCGAAGGTCAGGCGCTTGATGAAATCGTATGCTCCTTCGTGCGCATAAAGCCCTTGGGCTGCGTGCTTACCAAGGTGGACGAGTCGGCCAGTCTCGGCGCTGTCTTATCCGCGGTGCTTCGGCACCAATTGAAAATCGCCTATGTATGCAATGGCCAGCGCATTCCGGAGGACTTGCACGCGTCGCATCTCAAACGGATCTGGCTGGTGAGGGAGGCGCTCGAGCTTGCCCGCCGCTCGCCGCCGCCCCGCGATGAATCCTATTTCGCGCGTAATTTTGGCGGAGTTGCCGCCCATGCGTGACGCCAGACTAACGCCGGAACGAGCGCAGGCCTTGGCTGAAATGAATGCTGCGCGGCCCGTCAAGGTCATTGCGGTGACCGGCGGCAAGGGTGGAGTGGGTAAGACCACGGTGTCGGCGAACCTGGCGGTTTCGATCGCGGCGCAAGGCCGCGACGTCATGCTGGTGGACGCCGACTTGGGGCTGGCCAACGTCGATGTCGTGCTGGGCCTGCACACGCGATTCCATCTGGGCAACGTCATTCAGGGCGAGTGCGCGCTGGAGGATGCGATCGTTACCGGTCCGCATGGCTTGCAGGTCGTGCCGGCCGCTTCCGGCATCAAACGCATGGCCACTTTGTCGCCCGCGGAGCACGCGGGGATCATCCGTGCGTTCAGCGATCTGTATCATCAGGTCGAGGTGTTGGTCGTGGATACTGCGGCAGGATTGCACGACAGCGTCATGACCTTCAGCCAGGCAGCGCACCATGTGGTCGTGGTGGTCTGCGACGAGCCGGCATCGATCACCGATGCCTACGCGCTGATCAAGGTGTTGAGCCGCGAGCACGGCGTGCAGAAGTTTCAGATCTTGGCAAATCAGACCCGCAGGTCCGGCGAAGGGCCGGACCTATTTCAGAAAATTCGCCGAGTCTGTGACCGATTTCTCAATGTGACTCTGGAGTTTGCCGGTTCCGTACCGTTTGACGACTATCTGCGCCGTGCTGTAAAGCGGCAGAGTGCTGTCGTGGATGCCTTTCCGGCATCTATTTCCTCCATTGCGCTCAAGAATCTGGCTTCTAAAGCCGATAAGTGGTCTGTGCCCCAAGGGGCGCGAGGTCACCTGGAGTTCTTTGTCGAACGAATGGTGGGGGCCAGGATCGCCCCCTCGACGGTATTGCAATGAGAGCAAGCACACAGTACACGAACACTCAAAAACGCGGCGCGAAACCGGCAACGGATGATCAGACTCCCGTGGATCAGGTGCCGCAGCAGGAATTGGTGCTGAGGCACGCCGATCTGGTGAAGCGCATCGCCTATCACTTGGTCAGCCGCATGCCGCCGAATGTCGAGGTCGACGATCTGATCCAATCCGGCATGATCGGCCTGCTGGACGCGGCCAAGCACTATTCGGCCACCAAGGGCGCGAATTTCGAAACCTATGCCGGCATCCGCATACGCGGCGCCATGCTCGATGAAGTGCGCAAATCCGATTGGACGCCGCGCTCCGTGCATCGAAACATGCGTGAGATGGCCGATGTGATTCGCAAGATCGAAAACGAAAAAGGCCAGGACGCAACTCCGACCGACATTGCCGAGCGCCTCGGAGTATCCATCGAGGAATATCACAAGCTGGTGCAGGACGCGGCGAGCTGCCGCCTGTTCAGCTTCGATCAAATGGGATCGAGCGAGGATGAATCGAGCCCTGCCGATCATGCCCGCGACGAAGGACCCGGGCCTTTGGATGACATGGAAGATGCCGGCTTTCGCAATGCGCTGAGCGGCGCCATCAATGTGTTGCCGGAGCGCGAGAAGCTGGTGCTCTCGCTCTACTACGACGATGACATGAACCTGCGCGAGATCGGCGAGGTGCTCGAGGTTTCGGAATCCCGCGTCTGCCAGATCCACGGTCAGGCATTGGTGCGCTTGCGCGCGCGCTTATCGGAGTGGCTCTCGCCGGACTGATCCAATGGATATCTTAAGCATCATCGGCATCGTTCTCGCGTTCATCTCGATCATCGGCGGAGCGATCCTGAAAGGCAGCAGCGCCGGCGCATTGGTCGGCAGCGCGGCTTTTGTGATCGTGGTGGTCGGCACGCTCGCGGCGAGCCTGGTGCAAACGCCCATGGCCACTTTCATCCGTGCGTGGAAAATTGCGTCCTGGGTGTTCAAGCCTCCTGCTAACAATCCCGCCGGGATGATCGAAAAGATAGTCGAGTGGAGCAATGTCGCGCGCAAGCAAGGTTTGCTCGGCCTGGAGTCCGCCGTCGAGGGAGAGCAGGACGATTTTCTGAAGAAAGGCTTGCAGTCCTTGGTGGACGGCGGCGAACCGGACGCGATCCGCTCCAGCATGGAAATCGAGCTGGACACCATGGAGCACTTCGACACGCAGGCCGCGAAGGTATTTGAATCCATGGGCGTGTACTCGCCGACCTTAGGCATCATCGGCGCCGTCATGGGATTGATGGCCGTCATGCAGAACCTCAACGATCCGTCCAAGCTCGGTCACGGCATTGCCGCGGCGTTCATCGCGACCATCTACGGCATTTCATTCGCCAATCTTCTGTTCCTTCCCATGGGCAACAAGCTCAAAGCCGTCATCCACAGCCAGTCCCAGGTCAGGACGATGGTCATCGAGGGGCTCATCGCCATCGCGCAAGGCGAAAATCCGCGCAACATCGAATCGAAATTGCAAGGCTACTTTCACCACTAGGTTCCTGACCCGCCATGGCCCGCAAGAAGAAGCACGAAGATCATGTGAACCACGAGGCCTGGGCCATTCCCTACGGCGATCTCGTGACCTTGCTGTTCGCGCTGTTCACCGTGATGTATGCGATGTCGTCGGTAAATGAGGGTAAGTTCCGCGTGCTCTCCGACGCCATGATTGCAGCCTTCAACGGCGCTCCGAAGAGCATGCGGCCCGTGAACATGGGCGAGCCGGAACCGGGCAAAGGCGGCGAGAAGCCGCTGGTCGGCATCACCCCGACGGCGCTGATCAAGATCAAGGGCCAGGAAGACGCGGCGAAGCCGGCGCCGCCGGAGCGGGCGGAAATCCCCGGGTCGCTGATCCGCATGGAGCGCGAAGTGCAGGACGCGATGCGCGCCTTGATCGACGCCAAGTTGATCACGGTCAAGCGCGAGAGCATGTGGCTCGAGATCGAGATCAACACGGACATTCTTTTTCCAAGCGGCTCCGGCGCTTTTTCGTCGTCCGCCGAACCCGTGCTCGACAAGCTGGCGGAGGTGTTGAAACCCTTCCCGAATCCGATCCGCGTCGAGGGCCATACCGATGATCGCCCGATTCACACGAGCGCGTTTCCCTCCAACTGGGAATTGTCGGCGGCGCGCGCCGCGAGCGTCGTGCATCAGTTTACCAAGCAGGGCATCGATCCGTTGAGACTGGAAATCGTCGGCTTCGGCGAGTTTCATCCGCGCCAGCCCAACGCCTCAGCGGAGGGACGCAACGCCAATCGGCGTGTTGCCGTATTGGTGCTCGAGGCCGTATCTGCCGCACAAGAGACGACAGCGCGGGTCACGACCGATACGCCCGAGTCCGTTGCGCCGGGCGTGGATTTGGCCGACGCCGCCAGCGCCAGCAATCGGCTGATGGTGCGCGTGCCGCCCGCCGCGCTGGAAGGAACCGTATTGATGAAGCAAGTGAAGCCAACAGTAGTTGAGACGCCGACCGAATCACCCAAACCCCAATGAGCGAGGTCACGCAATGAGTGAAGTTGACCGCTTAAGCAATTCAGGCCTTTTTCCAGCACTGCCGATCGCCGATCGGCGATCTTCAAAAGATGACAAGGAGCGCCGGCAACGCTCCGATCAAGGCCCCGACAGGCCCGCCGCAAAATCCGACAGTCCGGAACCCGGGGCAGCGCCGAGACCGCCAAAGTCTCACATCGACGAGTACGCCTGAATGACTGAATTCAATCTCAATATCGTCCTGGCGATCGCGGGAGCGTCGTTGGGATTCTGCGCGCTGATCGCAGCCCTGATCATGTCGTTTTCCGTGCGCCGTTGGCGCGCGCGCTGCATCGCAGTTGAATCGAGTCTTGCGGCGATGCGCCGCGAAGTCGAGGTGCTGGCATCGATCAGCTTGCGCACCGGCAGCCGCGTCAAGCGCATCGAGCAAGCGTATTCAGGCGTCGCGGATCGCGTCGAGCTGGTGGAGCTGCGCGGCGCAACCGCCTCCTTCGACGAGGCCATCGATTCCGCGCGGCGCGGCACGGACCCCGGCAGGCTGACGCAGCAATTCGGGCTGAGCCGAGTGGAGGCAGATCTGGTTACGCGCTTGCACGGGCGCAAGAAAATCGCCTGACACCTTCGCAACATTGCAGGGCTCCTGCAATCGGCTCACACTTCTCCTAAGGGAAGCGCGAACAGGTGGTGTCATGAAGCGTCTGTCAGTGTGGCTCATAGCCGTCGTCGCTATGGGGTTCGGGGCATCCGTCTGGGCTGCGAATGCCTACACCCAAGGTCAGGTGCACCTGCGTGCCGGGCCGAGCTCCGACTATCCCCTTGTCACGACGATTCCGCCCAACGCGTTGCTGAATCTCAATGGCTGTCTAGACGACTGGACCTGGTGCGATGTGGATTGGGAAGGCAATCGCGGCTGGGTCTACGGCAACTATCTGTACTACGACTATCAGAGCCGCCGCGTGCCGGTGATCGAATTCGGCGCGCAGTTAGGAATCGGCATCGTCGCGTTCAGCCTCGGCGATTATTGGGGACGCTACTATGCAGGGCGCCCTTGGTATGGCCGGCGCGACTACTGGATGCATCGGCCCCCGCCGCCGCACCGGCCTCGGCCTCCGCTGCGTCCCAGGCCGCCCGTTCATCGCCCAAATCCGCCGCCGCGTCCAAGGCCCCCGCCCCCGCGTCCCAGGCCGCCGGTGACGAGGCCGGCACCCAACCGGCCTTCGCGACCGGACCGGCCGCCGAATCCGGATCGGCCTCCAAACCCGGATCGGCCTCCAAACTAGGTACGGAATATTCTCGGAACTCGAGATTGCTCGGCGATCGCTCGGGGCAAGCCTTGCTCGAGCAGCCGGTAGACTAAAGAAAACAACACGACCAGGCGGTATCAATGAAATATTTTTGCTGTGCGATTTCGATGATGAGCTGTGTTTGGAGTTCACTGAGCTTGAGCGCGCCCGCCGCGACACTTCAGGCGGGTCTAACACTCGAAAAAATCATGGCGGATCCGGATTGGATCGGACCGCCCGTGCGGGATGCCTACTGGTCGGCGGACGGCAAAGCGGTGTACTACTCGCTGAAGCGCTCGGGTTCGCCCATCGTCGATCTGCATCGCATCGAGCCGTCCACCGGCAAAGATCAGGTCGTTGATGCCGGCGCCATGGCCAATGCCGATGGGGACCCAGTTTACGATCGCGCCGGCAAGCATGCTGCCTTCATTCGTCACCAAGACATATTCGTCCGCGATCTTGGCAACGGCCGCCTGACGCAAATCACGCGCACGCCGCAAATGAAATCCGAGCCGCGTTTCTCAGCCGACGGCAAGCTGCTGAGCTTTCGCGTCGACAACGACTGGTTCGTGCACGATCTCGCGAGCGGCGTTACGGCGCCGGCTGCCATCGTCAAAGCGGAAAAGGATCCGAATGCACCGCCCGCTGCCGACGACTTGCGGGAAATGCAGCTGCGCACCTTCGCCACCTTGAAGAAAATGCATGACGATGCAGAGACCGTTCGACTGCACAGCGAGTCGATGCAGAAGGGCGACGCTTCGCGTCCGGTTTTGCCTTTCTATTTGGGCGACGAGGTGACCGTCAGAGGCAGCGAACTGTCGCCGGATGCGCGCTGGCTGCTGGTGGTGACCGAGCCCAAATCTCACGCCAAGGGGCGGGAAGGGCAGCTCACGCGCTATGTCACCGAGTCGGGATATGAGGAATTCGAAAAGGAACGCTTGCGCGTGGGCCGCAACCCGCCTGCGCCCCAATCCCTGCTGCTGCTGAACCTCGCTGATCACAGCGTGCATGCACTGTCCTTGGAAAATCTGCCGGGCATCTACGACGATCCGCTGAAAGCCGTGCGAGAAGAAAATGCCAAGGCGCACCCTCCGAAGGGGCCGCCCCCTGCAGCCGCGGGCAGCGACAAGAAAGCCCGCGGCGCGTGGGTGATCAATGATGAACCCGACGCGGTCAGCGGCGGCATCATTTGGAGCGCCGACAGCGGCGCGCTCGGCGTTGAGATATATGCCATCGATCATAAAGATCGATGGCTTGCCAGCGTGGACCTGAACAATTTCACGCTGGTGCCGCAGCACCGCCTGAGCGACGCCGCCTGGATCGAGGGAAGGTCGTTCAACGAGTTCGGCTGGCTCAATGACAATCGCACGCTGTGGTACGAGTCGGAGGAGTCAGGGTATGCGCACCTGTACACCAAGGCGCGGAACGGCGCGCCGCATGCGCTGACCCAGGGTCAATTCGAAGTGTCGAGTCCGCAGCTGTCCGAGGATGGCCGATGGTTCTATGTGATCAGCAACGAAACGGCACCTTATTCATATGACGCTTATCGCGTGCCGAGCAGCGGCGGCGCCTTGCAGCGCTTGACCAAGCTCGAGGGCGTGGAGAGCACCGCGGTGGATCGAAGCGGCAGGCAGCTGCTGCTGACCTATTCAACGCCCTATATGCGCTCGCAAATTGCCGTTGCCAAGGCGGATGGGTCCGGCGCGCCGCGTGAACTGACCGATACGCGCACGCCTGAATACAAATCGATGACCTGGATTCAGCCCGAAATCGTCAAGGTTCCGTCGACCCATTTTGGCGGCGTGATCTACGCCAAGCTTTATCGCGACAAGAATGCCGCCGGCTCGGCGAAAAAGCCCGCGGTGCTGTTCATTCACGGCGCCGGTTACTTGCAAGACGTGCATCTGCACTACTCGTATTACTTTCGCGAACAGATGTTCAACAATCTGCTCGCGCATCGGGGTTACGTGATTCTCGACATGGATTATCGCGCTTCTGCCGGCTATGGACGCGACTGGCGCACTGCCATCTACCGGCAGATGGGACATCCGGAGCTGGAGGATCTGCTCGACGGCAAGAAGTGGCTGGTCGAGCAGGCAGGGGCGGATCCTAAGCACGTGGGCCTTTATGGCGGCTCGTACGGCGGTTTCATGACATTGATGGGGTTATTTCGTGCGCCCGGAGAGTTTGCCGCGGGCGCGGCGCTGCGTCCGGTGACGGACTGGATGCAATACGATCATGAGTATACGTCGGGCATTTTGAACGACCCGCAAGTCGATCCTATCGCCTATGAGCGTTCATCGCCCATCGAGTTCGCTTCCGGATTGCAGGACGCGCTGCTCATTTGCCACGGCGTGATCGACGACAATGTGCTGTTCGAGGATTCCATGCGCTTGTACGAGCGGCTGATCGAATTGCACAAGGACAATTTCAGCATGTCGACGTATCCGCTGGATCGTCATGGATTCACCAACGCCGATTCATGGCTCGACGAATACAAGAGAATCTATCGGCTGTTCGAGGCGAATCTCAGGTAACGGTCGGCGCCGGTAACCGGCGCCGGCTACCGGCGCCGAGTGCTTACTTGCCGGCGATTTCCGCCGCTGCTTTAGCCAGTATCTCCGCCACCCGCTTCTGCTCCTCGCGCGAGC
Source organism: Steroidobacteraceae bacterium (assembly GCA_036493935.1). Taxonomy (GTDB): domain Bacteria; phylum Pseudomonadota; class Gammaproteobacteria; order Steroidobacterales; family Steroidobacteraceae; genus Bog-1198. The sequence goes on along the minus strand of DASXOY010000083.1, from coordinate 1,627 downwards.
TGTGCCATTTGTCCGCCAGCGCGGTGCGCAGATCGCGCCGTGCACGGTGCAATTCACGCGACCCACGACGCTCATGATCCGCCGGTTCCTCGCCGCTCTCATCATCGTGGAGCGCCCGGCGCACACGATCCATGCGTTCACCCACGCGATCGAACTGCGTAAACAGGGCATCGGCGACGGATAGGTTCTTTGCCAGATGCTCCTTGCCCGATTCGGTGATGCTGTACAGCTTGCGGGCGCCATCGGCGGCGACCGTCGCATGGCCGATCTCTTCAAGGTAGGTGAGTGCCGGGTAAACCATGCCGGGACTGGGGACATAGAAGCCTTTCGAGCGCTCATCCAGCTCCTTTATGATTTCGTAGCCGTAGCGCGATTTTTCGTCGAGCAATTTGAGTATCAGGAGCTGCAGACCGCCCGAGGCGAGCTTTCGGCCCATGCCGAAGCCGCGTCCGCCCATGCCGCCTCCTTCCATGAAGCCTCTGCCAAAGGGGCCAAATCCGTGCTGGCCCCGGTGGCGCCCCATAAAATGATGTGAACAATGAAACATGATATCTCTCGATATGTTTTAAGACATATCTTACGATATAACTATCTTACGATAATGTCAATGCCGCAAAAAGATCTCCGATGGGACTTTGGAGCCCCTAAGTTTGGCCCCGACTTTGCATTGACACTAGGTGACGCGCACCGCAAAATACGCGGCTCATTTTAGGGAGGGGTACCCAAGCGGCCAACGGGGGCAGACTGTAAATCTGCTGGCTTATGCCTTCGTAGGTTCGAATCCTACCCCCTCCACCAGCGAAGGATGTGGGGTCGTGCCATTGGCTTACTAGGAGTGCGGGTGTAGTTCAATGGTAGAACGTCAGCCTTCCAAGCTGATCACGTGGGTTCGATTCCCATCACCCGCTCCAAATGGATGCGGCCCACGTAGCTCAGTTGGTAGAGCACGTCCTTGGTAAGGACGAGGTCAACGGTTCGATCCCGTTCGTGGGCTCCAGAGTTTTAATATTTTTTTTGAGAGGTACTTGCCGTGTCGAAGGGGAAGTTTGAGCGAACGAAGCCGCACGTGAACGTGGGGACGATAGGTCATGTGGATCATGGCAAGACGACTTTGACGGCGGCCTTGACGAAGGTGATGGCGGAGAAGTTTGGCGGGGAATTCAAGGCCTACGACCAGATTGACAAGGCGCCGGAGGAGCGTGCGCGCGGGATCACGATTGCCACCGCGCACGTGGAGTATCAGAGCGAGGCGCGTCACTACGCGCACGTGGATTGCCCGGGGCACGCGGACTACGTGAAGAACATGATCACGGGAGCGGCGCAGATGGACGGGGCGATTTTGGTGGTTTCGGCGGCGGACGGCCCGATGCCCCAAACGCGCGAGCACATCTTGCTGGCGCGCCAGGTGGGGGTGCCTTACATCGTGGTGTATTTGAACAAGGCGGACATGGTCGATGACGCGGAGCTGTTGGAGCTGGTGGAGCTGGAGGTGCGCGATTTGCTGACCCTGTACAAGTTCCCCGGGGACAAGACCCCGATTGTGACGGGCTCTGCGCTGAAGGCGTTGGAGGGGGACGGGAGCGAGATTGGGGTGCCTTCGGTATTGAAGCTGGTGAAGGCGCTCGAT
>DASXOY010000082.1:0-37280 GCA_036493935.1 Steroidobacteraceae bacterium | reverse complement strand
CAGCGAATATTCCGCACCCAATCGTGCCCCGTACGTCGTGCCGTTGAGCCTATAGGCATACGCATCCGCACCGAAGGTCGGATCCGGCGCCACCGCCTTCGAATACGCATAGATGTAGGGGTCCGCGGCCGTCGTGGAAATCACATCACCGCGCCGCCATAACGATCCGAGACTCAAGGAAATCCGGGGCGTCAGCGAGTACTGCAGCCCCGCCTTGAGGCTGCGTCCGTTCTGGCTGAACACATCGCCGGATACACCGTAAAGTTCCGCTTCGACCGGTCTCGCCAGCCTGCGCTCGAAGCCGTAATTCGCCCACAGGCTGAGGCGCTCATCGAAACGCTTACCCACCTCGAGCGCCGCTCGATAGATGGTCGCGTTGCGATAGCCGTCGGCATAGTCGGCGCGGCCCAAGGAGACGGCGGCGCGCACCCATGGAGCGAAAGCGCCCAAGCCCCACTTCCTCTTCAGCGACAGCACGCCTTCGAGCGATGCATCGTTCAGGCCACTGAGCCGGTCGTAGATTTGGCCGGACAGATTCCCGCCGGCGGCCAGGCTATAGTTTTCATCGAGCTGCATCAGCTGCAGGAGCGACACCGTCGCGGCCGCAAAAGAATCCTCCACGACGCTCCCGTAATTGCGCGCATTGCCGACGTTGTTGTCATGGGCAACCGCGGCGGATGTGGCCAGGGTCCAATCGGCGCGCGCAGTGTGAGATAGCGCACATAAGGCGAGAAATGCCGTCAGCCAGGCGCGGATCGCCCTGCTGAACGTCCTTGGCACCTGGCAGCGCATTTCTGCATTATGCAATGTCGCGGTGACCGGGGAGCGCGACACAGGTCGCATCATGCGCGGACGATCGATAAAGCTGGATTCTAGGCCACTCTATGGACGTCCATGGGCTTTACGCTGCGCCGGCTGAAGGCTTCCGGCGCTCGATATTGGGCAAAAATGCCGCAACCATGCCGAGCAGCGGCAAATAGGCGCAGATCCGATACACAAATTCAATGCCGCGCTGGTCCGCCAAGCCGCCCAACACCGCCGCGCCGATGCCGCCGATGCCGAATGCGAAGCCGAAGAACAATCCCGACACGGCGCCGACATTGCCGGGCATCAGCTCCTGCGCAAAGACCACGATCGCGGAAAATGCCGATGACAAGATCAAGCCGATAATGAAGGTGAGCATGCCCACCCACATCAAATCGACGTAGGGCAGGATCAAGGTAAAAGGCGCAATGCCGAGGATGGACACCCAGATGACGCGCTTGCGGCCGATGCGATCGCCCAGGGGTCCGCCGAACAGCGTGCCCAAGGCCATGGCGAGCAGAAACACAAACAGATGAATCTGGGCAGAGCGCACCGAGACATGAAATTTCGCGATCAAATAAAAGCTGAAGTAACTGGTGATGCTGGCCACATAAAAATATTTGGAAAAGATCAACAGCACGAGCACGCCGATCGAAAGGCGGACGCGCATCGCGGACACGGGAGGCTGCGCGGCAGGCGCACGATGAACGGCCGGACGATCGATGTGCCGGCGCTTGTACCAAGCGCCCACCCGCGCGAGCACCGCGATGGCGAGGAGGGCGGCGATCGCAAACCAGGCGAGGCTGGGCTGCCCTTGGGGGATGATGATCCACGCGGCGAGCAGCGGCCCCATGGCTGAACCGGCATTACCGCCGACCTGGAATATCGACTGCGCCAGCCCATGACGTCCGCCCGAGGCCAGCCGCGCAATCCGCGAGGATTCGGGGTGGAAGATCGCGGAACCTGCGCCGACCATCGCCGCCGCCGCGAGCACGCTGGCGTAATTCGGCGCGAACGCCAAGGTCACTATGCCGATCAGCGTGAAGCACATGCCGGTGCTGAGCGAATAAGGCTGTGGATGCTTGTCGGTGTAGATGCCGATGAGGGGCTGCAACAGCGAGGCGCAAGCCTGGTAGGTCAGCGTGATCGTGCCGATTTGCACGAAACTCAAATGAAATTCGCCTTTGAGCAGCGGGTATATCGCGACGATCAACGACTGCATCATGTCGTTGAGGAAATGCGAGAAACTCAATGCGCCGAGCAGATTGAAGCGCGTCTCCACCGCCGGAACGAGCGGCGCATCAGCGGCAATACTCTTTTCCATCTGCGTACCCTACTAGCTACTTCGTTGTCTGTCCTGAGAGAATGGGCGGATGAACCGCTTCGAGCCCTTCGTCTTCCTGCGCGATCTCGCCACGCGATGGGACGTGCTGGCGTTCATCGTCGTGATCGGGCTCATCGTGTTCTTGGGAGAGACCTCGCGCGGCCTATTTGCGCCGCTGACGGCGCTCGAAACCACGCCGATGTCCTTGAGCCCCTCGCATCTGCCCGAGTATGCCGCGCGCACCACCTTTCGCATGTTCGCGGCATTGGCTCTTTCGCTGGTATTCACTCTGACCTACGCCACATGGGCGGCCAAGAGCGAGCGCGCCGGCAGACTGCTGGTTCCCATTCTGGACATCCTCCAATCGGTGCCCATTCTAGGTTTCATTTCCGTGACGGTGGTGTTCTTCATGTCGCTGGCGCCGGGGCGGGTGCTGGGTGCGGAATTCGCAGCCATTTTCGCCATATTCACCAGTCAGGCGTGGAATATGGCCTTCAGCTTCTATCAATCCTTGCGCACGGTACCGACCGAACTCATGGAGGCCGCGGAATCGTTTCGCCTCTCCCCCTGGATGCGTTTCTGGCAGCTCGAGGTGCCCTTCGGCATGCCGGCGCTGATCTGGAACATGATGATGTCGATGTCCGGGGGCTGGTTTTTCGTCGTGGCCTCCGAGTCGATCAGCGTCGGACACACCACCGTCGCGCTGCCGGGCGTGGGTTCTTATATCGCCCTTGCCATCGAGCAGAAAAATCTTACTGCCATCGGCTGGGCGATCGCGACCATGTTGATCGTGATTCTTGCCTATGATCAATTGATCTTCCGGCCCTTGGTGGCGTGGGTGGACCGTTTTCGCGTCGAGCAGGAGCCGGGCGCCAGAGTGCCGGATTCCTGGGCGCTGACGATGTTTCGCCGCTCCCGCATCATCCAGGCCGCCACTCTCGCATTTCACGCGGCTGTCATGTTCACCAGCCGTGCCGTGAAGCGCAAGGACGAACCCGACATAGACGTGTCGCACAGGCCGAAGCGCTCGCTCGACTGGTTGTGGATGACGCTGATCGTTGCTGCGGTGGTCGCGGGGCTCTGGCACATCGTCGTGGTACTGATCCAAAACACGCCGCTGCGCGAAGCGCTGCAAGTGTGCGGCCTGGCGACCCTGACGATGTTGCGGGTGTTCATCTTGATTGCCTTGGCAAGCTTGATCTGGGTGCCGATCGGCGTGTGGGTGGGGATGCGGCCGCGCGCCGCGCAGTTCGTTCAGCCCATCGCGCAATTCATGGCGGCCTTCCCCGCCAATCTGCTGTTTCCGATTGCGGTGTATGGGATTGTCAGATGGAAGCTGAATCCCGATATCTACTTAAGTCCCCTGATGATTCTGGGTACGCAGTGGTACATCCTGTTCAACGTGATCGCCGGCGCCTCTTCGATTCCCGCGGAAATGCGCTATGTGGCGGCAAACTTTCGCGTCACCGGCTGGTTGTGGTGGCGCAAGGTCGCGTTGCCGGCGATTCTGCCCTTCTACGTGACCGGCGCCATCACCGCATCGGGCGGATCGTGGAACGCCGCCATCGTGGCGGAGCTGGCTACTTGGGGCGATACTCAAGTGCAAGCCCGCGGCCTCGGGAGTTATATTGCGGAGGCAACCACCGCCGGGGACTTCCACCGCATCGTGCTGGGGATAGGCACCATGAGCCTGTTCGTGGTGGTCATCAATCGGTTTTTTTGGCGCCCGCTGTACTACTACGCCGAGCGCAAATATCGGCTCACCTGAAGGGTTCTGCATGAACACCACTTCTCCGCTGCTGCAATGCACCGATGTTCGCAAGGCGTTTCCGAAGCCGGACGGCGCGGAGCTGTTGGTGCTGCAAGGAATGAATTTGGAGCTGCGTGAGGGGCAGATTGTGGGCCTCCTGGGACGCTCGGGGTCGGGAAAGTCCACCTTATTGAGATTGATTGCCGGGCTATCGGAACCGAGCGCAGGAGATTTGCAATATCTCGGCAAACCGATTGCGGGACCTGCGCCCGGCATTGCCATGGTGTTCCAAAGTTTTGCGTTATTTCCCTGGCTCACGGTGTTTGAAAACGTGGCGCTGGGGCTGGAGGCGCAGCGCATGTCGCGCGCGGAAATCCGCAAGCGCTCGCTGGCGGCGATCGACCTGATCGGCTTGGACGGTTTCGAATCCGCCTATCCGCGCGAATTGTCCGGCGGCATGCGTCAGCGGGTGGGTTTCGCGCGCGCCTTGGTGGTGCACCCGAACATCTTGCTCATGGATGAGCCGTTTTCTGCGTTGGACGTGCTCACCGCGGAAACGCTGCGCACCGATTTTCTGGATCTGTGGGCCGAAGGACGCATGCCCATCAAGGGCGTCATTCTGGTGACGCATAACATCGAAGAGGCCGTGTTGATGTGCGATCGCGTGCTGGTGTTCGGCAGCAACCCGGGCCGGATCTTAAGTGAAATCAAAGTGAGCCTGCCGCAGCCGCGCAATCGCCTGGACCCCAGTTTCCGCGAACTGGTGGAACGCATTTACGTGGAAATGACGGCGCGCCCCACGGCCGGGGCTCCGGGACGCAAGGAGAATTTCCCGGGCTTAGGTATCGGCAGCGTTCTGCCGCATGTTTCCTCCAACCTGCTCGCGGGCTTGATGGAAGCGGTCGCAGCTCCGCCTTTCAACGGCAAGGCGGACCTGCCGGAAATCGCCTCGGACTTGACCATGGAGATTGACGAGCTGTTTCCGGTGGCGGAAACCCTGCAGATGCTGCGCTTCGCGGAACTGGAGGGCGGCGATCTGAAGCTGACCGAAGATGGCAAGGCATTTGCTCACAGCGCGCTCGATGAGCGCAAACGCATATTCACGCGGCACTTATTGACGTACGTGCCGCTGGCCGCGCACGTACGCCGGGTATTGGATGAACGGGCCTCTCATTCCGCGCGAAAGAGCCGGTTTATCGACGAGTTAGAGGATTTTATGGATGAGAACGCGGCGGAGCAGAGCCTCCGCGCGATCGTCAGCTGGGGCAGATATGCCGAGGCGTTCGCCTATGATGACGAGAATGCCATGTTCAGCTTGGAGAATCCGACTTAAAATGAAAGCATGAACGACATGGCCCCCTATCTGACCCTGAACGTTCCGCCGGACGAAATGGTGAAGTACATTCAGGATCTGATGACCCTGCCGCATGGCGAGATCGCGGCCGGTTCGGCGATGGCGCTGGCACAGCGGCACTGGGGCGGGGACACTCCCCTGGCGCGCGCCGCATTGCTGCGTTGGGGAGCGCTCAACCTGGCTTTTCAGGATAAGCGTTTGGAGACTTGGACCGTCACGCGCGATCATGATCGCATCCAAGTGCCGGCCGCGTTGGTGGCCGCCGCAGGCATTGCTCCCTTGGTGTTAGATAACGAACGCGCGGTCTTCGATATTCCCGCGCTTCTGGATGCGACGCTGGATTTTCAGCCGCCAGCGGGTCAGGCCTAAAAATACATGACAATCCCGGCCAAGCAGGCGCGCAAGTCGCGCTTTGGCGTCCTGCGCACTATCGCCCTTTACAAGCTGGTGAAGGTGATATTGCTGCTCGGTGTCGCCTATGGAGAGCTGCGCCTCCGCGATGCGTCGCTGGCGGCGAAGCTGCTGTCCTGGGCGCAGACGCGCCCCTATGGATTGGAGCATCGCATCGTGGCGCAATTGCTGGAGTGGTTCAGCGGCCTGAGCGTATCGCGAATTTACGCACTGCGCATGGTGACGCTGGCCTACGCGGCCACTTTCGCGGTCGAAGGGATCGGCTTGTGGATGGAGAAGCGCTGGGCGGAGTGGCTGACCACCATCATCACAGCCTCCCTGATACCGCTCGAGGCGTGGGAAATATTCTACCGGCCGACCATCGGCAAGGTGCTGATCCTGCTGGCGAATATGGCGGTGGTGGGCTACCTGGTGTGGCATGTCAGGAAGACTCAGGCGCAAAGGCTGCCGCCATTGTGAAATGATCTTCATCTGGCTCCAAACGCCTGATTCCGTCGTATTCTTCGCAGCGCTCAAGCCCACACCACCGTTTGGAGATCTCATGAAGAAGTCTGCGACTCTGATTAGCACCGCCTTGTTGGCCTTAGGTTTAGCCGCCGCTTCCATGGCCGCGGATGCGCCAAAGACCGGCACACCGGCCGCTTCCGACAGCTCGGCCCCTGCGACCTCGACCAAAGCCCACAAGCACAGCGCCAAGAAGCACAAGAAGGCTTCCACCGCTGCTCCTGCGGCAAGCAAGTAATAATATTGGTATAACGCCCCGACCGCTTCACCGCGGCCGGGGCGTTTTTTTTGGCGTTTGATAGTGTCGATCACAACGGCGGGTACATGGATCTCATAGTCGCAATCAAGGCCTTGATACTGGGGGTTGTGGAAGGTTTGACGGAATTCTTGCCGGTCTCGAGCACCGGGCACTTGATCGTCGTCGGGAGCCTGCTCAACTGGAACGACGAGAAGGGCGAGGTTTTTGAGATCGTGATCCAGTTTGCCGCCATCCTGGCGATTTGCTGGCTGTACCGCCAGAAGCTTTGGACGGTGATTGCGACGCTGCCGCGCGAGCGCAAATCGCAGCTATTTACCTTGAACCTGGTGCTGGCCTTCCTGCCGGCCGCCGTCATCGGCGTCATCTTCATCAGCACAATCAAGAAGTACTTGTTCGCGCCAGTGCCGGTCGCGACGGCGTTCATCGTCGGCGGCATCATCATTCTTATGATCGAGAGCCGCAAGCGCGCCGCGCGGGTGGAGAATGTCGACGCCATCAAGCCGGCGGATGCGCTCTGGATCGGCGTCGCGCAGACGGTGTCCATGATTCCCGGCACCTCACGTTCGGGTGCGACCATCATGGGGGGCTTGCTGCGGGGACTGTCGCGCCCGGCAGCCACGGAGTTCTCGTTTTTTCTCGCCATTCCCACCATCTTCGGCGCCACGGTGCTCGAACTCTATAAATCGCGCCATCTTCTCAACCTCAATGATCTGGCGGTGATCGGCGTCGGCTCGATTGCCTCATTCGTCAGCGCGATGATCGCGGTGCGCGCTTTGCTGCGCTACGTCAGCGCGCACAACTTCAAGGTCTTCGCCTGGTATCGCATCGCCTTCGGTTTCGTGATCTTGGGCACCTGGTACTTCGGCGTGGTGAAGTGGTGAACTCGTTATTTCCGCAGGCGAACGATGTTGCGCACCTGATTCAGGTGGCGCTGACGCCGATATTCCTGATTTCCGCCATCGGCGTGACGCTGAATGTCTTGACCAGCCGGCTGGCGCGCATCGTCGATCGGGCGCGCACGATGGAGAATGAACTGTGCCGGCCGGACTATCAGGCCGGCGCGCGCGATTTGCACGCGGCGCTCGGCGTGCTGGCTCGGCGTGCGCGCTTCATCAACGCGGCGATCACCTTGATCACGCTGTCGGCGCTGTTGATCGCCCTGGTGGTGGTGATGCTGTTCGTCAATGCGTTCGCGCACTGGGAGCTGTCGGCCTTCATCGCCATCATGTTCATCTTATCGATGCTGGCGTTCGCCTCGGCATTGACGGCGTTTCTCATTGAGGTGCGCATCGCCACCACCACGTTGGCGATCGGCATCGAGGCGGCGTCGCGCAATAGTTAGGGTGCGGGACGCTCGCGCACCGGGATCGGCACATTGCACAGGTCGATTCGGCCGGCCTGTACCTTGAAGAAATCCTCCGGCCGATTGCGGCGCGATTCAACCAGGGCCGCGAAGGTGGGCGTACCGGTTCGGATCACCTCGAGGTTCGATCGCCCTGCGGCAGGAACATCCGCGGCCACGCGAATCGACTTGATCGGCAGCGGCTTTTCGGTCTTGGTGTAGAAACCCATCTCGGCGCTGCCCCGCGGCAGGGCAGAGAGCAACTCGACCCCTTTGACGACGCGGCCGACCAGTGCGACGTTGCGGTCCAGATGCCGCGGTGCGTGGCCGATGACCACGTACATTTCGGCGCCGCTGCCGCTTTCGGCATCCAAGTCGCGTCCGACGCCCACCATGCCGTAACAATGCGCCAGCCATACCTTGTGCAGCGCGGCCGAGCGGGCCACCGGCAGACCATCGCTGAAGCCCACTTCAGGGGCATACACGTCGCCGTCGGGCAATTTCGTGAAGTCCATGTGCGCCGGCATCGCCGAATCGAATTCGGGCGCGGTTTTGCCGATTGCCGGAGGCAGGGGGTGCCGATTTTCCGGATCGCCCCACTGCGCGACGTAATTATCTTGTTCGCGGATGACGGCAAGGCCGTTGAAGTATCCGGCGCGGGCCAAGGTCTTGATGTTGGCGACATGCAACGGCGCGAAGGCAGGCGCCAATTCGATTACCACGCGCCCTCCGGGCAACTCCACGTACAAGGTGCTATTGGGATCCAACGGCCGCCAATCGGCGGGGCTGGAGGCCTTCAGGATCTCCGGCATGCTCAGCGGTTTAGCGGACCATGCAGGCTGCGATAAAATCATCAACGCGCAGGGGATTAAGAATCTCATATTGTTGTTCATATACTTTAGTATTGCATAAATACCTTACCGCCTAGGGGGCGAAATGCGCCGCATTTTACTGGCTTGCCTGATATTGCTCACCGCTGAGTTGCCCACCGCATGGGTTCTTGCGCAGGGCTATCCGGGCGGCGGCATCCCGCCCATCACGGGCAGCGGCGGCCGCACGCCGCAGGGGAATGAGATTCCCTCCGCGCCGGCGGAGGTCAAGCCGGATAAGGCGGCAGCGAAAGCCTATGCCGCGGCGATGAAGAGCATGCTGAAGGCGCATGAGCTCGAAGATACGATTGCCAAGGCTACGGATCCCGACAAGAAGGCCAAGGCGCAATCGAAGCTGGAGGACACCTACGGCCGCGCGCTGGAGGAATTCACGGAAGTGCTGCGCAACAAGAACGATATGTACGATGCGTGGAACAAAATCGGCTTCATCCATCTGCATTTCGGCGCGTTCCGCGAGTCGATCGACGATTACAATCACGCGCTGGCGCTCAAACCCGATCTCGAGGAAGCGATCGAATATCGCGGCGAAGCGTTCATGGGCGTCGATCACTTGGACGACGCCAAGGCAACCTACATGGACCTGTTCTTCCATGCGCGGCCGCTGGCCGACAAAATGATGGTGACCATGCAGACCTGGCTGCAAAGCCATCGTGCTTCCGCGAACGGCATGCGAGCCTCGGATATCGATGCCTTCGACAAGTGGCTGCAGGAGCGCGAGGGCATCGCGAAAACCACGGCGGCGAACTAGGGGCGGGTCAGCGCATCGACCTTGACGCGCAGCTGCTCAAGCATTTCCTCGAGCGCGCTCACTCGCTGACTTAACGTGGGGCCTCCCGATGCGCCTGCGTCGTCCAATGGGGTAGCTTCCGGCTCCGGCGCCGATTCCATCGCCCCCGAGAACAAATGCGAGTAGCGCGATTCGCGCGCGCCCGGCGCCCGGGGCAGCCGCGCGATGAACGGGCCATCCTCGCGGCTCATCAAATTTCGCAGCGTTGCCTCCACCTCTTCGGCGTCCGCAAAATCGCACAGCCGATTGGTGCGCGAACGCAACTCGCCGGGCGTTTGCGGGCCGCGCAGCAGCATCACGCAAATAATGCCGAGTTCCTGCTTGGTGAACTTCAAGGACCCGAACTCGGTGTTGCAGAAACGGTGCTTGTACTTCGTGACGCGCCCGCCGTAGCCGGCCGACTTGTCGCTGACCATGTATTTTTTCATGAGCGAGTCGACCGATTGCTGCACCTCGGCCTCGCTCAGGTCGAGCACCGGATCGCGATTGGTTTTTTGATTGCAGGCATTGGTCAGTGCGTTGAGCGACAGCGGATACTGGTCGGGAGTGGTGGTTTCCTTCTCGATCAGGCAACCGATGACGCGGGCTTCGTTCGGCGTAAATTCAATATTCATGGCAAAATCCGCAAATGAAAACCAAAGCCGCTGTCGCAACTGAAAGCCGCAAGCCCCTCGAAATCATCACCGTGGATTTGGACGGCCCGAGAGCCGGCGAAGTCCTGGTCGAGATCAAGGCCAGCGGCGTGTGTCATACGGACGAGTTTACCCGCTCGGGGGCGGACCCCGAGGGCTTATTTCCCGCCATTTTGGGTCACGAGGGCGCCGGAATCGTGGTGGATGTGGGTGCCGGTGTCACCTCGGTGCGCAAGGGCGACCATGTCATACCGCTGTACACGCCCGAATGCCGGCAGTGCAAGTCCTGCACGTCGCGCAAGACGAATCTTTGCACCGCCATCCGCGCCACGCAGGGCAAGGGGCTGATGCCGGACTACACCAGCCGGTTTTCAATCGGCAAGGATCTCGTGCACCACTACATGGGCTGCTCGACGTTTTCGAATTTCACCGTGCTGCCGGAAATTGCGGTGGCGAAAATCCGCGAGGACGCCCCGTTCGACAAGGTGTGCTACATCGGCTGCGGTGTGACGACGGGCATTGGGGCCGTGATCAACACGGCAAACGTGGAGGCGGGCGCCAATGTGGTGGTGTTCGGCTTGGGAGGAATCGGTCTCAACGTGGTGCAGGGCGCACGCATGGTCGGCGCCAATAAGATCATCGGCGTCGATTTGAATCCCAAGCGCAAGGCGTTGGCGGAGAAATTCGGCCTGACACACTTCGTCAACCCGAAAGAGGTCGGCGGCGATCTGGTCGCTCACTTGGTGGCCCTCACCGACGGCGGCGCGGACTATAGCTTCGAGTGCGTGGGCAGCGTGGATCTCATGCGCCAGGCATTGGAGTGCTGCCATCGGGGATGGGGTGTGTCGGTGATCATCGGCGTCGCCGGCGCGGGCAAGGAAATCGCGACGCGGCCGTTTCAACTGGTGACGGGACGCGTGTGGAAGGGCACCGCCTTCGGCGGTGCGCGCGGCCGGACCGATGTGCCCAAGATCGTCGATTGGTACATGGACGGCAAGATCAACATCGATGATCTCATCACGCACAAGATGCCGCTCGCCGACATCAACAGCGCATTCGACCTGATGCATTCCGGCGAGTCGATCCGCAGCGTCGTGCTGTTCTCATGAGTTCGCTGACGCTGATTTCGGAGCACGCCTGCTATGGGGGCGTGCAGCGATTCTATCGGCACGAGTCGCGCGAGACCCGCGGCCCGATGAAATTCGCGGCCTATCTGCCGCCGCAGGCGAAGGCGGGGACGGTGCCTGTGCTTTACTTTCTATCGGGCCTCACCTGCACCGAGGAAACCTTCTGCATAAAGTCGCATGCGCAGAAATCAGCGGCGGAATTGGGGCTGATGCTGATTTCTCCGGACACGAGCCCGCGCGAGCCGCGCATACCCGGCGATGCCGACAATTGGGATTTTGGGTTTTCGGCCGGGTTTTATCTGGACGCAACCCAGGCGCCGTGGTCGCAAAACTATCGCATGGAAAGCTATGTCACCCGGGAACTGCCGGAAATCGTGGCGGCCCACCTGCCCGCGCGCGCGGGTGCGACCGGGATATTCGGCCATTCCATGGGCGGCCACGGCGCCCTGACCCTGGCGCTGCGTAACCCGCAATTATATCGTTCATTGTCGGCGTTTTCGCCCATTGCGGCGCCCATGCAAGCACCGTGGGGCAAGAAGGCCTTTGCGAATTATCTGGGGCCGGATGTCGAAACTTGGCGGCAACACGACGCCACGGAATTGGTGGCGCGGCGGCCCTATCCCGGTCCCATTCTGATCGACCAAGGCGATGCCGATCAATTTCTCAGCGCGCAACTCATGCCGGAAAAGTTCGCAGCGGCGGCGGCGCAGGCCGGCCAGCAGCTGACCTTGCGCATGCAGCCCGGCTACGATCACGGCTACTACTTCATCCAAACCTTCATGGCGGATCACTTGCGTCATCACGCGGAGCAGCTCGCCAAACTGCATTGACCGCCTCGCGATTACCGGTATGATTCGCCCACGCGCAAGGTTCCCGCAAGGGACTTAAATCGGAACGCGGTGTAACACCGCGGCTGCCCCCGCAACTGTGACCGGATAGCGAACGTCCACGAGTCCACTGAAGCTCACCAAAGCTTTGGGAAGGAGGACGAGAGCAACGACCCGGGAGCCAGGAAACCCGCCTCGCGCCGTCGTCCTGTTACCGGCCGGGGTGCGCTGATAACTGCGGGGGAAACCGTCGCGACGACAGTGGAGTCGTCGTTGCGGGAGCCTTCGGTGAAGAACTCAAAATTAGATGCTTTCGCGCGCCGGCTCTTGGCCCCACACCAGGAGAATTTCGTGCGTACACCTTTATTTCGTTTGCCGCTGCTGATCGTTTCCCTGTCCGGCTTTACCGCCGTGGCACATGCGGATTTGGAAGATCGGCCGGATACCATCGTCGTGACCGCCACCCGCATTCCCACCCCGGAAGAGCAGGTCGCCAGCAGCATTACGGTCGTGACGGCCGAGGATATCTCGTCCCGGCAGCTGCAAACATTGCCTGACGTGCTGAAGCAAGTGCCGGGCGTGAGCCTGGTTCAAACCGGCGGTCCCGGCGGCCAAACATCGGTCTTCATGCGCGGCACGAATTCGAACCACACCAAGGTGCTGATCGACGGCATCGACGTCAGCGATCCCAGCAACTCCGGCGGCGCATTCGATTTCGCGCACTCTCTCACCCAAGACATACAAAAGGTCGAGATTTTGCGCGGTCCGCAAAGCGGGCTGTACGGGTCCGACGCGATCGGCGGCGTCATCAACATCATCACCAAGAGCGGCTCAGGACCGGCGCAGTTCAACGCAGCCGTTGAGGGCGGATCGTTCGATACGTTCAATCAATCCGCGGGAGTGAGCGGCTCGGCCGAACAGTTTCACTATGCCGCGAACGTCGATCATCTGCATTCGGGCAAGACGCCGGTAACGCCGCTGGACCTATTGGCGCCCGGCGAGCAGCGCATCGATGATTACTACGACAACTTTACAGCTTCGACGAAGCTTGGTTTCGACGTCACGGAGAATTTCGACTTGGGATTGGTCGCGCGCTACACCGACACGCACCTGCGTCTCTCCGGCGAGAATGAGGATAATTTTCCGGCCGACTTTCCGGATGCCACGCAGAGCACCAATAACACGCTGCAGACCTACGCCCGCGCCACCGCGCATCTTAGGTCCTTCGACGGCAAGCTGGAGCAAACCCTCGGCGCGGCGTTCAGCGATGTCAAATCCTCGGACGTAGCGCCGGAATTTCCGCGCAGCGATGCCTTCGGCGAGCGCGTCAAATTCGACTGGCAAGGAATCATCCGGCTGGCGGCAGAGCAGAAACTGGTGCTGGGTGCGGAACATCAGCGCGATGAGATCACCGCACCGATCTCCGCCAGCACCAGCATCGATTCCGGCTATGCGGAGCTGCAGTCCAGCTTCGGCGACAGGCTGTACGACACGATCAGCGTCCGGTACGACGAAAATGACCGGTTCGGGGGCAAGACCACCTACCGTTTTGCGCCTACCTATCTGATCAAAGAGAGCGGCACGAAACTCAAGGCCAGTATCGGCACGGGTTTCAAAGCGCCGACCTTGAACCAGCTGTTTCAGAGCTTTCCGGATTTCTTCTTCTTCGCAAATCCCAACTTGAAGCCCGAGAGCAGCGTCGGCTGGGAATTGGGTTTCGAACAAGCATTGTCCGGCGATGCCCTGCGATTCGGGGCGACCTACTTTCACAACAGCATCAAGAATTTAATCGCGGACAGCGCGGATTTCACCACGGATATCAATGTGGGGCGTGCCGTGACGCAAGGGGCGGAGAGCTTCATCGCCTATCAGCCCGTGGCCGCGCTCAGCCTGCGGCTCGACTACACGTACACGCAGGCGACCGATGAAATAGCGCATGAAGAATTGCTGCGCCGGCCCAAGCACAAGGGCAGCGTCAGCGCCGCGTGGCAGGTAAGCAGCCGATTCTCGGTGAACGCAACGCTGTTGTCGGTGGGATCCTGGGTTGATGGAAACCGGGACTTCTCGGTCCAGCGCCTCGATGCGCCGCCCTACACCACACTGGATGCCGCGGCGGCCTACGATTTAAGCAGTCACTGGACGCTGTACGGCCGCATCAACAATCTATTGAATCGGCACTACGAGGTTCCGGTCGGATTCCTGGCGCCGAGCATCGGCGCATTCGCCGGCATCAAAACGCGGTTTTAGCGCACCAAGACTTGCGGTTCGGAGGTGATGCGGCCGTCGAAGTCGGTCCACACGTGCTGCGCGAAATCGTACAGCTTGCAGCGCCGCACCGTGTTCCAGTAGTAGCGCCACGTGAACACCTCGGAATTCAGCCGCTCGTCGAGGGTTGCGGCGAGCTTCGCTTGCGCCTCTTTCAGGCGATACAGCGGGATTCCCATGTTCACGTGGTGCGCGCCGTGCTCGAGGATGTAGTGAATCAGGCCATCGAGCGGGCGCATGAGCTTGATGTGCACGGTGGTCGTTGCGTAGCCGGCGTTGGCGGTCCATTGGTCGCGCCGTTCATACCAGGCCACCCGCGGATGCGTGTGCTGCACGTAGATCACGAACCCCATCAGGCAGTTCCAGATGAAGAAGGGGATGACGAAGCCGAATATCAGCAGCGACCAAATCGACTTGCCGCTGTAGACGCCCCACAACACCAGGCCGCCGACCCAGACTGCGCCGAAGCCGGCCACGAGCAGGCTGTCCCAGGTGTAGCTGATGCGCCGCGTGGCAACGTGCTTGCGGCCCGGGAAAAACAATTTTTTCCACCACATCTCGATCATGTAGTAGACGCCTTGGCCAAAGCCGCTGCGATAGACGCGTTCCAGCAGGCGGCGTATTCCCGGCAGCTTTTTGAATTCCGCCGGCGAGAAGGGCGTCCACACGTAGTCGCGCCCCTTCAAATTGGTGAAGCCGTGGTGGGCGAGATTGTGGCCGATCTCCCATAGGCTGAACGGGGTCAGCGAAGGCAGGAATGCGATCCGGCCGATCCATTTGTTCAAGGTCTTGTTCGGAGTGTAGGAGCCGTGGCAGGCATCGTGACCGATGACGAACAAACGGGCGATCCACAACGCGGCGACCAAAGAGGCGAAGACCTTGACCCACGAAGATTCCACCACCAGCAAGCTGGCAATGGCCGCGCCGAGAACCAGCCAATCGAGCAAGAACCAAACTATCGGCGTCGCAACGCCGGGCTTCACGGCGAACGGCTGCAATAATTTTTGAAATCGAAAACGCGATTTATCGGGGGGCAGTGGCGCCGCCGCTTCTGGCTGAGGATCGGAAACTTTGGGTGTGGGAACCGAAGATGTCTGCACTCAATGCCCGCCTACACGTGAGGGTTGACTTCTTATTATACGCGGAGAATGGCGAGACGCACGGACTTGCTCAGGCAGTCTCCGCATCGGGCCATAGCAAAACCCCTAAATGCTCGCATGCCTCAATCAGGGCTGTGGCTGCCTCGCGGGTGCTGGCATCCAGGCGCCTATCATGGGTTAGCAGCCAGGTGAGCCTAGCCCTGCGCGAGCGGGCGGAGGGGTCGCTGTCGAAAAGGGCCGGAAACAGGCCCAGTGCATCGACAAATTCGCGCAGCGCGGCCGTGGAAGGCGCATTTGGGGCAGGCGTGAGCAGCAATTTCAGCCAGGTCACGCATCGCTTGGCAAGACCTGCGCGTGTCAGACCGAGGCCGGTGCGGCGGCGCGACTCGCCGTCGGCCAATGAATCGGCCAGATTGCGATAGCGCTCAATGGATGACTCATCCGCGGCCACCGAAGGGCTGGCGTCGGACAAAATGGCGCGCAGCACATCGCCCAAGAGCAGGGAAAGCGACTCGGCCAAAAAACGCTGACATTGTTCGGCATCCGGACGCGAAAGCTGATCCCAGGAGAGAGGTCCTCCTATTCGTCGGGCGTTCGGCGACTTAGACATGGCCCCCAGTGTAGCGGCTCTATTGCCCATCGCAACTGTCTCAAAGTGCGACGAGCATCACTGACACATCCATTCCTCACGAAAATACGCGTGGAGTGGTTGCTTCGCGCCGGCGTCGCAGAAAAATTTAATGATTGCCGTGCCGATGTATCATGTGCATCGTTGGAAGCTCGATCACAACTCACTCCCGGAAAATGCCGCTCCGTAGGCAAAGGAGTCCGGCGCATCGTGGCCGGCAATGCCGGCATGATGACCGGTCCCGGAACGAACACCTACCTATTGGGCGAACGCGAGGTCGCGGTTGTCGATCCGGGACCCGATGACGCACAGCACTTGGACGCCATTCTCGCAGCAGCCGGCGAGGCGCGCATTCGCTGGGTGGTGGCCACGCACACGCATCGCGATCACTCGCCGCTGGCCGCGGAACTCGCCCGACGCACTAGAGCGACCCTCATCGGCTTGCCGCCGCCACGCGACGGCCGGCAGGACGAAAGCTTTGTGCCGCAGAAGCAGCCTGCCGACGGCGAACGTCTGAAGCTCGGGGATATCGAGCTGGTCGCGATCCGTACGCCGGGTCATGCATCGAACTGCGTGTGCTATTTCCTGGCACAGGAGCGCCTGCTGATCACCGGCGATCATGTTCTGGAGGGCGTCTCGCCGGTCATATTGCCGCCCGACGGCAGCATGGCCGACTACCTCCGCTCGATCGATAAGTTGTTCGGGTACGATTTCGAGAAAATTGCTCCCGGGCACGGCGACATCATGGATCATGGGAAAAGAGTGCTCGAGGCGCTACGCGCACACCGTCTGGCCCGCGAGGCCAAAGTGTTGCGCAATCTCGGCGAACTGGGCGAAGCCAGCATCGATCGCCTCATCCCCAAAGTCTACGACGACGTGCCGCCCGATCGGCATCAATGGGCACGCTTGACCCTGCAGGCGCACTTGATCAAGTTGGTGGACGAGGGCCGGGTCAGCGAGCTGAACGGAATCTGGCGCTGCCGGCCATGAGGGCGCGCCTTGCAGTCGCGCTGCGCAGCGTGTGTGTGCGGCGCGGCGCGAAATGGGTTTTGCGCGACATCACCTGGCAGCTGCGCGCGGGCGAGCGTTGGGCATTGCTGGGCGAGAACGGCGCGGGCAAGACTCAGCTGCTCAAAATCCTGAGCGGCGATGTCTGGCCGACACCGACCCCGGCCCGCGCGGCGCGGCGCATCTATCGGGTCGGTCGCCGCGTAGTGGAATTGATGGATGCCAAGCCGCGCATCGCCTACCTCGGCGGCGAGCGGCAGGACAAATATGCCCGCTATGATTGGAACCTGTGCGTGCGCGATGTGGTGGCGACCGGAGTTACCCAAACCGACCTGCTGCATGCACCGCTGAGCCGCGCCGGCGTCGGGCGCGTAAATGCGCTTTTGCGCGAATGCGGAATCGCGCGGCTGGCGTCGAGAAAGTTTCTGACGCTGTCGTATGGCGAGAAGCGTTTGGCTCTGCTGGCGCGTTCGCTCGCGCAGGATCCCGACTGGCTATTGTTGGACGAAGTCTATAACGGTCTGGACGCGGAATATCGGCGGCGAATCGACGGCGTGCTGCAGGCCGCCCGCCGGCGCGGAATATCTTGGATCGCCACCGCGCATCGCGCGGCGGATGTGCCGCGCGGCACCCGTAGGCTCATTGAACTTTCCGGCGGCCGTATCCGCGAGATCAAGCCGCTGATGCGCGCGGACACGGCGCGCTTGGGGATACAAGCCGAGGAGGAAACGCCGCGGCGGCGTGCGCCGCGGCCGGCGTTGCGGCGCGCGCCCACGAGTCGCCGCGGATCAGTGCTGCTGCGGCTGATCGACGTCGATTTGTACGTGGAGTACCGGTTGGTGCTGCGAGCGGTGAATTGGCAGCTGCGGCGCGGCGAGCATTGGTCGATATTCGGCGCCAATGGCGCGGGAAAATCCAGCTTTCTCAAGCTTCTGTATGGCGATCTAGCTCCCGCCGCGGGCGGAAAGATCGCGCGTGCGGGATTGCCCGCGGGTGCGCCGATGTCGGAGTGGAAAAAGCGCGTGGGCTACGTATCGCCCGAATTGCAAAGCGTCTATGCAGTAGACGTGACGTTGCTGGAGCTGGTGGCGAGCGGCCGCCACTCGAGCATCGGCCTCGCGGATCCGATGAGTGCGCCAGATGCAAGAGCCGCACGGCGTTGGCTGAAGTTCTTCAAGCTGCTGAGCGTTGCGAACCGGCGGCCGCGCGAGTTGTCGTACGGGCAATTGCGGCGCGCGCTCATTGCGCGCGCCATGGCGGCGGAACCGCAAATTCTTTTGTTGGACGAGCCGCTCACCGGTCTTGATCCCAAGCAGCGTGCGGCAATGAAGCGTTTGATTGCGCGCCTGATGCAGCGCCAACTAACGGTCGTTGCCGCCGTGCATCATGCCGAGGATCTGCCGCGCGGCATGACGCACGCTCTGCATTTACATAAGCGGCAAGCGAGGTTCGAAGATTCCTATTTTGCGACGTAAGCGAGAGCGTGCCGAACATCTGCGCGCGAGACTGCAGGCCCACAAAGTTCGGCATGGAAAATGATTATGTTGCGTATCACTTCCGCGGCTTGTATTGCAGGCATGGTCGTTCTCGCCGCGTGCAGTGGTTCCGGCTACGCGGTACGGCCCGTGCCGCGCATCGCGGCCGACACCGTGGGAAAACCGGTGAGCGTGCTGCAGGAAGCGTTCGGCGAGCCGCGCAAGATCGACAAGACTTCGACCAAGCTGGTCTACGTATGGTATCTGCCGCAGAAGCCCAGGGAGGGCGCGCCCTCCGGGTTCCAGGGATGCGAGATGGAAGTCACCGTCGATGCGCGATCGCAGCGTGTCTTGGGATATTCCCTGTCGAACATCGGATTCTCGGCCTGCCGCGATGTGCAGCGGCGCATCCGCGTGGCGCAGCGCTAGTAGCGCAAAGGCCCTAAAAACGCCCACGCGGTTTCTCGCTACAATAGTGGCCTCGCCTGATGGCGGATTGCGCTCGGGGTCCAAAGCCGTTGATACCGTTTTCCATTCTTTCGCTGCTGATCCAAGCCGCGCTGATCGTGCACGTGATAAGAACCGGCCGGAACACCCTTTGGATCCTGGCCATTGGGCTGCTGCCGGGCATCGGTTCGCTCGCCTATGTGATTGCTGAGGTTTTGCCGGAGTTATTCGGCGGCCGCACCGCGCGCCGCGCCAGATCCGGCATGCAGCGAATAATCGATCCGAATCGCGATCTGCGCCGTGCCGCCGCAGAGGTCGAAATCTCCGGCAACGTCGATGCGCGGCGCCGCCTCGGCGAGGAACTGTTCGAGCGGGCGCAGTTTGATGAAGCCGTTCAGGTGTACCGCGGCGGCCTCAAGGGTGTGTTCGAATTCGATCCCACGCTGCTGTTGGGTCTGGCGCAGGCGCATTTCGGCAAGCAGGACTTTGCTGCTGCGCGCATCGCGCTGGAATCGTTGGCGCAGCACAACCCGGATTTTAAATCCGCCGATGCCCAGCTTTTGTACGCGCGAACGCTCGAGGCGCAGGACGCGCTGGATGAGGCGGAGCGTCAGTACGCGCTGATTGCGCCCGCATTTCCCGGGGCCGAAGCCCGCTTTCGTTATGGCTTGTTGCTGAAGCGCCGCGGCAAGCTGCAAGAAGCCCAACGCATCCTCAAGGATTTGCTGGACGGCGCCAAGCTTGGGCCCGCTCACTATCGCCGGGCGCAGGCTGAGTGGCTGGACCGCGCACGGCGTGAATTGAGCTAATATCGGGCGTCGGCGTTACTTTTCAATTTGGGAGTGTTCCATGCTACTGAGCAAGCGCATCGGTCAGCTCGTTCTCGCGTCCGTGGCCGGCGTCGTGCTGGCGGCATGCGCGGGACAGAAGGTGCCCGCGGAGAAGCTGATCGCCGAGATTCAGGCGACGGTGACGGCCGCTTCCGATGAGGCGAAGAAATACATTCCCGAGCAGCTCATAGCCGTGCAGACCCAATTGGACGCGCTCAAGGCTTCGTTCGACAAGAAAGAGTATCCCGCCGTGGTGTCCGGTGCCCCGGCCGTGTTGGATGCCGCGCAATCGTTGGCCACGGCGGCCGCCGCGAAAAAAGATGAATTGCTCAAGGCGCTCAATGACAAGTGGACGGCGCTGGCCGGCAGCGTGCCGGGCTACATGAACGCGATCCAGAATCGCATCGATGCCTTGGGCAAGAAATCCAATAAAAAGGCCGCTGCAGGGATCGATCTTAACGCGGCCCGATCCAGCTTGAGCGATGCGGCCTCGCTCTGGTCCAAGGCACAGGCGGCCTTCGCCGCCGGCAACATGGAGGAGGCCGTGAACACCGGACAGAGCGTCAGGACAAAGATCGAGGCGGTGGCGGCGATGTTGAAGCTGGACCTTTAGAGGGCGAGAGTGCCCTCGCTGATGATGGTTGCCGTACCGGCAATGTGCGCGGCGATCATGGTCCCCTTGTCGATTTCAAGACGCACTCTGACCTGGCCGGGGCGTTTCATCTGGTAGCCCTGCCGGCCGATGAACGTGGTGGATTTTTTTCCAAACTGGCCCAGGTCCCAGAGATATGCCGCGAGCATGGCGTGCGCGTTGCCGCTGACCGGATCTTCGGGAATTCCCAACGCGGGGCAAAACATGCGTGATTCCGTCCAGATCTCATCGGAATCGCGATTAACGGCGAACAAAAAGAAACCTTCCGTTCCGAGCTCGCTGCCCAACGACAACAGAGTTTCGAAATTCGGCGCGAGCTTATCCAGCATCCGATGGTCGGCGATGGGCACGAGCAGGCGGCTGCTGCCCTTGCGAGCGATTCGCGCCGGCATGACCTCGTGCAATTGAGTGGCCGGCAGCTTGAGAGCCTCGGCAACCCGCAGCGTGGTTTTGAACGGCAGCGGCGCATCCAACTCCGGCATCGTTTGGCGAAATTCAATCACGGATTCCGTTCCCGTCGCGCGCGGCTCCACTTGCGCGCTGACCTCGACGATTCCGGTGCCGGAGTGCTGGCGGCAAACGCCCGTTCCGCGCCTGCCTAGGGCCAGGAGCACGGCATGCGCGGCCACGGTGGCGTGTCCTACAAAAGGCGATTCCTTGCGTGCATTGAAAAAACGCAACCGCACATCGTGGTCCGCGGCATCGGCCGCGAGCACGAACGCCACCTCGGCGTGGGCGAATTCGCGAGCGACCGACTGCAACGTAACGTCGTTTTGCCCGTCGGCATCGAGCACGACGATCGCAGGATTGCCCGTGAAGCGGGTCGCGGTGAAAGCGTCTACTTGAAAAATGCGCAAGACAACCTCCGAAGCCTGGGCTCAAGTTTTGCACGCATCCGTCCGGCAGGCTACACTTCTGTGAACCTTGGGGTGGCTTGAAAAGGCCTGAGACGCGGAACATCGAATCCTCGGTGCAGTTCGCGAACCCGTTGAACCTGACCCGGTTAATACCGGCGTAGGGAGCAGGTGATTCATATGCGCGCAGCCGTCGAAATCAGCATGTATCCGTTGACACCGGAATATCGCCCGCCCATTCAGGAATTCATCGATCGCTTGAATACGCATCCTGGCCTGGTGGTGAAAACCAATAATCTCGCCACGCAGATTTGGGGTCCGCTCGATCAAATCATGAGCGTTTTGACCCAGGAAATGACCCGCTCCGCCGCGGATCCGGCGCAGCTCGTCTTCGTGATGAAGGTGCTTCCGGGCCTGGCGCCGCCGGATTCGAGCCGGACGTGATTCACGATCTGTCGATCCAGCTCGCAGGCGCCTGGCACGCCACGAGCTGGGTCGAGATCTTGGCTGCCGCGCTCGCGCTGGCTTATGTACCGCTGGCGATCGGGCAGCGGTTGAGCTGCTGGTTCGCGGCGTTCGTCAGTTCCGTGCTTTACGTATGGGTGTTCTTCTCGGCACGCCTGTACATGGAGTCGGCGTTGAACGCCTTTTTTGCCGCCATGGCGGTCTATGGCTTCTGGCAGTGGCAGCATGGCAAGGAAGGCGGTGCGCTCGCGGTGTCTCGGTGGCCGCTGATCCGGCATGTGCTGGCATTGATGGGGATAGCCGCCGTGGCCGCCATCAATGCGTTTTTCCTGGCGCGATACACAGCCGCTGCCAATCCCTTCATCGACTCGATGCTCACCTGGTCCAGCGTCTTCACGACTTTCTTGGTGGCGCGCAAAGTATACGAGAACTGGTATTGGTGGCTGCTGATCGATTCGATCAGCCTGTGCCTGTATTTCACGCGTCATCTCTACCTGACCATGCTGCTGTATGGCGTGTACGTGGTCTTGTGCGTGATCGGCATGCGCGAATGGCGCCGCAGCCTGCCGTCGCAAGTGTATGCAGCTGCCTGATGTCGAACGGCTCTGCCGGGCAGTCGTACCCGGCACCGGGGCACTGCATGTTCAGCCGCAGGGTGCGGGGTTACTGAGCGATACATACAAGGTCACGCGCGACGGGGCGGCATATGCGTTGAAGGTGGCGGCCGAACACCCGCCGGAGCTCGGCATGAATCGTGCCTGGGAGGCGCAGGTGCTCGAGGCTGCGGGCGGCGCAGGTCTTGCCCCGCGTGTGGTGTATTCCGATGGCAGCGCCGTGCTGGCCCGCTGGGTTGCCGGCCGGCCGTGGGTCTCCGGGGAGAGCCGGCTGGCCGCGAATATCCGCGGCATCGCCGAGCTGCTGCGCCGTGTTCACGCGCTGACCATTCCTGAGCCGCCGCGCTTGGTCGGTCCGCTTGATTGGATCGGCATTTACGCCACGGCCCTTTCGCAACGGACTGTGCTGCCGGGCGATCCTGCGCTGCGCACGGCCGCCGTTAGCCGCGCGCAAGAGATCGCCGCGCCACCGCTCGTTGCCGGTGTTTTATGCCACAGCGACCTGCATGCGATGAATGTGATACGGGGCAGAGAGTCCTTGATCTTGCTCGATTGGGAATACGCCCATGTTGGGGATCCGCTCTGGGATCTCGCCGGCTGGAGCGCCAACAACGATCTCGAGGCGGGCAGCCAATGGGATCTGCTCGCCGACTACTTGCAGGGCGTTCCCGCACAGATCCACTGGGCGCGCTTCAGGCTGTTGCTCTGGCTGTATGACTATGTGTGCCTGCTTTGGAGCCAGCTTTACTTAACCGTCCGTGACGCGCAGGACGAGGCCGGCAAGGGCATTGCCAAGCGCGCGAGATTGCTCGACGCGCGGCTGCACCTTCCGGCACACTACGCCGCCTAGCGCCCGGCGAGGGCGGCAACGGAGGTTTTGATGGCGCGGATGATTGTGGTGGACCGTGATGGCAAAGAGCACGAGATCGAAGCAAAGACCGGTCTGAAGATCATGGAGATTCTGCGGGAGCTCGACTATGGAGTCGCGGCGATTTGCGGGGGCCTCTGCTCCTGCGCCACCTGCCACGTCTACGTCGATGAGAAATGGGTTCCGCTGCTGCCCAAACGGCAAAGCGACGAGCTCGAGCTATTGAATGAACTGCCGGACTTTCGCCCCGAGACCTCGCGGCTCTCCTGTCAAGTGGACTTCACCGAAGCACTGTCCGGCATCAAGGTGACCGTTGCCGCGGATTCTTAAGGGCCGCCTCAAAGCTACTGCTTTTTCTCCGCCTGGCGCTTGACCGCGTCCTGCGCGGCTGCCACCGCGTTAGGGTCGCCGAGAAAGCGCCGCGCGACCGGCTGCAGCTGCTCATCGAGCTGGTAAAGGATGGGGATGCCGGTCGGAATGTTGAATTCCACGATGTCGGCTTCCGACATCATATCCAGCATCTTCACGAGCGCGCGCAGCGAGTTGCCGTGCGCAACGATGAGCACGTCTTTGTCTGCCCGCAGCTCGGGCACGATGCGCTTTTCCCAATAGGGCAGCACGCGCGACAAGGTGTCCTTCAGCGATTCGGCCGCCGGCAGCCAGGTCGGATCGACATCGGCGTAGCGAGGATCGAAGCGCGGATGCCGGGGATCATCCAGGTCCAAGGACGGCGGCGGTACGTCGTAGCTGCGGCGCCAAAGCTTGACCTGTGCCTCGCCATGCTGCGCGACCGTCTGGGCCTTGTTGAGTCCTTGCAACGCGCCGTAGTGCCGCTCGTTTAGGCGCCAACTGCCCTCGATCGGTATCCACATGCGATCGGTCGTATCGAGGATCATCCACAAGGTGCGGATCGCACGCTTCAACACCGATGTGAAGGCAATCTTCGGCTCGAGCTTTTCGGCCAGCAGCTCGCGCCCCGCCTGCACCGCCTCCACACGTCCCTGTTCGCTCAAGTCGACGTCGTGCCAGCCTGTAAACAGATTCTCGACATTCCAGGTGCTCTGGCCATGGCGGACCAAGATCAATTTTCCGGGCATGATTTTCTCCTAGCGACGCATCGCCGCCGCGAACAGGCCGTCGAACACCGTGGCCAGCGTGGCGCCTTGGTGAACGTTGACCTGCAGACGGATTCGCCCGCGAGCGGCGCGCACGAGCATTTTTTGAAATTTGTCGATCTCGGCAATGCCGGGAATCTCGATGCTGGCACGCATTTCGCCGTGCACCGGCACGAGAAAGCGCATGCTCGACTCTTGGATTACCGCCTCGGCGTCGAGCTTGCGCGTGGCGAGAAAACGCGTGATCCAGGCCCAGCCGGTCAGCACCGCGAGCGAATACAAGCTGCCGCCGAACGCAGTGCCCTTGTGATTCGCATTCGGCGCCAGCGGCGCACGCAAGATCAGCCCGGTCTCGTCCGCCGATTCCACGATGATTCCCATGGGTTTGGCCAGCATGATTTCCCGGTCGATGCGCTCCTGCAGATAGTCCGCGCCGAACCCGCTTGGCTTTAGCATCTGCGGCATCAATCCTGCGCGAGGCGTCTGACGGCTTGCAGCGCCACGGAAATGGTCGCGAAATCCGGCGGTGACCCGGTGCGCAGATCGGCCACCAGGCGCTTCAGCGAGTCGACGGTCGCGGAGTGGCGGGAAAGCCATTGATCGACCCGCGCAGCCGGTTCCCGGCCCTTGCACTTCAGGACCGACAGGGTGATTTGCCCCTGCAGTGCATACAAGTTCTCGCGCAGCGTGCCGCGAGCGACCCCCTGCCAATGTCCGTCCGCGGCCAATGACTCAATTTGTTCCTTGATCCAGGTAAGCCCGATGCGCTCTCCCAGATCGAAATATGCACGCGCCGCGTAGCCGATGCGCACCCGGGCAGCTCTCGCCACTTCGACCAAGTCGAGCGCACTGTGCAGCTCCTCGAGCGACGCGATGCGCGCCGCCAGATGCTCCGGCACGCGCTGCTCGACCAGCTGCGAGCGTAGGGCGCTCATGCGCGCCTTCTGCGTGACGCCGAGAACGCCATGCAATTCGTGAAACAGCTCGCTCACCTTGCCGGCGTAGCGTGAGACTGCGCGCTTGATGTCGAGATCATTGCGCCGGTTCTCGAGCAGCCAGTAGCTCATATGCCGCAGCAGCCGCGTGGTTTGAAACATCGCAGTGTGCTGCACGGCGGCGGGGATGTGGTTGTCCAGCTCTTCGATTTGCGCCCAGATATTGCGCACCGCAAATACCTCGCGCGCGATGCTATAGGCGCGCGCGATGGCCGCCGGATCTGCGCCCGTGTCGTCCTGTGCGCGGACCGGAAATACCGGGCCCATTCGATTGATCAAGCTATTGGTGATCGCGGTCGCGATGATTTCGCGCCGCAGACGATGGCGTTTGATCCGCCGCGCGAAGCGCTTTTGCACCGGCGAGGGAAAGTACCGGTTGAGCTCGGCGGACAGATAGGGGTCCTCCGGGACATCGGAATGAATCAGCGCCCGATAAAACCAGATCTTTCCGTAGCTCAAGACGATGGCGAGCTCCGGACGCGTCAGACCCTCGCCCGCCTGGCGCCGCTCAGCGATGTCTTCGTCGCTCGGCAGGTATTCCAAGCTACGGTTCAAGTCGCCGGAACGCTCGAGCGCGCGGATCACATACGCGTTTTCGCCCAGAAGCTGCCGGGTCTGGAACTCTCCCATGCTGATTGCCTGGCCCTGCAGGTAATTATTGCGCAGCACCAGCCCGGCCACCTCGTCCGTCATCTGCACCAGCAGCCGATTGCGCGCCGCCTGGGTGATTTCGCGGGCCCGCACCGCCCCATTCAGCAGAATCTTGAGATTGACCTCGACGTCCGAGCAGTTCACACCGGCCGAATTGTCGATGAAATCCGTGTTGAGCCGGCCGCCGCGGCGCGCAAACTCGATGCGGCCGAGCTGCGAGAGTCCGAGATTGCCGCCTTCGCCGATGACTTTGCAATTCAGCTCGCGTGCGTCTATGCGTACGGCATCGTTGCTGCGATCACCGACGTCGCTGTGGCTTTCGCTGCTCGCCTTGACGTACGTGCCGATGCCGCCGTTCCACAGCAGATCGACATGCGCCTTCAAAATCGCCTTGATCACTTCGTTGGGAGTCGCCTGCGCCGGAAGCTCCAGCAAGGTTTGCGCCTCGCGTGAGAGCGATAGGTTCTTCGCGGACCGCAAGTACACACCGCCGCCCTTGGAGATGGCCTTGCGCGAGTAATCTTCCCAGGAAGAGCGCGGCAGCTTGAACAAGCGCTGGCGTTCCGCGAAGGAGCGCGCGGCATCGGGCTGCGGATCGATGAAGATGTGCTGGTGATTGAATGCGGCAATCAGGCGGATATGCGGCGACTGCAGCATGCCGTTGCCGAATACGTCACCCGCCATGTCGCCGATGCCGCATACCGAGAAGTTTTGCGCTTGGATGTCCACGCCCATTTCGCGGAAATGGCGCTTTACGCATTCCCAAGCGCCGCGCGCCGTGATCGCCATCTTCTTGTGGTCGTAGCCGGCCGAACCGCCGGATGCAAAGGCATCGCCGAGCCAGAAGGAATATTCCTGAGAGATCGCATTGGCGATGTCGGAGAAGGTGGCCGTGCCCTTGTCGGCCGCAACCACCAGGTAGGCGTCATCCTTGTCGTGGCGAACCACATTGCGCGGCGGAACGATTTTTTCATCGACAATATTGTCGGTGACGTCCAACAGCCCGCGAATCAGCGTCTGATAGCAGGCGATCACCTCGGCCTGCTGCGCCTCGCGCTCGGCGGGCAAGCGCCTGACGACGAATCCTCCCTTGGCGCCCACCGGCACGATGACGGTGTTCTTGACCTGCTGCGCCTTCATCAATCCCAAAACTTCGGTGCGGAAATCTTCGCGCCGATCCGACCAACGAATGCCGCCGCGGGCGACGTGGCCCATGCGCAAGTGCACGCCTTCCATGCGCGGCGAGAAGACGAATATCTCGAACAGCGGTTTCGGCAACGGCAATTCGCGCAGCTGCTGACTCTCGATCTTGAAGGACAGGTATTCCTTGAGCTGGCCGGAGGCGTAGGGCTGGAAGGCGTTGGTCCGCACGGTGGCAGAGAGCGCGTTCCACAAGGCGCGCAAGATGCGATCCTCGTCGGAACGGGTGACTTCCTCGAGCGCGGAGAGAATGTCGCGGCCGAGCCGCGCAAGCGATCGCGAGCGCACGGCCGAGTTGAGCTGCGGATCGAGCCGTGCGGTAAAGAGGTCGGCGAGCAGCCTCGAAATCGGCGCATTGTTTTCCAGCACCTGAGCGATGTAAACCTGGCTGAAGGGCAGGCCGGTTTGCAGCAGGTAACGGCAATACGCACGCAGCACGGTGACCATGCGCCACGGGATTCCGGCCGACAGCGTCAGCTGATTGAAGCTGTCGTTGTCCATGCGGCCGGTCCACACCGCAATGAACGCACTCTTGATCTCGCGGTCCAGGGCATCAAATGCGATCGCGGGAACCGCATGCATGACGAGTTCCAGGTCCTGAATCCAGCCGCGGCGGCCACCCGCGAATTCCAGCTCGTAGGGCCGCTCGGCGATGACCCGGAGGCCCATGTTTTCCAGCATCGGCAACAGGTCCGAAATCGGAATCGCGTCCTGGCCGCGGAAGATCTTTAGAAAGAATTTGTCCTTGCGCTTCGGATCCGGCCGGTAAATGTCCAAGTGCAGTCGTGTAGGCTCCTTTTCCATCGACTCGAGGAAGGAAACATCGAATGCCGCCGAATCGCCTTGGAAATCTTCGGTGTATGCGGCGGGAAATGCCTGGGCATACTTGTCGTAGAGCTGCAGCGCATAGGCTTCGTCAAAGCGCGCGAGCAGGCCGGCCTTGAAGGAATCCAGCCACGAGCGCACTGCCGCGGCTACGCGGCGCTCCAGCACGTCGGGATCGACGTGCGAGCCCTCCGCCGGCAAGGTTCGCGCCACGATGTGGATGCGGGCGAGATTCGATTCGGCGATCTGCACCTGAGATTCCATGCTGACCGCGGAGAATGCATCGCGTATCACCCTCTCGATGCGCTGACGGACTTGCGTGTTGTATTTCTCGCGAGGCACGAACACCAGGCAAGAGTAGAAGCGGTGAAACAAGTCGCGGCGCAGCAGCACGCGGACGCGAGGCCGTTCCTGCAGCCCGAATATACCCGTGACGATGCGCGTGAGTTCCGGGACGCTGGCTTGGAACAGCTCATCGCGCGGGAAGGACTCCAGGATGTGCTGCAACGCCTTGCCGTCGTGGCTGTCGGGCGCCAATGTGAAATGCTCGGCCACCTGCGCGATTTTCTGGCGCAACAGCGGAATTTCCCGCGGATTGCTGTTGTAGGCGGCGGAGGTCCACAGACCTAAGAAGCGCCGCTCGCCGGTCAAGCGCCCCTTGGCATCGAATTTTTTGATGCCGACATAGTCCAGGTAGCCGGCGCGGTGCACGGTGGAGAGGGAGTTGGCCTTCGTGACCAGGCTCAGGTTGCGCGAGCGGCTTTGCTTCTGGATATCCCTGCGCAGCACCCGGCTGGTGCTTTCTGTTTTTCTGTGTCCGGCGCGCAAGATCCCCAGGCCCGTTGCCATGAGCGGCTCGAGCGTTTCACGGCCCTTGCCGCCGCGCAGGCGATATTCCCGGTAGCCCAGAAAGGTGAAGTGGCGATTTTCCATCCAATCGAGCAGCGCGCAGGTCTCGCTCAGCTCGCCCGCATCGGCGCGCGCGCTCATCGAGCCCAAATCTTGCACGGCAGCGCGGGCGGCGGCCCGCATGGGCAGCCAATCCGCGCACGCCGCGCGCACGTCGCGCATGCTGCGCTCAATTTGCGCGGCCAAGGATTTCAGCGCCGCGGGATCGACGATCCGGTCGACCTCGACATGCTGGAAGGACTCGAGGCGCTGTTTCGCTCCGGCTGAGGATTCGGCGCGCTTCTCGAGCGCACTTAATTTTCCGGCGCGATCGCGCACCGCCGCGAATACCGGATGCGACAGAAAATGCAGCGTCAGCGCACGTTCGGTCAAGGCAAGGCCGACCGAATCGACGAGAAAGGGCATATCGTCGTTGACCACGTCGATAACGGTGTGCGGAGAGACGAAGCCGTGCTCGCGCAGCGTCGGGTTGAATACCCGCACCAGCGCGGTCCGGCCGCGCTGCATCGCGAACATGAGATGCGAGAGCGCCGCGCCCGCGAGATCCTTCGGATCCCGATCGGCGAGGTCGCTCATGTCCACATGGGCAAAATAGGTCTGCAGATACTGCCGCCAGTCAAAGCCGCGCATGGATTTCGGCGGCCGGACGGGGCTGCGCAAAATCGCGGAAATGACGCTGCGATGCTGTTCTGAAGAAACCTGGTACATATCCGATCCTTAAGCCTGTTCGAGCGGCATACGCCGGCGGCGTAGGCGCGAATTATGCCAGTCCGCGACGATTTCAGGGACGGTGTTGGCCCGCGAGGTATGCTTGCGTCTGCATTTCGACGAGCCGGCTTGCCGCGCGCAAAAATTCCAATTGCAGGCGTTCGCCGTGATACAGCAAGGCCGGCGCGGCGGCGGCCGATATTACTACATTGACATTTCGATCATAGAATTCGTCGATGAGCATGATGAAGCGCCGCGCGGCATTTTCGTTGCCGCGAGTGAATTCGGGGACATTTGAAACGAACACGGTGTGATAAGAGCGCGCCAGCTCGATGTAGTCATTTTGACTGCGCGGCCCTTCGCAAATGTCCTTGAACTCAAACCACACCATGCCGGCGCCGGTCGCATGAGCTTTGATGTGCCGATTCTCCACCGAGAGCGTAGTCGGTCCGGCAGCGCTGCCGCCTGCCAGCGCCGTGAAGCGCTGCTTCAGCTGCGCTGCGGTGCCCGGTAGTTTCGAATCCAAATAGGTGGGTGCCTGCTCCAATTGGCGCAAGCGGTAGTCGATGCCGCTGTCGAGATGCAAGACCTCAACGTGGCTTTGAAGCATTTCGATCGCCGGCAAGAATCGTTGCCGCTGCAAGCCGTCCTTGTACAGATCCTGAGGCGCCGTGTTGGAGGTCGCCACCAGCGTGACGCCGCGGCTGAATAAGCCCGCGAAAAGTCCTCCGAGGATCATCGCGTCGGCGATGTCGGAAACGAAAAACTCGTCCAGGCACAATACGCGCAGCCGCGCGGCGAGGCGCTCCGCGACGGTGTCGAGCGGGTCGGCGCGGCTCTTGACCTTGCGCAGTTCCGCATGCACTTGGCGCATGAACCGATAGAAGTGCGCGCGCTCGCCGAGCTGCAAGGGAAGGGACTGGAAGAACATGTCCATCAGCAGAGTCTTGCCGCGGCCGACACCGCCCCACAGATACAAGCCGCGCAAGGGCGCCTCGACCGGCGCGACGGCCAGACGCCGCAGCTGCGTGCGCAGCTTGTGGCTGATTGATTGCGATTGAGCCACCAGACGCGCGCGCAGATCATCGAGCCGCGCCGCAGCCTGCGCCTGAGCTGCGTCAAACTGGAGCCGATGCGCCGCGTTTTCGGCGGTTAGGCGGGCGGCGATCGACTGGCGTTGCTTGGACAATCGATTTTTATTCTAGAGGCTTTGATAATTCGGACCCGAACCGCCTTCCGGCGTAACCCACGTGATTTGCCCCGCGTACGGCTCCTTGATGTCGCAGGCCTTGCAGTGCACGCAATTCGACGCGTTGATCTGCAGCTTTTGGCCGCCGTTGCCGTCCGCGATCATCTCGTAGACGTTTGCCGGGCAAAAGTTCGTGCAGGGATTGCCGAAATCCTTGATGCAGCGAGTCGCGCACAAATTCGTGTCGGCCACGTGCAGGTGCACCGGCTGATTTTCGTCATGCGTGGTCGAGGCAAAAAACACGAAGGCCACCCGGTCGCGCGGCGGTAAATCGCGCGGACCCCAATCGCGATCCGGCGAGGTGTACTCGTCCAAGTGCTTGAGGGCCGTATCGTCCGCGTGATTCGCCAAAGTCCAGGGAAGTTTGCCGAACGTAACGGTCTCCAGAACCGCATTGGCAAGACCGAACCAAAGGCCGCGGCGAAATCCGGGGCGGAAATTTCGCACTTTGTAGAGTTCGCGGCCGCCCGGTGATTCGCGCCAGCGCTGATCGAACCCCAAGCTCGTGCCGGTTTCGGCATAGTGCGCGGCGGCGGTCATGCCGCTGCGGATCGCCTGGTGGATTCCCTTGATCTTCGGCATGTTGAGCGTGCCGCCCGCGTCGCCGACCAACAACGCACCCGGCATTTCGAGCTTCGGCATCGACTGGTAGCCGCCTTCGATGATGGTGCGCGCACCGCCTGCGACGATTTCCCCGCCCTGCAGCAGCGCTTTTACCTCGGGATGATTCTTCCATTGCTGAAAGGCCTCAAAGGGCTTTAAGCGCGGATCCTCATAATCCAGTCCCACCACAAACCCGACGTAAACCCGGTCGTTATTGAGGTGATAGACGAAGCTGCCGCCATAGGTAGCGTTATCCAGCGGCCAGCCGAAAGTGTGTTGAATCAGTCCCGGCTGAACGCGTCCGGGCGGTAGTTGCCACAGCTCCTTGAGACCCAGCCCGTAGGTCTGAGGAGATTTGCCTTCATCCAGCTTGTAGCGCGCGATCAACTGCTTCGAGGTGCTGCCGCGGCAACCCTCGCAAAACATGGTGATCTTGGCGTGAATTTCAGGTCCTAACGCGAAATTTGGTCCAGGCTCGCCGTTCTTTTCGACCCCCATGTCGCCGATGCGCACTCCTTTGACGGCGCCGGTCTCGTCGTACAGCGCTTCGGCGGCGGCGAATCCCGGGAAAACATCGACGCCGAGCTTTTCCGCTTCGGCGCCGAGGATGGGAATCAACTGGCCGAGGGAAACAATGAAATTGCCGTGATTCTTAAGCTGCGGCGGAACTATCGGAAATTTGATGCGCTTGCGGCGGGTCATGATCGCAAACTCATCGCGGCCGGCGGGCACGCAGATGGCGGGCGCATGTTCGCGCCACCGCGGCAGCAATTCATCCAACGGTCCCGGCTCCATCACGGCGCCGGAGAGCGAGTGAGCCCCCAGCGTTGCTGCCTTCTCCAACACGCAAATGCTTAAATCGGGCTTCAGCTGCTTGAGCCTGATCGCGCACGCCAGCCCCGCAGGTCCTGCGCCAACGATGGCGACCTCGTACTCCATGACATCACGTTGGTTTTCGCTCATTAAACCGTCACCTAAGACGCTAGAAACACATGAAAAATCGGAGGCTTAGTAGATCACAATCCGCTAAACCGGGGGAGGCATCCAACAGGCGGACAACGCGTGAGGGGATCGGGCTCTGAACGTCGCTTACTTATTGGGGACTACCATGTTGACAGGCCACGGACGCCGTCTGCCACAGGATGGCCAAGGGATTTGGGCATGGCACGGGCAAGGACGCCCACCCCGTTTTGCGGCTGCCGCTCAGTCCTGCCGCCAGGACGGCTTGCGTTTGGCAAAGAACGCGGCAAATCCCTCCTGCGCCTCCGCCTGTACCCTCAATCGCGCAAGCCGCGTGGCCATCTCCATGGCCGCCGTGCCTCGTCGTGCGGCCCCTTGCGGGGCGTCGCGAACGAGCTGCTTGGCGGCTGTTTGGGCTCCGGGCGCGCCCTTCAAGATGGCGTCGATGAGTCCCGCGCAGGTTGCGTCGAGCAGGTCGCCTGCCACAACCTCGTGCGCCAGCCCGATCTCTTTCAACGCTGCCGCGCTTAAGGATTCGGCGGTGACGAAGTAGCGGCGCGCCGAACTCTCGCTGATCTTGCCCAGAACAAACGGTGACACCACGGCCGGAATGATGCCGAGGCGCACTTCCGTGAACGCGAATTTCGCGCGTTCATTGACGACGACGATGTCGCAGGCGGCGATCAGGCCCAATGCGCCGCCGTAGCCGTCGCCATTCACCCGCGCCAGCGTGGGCTTCGGAAATGAATCCAGCAGGGCGAGCACGTGAGCCAGTTTCTCAGCGTGCGCCACGTTCTCGCCTTCGGTGGCCCGCGCCTGCGCCTGCATTTCGGTGAGATCGGCACCTGCGCAGAAAACCTCGCCCGCACCCGTCAGCTGCAGCACCCGCACCTTGGGATCGGCCGCACATTGCTCGAGCGCCGCGCCGAGCCCTGCGATGCTGGCAGCATCTAGCGCATTGCGTTTGTCGGGTCGATTGAGAGTAACGCGCGCGATACCGGCCGAAATCACGATCGTGACCGGCGTGCCGGTGCTCACATGAGCTCTACGGCAATCGCGGTCGCTTCGCCGCCGCCGATGCACAGGCTGGCGATTCCGCGCTTTTTGCCGCGGGCTTTCAGTGCATATAGCAACGTGGTGAGAATGCGCGCGCCCGTTGCGCCGATCGGGTGGCCGAGCGCGCACGCGCCGCCGTTGACGTTCATCTTGGAATGCTCGATCGACAGATCCTTCATCGCCGCCATGGTCACGGCCGCGAAGGCTTCATTGACCTCGAAAAGATCCACATCTTTTGGCGACCAATTTAGCTGCGTCAACAGCTTTTGGATGGCGCCCACCGGCGCCAAGGTAAACCACTCCGGTTCGCGGGCGAAACTCGCATAGCCTAGGATTTTTGCCAGGGGCTTCAAGTTCTTGGATACCGCAAAGGATTCGCGCGCCAGCACCACGGCTGCGGCGCCGTCCGAGATTCCCGAAGAGCTGGCCGCGGTCACGGTGCCGTCTTTTTTGAAGGCCGGCTTCAAGGTCGGAATCTTGGCGATGTCGAGGGTGAAAGGCGTCTCGTCCTTGTCGACGACGACTTCGCCCTTGCGGGTCTTGGTGCTGACCGGCGCAACCTCGGCGGTGAAAGCACCCCCGTTCACGGCGGCGAGCGCGCGACGCACCGATTCGGCGGCGAAATCATCTTGTGCCTGCCGCGTGAAGCCATACTTCTCGGAAGTCGCCTCTGCAAAGCAGCCCATGAGCTGCCCATCCCAGGGACTCTGCAAGCCATCGAAAAACATGTGGTCCAGGACTTCCTGATTCCCCATGCGGTACCCCGCGCGGGCCTTGGGCAGCAGGTACGGGGCGTTGCTCATCGATTCGATACCGCCCGCCACGACGATCTGAGCGTTGCCGGCCAGTATCTGGTCCGCTCCCTGCATGACGGCGCGCATGGCGGAGCCGCACATCTTGTTAACCGTGGTGCTGGGCGTGCTCGTGGGCAACCCGGCGCCCAGCGCCGCCTGGCGTGCGGGGGCCTGGCCGATTCCGGCCGACAGAACGCACCCCATGATCACCTCATCGACTTCGGCGGCCTTAACGCCTGAGTCCGCCAGGGCAGCCTTGATGGCGACGGCGCCGAGCTGCGGCGCGGTGAGGGTGGTCAGAGCACCCTGAAATGCGCCGACCGGCGTGCGCCGGGCGCTCAATATGACGACGGGATCCGATTTCATGATTTATTCCGTGATGTGCCAATCCAATATTATAGCCGCGTGGCGCTTCTTCAAGGCGCCAGCGGGTCACCCACTGCCTGCGCGATGAGTTCGCGGCTCTTGAGGCGTGCTTCGTCAGCGGCAAGCACGGCAAGAATTTCCACCCTGATGGGCAGCCGGTGGATCGACGGGCTTCCCGGAGGCATGACGTCGCGCGTGCCGTGAATGGCGACGGCAACCACCGGCATTTGGGCTCGTGCGGCGGTCGTGAAGGCCCCGCCTAGGAATTTTCCGATCCGCCGATTTTCATCGAACGTGCCTTCGGGGAAAAACATGAGGGATTGCCCAGTCGCCGCGAGCTTCAAAACCCGGCGAGCATCGCTCGCTCCCTTATGGCGATCAAACCGTTCGACAAACTGCGAGCCCAAACGCCGCAGCAGCAGCCCGGCCAGGGGCACGCGCACCATCTCCTTCTTGATGACGAAGGCAAACTCGGGCGGCAGCGCCGCGACAATCGCGATGGCGTCGATATAGCTGGCGTGATTGGCCACAACCACGCAGGGGGTATCGGGGAGGCGCTCCAGGCCAGAGACAGTGAAAGGGATGCCCGAGAGCCGCAGGAATAGGCGCCCCACCGTGCCGGCCACCACGCGGCGCTGGCGCAGGCTGGGTAGAAATAGGTTGATCGCCAGCACGGCCAACCCTAAGGCCGTAAAGCACACTACGCAGTACGCAACGTAGGGCAAATTGAGGACTGCGGACGCCCCTGAATGCTTCACTTCTGTGATCTGGTTCTCCTTATGTTAATACTTAACTGTACTGTGATTCTGGTCACGCCGACCTCCCTACACCCCTCGCATACTGAGGACTGATAGCGCGGACAGCACTATTTCGTGCGTAACTTTCGCGAGAAACTATGGCGACGGCTCTGAAACGGACGGTTTATACACGCACCTTGGGCGGAGCGGTACCCGCTGCCCGCGAGGCGGCGGATCCCGCCTTGCAACGCTTTCTCGATGCCGTATGGATGGAACGCGGTCTCTCGGCCAACACGCTGGCGGCGTACCGTGCCGACCTAACGGCCTTGGCCCGATGGCTCGAGGAACGGGACAGCGCATTGCTCAAAGCCACGCGCATCGAATTATTGGGTTTCATCGCGGCGCGAGTGGAGGGCGGATCCCGCCCCAGATCGACTGCCCGGCAGTTGTCGAGCTTCCGCCGATTCTTCCGTTTCATGATGCGCGAGGGACTCATTACGCAGGATCCCACCGCGCAAATAGCGATGCCGAAAATCGGCCGCTCGCTGCCGAAATCGCTGACCGAAGCCGAGGTGGATTCGCTGCTTGAAGCGCCCACCGTGTCCGAGCCCCTGGGTCATCGCGACCGCACCATGCTCGAGGTTTTGTACGCGACGGGTCTTCGGGTCTCCGAGCTCGTCAGCCTGAAGCACAATCAAGTGAACTTGAATCAAGGCGTCATGCGTGTTGTCGGCAAGGGCAACCGCGAACGCTTGATCCCGCTCGGCGAAGAAGCCGTGAAGTGGCTGCAGCAATTCATGCAGGGCCCGCGGGTGGAAATTCTGCTGGAGCGTCAGACGGACTATTTGTTTCCGACCCGTCGCGGCGATCGCATGACGCGCCAGGCGTTCTGGCACATCATCAAGCGCTATTCCAAGAAGGCCGGCGTTGAAAAGGAACTGTCGCCGCATACGCTGCGTCACGCCTTCGCGACGCATCTGTTGAACCACGGCGCGGATCTGCGCGTGGTGCAGATGCTCCTGGGTCACAGCGATCTATCGACAACCCAGATCTATACGCACGTCGCCCGCGAACGCCTGAAGGACCTGCACTCCCAGCATCATCCCCGCGGCTGAGCTTCAGAGCCGCAGGCGTTGGTCTGCTAGAATCCTTAATGAACCTCCCCGTTCTTTAGGGGTCGTATCAGCTAGATCCTTCGGAGCCCGCATGTTGCGATATGTCGCCGTCTTGAGCCTGATCATTTGCGCTGCAATTCCGAGCGCGCGCGCCGCCAACGCAGAGCAGCCCGCAGCCGATCCGCGCGTGGCTTTGCTCAAGCTGCTGCCCGCCGGTTCCAAGCTCGATGATTTGCAGCCCTCGCCGATTGCCGGCGTCTATGAATTCACGCAAGGCGCGGAAATCAGCTATATAACCGCCGACGGCAAGTACTTCATCGACGGCAACCTGTACGACATGAAGTCGCGCGACAACCTGACCGAGACGTTGCGCACGCATGCGCGCATTGCCTTGATCGGTTCGGTGCCCGAATCGCAAATGGTGATCTTCTCGCCGCCGAATCCGAAATATACGATCACCGTGTTTACGGATGTCGATTGCGCCTATTGCCGCAAGCTGCACAGCCAGATGGCCGAGCTCAACAAGCTCGGAATCCGCGTGCGCTACATGTTCTATCCGCGCACCGGCCCGGGAACGGAGAGCTGGAAGAAGGCCGAGGTCGTTTGGTGCTCACCGAATCGCAACGAAGCGTTGACGCGGGCGAAAGCCGGCGCGGCGCTGGACATGAACAAGATTTGCGCGCCGACGCCCGTGAAACGTGAATACGAGCTGGGCGAAAATATCGGGGTGCGCGGCACGCCCGCGATTTTCACCGAAAACGGCGATTATATTTCCGGCTA